>NZ_JAIWIA010000092.1 GCF_020176695.1 Massilia sp. MS-15 | reverse complement strand
TGGTACCGGAAATCGTGCCGGTAAAAGTGGTTGAAAACGCGCTGCACGGCTCCTTGGAAAGCGACCGCCGTACGGTCCTTGTTTAGAACTGCAACGAGCATGTATGAAGGACGATAATATTGCTGTCCGCTGTTCAGGTCCATCAGATAGTTATCCATTGGGACCGTCCCGGCGATGATGCCTTTCTCGTTAATTGAAGCAAGATTATAGAAATTATTCACCGCCCAAGCGGACCATTCACCCTTTTCGCCGATACGTCCGGTAGCCACCGCAAAGTGCCCGCCGAGCGATTCGTCGTCATCACCCTGGGCGCCATTGAGGATCAGCCCAATTACCGGCTTTTGCTGCCAATCACGCGCCTGGCCGGGCCGGCGCTCCCATAGCAGACGTGTTTCGAGTCCCTTAGCATCCAGGATCGGTTCACGTATGAGCGCGGCCAACTCCGATGCCCTGCCAAGGGGCGTATGCTTCAGTTCGGCGATAGGCAAATTGAAATCGATGGGCCAGATGGTTCGTGCAACGAATGCCTTCTGCCCGTTCAGGTTCGCTACCGCGCCGCGCATACGAACCTGGCGCCCTTCGAAAAAGCGCATCGTCGCCTTGTTCACATAAGAGCGGTTGGTGGGCAGCTTAGGAACGAACTGCAGCGGTAATACATTTCCATCCACGGTGCGGACATGCTGTGCGTCCAGAAACGAAGCGTCTTCAAGAATATGGGATGAGCCAAGCCAAGTCAGCGATGGATGCGCCAACTGCGCGGAAGCGGTCGTGGCTGCCCAACGACGGATCTCATTTCTCCAGTCGTTACCAGGAACGAATGTCGACGCTACCGAATCGTTTGCCGGTACGGCAATCAATTCGTTTTCAAAATACCAAAGGTTTTGTTTTGCAACTGTACAGT
>NZ_JAIWIA010000089.1 GCF_020176695.1 Massilia sp. MS-15 | reverse complement strand
GCGTAAATCAGTCCCCATTGTTAGCGTAGAACCTGAAGGTCTGGTAGGCTGAGCCGATGAAACCAGCTCCATGGAAGTACCGCACTACCAACAGGAATGCATACAACGAAGCGCTAAAGTCACGCGGCTCGCCGCTCTTTTGGCTCGATTCGACTATGCGTTGGAATGCACACCCATGCGGCAAGCGCGGGAGAAGCGAAATCTTCAGCGACCAGGCGATCCAGTTCCGCCTGAGCATTAAATGCCTGTTCAATCTACCGCTGCGCCAAGCTATGGACTTGATGCAGAGCCTGCTGCGCCTGGCTGAACTTGACTGGACGGTGCCCGACTACAGCAAGGTTGGCCGACGCTAGAAGACGCTGCACGACGCCAGTGACGCAGTGCCGACCACGACAGGACTACATCTGCTAGTGGGCAGCACGGGCATCATGATGCTGGGTGAAGGCGAATGGAAGACGAAGAAACATTGTTCGGAGTGTTTCCGCTTATAGCGCAAGGCGCACCTCGGGATAAACACGTCCACGCTCGAGATCCGGGCCACGGTGACCGACAGCTGAATTAGCGATGCGCCTGTCCTGCCAGCGCTGCTCGACCAAACTCCTGGGGGGCGGGCATCGGTTTCTAGAGCCGACCTCAATCGTCGTGGTACTGTATTGAGCTGATATATAGATCGACATCGGTCGCTCAGTGAACGAAGTCGACAGCAACGGGATCTCCCCCCTTTTCCTCAAATAAGAAGGCGCAGGCTTACCCGAAAATAGCCACGATACTGGGGCCGGAGACAAGCTAACGTTGCCAGCACATGCCCCTCAGATCGGCACTGCCGGTAGTCTAAGCGTCCTAGTCACTTCAAACACCCCCAGCCGCGCATCGACATCCACCGGCTTGACCAGATGATGCTGAAACCCCGCCGCCAGCGCCTCGTCCCGGTCCTGCTGCTGCCCATAGCCGGTAACCGCCACCAGCAAGGCCCCCCGCCGTCTCCGGCTGCGCGCGCAAGCGCCGCGCCAGCTCGCGCCCGTCGATCCCGGGCAGGCCGATATCGAGCAGGCAGACGTCCGGCGCCACGCTGCGCGCCCGCTCGAGCGCGCGCAAGGGTTCGTGCCAGGCCGAGCGTTTCGGCCGCATCGACATTGTCGTCGACGATCAGCACGGTCAGG
>NZ_JAIWIA010000088.1 GCF_020176695.1 Massilia sp. MS-15 | reverse complement strand
GCAAGGGTTCGTGCCAGGCCGAGCGTTTCGGCCGCATCGACATTGTCGTCGACGATCAGCACGGTCAGCGCGCCCCGCTGCGCCGTGCCGGCCGGCGCTTCGGGCGTGGCCTCGGGCGCGCCGCCCTCCAGCAGCGGCAGCGTGACCACGAAGGTGCTGCCCTTGCCCGGTCCGGGGCTGGAACAGCCCACCGCGCCGCCATGCAGCTCGACCAGGTTGCGCACCAGCGCCAGGCCCAGGCCCAGCCCGCCCTGTGACCGGTCGGAGGAGCGCGCCGCCTGCGCGAACAGGTCGAACACCCGGCCGGTCAGTTCGGCTTCCATGCCGATGCCCTCGCCGCGCACGCTGATCACCAGCGCCCCGCGCTCGCCCTTGCCGCGCACCTCGGCGCGCAGGTCGATGGCGCAGGCTTCCGGCGTGTACTTGGGTGGCGTTGCCGAGCACGTTCGCGACCACCTGCACCAGGCGCGCCTTGTCGCCTTCCACCGCGGCCCAGGACGGCGGCAGGTGCACCGCCAGCTTCTGGCGCCGTGCCTCGATCGCCGGGCGCACCTGTTCCACCGCTTCCTGCACCACGGCGCGCATCCCGACCGGGGCACGCTCCAGGGTGATCAGGCCGCGCGTGACGCGCGACACGTCCAGCAGGTCGTCCACCAGGCGCGTTATGTGGCGTACCTGGCGTCCATTGCAGCTACCCGACTACATTCGGCAAGTCTGGCGGCCTGCACTGTGTGTCCTTGTATACAGACGACACCATGAGCCAAAGCATTCAGGTGGACTTCGTGAACCATGACTACACTGAATGTTTCGTTAGCACGAAAGCGAAGATAATTCACATCAATCAAGCCGGACGTGAAACGAAAAACAGTTTCGATTGGCGGAACAGTCATTGCCGTGGATAGAACGGGATTTTGGCCACGCGAATTGCCGAGCTCTGCCTGCCTTCTACCCATGAAAATGCTGGCCGACGATGCTACCGCTTATCAAATAAATCCGAGGTTTGTGGATCGCCAGC
>NZ_JAIWIA010000087.1 GCF_020176695.1 Massilia sp. MS-15 | reverse complement strand
TTCTCTGGAACCACGAGACTATCACCTGGCATTACCTCCAGGCCGCCAATGCCACCGAAAATCCAACTTCCCGATTCGCGCGAAATAACGCTGCCATCAGCGCGAATAACGAACACCTCATCAACATCGGCGTCCGAAGTAGCACCGGCAAGCTTCAAATAATCCTTGACGCGTGAATTAGGCCGCCAGAGCGCCGACGACTCCACATTGACCGCTCCAAACACGTGGACGAACGCCGGGGTTGCAGGAACGATCAAACGGTCGCCGTTCTCGAGTTTTAGTTGCGGCAGGCGCGTGAAAGAGTGCTCCTTCGGATCCAGATTGAACGCAATCCGCCCAGTCGGCCTTAGTTGTCGGAATTGCGCGATCTTTCGTTGGGCCAACGAGGCCTGTGCCTGCTGCTGGGCTGCAAGGACCTGGGGGTCGACCGAAGCAAGGGTCTGCTGGTTCGCAACGGCCTGGCTCTGGTCACTGGTGATCTGAGCCTCGAGGCGACGTGCAGCTTTTTCGAGGTTGATTTCCTGTTCCTTACGGACGGTTTCGCGATGGAATGCAGTCCCAAACAGATAGGCATTTGCAGTCGGGCCACCAGCTTTGGCTAGCAAGCTCTGCAGCGTGTCGCCGGCGCTCATCTGGTACACACCGGGCACCTTGACTTCGCCTTCAATGCGCACCAGCACGCGGCGCTTGTCAATTGGCACGGCGACATCCTGCTGTGAGAAGATGGTGACCGTGTCGCCGGGTTGAAGCTCAATGTTGTCCGGACCGGTGGGGTTGGCAAACACATTGCCCAGATTGAACGGAACCAAGGTCACCGAGAGGTTTTTGCGATTGATGCGCTCGACTACTGCATAATCCCAGTTCACTTCGTCCACAAGGTCACCGACACGCGCGGCAATCGTATCCGCGTGTTCGTTAGTTATCTGTTTGTCCTGGCCAGTGGTCACGACATTGTTTTGCCGCCTTACGGATGCGCGGGTAATCAGGGAATCTCGGCTAGGGATCAAATCGCTTACGCGCATTCCTGCCTTGAATGGAGCACGCACTGGTTGATCTACGTTGCCGCGCAAAATGACAGCATTGGAGAATTCCGGAGTGATGCCGGTAACGTTCAGGACGTCGCCATCTTTCAGCGGACGCTTCAGGTTCGCAGCATCCAGCGCGAACTGCTCGACACTCCGCGGACGATTCTTACTCGCATCAATACGCTCGAGGAAGGCACGGCGCGGATCAGCGACCACCGGCATGCCTCCTGCAAAGTCGAGCATCGACTCGATGGTGTCGCTACTGGTCTTGAGTTCGTACACGGCCGGACTGTTCACCTTGCCTACCAGCGCCACATAGCCGGCGGCCGGGGGGATATAGATCGAATCACCGTCCTGCAGCTTGACGTCGGCCGACTTCTCGCCTTTCGCGATGAAGGCATACAGATCAAGCTCAGTGACGACGCGTCCCGCACGTTTCACCTGAACACGACGCATGCTGCCGTTAGCATTCGGACCGCCGCTGGCGAACAGCGCGGTGACCAGGGTCGACAGGCTCGATACGGTATAGGTGCCCGGACGGTTCGCCTGGCCGACCACGTACACGGTAATGGCACGCAGTTGCCCGAAGTTTACGTTAATGGTCACGCCCTTGTACAGCTTTGCAACGGCGCCACGAATGATATCGTCGGCGTCGCCCGCCTTTACACCGGCCAGCACGACCGAGCCGATGGTCGGGATCGAAATCGTGCCGTTGCGGTCGATCGTGGCGCGGAAGTCGATGTCGATGCTCCCCCACCCGCGGATCAAGAGTTCGTCGCCCGGGCCGAGTACGTACTCCGACGGAACGGGCGCGTTCAGGATAGGAGCGAAGGTCGACGGGGCGTTCGCGAAGAAATTCGCGCCGAAGATGGGAAGGTCCTGTCCAACGCTGTCATGAATGAACTTCTGGAATTCCGTTTGGGGCTTGGGCCGTGCCATGCCACTGGGTGCCTGTTGTGCCGCAACGACGGCATCCTGGCTGGCTGCCTGGCGCGCCTGTGCCGCAGCGGCGGGCGTGACATTGGTAATCGACACCCTGCGCAGCGCAGCGGGGGCAGGTAGTGCCGCTTCAGTCGATTCTTGACCGAACATCTCGTCGGCACGCGCGGGCAATTCTTGGGCAGGAGCAGTGGTTGATGCAGCGCCGAAAGCCAGCGCCACTGCGCAGAGCAAAAACTTGGACATATGATACTCGGAAGAAATGGTAACAGTCGGATAACCTAGAATTATATCCGCCCCGGCAGTATCGTGAATAGCACGAAATTGCTGTCGACAAAGAAAATCTCCACCGTA
>NZ_JAIWIA010000009.1 GCF_020176695.1 Massilia sp. MS-15 | reverse complement strand
TTGCGAATGAAACACTTGATATGGCAATTGGCCAATTAGGATCGGCCGGCATTACCTTATGGCCCGTGGTACAGCATATCAGCCAATTGAAAAGATATTACCCGGATACCTGGGATAATTTCATTCGCAATACCCGCGGTGTCCAGTACTTCGGCGACCAGTCGCCCGATATGCTGGCCTACCTCGAGAAACGCATCGGCTACCGGTCGGTCCGGATGCGCGATGGAACGATCATGAAAAAGCCGCTCATATCGGAAAACCAGATGTCCAGTGAGCTGCTGTCCCGGGACTCGAAACGCCTGCTGTACATACCGAACCAGCAGCCGGCAATGCTGCTCGAACTGGTCGAATATTACGACGGCACTTTTCCCAAGCATTGGTTCGATCCCGATCCGCGCTAGGAAAAGCGCAGGCTGCCCTGCATGGCGCGAGTTTCCGCGGCTGGAGTGGCCTCGTCACGACGCAGCCTGTCGTCAGGCGTGCCCGAAGCCTTGCGCGCTGTACCGGTGCTCGAATTCCTCGATCGGCACCGGCATCCCCAGCAGGTAACCCTGGAAGGTGCTGCAACCGCCCTCGATCAGGAAGCTGCGCTGTGCCTCGTGCTCGACGCCTTCGGCCACGATGTCGAGCTTGAGCGTGCGCGCCAGGGCGATGATCGCCTCGACGATCGGGCCCGCGTCCGGATCGATGTGCACGTCGTGCACGAAGGAGCGGTCGATCTTCAGCGCCGTCAGGGGAAAGCGCTTCAGGTAGGACAGCGATGAAAAGCCGGTACCGAAGTCGTCCAGCGAGAACCCGATGCCGCGGGCGCGCAGCGCATGCATGCGCGCGATGATGCCGGCCGCGTCCTCGGCGAACACGCTTTCGGTCAGCTCCAGGCACAGCTTCTGCGGCCGCGCGCCGGTCTGCGCCAGGATCTCGTCCACCTGGCGCGCAAAGGCCGCGCTGCGCAGCTGGTGGGCGCTGACATTGACCGCCAGCTTCAGGCGACCCAGCACGCGGTCGCCGCGCCAGCGCGCCAGCGCCCGGCAGCCGGCTTCGAGCACATGCTGCCCGAGCGGGCCGATCAGCCCGGTGGCCTCGGCCAGGCCGATGAACTCGGCGGGCCCGACCAGCTCGCCGCTCTCGCGGCGCCAGCGCACCAGCGCCTCGGCGCCCACCAGGCGTCCCTGGCGGTTGAACTGCGGCTGGCAATACAGCACGAACTGGTGCGCCGCCAGGCCGCCGCGCAGGGCCGCCTCCAGCGCCGCCTGGCGGTCGGCGGCCGCCTGCATGCCCGGGTCGAAGAAGCGCGCCGTATGGCGGCCGTCGGCCTTGGCCTGGTACATGGCCATGTCGGCCTGCTTGAGCAGGGCATCGACATCGGCCGTGGTCCCGTCGAACAGCACGATGCCGATGCTGGGCGTGCTGAGGACCATCCGCCCGCCCAGATGATAGGGCTGCTCGAGCGCAGCGAGCAGCTTGTCGACCACGTGCCCGGTTTCGCGCACCGCCTCGCGCACCGAACTGCCCAGCTGTTCCAGCACGATGACGAACTCGTCGCCGCCCAGCCGGGCCAGGCCGTCGCTGTGGCGCAGCACCAGCCGCAGGCGCTCCGACACCTGGCACAGCAGCGCGTCGCCCAGTTCGTGGCCGAGGGTGTCGTTGACGAGCTTGAAGTTGTCCAGGTCGAGCAGCAGCAGCGCCCCATGCTCGCCGGTGCGGGCGCTGCGCGCCAGCGCCTTGTCCAGCTCTTCCACCAGCAGCCGGCGGTTGGGCAGGCCGGTCAGGTAGTCGAAATAGGCGGCCTGGTAGACCTGGTGCTCGGCCTGCTTGCGTTCGGTGAGGTCGGTATTGGTGCCGGAGATGCGCAGCGGCTTGCCGTGATTGTCGCGTAGCACGAAGCCGCGCGACAGCACCGGCACGTAGTGGCCATCGCGGTGGCGCAGCCGGAACTCGATGCTGTAGGTGTCGAAGCGCTTGGCGAACAGTTCGCGCATGAACGCCATCACCGCTTCCTGGTCCTCCGGATGGGCGAGCGCCAGCCACAAGGTTTCGTCGGCGGGCAATTCGCCCGGATGGTAGCCGAGCATGCTCCACCAGCGCTCCGAATAGTAGATTTCGCGGGTCACGAGGTCGTAGTCCCAGGGCGCATCGGTAGAACCGCGCAGGACCAGGCGCAGGCGCTTCTCGGACTTCTGCAGGCGCTGCTTGGCACGCTTGAGCGCGGTGCAGTCGGTAAAGCAGACCACCACCTGCTGCACCTGGCCCGACGCATCGCATTCCGGGTAGGCATTGCAGATCAGCCAACGCAGCGGCACGCCCCCCGCATCGGGAACGCCGACGATCAGCTGTGCCACCTTGACGCCGGTGCGCAACACCACGTTGACCGGAAAGTCCTCGGGCCGCATGCGCGTGTGGTTGGGGCGGATGAAGGTCCATGCCGCCGCGCTGGACGCGGTGCCGGTCAGCTCGTCCTGGGTCTGGCCGAGCAGCTCGCACGCGAGCCGGTTGGCAGACAGGATGCGGCCGTCGGGGCCGTGCACCACGACGCCGGCAGGAATATGCTCGAGCAGGTCTTCGAGGCGGGCTGGACCGCCCGCGGCATTATCGGAATCCATGATGGCGGCGCCATGCGACTGGAAAGATTATCCTAGCACGTTCAAGGGCTCGGCAGCACAGTGCAAGCTATCCTGCGGGACACGGCCCTCAGGAACGTCCTTAGCCTGCCCCGCCGAATGCGGGCCGGGCCGCCAGCACGCGCGCCAGCGCGGTTTCCGGGTCCAGTCCGGCCATCATCTGGTTGATGATTTCCTGCTTGTCCTCCAGGCCGAGCCTGTCGCAGGCGGCCCGGTGCGAACAGAAATAGGCATACCAGGCCACGTCCGCCGGCCGCTCCTTGCGCGGCTTGTAGCGCGCCGGCACCATCGCGCGCTGCGCGGCCACATGCGCCGCGAGCGGCGCCGCGATCCCGCTCCAGTCGAAGCCGGCGGCGGCGCGGCGATCGGCTTCCCGGTCGCCCTGGTAGGCGGGATGGGGCCGCACGGTGTCCCGGTCCAGTGCGAGGCAGGCCAGGTTGGGATAGCCGTGCGCGGCGCAGAAACCTTCCACGAACAGCAGCTTCGGGCCGATGCCGACCTGGACCGCGCGGCCAAGCACCTCATCCTTCGGATGCAGGGAGCGGGCCAGCGCCAGCAGGTCGCCATAGGTGATCGGCATGCCGCGCAGCGAGCTCGCCTGGCGCGCGAGGGCCTCGACCAGGCGCGCGCCGACCTCGATGTCGTTGAAGGTAAAGGGAATCATGGGCGGAGTCTGGCGCGGCCTAGGCGGATGCAGGCGCGTCGCTGTGTCAAAATCGGCATCTTAGCAGGTCTACCGAGCCGGCAGGCCGCCTGCGGCGTGATGGACGACTAGGGGGGACGCATGCCACGCGGTACAATGCGGTGGTTTGCGCCCCCACCTGTGTGCCCCGCGCACTGGCGCGCCGATCACGCGGGATCGATCCCTGGCTTTCACATGAAACAAAGACAAACGCTATGCTGACTACCCTGCTCGACTGGTTCCTCCACCTCGACCGCCATCTCGCCGTCCTCGCGGCCGAGTACCAGGTGCTCGTCTATGTACTGCTGTTCGCAGTGATCTTCGTCGAAACGGGTGTGGTCGTGATGCCCTTCCTGCCGGGCGACTCCCTGCTGTTCGTCACCGGTGCGCTGGCGGCGAAAGGCATGTTGTCGCTGCCGGTGCTGATCCCGCTGCTGATCGTGGCGGCGGTGCTGGGAGACATCGTCAATTTCGCGGTCGGCAGCGCCTTCCGCGGACGAATCCAGGCGGGCCACCGGCTGCGCTTCATCAAGCCCGAACACATCCTGTATACCGAGCGCTTTTTCGAGCGCCATGGCCCCAAGACCATCGTGCTCGCGCGTTACGTGCCGATCGTCCGCACGCTGGCGCCCTTCGTCGCGGCGCTGGGCAGCATGCGCTACCGGACCTTCCTTTCGTATAACATTTCGGGCGGCACCCTGTGGGTGGTATCGCTGACGCTGGCCGGGTATGCCTTCGGCAACATCAAATGGGTCAATGAGAACCTGACTGCCGTCATTCTCGGCATCATCGTGCTGTCGCTGGTGCCGGGCATCGTGGCATGGATGCAGGAGCGGTATCGCAGCAAGCGGGCGGCGGGGCCGCAGGCCTGATCACGGGTCCGGACGATAACGCGTCCGAACCGGGCACCATCGATTGGCGAAGCTCGTATAGCGCCAGGCCGGCACGATGTTCACCATGCACGGACATGCGTGAAAGGACACAGCATGCACACCGAACCGTTCGGGGCGCCGGCATGAGCGCGGCGCCAGGCGACCCGCGGGCCATCGAACGCGCCGCGGCCCTGCTTGCCGGCGCCGATGCGCTGCTCATCGCTGCCGGCGCAGGGATGGGCGTCGATTCCGGCCTGCCCGACTTTCGCGGCAACGCCGGTTTCTGGAAGGCCTACCCGGCGCTTGCCGCCGCAGGAACGGGCTTCATCGATATCGCCAGTCCGTCCGCCTTCCGCGCCGATGCGCGCCGCGCCTGGGGTTTCTACGGCCACCGGCTAGGCCTGTACCGCCGCACCCTTCCACATGCCGGCTACGGGCTGCTGCGGCGCTGGGGCGAGGCGAAGCGTGATGGCTACTTCGTGTTCACGAGCAACGTCGATGGCCAGTTCCAGAAGGCCGGCTTCGATCCGTCGCGGATCGAGGAATGCCATGGGAGCATCCACCGCCTGCAGTGCCTGCTGCCCTGCGTTCCCCTGCTTTGGCCGGCCGACGGCCTGCAGCCGGTGGTGGACCAGGCCCACTGTGCGCTGCGCAGTCCCCTGCCCGCCTGTCCCCGCTGCGGCGGCATGGCCCGGCCGAACATCCTCATGTTCGGCGATGACGGCTGGATCGATACGCAGCGCGCATCGCAGGCGGCGCACTGCCAGGAATGGCTGGCACGGGTGCGCCGCCCGGTGGTGATCGAAATCGGGGCCGGGCTGGACGTCCCGGCCGTACGCCAGTTCGCCCGGCGCGTCGTGCTGCGGCACGGCGGCGCGCTCATCCGGATCAACCCGCGCGCACCGCATCTCGACGGCGTGCCCGGCGTCGGGATTGCCGCCGGGGCCCTGGAGACACTGGTGGCGATCGATCACATCCTTGACCAGCCGGGTATCTGAGTCGCGGCCAGGCGGCCTGCACAGGCTGCGCTGTACGTACCGCGAATCCAGCGGCATGGGGCGGCCAAGCTAGCTCACCCGGTTCGGCTCCTGCAACAGCCCGTGCTGCCGCGCCTGCGCCACCCAAGCCGGGTATTCCGTCGTCAACAGGTCGTACAATGCGGCATCGTCATGTTCGTCCGGGCTCGCCACCGAAAAGAAGTCGGCGTTGTCGATCAGGCGCCCGTCCAGGTCGTCGAGTTTTTCCAGGAAAGGGAAATCGGACTCGGCGAAATTGGACAGGCGCTTGCTTCTCGATTTCCTTCCCTTCCCGATTCCCATGAACTGCCAGAAAATCGGTTCGCGGCTCGACCAGCGCAGCTGGCGTTCGGTCACGGCCTGGTCGGAAGTGCCGCCGTCGGTCACGAACATGACGTAGACCGGGAGCGGCGCAGCATGTGCCGTCCTGCGCTCGCCCCCGTCCGTATCGGGGAAATAATGCCGGCGCACCGCGGCCATGGCGGCGCCGTAGCGGGTATCGCCCTCGAGCGGATGCCGCTCGATGGCCTTTGCGACGTAACCCGTCCAGTTGGAAAGCCCCATCGGCTCGGTCCGATGGACGTTCCTGCCGAACAGGAAGACGTCGATGTCGCCATCATCATCGAAGCGGCACCCCAGCGCCAGGATGCGTTCGGCGAAACGCTGCACCAGGCCTTTGCGATACAGGCTGCTCATCGATCCAGAAATATCGAGCACCAGGCAGACCCTGGCACGATGCCCCTGCAGCCCGGCCTTGGCCAGCGACACGCCCGCCGATTTCACCAGGCTGACGAGTTGCGGTGCCTTGGCTTCGATGCGCTTTTCCAGGCTGATGCTCGACGCTGGAGGCGCTGCCTGTGCCGCCTGGACTTGTGGCGCGGGGATGGCGGGCGCGGACTCCTGCGCGACGTCGGCGCCGAAATGCCGTACCAGCGCGGGCAATCCGCCGTTGAATCCTTGCGCGACCGCCATGAAGCGCCAGCCCCCGTCCCTGCGGTAGAACTCGCCGAGCATGACCGCCTGTTCATGGGCGAAATCCTGGCCGGTGAATGCGAAGCGGGCGAATTCGCCTTCCGCGCCATGCAGGCCCACGTGGCCTTGTGCCAGCTGCGACATGGCGCCGTCCCCGTCGATACTGGCCGTGATGACGACACGCTCGACCGTCGGCGGCAGCATGGCGAGGCGAAACATAAAACCGTCGACCGTGCTTCCCTGGCTCGCCAGCACAACGCCGCCGCACGGCGTGCTGGCCTGGTTGAAGAAGGTCATGTACCGGTCGTCGACCAGCTTGCCGGAGGCGCCAATGGCAAAGCAGGCAAAGTCGAGTGCCAGGCCCTGGCCCGCCAGCTTGACCTGAAGCGGCCTCTGTGACACATCCTGGGCGAGGGCCAAGCGCGCGCCTCGCGATAGTTCTTGCATATCCCTTCTCCTGCTATCCTGGTCCGATGCATGCAATGATAACTCGGCAAGCTCCAGCCGGGCATTTTCCTCCATGCAAGGGTGGCGCGGTTCGAGGCTTGCTCTCTAGGCCCTGCGAAGACGCAGGTAAAGCATGGCGGCACCGGCCAGGTCGCGGATCAGCAAGAGCATGGCCAGGGCCTGGAACAGGCCGGCGGGCCGCGCCAGGACCCCGGGCGCCAGCGGCGCCGCCAGCAGCAGGGCGAAGGCAACCAGGTGCCAGCGCCACTGGCGCAGCGCGCGCGGCTCATCGACGATCGTCCTGATCCCGGGCATGCGCGCACGTGCGCCCCCGGCCCTTTCCTGCAAGTGGTACCAGACGAGGAAGGGCACGATTTTGTACAACATGCCATTGATCGCAGACATCGCAAAGCCCGCGATGACCATGATGCCCATCATCAGGGCCCGGCGGTCGCCATCGATCGGAAGGAAATGGACCAGTACCGCCCCTGCCAGGCACGCCATGGCCTGGATCCAGTAAAACGTGCCGACATCGGCCTGGCGCTTGCGCCGCCGGAAGTGCAGGAGCGTTGTCCGGACGTATGACAGCAGTAGCACGCCAAGGCCGATCTCGGCAGCGGTGCGCCACTGTCCGGTTCCGCCGAGCGCCGCGGCGCTCCAGGCCAGCAGCAGCGCGAACAGCAGCGCGGGCACCCCGGCTTCCTGGGACGCCGGATAGGCTGCCGTACCCTGGAACATCGGAATGACCTGGAACGACACGACCGTCGTCAAGGCCACGACCCAGCCCAGCAACCCCCAGGATGCGTGGATGTCGGTCAGCAGCACGACGTCCGCCACCGCCACGCCGCCCAGGTACAGGGCCAGCGTGCCGCCCAGGCCCAGCGTGAGCGCCAGGCCTGCTGCGGCCAGCCGCACGCCGCGCACCAGCGCGTTGGCGGCAGGGGCGGCGCGGCGCGCGAGCGCGATGCCAAGCACCGCCAGCATGAGCAGGCCCGCCAGGGCGAGCACCGCCGCGGCGGCGTGGAAGGCAGCGCCTCCCAGTCCAAGGCCCAGGGCGCTGGCCAGGATCACGGTTCCCGACACCAGGCCGATCCAGCCGGCGACCGCGACGGGACGCGCAAGGGGGATCCGGGCGCCTGCGACCACCGGCAGCAGCTGGAACAGGGCGCCGACGATCGTCATCGTCAGGAAGCCCAGGGTCAGCAGGTGCGTCATGGCGAGCGTGGCCGGCGTCCAGCGCGAGACCAGCGCCGCCTCGCCCTGCCAGGCCAGCACGACCGATGCCGCCAGCGCGAAGCATGGTGCGGCGAGCAGGAAGGCCAGCGGCACCCAGATCGGGGGCATGGCCTCGTAGTTCAGTTTTCTTTGCATCGCACGGCCCAGATCATCAGGTCGTACCTGCCGTCGTCGCGCGGGGCGATCCGGTGGCCATAGCCGTCGCGCTCGAGTATCCGGTACAGCGGAAACGGTTCGCGGTCGATCCGTACCTGCAAGAACGCCCCGGCCGGCAAGGCCGCGAGCGCGTCGAGGATGTGCTCCATCGGTTCCGGTGGAAGCAGGCCGGATACGTCCAGGCAGACGGGGGGAGTCGGATGGCTTGTCATGGTGTCCTGGGCTGGTGGCAGTGACCTGATCCGGAAGGCTGGGCCGCGGACGTCGCCGGCGGCGCTGCCGGCAGCAGGTCGGCCAGGGTGACCCGGTTCAGCTCGTCCAGGTAGGCGCGGGTCGCATCGGCCAGCGACGCGCGCAGCCGGCAGTCGGGAGAGAACGGGCAGGCTGCGGCAGCCGCACCGAAGCACTGCGCCATGTGGAAGTTGGGTTCGGTCTGCGTGACGACTTCGCCGAGCCGGATGTCGCGCGGCTCGCGCGTCAGCCACACCCCGCCGCAGCGGCCGCGCACGGTCTGGATCATGCCCGAGGCAGCCAGCTCGTTGACGACCTTGGCCAGGTGATTGCGGGAGATGCCGTACTGCAGGGCGATCTCGTCGATGGTGGCCATGCGCCCCCGGTGGGCTCCCAGGTACATCAGCAGGCGCAGGGCATGGTCGGTGAATTCGGTCAGGCGCATGGCGGGCCTAGCTTTTCACGACGAAGTCGATCACCACGTCGCCGGGCGCACGGCGGTGGTAGACGACATCCACGCGGGGACCGAAATATTCGCCCAGTTGCGCCAGCAGCGGCAGCGGGTCGTGGTCGTTGATGAAGCGCATCGCCTCGCCGGGCAGCAGCGCGCCGAGGGCGCCGAAGATGGCGGCATGCCGGAAGCGCCGCGCCACGCCCCTGGCATCGAACACGTGGGGCCGGGCCGAGACGGACTCGCTGGAGCAATCGTGAGACATGGTGATTCCTTTCGTAGGTAGAGTGACCCGGCCGGTCGGCCGGGAGTCGGGATCAGGAAGCTCAGGCGCGTACGCGCACTCCTTCCGCCACCGCCTGCGGGTCGCGCCCGCTGCGCAGCAGCCGCCACGCGAACAGGCCGAGGAACAGGGTGCCGCAGGCGAACACGATGTCGCCGGGAACGCGCAGCCAGACCATGGTTTCCATGAAGGACGAGTGCACGAACTCGGCCGAGCGGGCATACCACATGCCGGTCGTGATGCTGGCGTGGGCCTGGTAGATGCCGGCCGGGACCAGCGACATGAACACCATCATGGCCAGGCCGATGTTGAGCAGCCAGAAGGTCGGGCGCAGCAGCGAATCGGACCAGCCGTAGCCGGCGCTCAGGCCGCGCAGGCAGAACAGCATCAGGCCGATGCCCAGCATCCCGTACACGCCGAACAGGGCGGCGTGGCCGTGGGCGGCGGTCATGTTCAGGCCCTGCATGTAGTACAGCGCGATCGGCGTATTGATCGCGAAGCCGAGCAGGCCGGCGCCCACCGTGTTCCAGAATCCGACGGCGATGAAGCACAGGATCGCCCAGCGATAGTTGCGGACCCAGGCGGCGGCCTTGCTGCGCTGGTAGTTGCGGTAGGCCTCGATGCCGATCAGCGACAGCGGCACCACTTCGAGCGCGGAGAACATCGAGCCGAGCGCGATCACCGAGGTCGGGGTGCCGGTGAAGTACAAGTGATGCAGGGTGCCCAGGATGCCGCCGAACAGGAACACGATGGTTTCGAGGACGATCGCGCTGTTGGCCGAGGCCGCGCGGATCAGGCCGAGCCGGGTGAACAGCAGTGCGATCACGGCCGTGGCGAACACCTCGAAGAAGCCTTCCACCCACAGGTGGACCAGCCACCAGCGCCAGTATTCGACCATCGAATAGTGGGTGCCGCGGCCCCAGGTCAGCGAGGTGGCATAGAAGCCGCCGATGCACAGCGCAGCCAGGAACACCATGGCGATCAGGCCGCGGCTTTCCGAGGGCTTGCGCAGCGCCGGCCACAGGCCGCGCCCTAACAGCAGCGCCCAGAACAGCAGGCCGACGAACAGCAGGATCTGCCAGACGCGGCCCATGCTGGTGAATTCCAGGCCCTGGTTACCGATCCAGAACGCGTAGTCGGTGCCGGCCGCGCGCAGCGTGCCGAGCCAGCCGGTGGCGGTCGAACCGACCACGATGAATAGCAGCGCATAGAACAGCAGGTTCACGCCCAGCTTCTGGTACTTCGGCTCGTGGCCCGAAATGGCAGGCGCGATGTACAGGCCGGTAGCCAGCCAGGCGGTGGCGATCCACAGGACGGCGAACTGGGTATGGATGGTTCGGCTCACGGTGAACGGCAGGATCTCGCCGAGCGGCAGGCCGAAGAAGCTGGTGCCTTCGACCGCGTAGTGGGCGGTGACGACGCCCATCGCCACCTGGGCCAGGATCAGGCCGACCACGACAAAGAAATACTTGCGCGTGGCGCGCATCGAGGGCGTGATGCGCATGCCTCCGAGCGGGTCGCTCTTCGGCGTCGGCGGATCTTCTTCTTCCTTGTGCATGCCATGGAAGAAGACCATGGCGGCGATCGCCGCGATCATCAGGATCACGCTGGCGATCGACCAGATGCCCGCGCCCGCCGTGGGTGTATTGCCGGCCAGCGGTTCGTGTGGCCAGTTGCTGGTATAGCTCAAGCCAGTCTCGCCGGGACGGTCGGCAGCGGCGGCCCAGGACGACCAGAAGAAGAAGCCGGTCAGTGCCGCGCGGTCGGCCTCCTCCGGCAGCGAGCCGGCCTTCATGGCGTACTGTTCGCGCAGGGCGTCGAAGCGGCTGTCGCTGCCGAACAGGCCGGCGTAGTGCATTGCCACCTTCTGTACGGCAGCGGCGCGCAGGGTCGACAGCACCAGCGTGCCGCTAGCCGGATCATAGGTGTTCCTGCGCAATTCCTCGCGCACGGTGGCGTCGACCTGGCCGCGCCGGGCGGTGTCGAGCCGGGCATAGGGTTGGCCGAAGTCGCGCGTGGAGACGGCGTCCTGCAGGGCCAGGGCTTCGCGGTGCAGCCAGTCGGCCGACCAGTCCGGGGCCAGGTAGCTGCCATGGCCCCAGACGGTGCCGAGCTGCTGTCCGCCGGCGGCGCGCCAGGCCTGCTGGCCATGCTGGATCTGTTCGCCCGAGAACAGTACCTCGCCTTTGCCGTTGGTGACGGCGGATGGGATGGGTGGCGCTTTCAGGTAGATCTCCCTGCCGACCCAACCGAGGACCGAGAAGGAGACCACACAGATGATCGCCAGCCATGTCCATAGCTTGCGTGTCGCATGCATATCAATGTCCTTTTCAACGTGAGAAATCAGGTTTTCGCCGGCATCCTAAGCAGCCCGGCAATAACATGCAAACGCAATACTTCTTTTTAATGGACCAGATCAAGAATTCCGGGATTGGCCTGCGCAAGGCCACTTTTGCCTTGCCGGCCCTGTCGGGCAGGCATAAGCTGTATTTCATCAGCAGGTTTCAGCAAGCCAGGGCCGCGACTCCCGCGGCATCGGCGCAGACGCGAGTTCACCCATGACCACCAATGCCATTCCAGCCATGCCCGACGTCCCAGCCCTCCCCTCGAGCGAACTCATCGCACGCATGAGCCGCCAGGGTCCGCGCTACACCTCCTACCCCACCGCGGACCGCTTCGCGCCCGACTTCGGCAGCGATGGCTACCGCCGCGCGGTCGCATCGCGGCGCCAGGCGCCGGCGCGCCCGCCCCTCTCGCTGTACGTGCACATTCCCTTCTGCCAGTCGCTGTGCTACTACTGCGCCTGCAACAAGATCGTCACGGGCGAGCGCGACAAGGCCGCCATCTACCTGGGCTACCTGCTGCGCGAGATCGACATGCAGGCCGCGCTCTACGAGGGCATGAACCGCGTGGAACAGCTGCATTTCGGTGGCGGCACGCCCACTTACCTGTCCGGCGAACAGATGGGGGTCCTGACCCGCCACCTGCGTGAGCGTTTCGATTTCGCCGGCGACGCCGATGGCGAATACGGCATCGAGATCGATCCACGTACGGTCGACGCGGCCCGCATCGCGCAGCTGCGCGCCCAGGGCTTCAACCGGATCAGCCTCGGGGTGCAGGATTTCGACCCGGAGGTGCAGCAGGCCGTGAACCGCATCCAGCCCGAGTCCCTGACCCTGGAGGCCATCGCCGCCGCACGGGCGCAGGGCTTCCGCTCCATCAGCATCGACCTCATCTACGGCCTGCCGAAGCAGAGCGTGGCCTCGATGCGGCGCACGCTCGACAAGGTGGTCGCGGTCGCGCCCGACCGCATCTCGGTGTACAGCTACGCCCATATGCCGGAGCTGTTCAAGTCGCAGCGCCTGATCCGCGAGGAAGACATGCCCAGCGCGCAGACCCGGCTCGACCTGCTGGCCCTGTGCATCGCCCACCTCACCGCCAGCGGCTACGTGTATATCGGCATGGACCATTTCGCCCGCCCCGACGACGAGCTGGCGCTGGCCCAGCGCGCCGGCCGGCTGCACCGCAATTTCCAGGGTTACTCCACGCACGCGGAGGCCGACATGCTGTCCTGCGGGGTCTCGGCCATCAGCGCGGTGGCCGGCAGCTACTGCCAGAACGAGAAGTCGCTCGGGCGCTACTACGCGGCCCTGGACCGTGGCCAGCTCCCCGTGGCGCGCGGCATCCGGCTCAGCCTTGACGACCTGGTGCGCCGCGACCTGATCGGGCGCCTGATGTGCGACTTCGACGTCGACCTCGATGCCTTCGAGCGCCGCCACGGCATCGGCTTCGCCAGCTATTTCGGGCGCGAACAGGCGCAGCTCGACGACTACGCCGCGCAGGGCCTCCTGGTGCGCGAGCCGGGCCGGCTGCGGGTGACGAGCCAGGGACGCTTCCTGGTCCGGAACATCTGCATGGTGTTCGACCGCTACCTGGGCCGCGAGGCCGGCGTGCCGCTGGTGCGCATGCCCTACTCCCGCACCGTCTGAGCAGCGCTGGCGCTTGATCCGAAAACCTGAACTGCTTCAAGGACGCGCCTGTCCATCCCCGCTAGCATGAGACGAGGACACAAGCACCAGTCACCGCGGAGGAATCAGCATGGAACACAGCCTGGCATTGAGCGCCGCCCTCGACCATCCGGCCGCCGAAAAGATGTTCGCCGTCCTGCGCCGGGTGCCTGGCGTGCGCGCGGTCGAAGCCCCGACCGGCAGCTCGCGGGTGCACGTCCAGTACGACGACGACCTGACCACGCCGCAGGAGATCAGCAGCATGGTCGCGCGCGCGGGCTTCCCGCTGCTGAAGGTGGCAGCCAGCCCGGCGCCGTGCTGCGGCTCCTGCAGCGGATGGTGATCCCGTCCCGGTATCAAGCCTGACGCCGTCCCGGCGGGCGCCGTTGCAGGCGTCCGTATCGCTGCCCCTGTTCGCGCTTCCCATTTGCCGGCGCGCCGCGGACCATCCGCGGCGACCGCCGCCGCCGTGCCCGCATGTTCAGCCTTCGCGGCCATCGACGCGGGACCGGAACAGGTAGGGACCATACTGCAGGCAATACAGTCCGAAGGCCAGGCTCCAGCACAGCGTCGCCGCCACCAGCCCGGCCGTGCGCAGCGGGCCGTCGCTGAAAGCGGCCACCAGGCGCGCCAGCACGCCGGCCTGCAGCAACAGGTACATCGCGGTCTCAGGCCGTCCCGCGCGCAGCATCCTGCCCGTGTGCCCCAGCGCCGTGCGGGTGATCATCCCGATGATCAGCCCCCCCATCGCCCCCACGGTGAGCGCATGCACGGCGGCGCTTTGCGGCACCAGTCCGAAGCATGCCAGCGCCAGCAGGACGAAGCCGAGCGGGATCCACGCATACGACAGGTGCAGGATCCACAGCAAGGGCTGGCGCAGCGTGCACAGCGGCTTCCACAGCGCCATCCGAAGCAGCTGGACCACGGCCGCCGCCAGGGCCAGCAGGGCCAGGGGCAGCGACAGCGGCAGCGCCGCCCATGCCAGGCCCGTAAGCGCCGTCAGGGCCAGGCTGAGTTTTTCCAGGCGCGGATCCGAGCGCGTGCGCACGCCGCGCACGGCATTGGCCGTGAAGTTGGGAATCACCCGCCCGCCCAGCACCGATTCGATCACCACGACGGCGACGATTGCGGCGTACAAGGGCTGCATCGGCGAAAGCGGGAGAAGGCCAAGCACGCTGGCGTGGTAGGCGGCGTTCGCCGCTGCGAGCACCGCCAGCAGCACCACCATGACCAGGTTGCGGGTATTGCCGGAGCGCCGGATGACCCGGTACAGGGGCAGCCCTGCAAGCGGCAGGAACAGCACGTCGACGGCCGCCGCCGGCAGTGCCGGCAGCAGCGCCATCGCGGCGCGTCCGGCCAGCCACAGCGCCACCAGGGCCGCCAGCGGCAGGCCACGCGGCGTCCACAGCCCGGTCCAGTTGCGGCCCGCGGTGTACAGGAAGCCGATCACGATGGCGATGACGAAGCCGAACAGCATTTCGTGCATGTGCCACAACAGGTCGAGCCGCGGCATGCCCTGCCAGCCGAGGTAGGAGGCGGTCCAGGCCGGCGCCGCGACGCCGGCGAAGGCCGCGCCCAGCAGGTAGAAGGGCCGAAAGCCGAGCGCGAGGAAGGGATGCGCGCCGAGGCCGCCGTGTGGCTGCGGCGGAACGGGGTCGTCGATGGTGAGAAGGGTCATGGTGCTTCCTTGCGTGGATGGTCTGGCGCGGCTCAGCCCTCGTAGGCCCGCAGCCGCTCGATGTCGAGGATCCTGATGGTGCGGCCGGCAACGTTCACCATGCCGCGATCGGCCATGTCGTGCAGCACGCGCGAAAAGTATTCGGGGGTGAGGTTCAGGCGCGAGGCGATCATCTTCTTGCTGACGGCCAGCGTAATCTCGCCGCCCTCCTCCGGTTCGTCCTTGAGCAGGTAGCCGACGATGCGCTGGCTGCCCGAACGCAGCGACAGGGCTTCGACGTCCGAGATCAATCCGTGCAGGCGCCGGCTCATGCCCGCGAGCATGCGGCGCGAGAAGCTCGGGTTGCGCTCGATTTCGTCGTAAATCGCCGCCTTGCCGATGTGCAGCAGCATGCAGTCGGCCAGGGTCTCGGCCTGGACGATGTAGTCCCGGTCCATGAACATCAGGGCCTCGCCGAAGCTCTGGCCGGCACCCACCAGCTCGATCACCTTCTCGTCGCCCTGGGACGAGACGAAGCACAGCTTCACGTTCCCGTAGATGACGGTGTGGAAACCGTGACAGGGATCCCCGCGCTTGAAGATGACCTGGCCGCGCGGCACGTGCAGTTCGGTGGTCGCCGCCGCCACCATGTCCAGCTGCCCGGTGGACAGGTCGGCGAACAGGGGCAGGCGCTTGAGGAACTGGCGGGGATCGATATGGGGTCGGGACATGGTTGCAAAGGAGGACCGGAGCCGTCAACACGAAAAGCAGACGACAAGCCAGGAATCCGGCCTGGCGCCGGCGCTGGCCAATGAGACAGCGTGTGCATCGTACATGCTGTTTTGCAAAACAAAACTTGATCCAGGTCAAATATGGCCGTCCGGATGGCCGGGCTAGTTCTTAGTGATTAGGCGCGCTAATCCCTCATGCCGACTGCCGCCAAGGGGGTGGAACCCTACAATGGACCCATGTTTGACCATGGGAGGGGCGTATGCTGCGCGACCGGTTCGGAAGATCGATTGAATACCTGAGGCTGTCGGTGACCGACCGTTGCGACCTCCGCTGCACCTACTGCATTCCGGCAGGCTTTCGCGGCTTCGAGGAGCCGGAGCACTGGCTCACCTTCGACGAAATGGAACGCCTGGTGGGCGCTTTCGCCCGCCTCGGTACGCGCCGGCTGCGCCTGACCGGCGGCGAACCGCTGCTGCGCCGCGACGTGACCGGCCTGGCGCGGCGCCTGTCGGCGCTGCCTGGGATCGAGGACCTGTCGATGTCCACCAACGCCACCCGGCTGGCGCACCATGCGGGGGCGCTGCGGGCGGCAGGCGTGAGCCGCATCAACGTCAGCCTCGACAGCCTGGACCGCGAATGCATGCACCGCATCACCGGGCGCGACAGCCAGCCGCAGATCATGGAAGGCATCATGGCGGGCAAGGCCGCCGGCTTCGATCCGATCAAGATCAACATGGTGGCGATGCGCGGCGTGAACGACGGCGAGATCGAGGCGATGGCCGAGTTCTGCATCGCCAATGGCTTCATGCTGCGGCTGATCGAGGTCATGCCGATGGGCGCCACCGGGCGCGATGCATCCTTCCTCGACCTGGGCGTCGTGCGCGAGCGCCTGGTCGCGCGCTTCGACCTGGTGCCGCAGGCGGAAGAACTGGGCGGCGGGCCGGCGCGCTACCTCGCCACCCGCGACGGCCGCGCCAGCATCGGCTTCATCACTCCCATGTCGCAGCATTTCTGCGCCACCTGCAACCGGGTGCGCCTGTCGGTGGATGGCACCCTCTACCTGTGCCTCGGCCAGGAAGAACGCTTCGAGTTCCGCCCCCTGCTGCGCGGCGGCGCCTCCGACGCCGAACTCGAAGCGGCCATCCGCCAGGCGATCGAGCTGAAACCGGAGCGCCACGAGTTCAGCGAACGACCCGAGAAGATTATCCGATTCATGGCCCAGACCGGTGGTTGACATGGAAGACATCGAAAAATTCATCCGCGGGTTTTCCCGCTTCCAGAAACAGTACCTGAGCGAGCCCGCCGCGCTGGACAGCCTGCGCCAGGGCCAGCACCCGGGCACCCTGGTCATCGGCTGCTGCGATTCGCGCGTCGATCCGGCGCTGCTGACCGGCTGCGACCCGGGCGACATGTTCGTGGTGCGCAACATCGCCAACCTGGTGCCGCCCTGCACCCCGGACGCCCCGCCCGGCGTCAGTTCCGCCATCGAGTTCGCGGTATGCGGGCTGGAGGTCGCGCGCATCATCGTGCTCGGGCATGCGGGCTGTGGCGGCATCCGCGCGCTGATGTCCTCCGCCCGCGTGACCGAGGAGACCGATTTCGTCGCGCGCTGGATGCGCATCGCCGAACCGGTGCGGCGCAGCGTCCTGCGCGAACTGCACCACAAGCAGCACGAGCAGCAGTGCCGCGCGGCCGAGCTGGCGAGCATCCTGCACTCGCTCGACAACCTGCTCACCTACCCCTGGATCAGGCGCCGCGTCGAAGCCGGCAAGCTGGCCCTGCACGGCTGGTATTTCGACCTCGGCAGCGGCACCCTGCTGGCCTACTCGCCGCGCAAGCAGGAATTCCTCAGCATCGTCGACCCGGTCGCGGCGACGCCGGAACGGCTGTGCGCATGATGGGCCTGCGAGGCTGCCGCAGCCTGATTGCCGGCCAGCGCCTGTCGACCAAGATCGTCGGCGTCCTGATCGGCTTCCTGCTGCTGGCCCTGGTCGCCATCGGCAGCACCTTGTGGCTGTCCTGGCAGCTCGAAGGGGCTGCGGCGGCGATCAACGAGACCGGCAGCCTGCGCCGCCACACCTACCGCCTGACGCTGCTGCTGGCGCGCGAGCAGGCCGGCGGCCAGTCCGAGTCGAGTGCGAAGGTGCCGGAGCAGATCGCCGCGATCGACAGGATCCTGCTGCTGGTGGAGCGGGGCGATCCCCAGCGCCCCCTCGGCCTGCCGCCCTCGCGCGCCATCCGCGGCGCTTTCCGCCATGTGCTGGCCCAGTGGAACGGGCACATGCGGCCGCTGATGCTGCAGGCGCACGCGGCGCGCGGTGCGGCGCGCCAGGACGCCCAGCAGCAGCTGGATGGGCACGTCGAGCGCTTTGTTGCCGAGATCGACCGGCTGGTCGCCCTCATCGAGCAGGACAATGCCTTGCGTACCTTCTGGCTGCGCGCCTCCCAGCTGGCGCTGGTGGCGATGGCGATCGGCGGCACGGTGGCCCTGGTGTACCTGATGTTCGGCCTGATCGTCGATCCGGTCATGCGCCTGCGCGGCGGCATGCGCAGCATGGCCGAGTCCGATTTCGGGGTGCGCCTGGCGGTCGAAAGCCGCGACGAATTCGGCCAGCTTGCGGCCGGCTTCAACGAAATGGCCGACCGCCTCGAGCAGCTCTACGGCAGCCTGGAAGACAAGGTGCGCGAGAAGACCGCCACCCTGGAAGACAAGAACCGCGAACTCGGCCTGCTGTACGACTGCGCCTCCTACCTCCAGCAACGCCATACCCTGGAGACCATGTGCGAGGGCTTCCTGGCGCGCATCTCCAGCTATTTCGCGGCCGACGGCGGTACCGTGCGCATCGTCGACGCCGACAATGCCAACGTGCACCTGGTGGTCCACGCCGGCCTGTCGGCCGAGATGGTGGAATCCGAGCGCTGCATGAAGTTCGGCAGCTGCCTGTGCGGCGAAGCGGCGGTCAAGAAGATCTCGGTGGTACACCGGCTCGGCGACTTGCCCGGCGGCGAACAGCTGCAGTGCGCGCGCGAGGGAATCGCGACGGTGTCGATCTTCCAGATCTGCGCGCAGGACCAGCAACTGGGCATGTTCAGCCTGCACTTCCGGCAGGCGCGCGGTTTTTCCGCGCGCGAGCGCGGGCTGCTCGACACCGTGGCGGCCCTGCTCGGGGTGGCGATCGAGAACATGCGGCTGGCGGAGCGCGAGCGCGAGATGGCCATTTCCGAAGAACGCAACCTGGTCGCGCGCGGCCTGCACGACAGCATCGCGCAGGGACTGAACTTCCTGAACCTGCAGGTGCAGATGCTGGACGACTCGCTGGCCGCCGGAAAGACCGCCGACGCCGCCGCCATCGTGCCGGCGCTGCGGGCGGGCGTCAAGGAAAGCTACGAGGATGTGCGCGAGCTGCTGCTGAACTTCCGCAGCCGCCTGGAGGAAGACAGCCTGCAGGCGGGGCTGCGCAAGACGGTCAAGAAGTTTTCCGACCAGACCGGGATCCCTGCCGAATTCCGCGCCCTCGGACCGGGTGGCCCACCCATGTCTCGTGAGCAACAATTACAACTCTTGTTCATTGCCCAGGAAGCCCTGTCGAACATCCGCAAGCACGCCCAGGCCGATGCGGTGCAGGTACGGATCGAAGATGGGGAGGACTTCTTGCTTTCAATCAGGGATAATGGCATCGGCTTCGATGCCAGTGCCGGGTCCGCCATGGATGATACCCACGTCGGCCTGCACATCATGCGCGAGCGTGCGCAGCGCATCCATGCCGACCTGGACGTCCAGTCGTGCCCTGGCGCCGGCACCACGGTCAGCCTGCACCTGCCCCAGGGGCAGCGGCGCGCGGCGTGAAGCCATGAACGAGAGGAAGGAATGAATGAGTGACAACACCGACAAGACCAGTGTCCTGCTGATCGACGACCATACCCTGTTCCGCAGCGGCGTGCGTTCGCTGCTCCAGCGCAACCCGCGCTTCGAGGTGGTGGGGGAAGCGGCCGACGGCGTCGAGGGCGTCAAGCGCGCCCTGCAACTGCAGCCGGACGTGATCCTGCTCGACCTGAACATGCCGGGCATGTCGGGCGTCGAAACCCTGCAGCTGCTGTTGCAGGACCGGCCCCAGGCCGCGGTGCTGATGCTGACCGTGTCCGAAGAGGCCGACGACCTGGCCGCGGCGCTGCAGGCCGGTGCGCGCGGCTACCTGATCAAGAACATCGACGCCGACTACCTGATCCGCGCCGTGGAACGCGCCGCGGCCGGCGAATCGGTCCTGGCCGAAGCACTGGCGGGCAAGCTGTTCGCCCACGTCCAGCGCGGCGGCGCCAAGCCGAGCGCGCCGGTGTCCGAGCTCGACAAGCTGACCCCGCGCGAGCGCGAGATCCTGGCCTGCCTGGCGCGTGGCGAAAGCAACAAGCTCATCGCGCGGGTGCTCGACCTGGCCGAGAGCACGGTCAAGATCCACGTCCAGAACGTGCTGCGCAAGCTGGGCCTGACCAGCCGCGTCCAGGCCGCCGTATTTGCCGTCGAAAACGGCCTCGGCGCCGGCAACGAGCGCTAGCTCCGCCCTTCCCCTCCGCGGCTGGCGCGCAAGGCTGCGCGCACCGCGTCGAACTCGCGTGCCAGCGCGGCCAGTTCTTCCTGCGCGCCGTCGAGGTTCCCCGCCCTGCCCAGCAGTTCCAGGTGCATGCAGTGCAGGCGCATGCGCTGCGCCCCGATGATGTCGATGCTGGACAACAGGTAGTGCGCGACCGCGGCCAGCGCCGCCGCATCCTGCGCGCGCACGGCCGCCTGCGCCTTCTCCAGCAGGCCCGGGACTTCGTCGGCGAAGGCCGCGCCCAGTTCGGCCGCCAGCTCGCCGTCGCCGTCGGGGTCGAGCTCGCCCAGGCGCGCCGGATCGAGCACCAGCGCCATGCGCCCGCGTCCCTGCACCTGTTCGATGCCCAGCGCCAGCGCCACCCTCAGGTCGTCGAGGATCACCGGCTTGGGCAGGTAGGCGTCCATGCCCGCTTCCAGGCAGCGCTCGCGGTCGCCGGGAAGCGCGTTGGCGGTCATCGCGATGATGTAGGGGGCGCTGGCACCCGTGAAGCGGCGGCGCAGCCGGCGGGTCGCCTCGATGCCGTCCATCTCGGGCATCTGCATGTCCATCAGGATCACGCCATAATCCTGGCGCTCGAGCGCCTCGATCACCTCGACCCCGTTGCCGACCACGTCGGCCCGGTAGCCCAGGCGCCGCAGCTGCTGGCGGATCACCTTCTGGTTGATCGCATTGTCTTCCGCCACCAGGATCTCGATATTGCCCTGGGCAGCCACCGGCGCTGCTTGCGCCGGCGCCGTGGCCTGCTTGCGCTGGCCCAGCGCGCGCAGCAGCGCCTCGAGCAGCACCGCGGGCTTGACCGGCTTGTTCAGGCGTGCGGCGAACAGCGCGTCGCCATCGCCGCCGGCATCGGGGGCGTGCAGGCGCAGCCCGATCGAGGTCAACAGGATGAGCGGTAGCGCACGGCCCTGCTCGGTCTTGCGGATGGCCGCGGCCAGGCCCAGCCCGTCGACGTCGGGCATGTGCATGTCGAGCACGCCCAGGTCGAAGCCGTGGCCATGCTGGACCAGGTCCAGCGCCTCGGCCGCCGAGGCCGCGGCCGAGGGCACCATGCCCCACAACAGGGCCTGGCGCATGAGGATGCGCCGGTTGGTCGGGTTGTCGTCCACGATCAGCACGCGCCGGCCGTCCAGGCCCGCCGCCTGGGCTTTCAGCAGGTCGCCGGCGCGCTCACCGGCCACGGCCTGCACCGGGATCGACAGCACGAAGCGCGAGCCGCTTCCCAGTTCGCTCTCCACCGTCAGGGTCCCGCCCATGATCTGGGCCAGGCGCCGGCTGATGGTCAGCCCCAGCCCGGTGCCGCCATACTGGCGCGTGGTCGAGGCGTCGACCTGGGTGAAGGAGTCGAAGATGTCCTCCAGCCGATGCGGCGGGATGCCGATCCCGGTGTCGCTCACCGTGAAATGCAGGGTGGTGCGCTCGCCTTCGGCCTGGTCGGCGCTCAGCTCGATCAGCACCTCGCCGCTATGCGTGAACTTGACCGCGTTCGACAGCAGGTTGACCAGGATCTGGCGCAGGCGGGTGGCGTCGGCCATCACGGTGGCCGGCACCGCCGGATCGATCATGCAGCTCAGCTCGATCTGCTTGCCGCCGGTGCCGGGCGCCACCAGGTCGAGCGCATCCTCGACGCAGCGCCGGACTTCGAAGGCCTGGTGCTCGAGGTCGAGGCGGCCGGCGTCGATCTTCGAATAATCGAGCAGGTCGTTGATGATGGACAGCAGCGCCTCGCCGCTGTTGCGAATGGTCTCGGTATGGTCGCGCTGCTCTTCGTCGAGCGCCGTGTTCAGCAGCAGGCTGGTCATGCCGATCACGGCATTGAGGGGCGTGCGGATCTCGTGGCTCATGTTGGCCAGGAAGGCGCTTTTCGCCCGCACCGCGGCCTCGGCCTTTTCCTTCTGGGCCTCCAGCTCGCGCTCGTAGGCGCGGCGCTCCGAGATATCCTGCAGGATCGCCGTCAGCAGCCATTCGCTGCCGGACTTCAGGCGCGAGATCGAGGCTTCGGCCGGAAACTCGGTGCCATCCTTGCGCACCGCGTAGATCGTGCCGCGCTCGCCCATCCGGCGCGCCGTGGTGGGTCCCTGGTGAAAGCCCGCCATGTGCCGCCCGTGGCCGGCGCGGAAGCGTTCCGGCATCAGGATCTCGAGTTCCCTGCCAAGTACTTCCTCCCGGCGCCAGCCGAAGATCCGCTCGGCACCCTGGTTGAAGAACACGATGCGCTGGTCTTCGCCGATCGACACGATGGCATTGTCGGCGATGTCTAGGATGCCAAGGACTTGCTCGGCCGTAAGTTTACTGGGCATGCTGTAGCGCTACGGTAATGAATCGGTTGGCGCAATCCTACACTGCCTGGGCCGCCGGTGTAGCACTTCCGCCAGCCCGGCTCGTCATTCCGGCATATTGCGCAGGGTTTCGGGGCGTGGCGAGAATGCCGTGTTCACCCACACAAGGACCACCCCGATGCTCAGCGTACAGGAAGCCCTCGACCAGCTGCTCTCCCACGCCACCCCGATCACCCAGGCCGACAGCGTCGCTACCCTCGCCGCCGGCGGGCGGGTGCTGGCCGAGTCGATCTACGCCGGGATCGACGTACCGCCCACCGACAACGCCGCGATGGACGGCTACGCGCTACGCAGCGCGGATGTTCGCCCGGGCACGCCGCTGCCGGTCGGCCAGCGGGTGGCGGCCGGCGCCCTGGCCATGCCGCTGGCGCCCGGCAGCGCCGCGCGCATCTTTACCGGCGCGCCCCTGCCGCACGGGGCCGACACGGTGGTCATGCAGGAACACTGCCGCATCGGGGCGGACGGCGTCGCCTTCCTGCGCCAGCCCACGTCCGGGGAGCACGTGCGCCGCCGCGGCGAAGACATCCGCGCCGGCAGCGTGCTGCTTGTCGCGGGGACGCGCCTGCGGCCCCAGGAACTGGCGTACGCCGCGGCGGCCGGCCTGGCGCAACTGCGCGTGATACGCCGGCCGCGGGTGGCGATGCTGTTCACCGGTGCCGAACTGGCCATGCCGGGCGGGCCGCTGGCCCCGGGGC
Source organism: Massilia sp. MS-15 (assembly GCF_020176695.1). Lineage (GTDB taxonomy): Bacteria > Pseudomonadota > Gammaproteobacteria > Burkholderiales > Burkholderiaceae_D > Telluria > Telluria hydrophila. The sequence goes on along the minus strand of NZ_JAIWIA010000009.1, from coordinate 202,376 downwards.
AGATCTACAACGCCAACCGCTACGCACTGGGCGCCCTGCTGCACGCGCTCGGGTGCGAGACCACCGACTTCGGCATCGTGCCCGACCGGCTCGACGCCACCCGCGCTACCCTGCGCGAGGCCGCCGCCGGGCACGACCTCGTCATCAGCTCCGGCGGGGTGTCGGTCGGCGAGGAAGACCACGTCAAGGCGGCTGTCAGCGCCGAGGGCGCGCTGGAGGTCTGGAAAGTCGCCATGAAACCGGGCAAGCCGCTGGCCTTCGGCGCCCTGCGCCGCGCTGGCGGCGGCAGCGCGCATTTCATCGGCCTGCCCGGCAATCCGGTGGCCAGCTTCGTGGCCTTCGTGCAGTTCGCGCGGCCCTTTATCCTGCGCATGCAGGGCGTGGTCCTGGTGCAGCAGCAGGCGCTCGCCATGCGCGCCGGTTTCGCCTGCGCGCATCCCGACGCGCGTACCGAGTTCCTGCGCGTGCGGGTTGGTACCGGCGGCCTGCTGGAGCCGGTCGGAGCGCAAGGATCGGCCCTGCTGCACTCGCTGGTGCAGGCCGACGGCCTGGCCGTACGGGCGCCTGGCCGCGCCATCGCGCACGGCGACCTCGTTCCCTACCTTCCCTTCGGCGAACTGCTCGCCTGAACGGCGCTCCTAGCTCCTTGTGACTAGTCCCGGCGCCGCCCGCTAGTCCCTCCGGCGGGGCGCCGCTAGGCCGATTTCCCCGCCGCCGCCAGCCCTCCGGCCAATGGTAGAGCGGGCCTGCAAACCTTAGGCTTCCCAGTATCGCGTCCTACCAACAAGGAGGAAATAATGGGAACCGACAAACGACCGATATCGGTCCTGGTGAGCAGCACGTTCGCCTTCACCATCTGCTTTGCCATCTGGATGATGTTCGCCGTGCTGGGGATCCCGATCAAGTCCCAGCTGGGCCTGAACGAGACCCAGTTCGGCCTGCTCATCGCCACGCCGGTGCTGAGCGGCGCTCTCACCCGGGTGCCGCTCGGGATCTGGACCGACCGCTTCGGCGGACGCATCGTGTTCTTCTCCCTGATGCTGGCCTGCGTGCTGCCGATCTGGCTGATCGGCTATGCCACCGCCTACTGGCACTTCCTGGTCCTTGGCCTGTTCGTCGGCCTGGCCGGCGGCTCGTTCTCGGTCGGCACGCCCTACGTGGCGCGCTGGTTCGCCAAGGAGCGCCGCGGCTTCGCCATGGGCGTGTTCGGCGCCGGTAATTCCGGCTCGGCGCTGACCAAGTTCCTGGCCCCGGCCATCATCGCCGCCTGGGGCTGGCAGGCACTGCCGCAGGTCTACGCGGCGCTGATGCTCGGCACCGCCCTGCTGTTCTGGTTCCTGTCCTACTCCAATCCGGCGCACAGCAGCGGCGACGGCGTCACCTTCCGCCAGCAGCTGTCGGTGCTGAAGGACCCGCGCGTGTGGCGCTACTGCCAGTACTACTCGGTAGTGTTCGGCGGCTACGTCGCCCTGGCGCTGTGGATGACCAAGTACTACGTCGGCGAATACGGTTTCGACCTCAAGACCGCCGCCCTGCTGGCGGCCTGCTTCTCGCTGCCCGGCGGCGTGCTGCGGGCGCTGGGCGGCTGGATCTCGGACAAGTACGGCGCCTACAAGGTGACCTGGTGGGTGATGTGGGTGTGCTGGGTGTGCTTCTTCATCCTGTCCTACCCGCAGACCACGATGTCGGTCAAGACCGTCGGCGGCAGCGCCGAGCTGGCCTTCGGCCTCGGCCCGGTCCTGTTCACGGTCCTGCTGTTCGTGGTCGGCGTGGCCATGGCGATCGGCAAGGCCTCGGTCTTCAAGTTCATCGGCGACGACTTCACCGACAACATCGGCGCCGTCTCGGGCGTGGTCGGCCTGGCCGGGGGCCTGGGCGGCTTCATCCTGCCGATCATGTTCGGCGCCATCGTCGACCTGACCGGCATCCGTTCCAGCTCGTTCATGCTGCTCTACGGCACCGTCTGCGTATCGCTGGTGTGGATGCACTACTCGTTCAAGCCACAGCGCCTCGATGCGCCGGCCACCCAACCCACCCCGCTCAAGCGCGCCGCCTGAGCAGCCCTTTCGACAATAACAGGAGAACAACGTGAGCCGTTACCTCATTTCGACCTGGGAGCCGGAACTGCCGAGCTTCTGGGAAAGCCGTGGCAAGTCCACCGCCAACCGCAACCTGTGGATCTCGATCCCCGCCCTGATGCTGGCCTTCGCGGTCTGGATGGTGTGGAGCGTGGTCGTGGTGAACCTGCCGAACATCGGTTTCACCTACAGCACCAACCAGCTGTTCTGGCTGGCGGCGGTGCCGGGCCTGTCCGGCGCCACCCTGCGCATCTTCTACTCGTTCATGGTGCCGGTCTTCGGCGGCCGCAAGTGGACCGCGATTTCCACCGCATCGCTGCTGATCCCGGCGGTCGGCATCGGCTACGCCGTGCAGGATCCGACCACAGGCTACCCGACCATGCTGGTGCTGGCCCTGCTGTGCGGCTTCGGCGGCGGCAACTTCGCGTCCTCGATGGCGAATATCAGCTTCTTCTTCCCCAAGTCGCAGAAGGGCTATGCGCTGGGCATGAATGCCGGCCTGGGCAACCTGGGCGTCTCGGCGGTGCAGTTCGTGGTGCCGCTGGTGATCACCGCCGCCGTGTTCGGCGGCGACCCGCAGACCTGGATCAAGGGTGAAGAGACCAAGCAGATGTGGCTACAGAACGCGGGCTTCATCTGGGCTCCGTTCATCGCGCTGACCGCCATCGCCGCCTGGTTCGGCATGAACGACCTGGCCTCGGCCAAGGCCTCGTTCGCCGAGCAGGCCGTGATCTTCAAGCGCAAGCACAACTGGCTGATGTGCTGGCTGTATGTCGGCACCTTCGGTTCCTTCATCGGCTATTCGGCCGCCTTCCCGCTGCTGACCAAGACCCTGTTCCCTGACGTAAACCCGCTCCAGTATGCCTTCCTCGGCCCGCTGGTCGGCGCCCTGGCGCGCGTGGCCGGCGGCTGGATCTCGGACCGCCTGGGCGGCGCCATCGTCACCCTGTGGACCTTCGTGGCCATGATCGCCGCCGTGCTGGGCGTGCTGGAATTCCTGCCGGCCGCGGGCAACCCGGGCAGCTTCTGGGGCTTCTTCTGGATGTTCATGGTGCTGTTCGCCTGCACCGGCGTCGGCAATGCCTCGACCTTCCGCATGATCCCGGTGATCTTCCTGACCCTGCACCAGCGCGCGGCCGGCAAGCGCCCGGGCGACCAGGCCCTGGCCGTGGCCAATGCCAACAAGGAAGCCGCCGCCGTGCTCGGCTTCACCTCGGCGGTGGCGGCCTACGGCGCCTTCTTCATTCCGAAGAGCTACGGCACCTCGATCGCCCTGACCGGCGGCCCCGGCGCCGCCCTGTGGTGCTTCATCGGCTTCTACGCGACCTGCATCGCCATCACCTGGTGGTTCTATGCACGCAAGGATGCGGACATGCCCTGCTAGTCCGAAAGGACTAGGCGCGACTAGTCCCGATGCTGGTCGCGCACCGACTTCCTGCGAATACCCGGCGCGGGGCTGGAACCCTACACTGGCCTCAGCTGAACGCACTGTAACCGCACCGCAAGGTGATTGCGCTCGAGGAGCGCACCGATGGAGAAACCATGAGCCACTTTTTGGACCGCCTGAAGTTCTTCGGCAAAGCCAAGCAAACCTTTTCGAACGGCCACGGCGCCGTGGTCGAGGAGGACCGTACCTGGGAAAACGCCTATCGCCAGCGCTGGCAGCACGACAAGATCGTGCGCTCGACGCACGGCGTCAACTGCACAGGCTCGTGCAGCTGGAAGGTCTACGTCAAGAACGGCCTGATCACCTGGGAAACCCAGCAGACCGACTACCCGCGCACCCGTCCCGACCTGCCGAACCACGAGCCGCGCGGCTGCCCGCGCGGCGCCAGCTATTCCTGGTACGTGTACTCGGCCCAGCGCGTCAAGCACCCGATGGTGCGCGGCCGCCTGATGCAGATGTGGCGCGAAGCGCGCCTGACCCGCGATCCGGTCGGCGCCTGGGAATACATCAGCCAGGACCCGGAACGCGCCCGCGCCTACAAGGCGGTGCGTGGCCAGGGTGGCTTCGTGCGCGCCACCTGGGACGAAGTCAATGAAATCATCGCCGCCGCCAACGCCTTCACGATCGGCAAGTTCGGCCCGGACCGCATCATCGGCTTCTCGCCGATTCCCGCGATGTCGATGGTCAGCTATGCCGCCGGCACCCGCTACCTGAGCCTGATCGGCGGCGTCGCCATGAGCTTCTACGACTGGTACTGCGACCTGCCGCCATCGAGCCCGCAGGTGTGGGGTGAACAGACCGACGTGCCGGAATCGGCCGACTGGTACAATTCGACCTACCTGATGGTCTGGGGCTCGAACGTCCCGATGACCCGCACCCCGGACGCCCACTTCTACACCGAGGTGCGCTACAAGGGCACCAAGACCGTCGCCGTGTCGTCCGACTTCGGCGAGATGGCCAAGTTCGGCGACATCTGGCTGGCCCCCAAGCAGGGTACCGACGCCGCGCTGGCGATGGCCATGGGCCACGTGATCCTGAAGGAATTCCACGCCACCGGCAAATCCGCCTACTTCCGCGACTATGCCAAGCAGTACACCGACTTCCCGATGCTGGTGATGCTCAAGGAACGCGACGGCACCCTGGTGCCGGACTACTTCCTGCGCGCCTCGCACCTGGCCAACAACCTGGACGAGACCAACAACCCCGAATGGAAGACCCTGGTCATCGACGGGGCCAGCGGCCGGATCGTGGCCCCGAGCGGCTCGATCGGCTTCCGCTGGGGCGAGAGCGGCAAGTGGAACCTGGAACAGAAGGAAGGCGGCAGCCGCACCCCGATCGATCCGCGCCTGTCGCTGATCGACGCCAGCGACGACATCGTGCCGGTCGGCTTCCCCTACTTCGGCGGTACCGACGCCGACGACCTCCTGCTGCGCAACGTGCCGGTGAAGAGAATCACCCTGGCCGACGGCGGCACCGCCCTGGTGGCCACCGTGTACGACCTGTCGATGGCCAACTACGGCGTCGACCGCGGCATCTGCCCGAACGCCGCCAAGAGCTACGACGACGACGTCCCCTATACCCCGGCCTGGCAGGTGAAGCACACCGGCGTGAAAGCGGCGGACGTGATCACCGTGGCGCGCGAATTCGCCGACAACGCCGACCGCACCCGCGGCAAGTCGATGGTGATCGTGGGCGCCGCCCTGAATCACTGGTACCACATGGACATGACCTACCGCGGCATCATCAACATGCTGATGATGTGCGGCTGCGTCGGCCAGAGCGGCGGCGGCTGGGCCCACTACGTGGGCCAGGAAAAGCTGCGTCCGCAGACCGGCTGGACGCCGCTGGCCTTTGCGCTCGACTGGAACCGCCCGTCGCGCCAGATGAACTCGACCTCGTTCTTCTACGCCCACACCAGCCAGTGGCGCCACGAGAAGCTGCACACCTCCGAGATCCTGTGCCCGACGGCCGACGGCAAGCTCGAGGAAATGGCGCTGATCGACTACAACGCCAAGGCCGAGCGCATGGGCTGGCTGCCGTCGGCGCCGCAGCTGGAAACCAATCCGCTGGAAGTGACCCGCGCCGCGGAAGCCGCCGGCCAGGACCCGGTGCAATATGCCGTGAACCGCATCAAGGACGGCAAGCTGAACTTCTCCTGCGACGATCCGGACAATCCGGCCAACTTCCCGCGCAATATGTTCGTCTGGCGTTCGAACATCCTGGGCAGCTCCGGCAAGGGCCACGAGTACTTCCTGAAGTACCTGCTCGGTACCCAGAACGCCCTGATGAGCGACGAGGAAGACTGCATCACGCCGCGCGACATCAAGGTGCGCCCGGCCGTGGAAGGCAAGCTCGATCTGCTGGTGGTGCTCGACTTCCGCATGTCGACCACCTGCCTGTACGGCGACATCGTGCTGCCGACCGCCACCTGGTACGAGAAGGACGACCTGAACACCTCGGACATGCACCCCTTCATCCACCCGCTGTCCGAAGCCGTGCAGCCGCTGTGGGAATCGAAGTCCGACTGGGAGATCTACAAGGGCCTGGCCGCCAAGTTCTCGGAGATCGGCGGCGCCCACCTGGGCACCCGCAAGGACCTGGTCCTGACCCCGCTGATGCACGACACGCCGGGCGAACTGGGCCAGCCTTTCGATCCGAAAGACTGGCGCCTGGGCGAATGCGAACCGGTGCCGGGCAAGACCATGCCGGCCATGACCGTCGTCGAGCGCAACTTCAGCGACATCTACAAGAAATTCACCTCGGTCGGTCCGCTGCTGGAAAAAGCCGGCAACGGCGGCAAGGGCATCGGCTGGAAGACCGGGCATGAAGTCGACGTCCTGCGCGGCCTGAACCGCACGGTGCAGGAGGAAGGCGTGTCGCAGGGCCAGCCGCGCCTGAACACGGCGATCGATGCCGCCGAGATGATCCTGACGCTGGCGCCCGAGACCAACGGCCATGTCGCCGTGAAGGCCTGGGACGCGCTGTCGAAGATGACTGGCCGCGACCACACCCACCTGGCGATCCCGCGCGAGCACGACACGATCCGCTTCCGCGACGTCCAGGCCCAGCCGCGCAAGATCATCTCCTCGCCCACCTGGTCCGGCCTGGAAAGCGAAGAAGTGAGCTACAACGCGGGCTACACCAACGTGCACGAGATGATCCCATGGCGCACCCTGACCGGCCGCCAGCAGTTCTACCAGGATCACCTGTGGATGCGCGACTTCGGCGAAGGCCTGTGCGTGTACAAGGCGGCGATCAACACCAAGACCACCGAAGCGATCATGAACAAGCGTCCGAACGGGAACAAGGAGCTGGCGCTGAACTGGATCACCCCGCACCAGAAATGGGGCATCCACTCGACCTATTCGGACAACCTGCGCATGCTGACCCTGTCGCGCGGCGGTCCGCACGTGTGGCTGTCGGAAATCGACGCCAAGGCCGCCGGCATCGTGGACAACGACTGGATCGAGGTGTTCAACGTGAACGGCACCCTGACCGCCCGCGCGGTGGTCAGCCAGCGCGTCCCGGAGGGCATGACCCTGATGTACCACGCCCAGGAAAAGATCGTCAACGTGCCGGGCGCGGAAACGTCGAAGAAGCGCGGCGGTATCCACAACTCGGTGACCCGCGCGGTGACCAAGCCGACCCACATGATCGGCGGCTATGCCCAGCTGTCCTACGGCTTCAACTACTACGGCACGGTCGGATCGAACCGCGACGAATTCGTGGTGGTGCGCAAGATGCACGAAGTGAACTGGATGGAAGGCCCGCGCGACGAATCGCGTCCGAACGGCGACGAGCAGCTCGAGCGCGCTCCGGCCCGGTCGCAACCCCGGACCCCGGTGCGGGAAGAAGCACGCGAACCCGCGCTGGCGCTGACGCCGGCTCCCAAGGGCGCATGAGGAAAATCGAGGAAACATTATGAAGATCAGAGCACAAATCGGCATGGTCCTGAACCTGGACAAGTGCATCGGCTGCCACACCTGTTCGGTGACCTGCAAGAACGTCTGGACCAGCCGTGACGGCGTCGAGTACGCGTGGTTCAACAACGTCGAGACCAAGCCCGGCATCGGCTATCCGAAGGAATGGGAAAACCAGGAAAAGTGGCAAGGTGGCTGGAAGCGCACCGCCGGCGGCAAGATCGAGCCGCGCCAGGGCAGCCGCCTGAAGATCCTGGCCAACATCTTCGCCAATCCGAACCTGCCCGCCATCGACGAGTACTACGAGCCTTTCACCTACGACTACGAGCGCCTGCAGAACGCGCCGCTGTCGGAGACGCCGCCGACCGCCCGTCCGGTCTCGGTCCTGACCGGCAAGAAGATGGACAAGATCGAGTGGGGCCCGAACTGGGAGGACGACCTGGGCGGCGAATTCGCCAAGCGCAGCAAGGACAAGCTGTTCGACAACATCCAGAAGGAGATGTACTCGACCTTCGAGAACACCTTCATGATGTACCTGCCGCGCCTGTGCGAGCACTGCCTGAACCCGGCCTGCGTGGCGTCTTGCCCGTCCGGCTCGGTGTACAAGCGCGAGGACGACGGCATCGTGCTGATCGACCAGGACAAGTGCCGCGGCTGGCGCATGTGCATCTCGGGCTGCCCGTACAAGAAGATCTATTACAACTGGTCTTCGGGCAAGGCCGAGAAGTGCACCTTCTGCTATCCGCGCATCGAGGCCGGCCAGCCGACCGTCTGCTCGGAAACCTGCGTGGGCCGCATCCGCTACCTCGGCGTGCTGCTGTACGACGCCGACCGCATCGAGGAAGCCGCCTCGGTGGCCGACGAGCAGGACCTGTACGAATCGCAGCTCGGCCTGTTCCTCGATCCGCATGATCCCGAGGTGATCGCCGAAGCGCGCCGCCAGGGCATCCCGGATTCGTGGCTGGAGTCGGCCAAGCGCTCGCCGGTGTACAAGATGGCGGTCGAATGGAAGATCGCCTTCCCGCTGCACCCTGAATACCGCACCCTGCCGATGGTCTGGTACATCCCGCCGCTGTCGCCGATCCAGGCCGCCGCCGAGTCGGGCAAGATGGGCATGAACGGCATCCTGCCGGATACGCAGAGCCTGCGCATCCCGGTGCGCTACCTGGCCAACCTGCTCACCGCGGGCAAGGAAGCGCCCGTGGTCACCGCGCTGGACCGCATGCTGGCGATGCGCGCCTACATGCGCGGCAAGTCGGTGGACGGGGTCGAGAACCTCGACGTGCTGCGCCAGGTTGGATTGAGCAAGGCGGTGGTCGAGGACATGTACCACATCATGGCGATCGCGAATTACGAAGACCGCTTCGTGATCCCGAGCAGCCACAAGGAGATGGCCGAGGACAGCTTCAACGAGAAAGGCTCGTGCGGCTTCTCGTTCGGCAACGGCTGTTCGGACGGCGTCAGCGATGCTTCGCTGTTCGGCAAGAAGAAACAGGGCTCGACGCACTTCGTCTCGATGCCGAAGTCCCGCAAGAAAAAAGAAACCGAAGGTGCCTGAGATGGAAAACGACCTGCAACACTACCACATCCTGTCGGCGCTGCTGCTCTACCCTGAGCCGGAACTGGTCGCCGCCCTGCCCGAGCTGCACGCCGGGCTGGCCGGCCGGCCACAGCTACTGGCGAGCCTGGCGCCGCTGTTCGCCCACCTGGCCGACCAGGACCTGATCACGCTGCAGCAGGAATACGTGCAGACCTTCGACCGCACGCCTTCGCATTCGCTGCACCTGTTCGAGCACATCCACGGCGAGTCGCGCGACCGCGGCCAGGCCATGGTCGACCTGATGGAGGAATACAAGAAGCACGGCCTGGAGATGTGCACCAGCGAGCTGCCGGACTACGTACCGCTGTTCCTCGAGTTCCTGTCGCAGCTGGGCGACGCCGAGGAAGCCGGGCGCCTGCTGGGCGACGCGGTGCACGTCCTGGCCCACGTCGGCCGCAAGCTGGCTGCCAACGGCAGCGCGTATGCCGGCGTGTTCGAGGTGCTGCAGTCGCTCAGCCCGGTCGCGGCCGAGGAACTGAGCGAACCGCCGATCCAGGACATGGACGAGGCGCTCGAGACCTTCGGCCCCGGCGCCGACGGCGTCGAGCCCTTGCTCAAGCCAAAGGCCGGCGGCGCCCAGCCGATCAACTTCTACCCGCGCGGCGCAGCCCAGGCCCAGCGGGCCCGGGCTTGATGCGCCCGCTACGGAGACCACGATGAACTATCTGAACCACTTCCTGTTCGGGATCTATCCCTACATTGCCCTGGCCATCTTTCTGCTCGGCAGCCTGATCCGCTTCGACCGCGAGCAGTACACCTGGCGTTCCGAATCGACCCAGGTGCTGCACCGCGGCCAGCTGCGCCTGGGCAGCATCCTGTTCCATATCGGGATCATCGGCTTGCTCGGCGGCCATGCCGTGGGCCTGCTGACCCCGGTCTGGGTCTGGGACACGCTGGGCGTGAGCCACGGCGCCAAGCAGATCTTCGCCATGACCGCCGGCGGCATCATGGGCATCCTGTGCCTGATCGGCATCCTGCTGCTGCTGGCACGCCGCCTCGGCAACGAGCGCCTGCGCGCCGCCACCAGCCTGAAGGACAAGGTGGTGCTGCTGTGGATCCTCGGCACCCTGCTGCTGGGCTTGGGCTCGATCGTGGTCTCGACCGAGCACCTCGACGGCCACACCATGGTGCAGCTGATGAGCTGGGCACAGCACATCGTGACCTTCCGCGGCGACGCCGCCGGCTTCATCCTGGAGGCGCCGCTGGTGTTCAAGCTGCACCTGTTCATGGGCATGTCGCTGTTCGTGATCTTCCCGTTCACCCGCCTGGTGCACGTGTGGAGCGGCTTCGGCGCGCTCGGCTACCTCGGCCGCGCCTTCCAGCTGGTCCGTCCGCGCTAAACAAGGAGAGCATGCCATGGGTATTTCCGTGAACGGCGTCGACATCGACGACCAGCAGATCGAGCAGGAACTGCCGCACCACGCGGCGGCCGCCAACCCGCTCAAGCAGTCGGTGCACGAACTGATCCTGCGCACCCTGCTGCTGCAGGAAGCAGCCAGCCTCGGCATCGAAGGCGCCGACGATGAGGAGCGCATCGAAGCCCTGCTGGCGCGCGAAGTCCGGGTGCCGCCCGCCGACGATGCCGCCTGCGCCCTGCACTACCGCAACCATCCGCAGCGCTATACGCACGGCGAGATGGTGGAGGCGCGCCACATCCTGTTCCAGGTGACGCCGACCGTGCCGCTCGAGATGCTGCGCGAGACCGCCGAGGGCATCCTGGCCGCGCTCAGGGAGGACCCGGAGCGCTTCGACGAACTGGCGCGCACCTATTCCAACTGCCCTTCCGGCGCCGTGGGCGGCAGCCTGGGGCAGCTGGGACGCGGCCAGTGCGTGCCGGAGTTCGAGAAGCTGCTGTTCCGCCTGCGCCCGGGCGAGCTGCCCGAGCGTCCGCTCGAGACCCGCTTCGGCCTGCACATCGTGCAGGTGGTGCGGCGCATCGAAGGCCGCCTGCTGCCTTTCGAGGCGGTGCGGCGCGAGATCGCCGACTACCTCACCACCGCGGCCTGGCAGCGCGGCCTGCACCAGTACCTGCAAATCCTGGTGGGGCGCGCCGACATCGCCGGCATCTCGCTCGACGGCGCCGACTCGCCACTGGTGCAATAGTGGGCACGCTGCGCCACACCGCCCTGGAGGACCTGCAGGCGCTGCTGGCCGGCGTGCTGCTGGTCTCGCTCGGCGTCACGCTGATGGGCAAGGCCGGCCTGGTGACCGGCGGCGTGGCGGGCCTGTGCCTGTTGCTGCACTACCTTACCGGCCTGGCCTTCGGCAAGATCTTCTTCGCCCTGAGCCTGCCCTTCTACATCCTGGCGGTACGGCGCCTGGGCTGGACCTTCACCCTCAAGACCTTCGGCGCGGTGCTGCTGTTCTCGCTGGCGACCAACTGGCTGCCCCAGCTGCTCGCGCTCGAGCGCGTAGACACGCTGTACGCGGCGGTCATGGGCGGGGTGCTGGTCGGCGTGGGCCTCTTGATGCTGTTCCGCCACCAGGCCAGCCTGGGCGGCTTCAACGTGGTCTGCCTGTGGCTGCAGGAACGCTTCGGCTGGCGCGCCGGGCTGGTGCAGCTGGTCCTCGACTTCCTGATCCTGGCCCTGTCGTACCGGGTGCTTGCCACCGCCGCCTGGGCCGCTTCGCTGCTCGGCACCGCCATCCTCAACCTGACCCTGGCCATCAACCACCGGCCCGGGCGCTATCTCGCACATTGATTACACCTTCCATGAACACCGCACATTTCGATGCATTCCTCGCGGCCGCGCGCGCCGAACCCGAGCCGCAGCGCCTGCTGTTCGTCTTCGGCGTGGCCGAACTTCCCCCCGGCGCCACGCCCGGCCAGGCAAGGCGCCACCATGAGGGGCGCGGCGGCACGCTGGCGCCGGTCATGTGCGTCGACAAGTCCGTCGATGAGCTCACCAGCTTCGCGGAACTGGCGCGCGAGTCCGAGGCCACCGGCCAGCCCTGGGACATGGTGTTCGCCGGCGCGCTCGCCGGCCGCGACGGCGCGCCGCCGGCCGCAGCGGACGTCGAGCGCGCGCTGCGCGGGATGATCGGCGCGATCCACCGCGGCGCCATCGAGAAGTTCCTGGTACTGGACCGCCAGGGCCAGCTGCTGCAGTTCAGCTGAAGTCGGGCGCTGCGCTTTTCCTTGGGCGCAGTCCACCGGACCTATGGATGAGGACTGAACTGCCGAGCAGTTCGGCGGTCGAACGCCTGTCTCCCTCGACAGGAACCGGTCATGCGCGCTCCCCGCTTCAGGAAGTGGTTCGCCCAGCTGCCCGCGCTGAACGTGCCGCAGCGCCTGCAAACGCTCTCGGCCCTGCATCCGGCCGCCGGACTCGACCGCATCATCGCCCTCATTGCCCAGGTCAAGGAAGGCAGGCGCCGCTGTCCTGCCTGCGCTTGCGAGTGTTACTACCGGCATGGCCAGGCCAACGGTCTGCAGCGCTACCGCTGCCGTGCGTGCGGCCGCACCTATAACGACCTGAGCGGCACACCGCTGGCGCACCTGCGGCTACGGGAGAAGTGGCTCGACTATCTGGACACGATGCTCGCATCGAAGTCGGTGCGCAAGGCAGCCAGGGAAGTCGGCGTACACCGCAACACGGCCTTCCGGTGGCGCCACCGCTTTCTCGACCAGGCCAGGCACGATCGTCCCAAGACCTTGAGCGGCATCGCCGAAGCCGACGAGATGTTCATCCTAGAATCGAAAAAGGGTTCGCGAAAGCTGGACAGTCCGGCACGCAAGCGCGGTGGCCGGGCCCGCAAGCGCGGGATTTCAAGCGAGCTCGACTGCATCCTGGTGGCGCGCGACCGTAGCGGACAGACGATCGATGCGGTCGTAGGCAGGGGATCGTTAACAGCCGGGCAGCTGGAGCGCCATCTGCTGCCCAGGCTCGACCGCCAGGTGCTGCTAGTGAGCGATTCCCACGCTGCCTACCGCGCATTCGCCCGCAAGCACCGCATTGCACATGAGGCGGTCAACCTGCAGGCCGGCATACGGGTGCGTCGCCGGGCTGCCGGCGCCATCCACGTCCAGAACGTCAACGCCTATCACGCGCGCCTGCGGCAGTGGCTCAGCCACTTCCGCGGCGTGGCCTCGCGCTACCTGCCCAACTACCTGGGCTGGCGCTGGGCGCTCGATGGCGAACGCATCACTACTGCGGAACAATTGCTGCGTATCGCGATCGGAGCCATCAACAGGTAACGGAGACAGCGCCAAAAAAAATGGCCTGCAAACCTGCAGGCCACCGATTGACACCACGTCGGTTCAGCGTGACTTGACGAAGGGCCTGCCCAGTGCCTTCGGCGCTACCGACTTCGCCATCAGCCCGGCCAGCACGATCACGGTCAGTACATACGGAATCATCTGGATCAGCGCGCCCGGGATGCGGCCCACCACCGGCAGGTCCACACCTTCGATCTGTACCTGCACCGCGCCGAAGAAGCCGAACATCAGGCAGCCCAGCACCGTGTGCAGCGGACGCCAATTGCCGAACACCATCGCCGTCAGCGCCAGGTAGCCGGCGCCGGCCGACATGTCGCGCAGGAAGAAGCCGCTCTGGACGATCGACAGGTAGGCGCCCGAGAACGAGCACAGCACGCCGGCGATCAGCATCGCGGTGTAGCGGGTGCGCTGCACCGAGATGCCGGCGGCGTCGGCCGCATGCGGGTTTTCGCCGCAGGCGCGCAGGCGCAGGCCGAAGCGGCTGTGGTACAGCACCCAGTGCACCACCGGCAGCAGCAGGAAGGCCAGGTAGACCAGCACGGTATGGCCGCCGATCACGCTGCCGTACAGCCAGCCGATGAAGGGAATATCGGCAACAGCCGCGGTGCCCGGCAGGACGATCTCGGCCAGGCGCGCCTCGCCCAGGTCGGGCGTGCGGCCGCCCTGCTGGAAGAAGTACTGCGCCACCACGAAGGTCAGGCCGCTCATGGCGATGTTGATCGCCATGCCCGCGACCAGCTGGTTGCCCTTCTGGGTGATCGACACGAAGGCCTGGGTCAGGGCCAGCATGCTGGACGCCAGGATGCCGGCGGCGATGCCGATCCACGGGTCCTGGTAGGCGTAGGCGACGCCGGCCGAGACGAAGGCCGAGGCGAGGATCTTGCCCTCGAGGCCGAGGTCGATCACGCCGCTGCGTTCGGCGAACAGGCCGGCCATGGCTGCGAAGATCAGGACCGGCGCATTGCGAATCATCGTGACGACGATGCTGGCGAATTGGAAGTCGTCCATGGCTTAACCCTTGTTTGCCTTGTTTTTTGCATTGATCAGTTTGAGGACGGCGGGCGCGTACAGGTTCTCCATGGCGCCGCAGAACAGGATGATCAGTCCCTGGATGAAAATGAAGGTTTCCTGCGGGATGTTCGGCTTTTCCAGCGACAGGTCGAAGCCGCCCTGGATCAGCGCGCCGAACAGCACCGACGACAGGAAGATGCCCACCGGGTGCTGGCGCCCCATCAGCGCGATCGCGATGCCGATGAAGCCGGCGCCGGCAGGGAAGTTCAGGCTCAGGTAGTGGGTCGAGCCAAGGATCGAGTTGACGGCGGCGAGCCCCGCCAGCGCGCCCGAGATCAGCATCGCCACGATGATCATGCGGCTGATGCGCACACCGGCGTAGTGGGCCGCGTGCTGGTTCAGGCCGGTGGCCTGCAGCTTGTAGCCCCAGGGCGAGCGCGTCATCATCACCCAATACACCGCCAGCGCCACGATCGCGAAGAAGAAGCCGATGTTCAGCGGGGTGTCGCCCAGCACCGGGAACCACTCGCCCAGGCGTGGCATCCACGCCGCTTCCGAGAACACGCGGCTGGCCGGGTTCTGGTCGCCCTCGGGGATCAGTTTCAGGATCAGGAAGTTCATCAGGCTAGCGGCGATGAAGTTGAACATGATGGTCGTGACCACCACGTGGCTGCCGCGCCTGGCCTGCAGGTAGCCGGGCAGGAAGGCCCAGCCGGCGCCGAACACGGCGCTGGCCAGCATCGCCAGCGGAATCAATAGCCAGGGCGAGAGCGAGGCATCGAAAGCCAGCATGGCCAGGGTCAGGCCCAGGCCACCCAGGTACATCTGGCCTTCGGCGCCGATGTTGAACAGGCCCGCCTTCATCGCCACCGAGACCGCCAGGCCGGTGAAGACAAAGGTGGAGGCGTAGAACAGGGTGTAGCTCAGGCCTTCCGGATTGATGACGGCGCTGTTGATCAGGATCTGCAGCGATTCGACCGGGCTCTCGCCCAGCAGGTGGATCACCAGCGCGGCCACCAGCAAGGCCGAGAGCAGGTTCAGGACTGGCAGGACGAAGCCCGAGGCCCAGCGTGGGAGTTCAGTCGTTTTCATTGGCTTGTTCAGCTCTTAATGCTTGTGCATCCCGCCCATCAAGAGGCCGATGCGGGTCGTGTCGAATTCGTCGATGTTCAGTTCGCCGGTGACGCGGCCGCCGGAGACGACCACGATGCGGTCGGCCAGCGCGCGCACTTCTTCCAGCTCGGTCGACACCAGCAGGATCGCCACGCCCTCGTCGCGCAGGCGCAGCAGTTGGGTGTGGATGCTCTCGATGGTGCCGATGTCGACGCCGCGGGTCGGCTGGCCGACCAGCATCAGTTTCGGGCTGGCGGAGACTTCGCGCGCGATCACGACCTTCTGCTGGTTGCCGCCGGAGAGCAGGCCGATGCGCAGGCCAGGGTCCTTCGGGCGCACGTCGAAGGCTTCCAGCAGGTGCGTGCAGCGCCTGGCGATCGCCTCGAAGTCGAACAGGCCCAGTTTGTTCCTGACCCGGTCCTGGTAGCCGAACACGGTGTTCTGCATGACCGTGAAGTCCTTGATCACGCCGTCGCGCAGGCGGTCTTCCGGCACGTGGCCGATGCCCAGCTCGCGGAAGGTGGCGGGCAGGCCGTCGGCATTGGCGCGGCCGGCATAGGGCAGTGCCTGGCCGAGGAATTCGACCGTGCCGGAAGTCGGCAGGCGCATGCCCGACAGGATTTCCATCAGTTCGCTCTGGCCGTTGCCCGACACGCCGGCAATCGCCACGATCTCGCCGGCGCGCACCAATAGGTCGATGTCGGACAGCAGCTTGACCTTGTTTTTGTCCTGCAGTTGCAGGTTCGAGACCTTGAGCACCGGCGCGCCCGGATTGAAGGGCTTGCGCGGCAGGTTGCCTTCGATCGGGCGGCCGACCATCATGTTGGCCAGCTGCTCTTTCGAGGTGTCTTGCGTGGCGACGGCGCCGGCCACGCGGCCCGCGCGCATCACCGTCACCTGGTCGGTGATCTCCATGATCTCGCCCAGCTTGTGGGTGATCAGGATGATGGTCTTGCCCTGTTCCTTGAACAGGCGCAGGATCTCGAACAGCGAGGCGGTCTCCTGGGCGGTGAGGACGGCGGTGGGCTCGTCCAGGATCAGGATCTCGGCGCTGCGGTAGATCTGCTTGAGGATCTCGACGCGCTGTTGCGCGCCCACCGACAGGTCGTGGATGGTGGCGAGCGGATCGACGTCGAGGCGGTAGCGGGCGCAGATCTCGCGCAGCTTGGCCTCGGTTTCCTTGCGCTTGGCAGCCAGCTTGAATCCGCCCTCGGTGCCCAGCATGACGTTGTCCAGCACGGTCATGTTCTCGACCAGCATGAAGTGCTGGTGGACCATGCCGATGCCGAGCGCGATCGCCTCGAACGAGGTGCGGATCTGGCGCTCCTGGCCGTCGATCAGGAGCTGGCCGCTGTCGGCATTGTAGTAGCCGTACAGGATGCTCATGAGGGTGGACTTGCCCGCGCCATTCTCGCCGATCACACCGTGGATCGAGCCTTTGGCGATCGAGAAGCTGACGTCAGCGTTCGCCTGCACGGCCCCGAAGGCCTTGCTGATGTTGCGAAATTCTACGGCTGGCTGCATTGCGATCAGTAATAAGGGTTTGGTAAATGCGAAGAAGCCTTCATTCAAAAGCGCGCCGGGCCGGGGGGAACCGGCGCGGCGCGCTTTCTGAGGGAAGGGCGGATCAGACCGGGCAGCTGCCTGCCGCGCGGTAGTCGATGACCTTGATCTTGCCGTTGATGATGTCGGTGCGCACGGCGTTCACGCGCTTTTCCATCTCCGGCGACACGACCGCGCGGTTGTCCTTGTCCAGGACCCAGTCCACGCCGCCTTCCTTCAAGCCCTTGTAGGTGACGCCCGCTTTCCAGGTGCCGTTCTTTTGCGCCATGAAGGATTCATATACCGCGTTGTCGACGCGCTTGACCATCGAGGTCAACATGCTTCCCGGGTGCAAGTAGTTCTGGTTCGAGTCGACGCCGATCGCCAGCTTGCCCTTGGTCTTTGCCATCTGCAGGGCGCCCATGCCGCTGCCGCCGGCCACCGCGAACACCACGTCGGCGCCGCGGTCGAACTGCGCACGCGCCAGTTCGCCGCCCTTGGCCGGATCGTTCCAGGCCGCGGCGGTGGTGCCGACCATGTTCTGCATGATCTCGACTTTCGGGTACTGCGCTTTCGCGCCTTGCGCATAGCCGCAGGCGAAGGCGCGGATCAGCGGGATGTCCATGCCGCCGACGAAGCCCAGCTTCTTGGTCTTGGAGGCCATGGCGGCGGCGACGCCGACCAGGTAGGAACCTTCCTGTTCCTTGAACATCACCGAGTTGATGTTGTTACCCTGTGCGACGCTGTCGATCAGCACGAAACGCACGTTCGGGAACTCCTTGGCGACTTTTTGCACCGCCTGGGTCTGCGAAAAGCCGATCGCCGCGATCAGGTCGACCTTCTTGCGCGCCAGGCCACGCATCACCTGCTCGGCCTGGGTATCGCTGTTGGCCTGCACTTCCAGGACCTTGATGCCGGTTTCCTTGCTGAAGCGCTGCAGGCCTTCGAAGGCGGACTGGTTGAACGACTTGTCGAACTTGCCGCCCGCATCGTAGACCATGCCAAGCTTCGGCGCGGCGGGCGCAGCGTGTGCAATGCCTGCGCTGCCGGCGACGCACAGCGCCGCAATGGTCATGGAAAGTTGCTTGAGTTTCATGAATGAGGCTCCTGGGAATTTCGATATTGTACCCGGCCCGACAATGAGACAGGAACGGGCGGCGCAAGCTGCATCGTCAACGGCGCCGCCCGAAGGCCTTGCGTCCGACCATGCGCAGCGCATTGTGTCAGCCGCACGACGCGCGTGTGGTTACGATTTGTATCGTGGACTTGATTCTCTCGACAGTGCTTGCTGCGTGTAGCTTGAGTGCAACAGACCCGGAGCGGAACCAGCCGCGATGCCGCGCATTCAAGAGAAATCAGGGAAATCCGGATGTACGCAGCTCAGCCTGTCAAATATGCATCAAGCGACATATTGATGACAAATACGATTTTACTTGGCAATTTATTCCAAGGAAATATAACTGCTGACAATTTTCACCAATTATTTTGCTATGGCGTTCATCGTGTTGAACGCGGGCAGGGGTGCGGCTGGTGTGACATCCGGCCTCGGGCCGACTTCCTGGCCGAGGTCGACGATGGCTTGCGCGGCATCCGCCGCAGCCGGTTCCGCGGCCGGAAGCTGGGGAGGGGCGGCCGGTTTCGCGAACTGGCGCGTGAGGAAGCTGGCGATCAGGGCCTGGGTCGCTTCGAGGTAGGGGATGTTCATGTGGTCCGAGCCGGGCACGGTGTCGTCGGCCACCAGGGTGGCGAGCTTGCCCACCAGCTGGTCGGTGTGCGAATGCGGCACCACATCGTCTTCGAGGGCGCGCAGCACGTAGGTTGGGGCCTTGAGCGAGGGCGCGTACTTGATCGACTCGAAGCGGTGGCGCAGCATGTACTCGATCGGCATCACGCGGAAGCGCCGCTTGGCGATGGCCAGGATCGAATCGTAGGGCGTGATCAGGACCACCGAATGCACCGGCCTTTCCTTGGCCACCTGCACCGCGACCCCGGAACCGAGGCTGCGGCCGACCACCGCGATGCGCGCCGCATCGACCTGGCCGAGGGCGGCGAGCCAGTCGTACAGGGTGCAGCCATCCTCGATCATGTGGATCTCGGCCGGCACGCCATGCGACTGGCCGTAGCCGCGGTAGTTCATGGCCAGCACCGTCATGCCGGGGAACAGCTTGCCGGCGTCGCGCGCGACCCAGGACACTTCCTCCGAGCGGCCGCCGAAGTACATCACGGCCGGACGCGGGCCTGGAACGAGCGGCGTGAGCAGCCAGCCGCAAAGGCGGGTACCGTCCCGGGCGCGCAGGACGATGGGGCGGGTGCGGTGCCCGCTGCTGCGCGGGCTTTCGACTTCGGGCGTGATGCAGGGATTGAACACCAGGCGGCGCTGGTTGGCCGCTACCGCGGCCGTCAGGGTCAGCCACAGGAAGCTGGCAAACCCAGTGATCCCCGCCGCCATTTTCTTTGAGGTGTCCATGCTCCCAGTCTACGCGCACCCCAGCCGTTTGTTCTGTGCGGCACTTCGCTCAGTGGAGCGCGCAGGAAATCAGGTGCGGAACAGTTGGGCCAATACAACACTACGCGCCTGCTTCCGCTCATTCCGGGGCGTGCAGCGAGGACGGTCCGGCGGCAACGTACTGTTCCACATCCGGCGCGCGGTGGTCGATGCGGATGTCGTCCTGGTCGGTGTGCACGCCGGCTTCGGCGCGCTCGCCCGTGCCCGCTTCCTTGCCCATGCGCTGGCTCAGGTATTCCGAGGCCAGCACGCCGGCCGCGGACAGGGCTGTCAGCGCCAGCGAGCCGCCGCGCGCATGCGTGCCCTGGCGCCGCAGCACTAGGTTGGCGGCGCCTACCAGCAGGGCGGCGCCGGTCAGCGCGCCGTGCAGCTGGCCTTCGTGCCGGGCCTCGCCCTGCGGCTTGTCGGCGACGTAGTCGGCCACGCCGGCCACCCCCGCAGCCAGCCCGCCAATGATGCCGCCGGCCATGCTCAGGTAGGAAGCCTTGGCATAGTCCTCGTCGCCGGTGGCGCTGTGCATGGCGTCGAGGATGAAGCCGAAGGGAATGAGGACGGCCGGCGCGGCGCCCAGGACCGCATGCAGGGGTTGGCCGGCGAGGGTGATCTTGTTCATCGCGTGCTCCTGGCAGTAGTTGTTTACGCGGCCAGTGTGGCATAGGGCAGGACGGGACAACGCACGCTTGGGCTGGCGTGCGGCAAGGGGGGCAGGCGATCGCCGCCCGACGCGCCGATCCGGTAAGATCGGCCCTCCAGGCCTTGCCGCCGCCACCGACCGGAGTCCCCGTGCACTACTTGTTGATGTATGACCTTGCTCCCGACTACCTCGAACGCCGCGCCGCGTTCCGCGATGCCCATCTGACCCTGGCCTGGGAAGCGCAGCGGCGGGGCGAGCTGGTACTGGCCGGTGCGCTGGCCGACCCCTGCGACCGGGCCGTGCTGGTGTTCAGCTGCGACACGCCGGAACCGGTGCAGCTGTTCGCCGCCCGCGATCCCTACGTCACCCACGGCCTGGTGCGCGCTTTCCACGTGCGGCAGTGGAATACCGTGGTGGGCGAGGCGGCCTTCGCTCCGGTGCATCCGGGCTGATCCCGCCAGTCTTTCCGACGGCAAACTTGCACTGAACTTGGGGTAAGATTGTCCGGCTATCGACCAGCCGGAGAGTTCATGCACACTGCCGTCAACCTGTGGCCGCTGCTCGGCGTCGCCGTGATCGTCGCCGGCTTCCTGCTGCGCGCCCACCCGGTGCTGGTGGTGGTGGCCGCCTGCGGCGTCACCGGCCTGGCCGCGGCGATGCCGGTGCAGGCCATCCTCGCCACGCTCGGCACCGCCTTCGTCAAGACGCGCAACCTGCCCTTGATCCTGCTGCTGCCACTGGCGGCGATCGGCCTGCTCGAGCGCGCCGGCCTGCGCGAACGGGCCCAGGCCGCGATCGCCAGGGTACGCTCGGCCACGGCCGGGCGCCTCCTGATCGTCTACCTGTTCGCGCGCGAGACCTCGGCCGCCGCCGGCCTGACCAGCCTGGGTGGCCAGGCCTCGATGGTGCGCCCGCTGGTGGCGCCGATGGCCGAAGCCGCGGCCGAAACCCGCCACGGCAGCCTGCCCGAAACGCTGCGCCACCGCATCCGCGCGATGGCCGCGGCCACCGACAACGTCGGCCTGTTCTTCGGCGAAGACATCTTTGTCGCCTTCGGCGCCATCGTCCTGATGCAGACCATCCTGAACGCCGAAGGCATCGCCGTCAATCCGCTGCACATGGCCCTGTGGGGCATCCCGACCGCCGTCACCGCCTTCGTCATCCATGCCTGGAACCTGCGCCGGCTCGATGCGCACATCCTGCGCGAGATGGGAGCGCCGAAGGCATGATCTCGCTCGAGCTGTTCTACCTCGTGGCCGGCCTGCTGTTCCTGGCCGTCGCCCTGATGAACCTGGGCGATCGCAGCAATCCGCGCCGCTTCACGAGCGCGCTGTTCTGGGGGCTGTACGCCTTGCTCTACCTGGCGGGCGAACGCCTGCCGCCGGCATTCGTGGGCGCCCTGATGATCCTGATGGCGCTGCTGGCCGGTTTCCGGGGCGTGGCCGGGGGCAAGCCCGACATGCCGCCAGAGGAGCAGCGGCGCGCCTCCAGCGCCCGGCTCGGGAACCGCCTGTTCATCCCGGCGCTGGTCCTGCCGCTGGTGACCATGCTGGGCGCCACCGTCTTTTCCGAGGTACAGGTGGGCGGCCTGCCGCTGCTCGACCCGAAGCACCTGACCCTGGCCGCCCTCGGCGTGGCCGCCCTGCTGGCGCTGGGCGCGGCCTGCTGGCTTACGCGCGCGACGCCGCTGCAGGGCGTGCGCGAGACGCGCCGCCTGGTCGACGCGGTGGGCTGGGCCTTCGTGCTGCCGCACATGCTGGCCGTGCTCGGCCTGCTGTTTACCGAGGCCGGCGTGGGCAAGGCGGTCGCGCACGTGACGACCTCCTACATCGACATGGATTCGCGCTTCGTCGCGGTGGCGGTGTTCTGCATCGGCATGGCCCTGTTCACGGTGGTGATGGGCAACGGCTTCGCCGCCTTCCCGGTGATGGCGGGCGGGGTCGGCATTCCGGTACTGGTCGGCATGTACGGCGCGAATCCGGCGGTGATGGCGGCGATCGGCATGTTCAGCGCCTACTGCGGCACCCTGATGACGCCGATGGCGGCCAATTTCAACATCGTGCCGGCCGCGCTGCTCGAGCTGCCCGACAAGAACGCCGTGATCCGGGCCCAGGTGCCGACCGCGCTGCCGCTGCTGGCCGCGAATATCTTCCTTCTGTACTTCCTGATGAACCAGTGATGAAAACCGTGCTGCTCACCGGCTTCGAGCCGTTCAATCATGCGCGCGTCAACCCGGCCTGGGAAGCCGTGCGCGCGCTGGATGGGTGGAGCGGCGCGCGCTTCCGGGTCGAGGCGCGCCAGCTGCCCTGCGTGTTCGTGGAGGCCAGCCGCGCCCTGTGCGCGCTGGTGGATGAACTGGCGCCCGACATCGTGATCGCCGTCGGCCAGGCCGGCGGACGGGCCGAGATCTCGGTGGAGCGCGTGGCGATCAATGTCGACGACGCGTCGATTCCCGACAACGCCGGCCGGCAGCCGGTGGACCGCCCGGTCCGGGAAGACGGTCCGGCGGCGTATTTCAGCACGCTGCCGCTCAAGGCGATGGTGGCGGCGCTGCGCGGCAAGGGCCTCGCCGCAGGGGTGTCGCAGACCGCCGGCACCTTTGTCTGCAACCACGTGTTCTACGCGCTGATGGATCACACGGCCGGCACGCCGGTGCGGGCCGGCTTCATCCACGTGCCCTTCCTGCCCGAGCAGGCCGAGGAGCGGCCGGACGCGCCGCCCTCGATGCCGCTGGACGACATCATCCTCGGCCTCATGACGGTGGTGGAAACGGCGGTGGCGGTGGAGCGCGACGTGGCGCAGGCTGCTGCCGGTCGAAGGATCAGCGCTTCTCTTGCAGCTTCTCGCCGGCGCGTTCCAGCGCGGCGCCGGTCTTGTCGCCCACCTTGTCCGACGCTTCACGCACCTCGGCGGCGGCTTCCTTGGTTTCCTGCTTGATCTCGGCGCCGGCTTCGCGCATGTTCTGGCCGGCCTTGTCGGCGGCCTGCTCGATGTTTTCGCCAGCGCGGTCGGCGGCGGCGTCCACGCGTGCGGCGGCGTTTTCGGTCGCGTTCTCGACATTCTGCGCAGCTTCACGGGTTTCCTGGGCGGCGTTCGCGGCGGCGTTGTCGACGGCTGCGCCTGCTTCCTGGGCCGGGCCCATGTTCGGGTTGTCGTCGGCTTTCTTGCAGCCGGTGGCCATCACGGCGACAGCCAGCATCAGGGCGGAAATGGTTGCGGTGGTTTTCATGGTGTGCTCCTTGTAAAAGGGTTCAGGTTATTCATCTTTTGACAAGAGTGTGCACCAATGGGTGGATGAGAACGGTGCGCGAAGTAACGCAGAATAAAGAAAAGATTGCCTTTACAGCAAAATTTATCGAGGCCGATTAGCTGATCGATTTTATTGAAATACGGTGGCCTTGGAAGGTGCAGGGGCGGGTGTTAGGATGAATCAATGGACCGCCGTACCGACTACAAAACCGCCCTGCTGATCGACGCCGCCATCCACGAGGCTGCCAGCGAGGGACGTTCGCATGCCGCCACCGGACTGGCGCGGCTGGGCGTGCCGCTGGCGGTCGCGGTGCGGGTGCTGACCCGTCCGGCCGACCGGCGCCACCAGATCGCCTCGCTCAGCACGGTGGCGGTGGAGATCAGGCGCCAGTGAGGTCGCGGTCTTCTTCCGGCGCCAGCATGTTCAGGAAGGCGCGCACCACCGGCGCATCGCCCTCCACCGGATAGGCGATGTACAGGTTGGCCGAGGGCGGGTTGCTGCGGATCGGCAGGAAGCGCACCCCGGGCCAGCCGATGCGGCTGGTGGTCTGCGGCAGCAGGGCCACGCCGAGGCCGGCGCCGACCATGGCCAGCAGGGTCTGTGGCTCGGCCGCTTCCTGGAAGATGGTCGGCTGGAAGCCGGCGTTGACGCAGCACTGGATCAGGTAGCGCGGTTCGGCCGACTGGTCCAGGTGCAGGGTCAGCATCGGCTCGTGCGCGATATCGGCCAGTTCGATGGCCTCCTGCGCGGCGAGCGGATGCTTTTCGTTGATCGCCACGCACACATTCTCGCGGAAGCACAGGTCCTGGCGCAGCTTGGCCTGCTTCAGCACGTCGGCGTCGATGCGCGGCTCGCGCCAGAAGCCGATGTCGATCTGGCGCGCGCGCAGCGCTTCCCACTGGTCGTTCGGGCCCAGCTCATGGATGGTCCAGGTCACGCGCGGATACTGGCTCTGGAACTGTTCCAGCAGGGCCGGAATCGGGCCCCACATGGCCGAGCCGACGATGCCGACCCGCAGGCGCCCGACTTCGCCGCGGTCGATCTGGCGGATGGTGTCGATCGTCATGCGCATCCGCGCCAGCAGCTCGGCCGCTTCCGCCATCAGCGCCTTGCCGGCCACCGTCAGTTCGAAGCTGCGCGTGGTGCGGGTAAACAGGCGCACCCCGAGTTCGGCTTCGAGCTTCATGATCTGCTGGCTCAGCGGCGGCTGCGAGATGTGCAGCCGCTCGGCGGCGCGCGAGAAGCTTTTTTCCTCGGCCACCGCCAGGAAGTAGCGCAGCTGTTTCAGGTCGATCGACATGGCGGGCAGGGGTTCAGGCGTGCGGGGTGGCATGCAGCGCCAGCGCCAGGTGCGCGCCGACCAGGGCGTTGTGCTTGACCAGCGCGATGTTGGTGTCGAGGCTGCGTCCGCCCGTGAGTTCCTTGATGCGCGCCAGCAGGAAGGGCGTGACGGCCTTGCCTTTGACTCCCTGCTGCTGCGCCTCGTCCAGGGCCTGGACGATGATGGCGTCGATTTCCGCCGACGGCATGGCCGCGTCGGCCGGTACCGGGTTGCTGACCACCACGCCGCCGGCCAGGCCGAGCTGCCACTTGGTGCGGATGAAGGCCGCCTGCTGTTCCGGGGTGTCGAGCTGGAAGTCGGCCCTGAAACCGCTCTCGCGCGTGAAGAAGGCCGGAAAGCCAGGCTGGCCCACGCTCAGCACCGGCACGCCCTGGGTCTCCAGGTATTCGAGGGTCAGGCCGATGTCGAGGATCGACTTCACGCCGGCGCACACCACGGCCACGCTGGTACGGGCCAGCTCCTGCAGGTCGGCCGAGATGTCGAAGCTGGTCTCGGCGCCGCGGTGCACGCCGCCGATGCCGCCGGTGACGAACACCTCGATGCCGGCCAGCTGGGCGCAGATCATGGTGGCGGCGACGGTGGTGGCGCCCAGGCGCTTCTGCGCCAGCACATAGGCCAGGTCGCGCCGGCTGACCTTCATCGCATCGGGAGAAGCGCCGAGCAGTTCCAGCTGGGCGTCGTCCAGGCCGACGCAGATCTTGCCGCCGATGACGGCGATGGTGGCCGGCACCGCGCCGGCGTCGCGGATGATCTGCTCGACCTCGCGCGCGGTCTGCACGTTCTGCGGATAGGGCATGCCGTGCGAGATGATGGTCGATTCGAGCGCGACCACGGGTTTGCCGGCGGCGCGCGCGGCCGCCACTTCGGGCGAGAACAGGAGGAAGGAGTGCATGGTTTCAGTCCAGGTTGGAGTCGTTGTAAGGAATAGCCGGGGCCGGGCCATCGAGGTGGCCGGGGGTGAGCGCCGGGAACACGGTCTGCGCGCAGCCGATGGTCAGGCTGGAGAGCTGCAGGCCGCGCCGGCAGGCCAGGGCAAGCTCGCCGCCGTCGTTGTTACTGGTGTACAGCGACCAGCAAACGGCGGCCGCAAAGGCATCGCCGGCGCCGGTCACGTCGACCACCCGGGCTGCTGGCGCATCGAGGCGCGCCAGGCCGGACGGAGCGGTGGCGCAGGTATAGAGCACGCCGCGCGCGCCACGCGTGACGATGATGTCCTGCACGCCCTGGGCCTGCAGTTCGCGGCACGCCGCGCCGAGCCCGTCTTCGCCGTCCAGCGCGCGGCCGGCGCGCGCCGCCAGTTCGCCTTCGTTCAGGATCAACAGGCGCAGGCCGGGCAGGGCGCGCGGCAGGCGCCCCATCTTCGGTTCCGATACCGCCACCAGCACCAGCGGGACGCCATCGCGCTGCGCGTCCTCCAGCAGGGCCGCGATGCTCTCGGAGGGCAGGTTCAGGTCGGCCACGATCAGCGCGGCGCCGGCGCGCTGCTGCTGGCGCGTGGCCAGGAAGGCCGGGTCGAGCCGTTCGTTGAGCGCCATGTCGGCCAGGGCCAGTACCATTTCGCCATCCTGGTCGAGCACCGCCGTGTAGGTGCCGCTGCTGGCGCCGTCCAGGCGCAGGGCGCCGCGCGTGTCGATGCCGGCTTCCTCGGCGTGGGCGAGCAGGGCGCGTCCGGACGCGTCGCCGCCCACTGCCGTGACCAGGGCGGTCGGTGTGCCCAGGCGCGCCAGGTTTTCGGCGATGTTGCGGGCCACGCCGCCAAAGGATTCCTCCAGGGTGGCCGGATTCGAGGTGCCGAGCGCCAGCCTGGCGGTGGTGCGCAGCTTGCGGTCCAGGTTGGACGCGCCGATGCACAGGATCGGGCGCTGGTCGGGCAGCACATAGGCGCGCCCCAGGATGCGGCGCTCGCGCACCAGCGTGGCGATGTAGTTGGCCACGGCAGAGCGCGACAGCCCGAGCTGGGTGGCAAGCTCCTGCTGGGAAATGAAGGGATTCCCGCGGATGAGCTCGTACAACTGTTCCTTCTTGGGCTGGTCGGTCACGGTGGCTCGCTGAAAAGCTGGTGGTTAAAACAAATGTTTGCATATGCTAGACAAATGTTTGGTCAGAGTCAAACTGTTTGTCCTGTTGTTTGACCCGGCTCAACGATACAACGCGTAATTTATTTTTTAAAGAAATAAATCGCCAAGAAAAATGGTATTTGCCATACATATTCGCCATCATGCATAGTTATAATATTCCGGCTGATATGTGCCCTTGCTCTAGCAACAACGGTGCCAGCCTCTCACCATTCCCCGATTCCGCTCACAAGGACACCCATGTTCAGCAATACCCCATTCGAAGCAGCAGAAGTCATCAAGGCTCGCAAACCCGGTTTCACGCCGCGCGCCGCACTGATCCTGGGCTCGGGCCTGGGCGTGCTGGCCGAGCAGATGCTTGACGCCGTATCGATCAGCTACGCCGACCTGCCGGGCTTCCCGATCAGCACCGTGCACGGCCACGCCGGTGAACTCGTCCTCGGTACCCTGGCCGGCGTGCCGGTGGTGTGCATGAAGGGCCGCGGCCACTTCTACGAAGGCTATGGCGCCGCCGTGATGACGTCCGCCGTGCGCACTTTCAAGCTGATCGGCTGCGAGATGCTGCTGGTGACGAATGCCGCCGGCTCGCTGCGTCCCGAAGTGGACGCGGGCAGCGTGGTGGTCCTGAACGACCACATCAACCTGCTGCCGGGCAGCCCGATGGCCGGCCCGAACGACGAGCGCTTCGGTCCGCGCTTCTTCAGCATGGCCAATGCCTACGATGCCGAGCTGCGCGCCCTGATCAAGGAAACTGCGGCCGCGAATGGCATCACCCTGAACGAAGGCGTGTACCTGGCCTGCCCGGGCCCGAACTTCGAGACGGCCGCCGAAATCCGCGCCTTCAAGGCGCTTGGCGCCGACGTGGTCGGCATGTCGGTGGTGCCGGAAGTGATCTCGGCACGCCACTGCGGCCTGAAGGTGGCCGGCATCTCGGCGATCACCAACCTGGCCGAGGGCCTGACCCCGTTCCCGCTGTCGCACGAGCAGACCCTGAAGTACGCGGCCGTCGCGGCCAAGGACCTGGTCACCCTGATCCACTCCTTCATCGAGCGCCTGGGCGCGACCCCGCGCAGCGAAGCAAACTAATCTAAAGCGAGATTCCATGTCACGCGCATTCATCCTCCTGCTTGACTCGTTCGGCCTGGGCGCCTTGCCCGACGCCGACAAGTACGGCGATCTAGGTGCCAACACCTTCGGCCACATTGCAGAATGGGCCGCAAACGAGGGCAAGCCGATGGCGCTGCCCAACCTCGAGCGCCTCGGACTGGCTGCCGCTGCCCACAAGGCCAGCGGCGAATGGGCTGCGGGCTTCGGCCAGCGCGACGGTTTCAGCGGCGCCTGGGGCGTCGCGCGCGAGCAGTCGACCGGCAAGGACACGCAGAGCGGCCACTGGGAGATCGCCGGCGTGCCGGTGCTGTTCGACTGGGGCTACTTCCCGAAGACGGTGCCGTCCTTCCCTCAAGCGCTGACCGACAAGCTGCAGGAACTCACCAAGGTGCCGGGCTGGCTGGGCAACTGCCACGCTTCCGGCACCACCATCATCAACGAGCTGGGCGACGAGCATGTCGCCAGCGGCAAGCCGATCCTCTACACCTCGGCCGACTCGGTGCTGCAGATCGCCGCGCACGAAGAGCACTTCGGCCTGGAGCGCCTGTACCAGGTCTGCGAAGCGGCCTATGAGCTGGTCAAGCCCTACAACATCGGCCGCGTGATCGCGCGTCCGTTCACGGGCGCCAACGGCGACTACAAGCGCACCAGCAACCGCCACGACTACGCCGTGCCGCCGACCGCGCCGACGCTGCTGGACCATGTGAAAAACGAAGGGGGCGAAGTCATCGCTCTAGGGAAAATCAGCGACATTTTCGCGGCGCAGGGCGTGACCCAATTGATCAAGGGCGCCGACAACATGGCCCTGTTCGACCGCCTGCTCGAAGTGGCCGACACTGCGCCATCGAAGTCGCTGACTTTCGTGAACTTCGTCGACTTCGACATGCACTTCGGCCACCGCCGCGACGTCGCCGGCTATGCGAACGCGCTGCACGAGCTGGACGCGCGCCTGCCGGAATTCATGGCCATGCTGAAGGACGGCGACCTGGTCGTCATCACCGCCGATCACGGCTGCGACCCGACCGCGCCGGGCTCGGACCACACCCGCGAGCACATCCCGATGATCTTCTTCGGACCGAATGTCGCCCCGCAGGAACTGCCGATCGCGAATACCTTCTCGGATATCGGCGCAACGCTCGCCAAGCACCTTGGCGTCAAACCACTTTCGAACGGAACCGCACTGCTATGACCCAGCCCCTGGATTTCAAACGTAACACCGCCGTCGGCCTCGACCTCGGGCTGGTCAAGCACGTCAAGGTGAACCGCAACGCGGCCGACCGCCGCGCCGCCAGCCTGGCGAACCGCCGCACCGTCAAGAAGGAATACCAGGCGGCCTGGCTGGTCCGCGCCGTCGAGTGCATGGACCTGACCACCCTGGGCGGCGACGACACCCCGGGCCGCGTCGAGCGCCTGTGCATGAAGGCGATGCGCCCGCTGCGCGCCGATTTGATGGGGGCACTGGGCCTGGAATCGCTCACCACCGGCGCCGTCTGCGTGTACCACGAGATGATCGGGCCGGCCGTGAAAGTGCTGCAAGGCCGCCTGCCGATCGCCGCCGTGTCGACCGCCTTCCCGGCCGGCCTGTCGAGCATGGAAACCAAGCTGCGCGAGATCGAGCTGTCGGTCGCCGCCGGCGCCACCGAGATCGACATCGTGATCACGCGCCAGCATGTCCTGCTGGGTAACTGGCAGGCGCTGTACGACGAAATGCTGGCCTACCGCCAGGCTTGCGGCGACGCCCACGTGAAGGCGATCCTCGCCACTGGCGACATCGTCACCCTGGACAACGTGGCCAAGGCCTCGATGGTCTGCATGATGGCCGGCGCCGATTTCATCAAGACCTCGACCGGCAAGGAGGGCGTCAATGCGACCATCCCGGTGTCGCTGGTAATGACCCGCGCGATCCGCGACTACTACGAGCAGACCGGCTTCCAGGTCGGCTACAAGCCGGCCGGTGGCGTCTCCACCGCCAAGGCCGCGCTGCAGTACCTGACCGTGATGAAGGAAGAACTCGGCAACGACTGGCTGCAGCCGCACCTGTTCCGCATCGGTGCGTCGAGCCTGATGACCGACATCGAACGCCAGCTCGACCACTACGTGACCGGCAACTACTCGGCCGCCCACCGCCACGCGCAACCATAAAACAGCAACGGATTCGTCATGCCCACTATTAAAGAGATTCTTCAGACTATGGATTACGGCCCCGCACCAGAAAGCACCAAGGAAGCGAATGCGTGGCTGGACCAGCATGGACGCCGTTTTGGACTGTTCATCGATGGCGCGTGGAGCGAAGCGGCAACGACCTTCGCCACCAACAACCCGGCCGATGCCACCGAGCTGGCGCAGGTGACGCAGGCGACGGGCGAAGACGTCGAGCGCGCCGTGCAGGCTGCGCGCCGCGCGCAGCCGGGCTGGGTCGCCATGGGCGGCGCCGGCCGCGCGAAGATCATGTACGCGCTGGCGCGCCTGCTGCAAAAGCACGCACGCCTGTTCGCGGTGCTCGAGACCCTGGACAACGGCAAGACCATCCGCGAAACCCGCGATGCCGACCTGCCACTGGCTGCGCGCCACTTCTACCACCACGCCGGCTGGGCCGCGCTGCAGTCGGAAGAATTCGCCGACTACCGCGCCGTGGGCGTGGTCGGCCAGATCGTGCCGTGGAACTTCCCGCTCTTGATGCTGGCATGGAAGATCGCGCCTGCGATGGCCGCCGGTAACACCATCGTGTTCAAGCCCGCCGAGTTCACTCCCTTGACCGCGCTGCTGTTCGCCGAGATCTGCCAGCAGGCCGGCGTCCCGGCCGGCGTGGTCAACATCCTCACCGGCGACGGCGCGGTGGGCGAGGCGATCGTGAATCACCCGGGCATCGACAAGCTGGCCTTCACCGGCTCGACCGAAGTGGGCCGCATCATTCGTAAAGCCACCGCCGGCACGGGTAAAAAGCTGTCGCTGGAACTGGGCGGCAAGTCGCCCTTCATCGTGTTCGACGACGCCGACCTGGATGCGGCCGTGGAAGGCCTGGTCGATTCGATCTGGTTCAACCAGGGCCAGGTCTGCTGCGCCGGTTCGCGCCTGCTGGTACAGGAGTCGGTGTACGAGCGCTTCATCGCGAAAGTCAAGGCCCGCATGCAGAACCTGCGCGTTGGCTCGCCGCTCGATAAATCGAACGACATCGGCGCGCTGGTCGATCCGGTCCAGCAGCAGCGCATCCACGCGCTGGTGGAATCGGCACGCACCGAGGGCTGCGACGTGTGGCAGCCGAGCTGCGAAGCGCCGGCCGCGGGCTCCTGGTACCTGCCGACCCTGATCACGGGCGCCTCGACCTCGGCCGCCGTGGCGCAGGCCGAGATCTTCGGTCCGGTGCTGGTGGCGATGAGCTTCCGCACGCCGTCGGAAGCGGTGCAGCTGGCGAACAATACCGTGTACGGCCTGGCCGCCTGCGTGTGGTCGGAATCGATCTCGCTGGCGCTGGACGTGGCGCCGCAGATCAAGGCCGGCGTGGTATGGATCAACACCGCCAACCAGTTCGACGCGGCCTGCGGCTTCGGCGGCTACAAGGAATCGGGCTTCGGCCGCGAAGGCGGCAAGGAGGGCATGTACGAGTACCTGACCCCGCTGGCGGAAGACGCACGCCCGGCACTGCCAATCGTGGCTGAGAAGGGACGCGTGAAAGCCGCTGACGAAGGCAGCCCGTTCGCCGTCGACCGCACCGCCAAGCTGTACATCGGCGGCAAGCAGGCGCGCCCGGACGGCGCCTACAGCCGCGCCATCAACGGCGCGAATGGCGCCTTCCTGGCCGATGTCGGCGAAGGCAACCGCAAGGACATCCGCAACGCCGTGGAAGCGGCGCACAAGGCGTCCGGCTGGTCGAAAGCGACCGCGCACAACCGCGCGCAAGTGCTGTACTACATCGCCGAGAACCTGGCGATCCGCGCCGACGAATTCGCCGGGCGCATCGCCGCGCAGACCGGTGCGAAAGACGCCGCACGCGAGGTGCAGGCGTCGATCGAGCGCCTGTTCTACTGGGCCGCATGGTGCGACAAGTACGACGGCGCGGCCCACCAGCCGCCGATGCACGGCATCACGGTGGCCCTGAACGAGCCGGTCGGCGTGATCGGGATCATCTGCCCGAACGAGAATCCGCTGCTGGGCTTCATCTCGCTGGTCGCGCCGGCACTGGCACTGGGCAACCGCGTGGTGGCGGTGCCGTCGGAAACGGCGCCGTTGTCGGCCACGGACCTGTACCAGGTGCTGGATACCTCGGACCTGCCGGGCGGCGCGCTGAACATCGTCACCGGCTCTAGCTCGGAACTGGCGCGCACGCTGGCCTCGCACGCGGACGTGGATGCCGTGTGGCGCCATGACGGTTCGCTTGAAGGCTGCGCGGAAGTCGAGCGCTTATCGAGTGAATCGCTCAAGCGCACCTGGGTCGGCGGCGCCAAGGGCCGTGACTGGTTCGATGCGAAGCAGGCTTGCGGGCGTACCGTGCTGCAGCATGCTTCCCAAGTGAAGAACGTCTGGATTCCGTACGGCGTTTAATGGCATTGTTGGCGCCTCCGGGCGGTAGCGTGGGCGGCTTTGCCGCCCACGCGGTGATAGTCAGCAGCAAGATCGTCGAGCACGATATCGGAGCCTGTACCTATCACCGCGTGGGCGGGAGACCCGCCCACCCTACGTTATAGAAAAGGATTGATATGTTCCTCCCCCAAGAAATCGTCCGCAAGAAGCGTGACGGCGGCACCCTGAGCGCCGAAGAGATCCAGTTCTTCGTCCGCGGCATCCCGGACGGCAGCACCACCGAAGGCCAGATCGCCGCGCTGGCGATGGCCGTCTACTTCAACGACATGGACATGGATGAACGCGTCGCTTTCACGCTGGCAATGCGCGATTCCGGCCAGGTGCTCGACTGGAAATCCCTCGACCTGCCGGGCCCGGTGGTCGACAAGCACTCGACCGGCGGCGTCGGCGACGTGGTCTCGCTCATGCTGGGGCCCATGATCGCGGCCTGCGGCGGCTTCGTGCCGATGATCTCCGGCCGCGGCCTGGGCCACACCGGCGGCACCCTCGACAAGTTCGATTCGATCCCCGGCTACAGCACCGTGCCCGATCCGGACAAGTTCCGCGAGGTCGTGAAAGACGTGGGCGTGGCCATCATCGGCCAGACCGCCCAGTTGGCCCCGGCCGACAAGCGCTTCTACAGCATCCGCGACACCACGGCGACCGTGGAATCGGTGGCCATGATCACCGGCTCGATCCTCTCGAAGAAGCTGGCGGCCGGCCTGGACGCCCTGGTGATGGACGTGAAGGTTGGCAGCGGCGCTTTCATGCCGACCTATGAAAAGTCGGTGGAACTCGCCGAGAGCATTGTCCACGTCGGCAATGGCGCCGGCACCCGCACCTCGGCCATCCTGACCGGCATGAACGAGTCGCTGTGTCCGGCGGCCGGCAATGCCGTCGAAGTGCGCGTCGCCATCGACTACCTGACCGGCAAGTCGCGACCAAGCCGCCTGCACGAAGTGACGATGGCGCTGTGCGCCGAGATGCTGGTCATCTCCGGCATCGCCGCAACCCATGAAGAAGCGCACGCCAAGCTGCAGGCGGCGCTCGATTCCGGCGAAGCGGCCGAGCGTTTCGCCCGCATGGTGACCGCGCTGGGCGGCCCGGCCGACCTGATGGACAAGCCGGACGCGCACCTGGAAACCGCACCGGTCATCGTGCCGGTACCAAGCCTGCAGGCCGGCTACGCGACGTCGGTCGACACCCGCGGCCTCGGCCTGGCGGTGGTGGCACTGGGCGGCGGCCGCGTGCGTCCGCAGGACACGATCGACTTCGCCGTCGGCCTGACCGGCCTGGTGGAACTGGGCGACAGCATTGCCGTCGGCCAGCCGCTGGCGATGGTCCATGCGCGCACCAGCGAAGCCGCCGAGCAGGCGGTGCGCCAGGTGCAGGCGGCATACCAGATCGGTGCCGGGAAAGCGGCGGCCGAGCCGATGATCTACAAGACCATCCGTCCTTAACGAGAGAAGAAGCGCGCCATGAAATACGCGAAACTCATCGACGAAGCGCGCGCCGCGCGCGAACTGGCCTACACGCCGTACTCGAAGTTCCAGGTCGGCGCCGCGCTCGAGTGCAAGGACGGCCGCATCTTCCGCGGCTGTAACGTGGAAAATGCGTCCTACGGCCTGTGCAACTGTGCCGAGCGTACCGCTTTTTTCAGCGCCATCGCCAGCGGCTACAAGCCGGGCGATTTCTCGGCCCTGGCCGTGATCGGCCAGACCGACGGTCCGATCGCTCCCTGCGGCGCCTGCCGCCAGGTGATCCTGGAACTGGGCGGCAATGCGCTGCCGGTGGTGCTCACCAACCTGAAGGGCGACGTGTTCGAGACGACGGCGGCCGAGCAGCTGCCGAACGCGTTTGGCGGGTGGGAGCTGAACAGGTAGGCTCAGGCAGGATCGGCGCCGCGTGAGCGGCACCGTTGTCGCTACAGGAAGCGCTGCTCGCGGTAACGCGGCAGCGCTTCGTGTTTTCTGACTGGCATCGTTATGACCTACTTTCCGTTGACGCTGACAGGTGGCGCCAGATGCCTGTTCCATCATTGGTTAAACCGAGCAAAATCAGGATGCGTCCATGTATGTTGAGCACATCGAGCCCAGGCCGAGCTGACGCTATTTGTAGATCCTTTTATAACACCGGGACCGTGCTTGGCCTGCCCAGCCGGGTAAAGCGGCTCAACACGGCAGCCCGCACTTGTAGCTCGGCGACCTGACGGTCAAAGTCGCGTGCCATGACGCGTTCGCCCGGCAGCTTGAAGCAGCGCATCTTTCGTTTCAACAAGGCTGCGGCGGTGGTAGCCGCTTCAACTCTTCCATATCGTCCGTACCAAGCTTTTTGTCGTCCTTAGGATGTCGTTACGTTCATTGGCACCGCAGGGGTTTGCCTTCCAGGGCTTGGCGTTCTTGCGGGTCGAGATGAGGGCATCGGCTCCGCGCAGGGCGATGGCTTCGTGGCAGTCCTTCGTATCGTAAGCGCCATCGCCGCTGGCGCTGGCAATGCGCTCGTCGCCAGGAGGTTTGCTCAGTGCTTAGCGTTCAGACGGCGCCTTCCGAATTAACCCATATTTGTGCAGTGGTTCACAAGTTGCCGTGCCTGTGCGGCTTCGCAAATACGCCGCCAGACAGTCTGCGTTTTCGCGCGTCTGCTGTCGCTCATGTTGGGTCATCGTGTGTAGCACTGAGTCTGCGGCAATCGCTGACCGATACACTGATTCCACAGCCGTAAGGTCATTGGCAGCATGTATGCGAATATCTTTCTCGCGCGCCCTAATATTGGAAAAGAAAATTAACAAAATTTCCGCATATTCATTGAGGGTACGCGGACTAGGATAACGAATCGCGCTTTCGCCGAACGATTTGACAGCAGGCGACCACCGGCGCTCTGCTTTTTCCCGTGTCCCCAAATCGAAAAATTCTCTCGCCGCAGCTTGATCCGCTTTGCTCGCGTTTTCTTTTAGCCAAGCGGCGACCACCGCCGGCTCATGTAACTCGGTTTGGGTCAGCTTAGGGACAGGCTTCTCTCTGGCTAACAGATCGGACCAAGCAACTCCGCTAGCGAAGAACGCGAAGAGTGCCAATCGTTTTAGCATCGTTACTCCTGCAAGATATAAGATACTCGTAAAGTTCAGTCCAAGCGGATGGATCGACGGTGATGCAACCGGCGCTTACTTGCCCAGTATGCAAATAGCGATCATTCCCCGCTGATGCATAACCGTGGCCGAGGAAGAACCTAGTTTCAGCATACGGTGACATCGATCGATAATGTCGCCCTTTCGGATGGGGAAAGTCCGGTATCTGTATCGGATGAAGGCCAAGCGGTGTTGGATTGTACGGCGAAGTAATTGCCCCAACTCGGCCACCCGGATACGACAGTAATTTCTCGGTATGCCTAAACTCAAGATGCACCGCAAGCTTATGGTGCGTTCGGCTTACCGCGAGATACCCTGATTGAACTGAGAAACGTCCCCCTTATGTACACCTTCCGCTACCCTAAAGAAATCACGGCCATTTCTTGTGTCAGTTAATTCAACCCTCAGCAACTCCGGAACTGCGCTCCGCTGGCCGCTTGGTTCCGATTTTATTAGGACCCAACCGTTCTTCCCATTTACGATGTGATGCTTCGCAACCATTACCTCTCCATAAGGACGTTGACATTTCGCTTGCTTTTTTGTGAAGCAAGTGTAGAGGACGCAACGAGAGGTACTGTTGAGACAACGCATCCGACGAAGAGCCGCGCTCGATGCTGACGACAACATTATTCTGCTCCACAGCCCAGGTAAGCGTCCAGCCGCCCCACCTTCACCGCACAGTTAAGCCAGCGTAGAATCTGCAAATGGCAGCAGGGAATCGATCTTGCTGTTCGGGTAGGTCGGCAGTCTGTCGCGGGTGTCGTCAAGCCAGCGGGCCGGATCCAGCCCGTTGAGTTTGCCGTTGGCAAACAGGCTCTGGATTGCGGCGGCGCGGCGGCTAGCGCCAGCCCAAGTATTTTGATAACTAGCAGCGCCATAGGGACCGTTCTAGGTAAGCGATCTACAGGGAAGTCCTCGGTTTCGGATGGAAAGGCAACGCCTGCCAGCTACGCGCTGCCGTACTGGCCTTGAAATCACCATATCCTCCTCAACATGCAGTTTTGACCACGTTTTCGATGAGGAGCACCAGCATGAGCCCATCCGATACACAGAAACTGCACGATTTCCTCGGCCAATTGGTTCAGGCCCGGGGCATTCAGAAGGATCCCGACGCTGAGGCCCTGATCGCCCGCGCCGTCGCGCAACAGCCCGATGCTGCCTATCTGCTGGTCCAACGCGCCCTTCTGATGGAGCAGGCCCTGGACAGCGCGCGCGACCGGATCGCCGCGCTGGAGCAGCAGGTGCAGCAACAGCAGGGGCAGGGCGGCGGCGGATTCCTCGATCCCTATTCGTGGGGCAG
Source organism: Massilia sp. MS-15 (assembly GCF_020176695.1). Taxonomy (GTDB): domain Bacteria; phylum Pseudomonadota; class Gammaproteobacteria; order Burkholderiales; family Burkholderiaceae_D; genus Telluria; species Telluria hydrophila. The sequence continues at coordinate 165,551 of NZ_JAIWIA010000009.1, read as the reverse complement.
GCAGCGGCACGCAAGCCATTCCGCATCCCGCCACATGCACTACCAGCACGCCTCGCCCGGCGCGATGGGACGCGGCATGGGCGGTTTCCTGGGCGGCGGCGGAGGATTGCTGGGGTCGATTGCTGCCACCGCGGCGGGCGTGGCAGCCGGCAGCTTCCTGTTCCACGGCCTGGATAACATGTTCCATGACCATGGGGGCAACACTGGCGCCCACCTGCTGGGCGGCGAGGCACTTGCCGGCGCAGGCGACTTGTCGGGCAGCATCCTGGCGGATCAGGCCGGCCTGGGTGACATCGGCAGCCGCAACAGCCCCCTGGGCGAGGAAGGCGGCCTGGATGGCAATGGCGGCTTCTTCGACGGCGACGGCTCGGACGACGGCCTGTTCGGCTGAACGTCCGCGCAGGGCGGTCTACATCTGCTGGAACAGGTGCCCGTGGTTGCGGCTGACTTCCAGCTCGCCGGGAAAGTCGCGCAGCCTGAGCATTTGCCGCCCGCGCGTGTCGCGGTAGACCTCGGCGATCGCATCGACCCGCACCAGGGTCGAGCGGTGGATGCGCCAGAACTCGTCCGGATCCAGTTCGTCCGCCAGTTCCTTCAGGGTCTTGCGGATCAGGAGCTGGGCGGTGGCGGTCTGCACGCAGGTGTACTTGTCGTCGGCCTGGAAATACAGGATCTCGCGCGTGCTCACCATGCGCAGGCTGCCGCCCACCTGGGCCTGGATCCAGCGCAGGTAGTTCGGCCTGGCTTCGCCGCTGCCCTTGAGCAGCGAGCCCAGTTCGGCCAGTTGGGCGCCGATGTCCTGGGGCGCCCGCGTCAGGCGCGCGCGCAGGCGCTCGCAGGTGGTCTGCAGGCGCGTGGGCGACACGGGTTTGAGCAGGTAGTCGATCGCGCCCTGTTCGAAGGCGTCCAGCGCGTACTGGTCGTAGGCGGTGGCGAACACGATGTGGCAGCGGTTGTAGAGCTGGCGCGCGGCGTCGATGCCGCCCATGCCGGGCATGCGGATGTCGAGGAAGGCGATGTCCGGCCCGTGCTGCGCGGCCAGGGCCAGCGCCTCGCTGCCGTTCGCGGCCTCGGCCACGATGCGCAGCTCGGGCCAGGCTTCGCGCAGGCGCAGGCGCAGCTGGTCGCGCATCGGCGCCTCGTCGTCGGCAATCAGGGCGGTGGGGGCTTGTACCGTCATCAGTCGAACTCCGTCATCCTGTAGGGCAGGCGGATCGAGGCGCAGGCGCCGCCACCTGGGGGCATCTCGATCACCAGTTCGGCATCCTTCCCGTACAGCAGGGCCAGGCGCTCGCGGATGTTGGCCAGGCCCACGCCTTCGTCGGCATGGACGTCGATGCCGACGCCATCATCGCAGACGTCCACGTGCAGGGTGGCGACTTCGACGTGGGCGCGGATCGTGATGGTGCCGCCGGCCACCTTGGGCTCCAGGCCATGCTTGATCGAGTTTTCGATCAGGGTCTGCAGCATCATCGGCGGGAAGGGCGCGCTGCCGAGGAAGTCCGGCACCTCGAAGCGCACCTGCAGGCGTTCCTTCATGCGTGCCTGCATGATCGCCAGGTAGGCTTTCGACAGCTCGACCTGCTTGCCCAGGGTGCCACCGCCCTTGGTGCGCATCTGCGGCAGCGAGGAGCGCAGGTAGTCGATCAGGTGCGCATGCACGCGCGCCGCTTCCTTCGGATCGGTCTCGATCAGCTGGCCGATCAGGGCCAGGGTATTGAACAGGAAGTGCGGCTCGACCTGGGCCTGCAGCGTCGCCATCTGCGCTTCCATCAGGCGCCGTTCGAGCGTGGCCACGTTGGCCTTGTCGGCCGCCTCGCGCGCGGTGAGTTCGGCGCGGCGCTTGCCGCCGGCCAGCACCTTGACCCCGAAGGAGATCAGGATGAACCACACGGCGGGCTCGGTCAGCTGGAAGGAGATGCCGAACACGAAAACCAGGAACCAGGTCACGTACAGCTTGCGCCACTCGACCAGGGCCAGCCAGTCGAAGAAGCTCCACCACAGGGCGCTGGCTTCGCTGACGGCTTCGCGCACGAAGTCGAGCGTGCGGTTGATCGGGGCGGCGCGCATGGCTTACTCCACGATCTGGGCAGGACGGGTGCCGAACAGCGCCGCCGCGACCAGTTTCAGCAGCAGGAAGCCGACGAACAGGGTCAGCGCCAGCGGGATGATGGTCAGGAGGCAGGCCAGTACCACCGACACCACCAGCAGGGACGGCCAGGGCAAGGCGGCCACGGTGCGCGCGCCGCTGCGCAGGGCGCGGTTGGCCTGGCGGGCGAAGACTTTCATGTCGGCGATGAAGCGATCGAAGCGGGAGGGTTTCATGTGGTTTCCTTTGCTGGAGTGGATGAGGTCACTCTAGGGAAGCTGCGCAGGATGCGCCATCGCCATCCGACGAACGGTCGAAAACATGGGCCTGGTGGCAGCGCAGGGCGATGAACGGAAGGCTGCGTTTCTCACTTTCGGGAGAGTTCTGCCGCTTCGCGCTGCATGGCCGATAACAGCCTGTCCCCCGGCCGGCCGGCGCAGGCGGCGATGGCGGCGGCCGCGATCGCGCCGCGCTCTTGCGTGCTTGGCATGATGTGCGGGCCGGGCGGCGCGAAGGGCAGCAGGTCCAGCGCCATCTTCACTACCTCCATGTCGCTGGCATGGCCTCCGGGATGGGCAGCCAGGAACCAGGCCTTGTCGATATTGAAATCGGCGCAGGTCTTGGCGGGCAGGGTGGATGGGCTGTCCTTGCTGAAGCGAAACGGTACCAGCACCTCCGACGGCGCCACCCCCTGCCTGGCCGGCGCATACGGATAGGAACGCGCCAGCGCCAGCGCGGCCTGGTCGAGTTCCGGGGAACCCGACGAGCTGGCGACCGCCACGGTGCCCGCCTTGCCCTGCGCGGTCACGCTGACGCGCACCACCACCCGGCCTTGCACGCCACGCGCGGCCAGCCCGGGTGGGTAGGCGGCGTCGCCGGGACGGACCGGGGTGTCGGCCTCGCGCACCTGGGCGGCGGGCCGGGCCAGCATGTCGCTCGCGAGCGCGACGCCAGCCTGGGCCCAGGCCGGGCTGGACAGGCCGGCGCAGGCCAGGAGCGTGAGCGCGAAGCGGGAGGGCGTCATGGGCGTTCGTCCCAGTAGCGGCGCAACAGGCCGTAGTTGACGGTATCGGCCATCTCGCCGTGCACGAACCAGCGTTCCGGCATATAGCCTTCCTTGCGGAACCCGAGCCGTTCCAGGACGGCGGCCGAGGCGCCGTTGCGCGGGTCGATGTCGGCTTCGATGCGGTTCAGGTCCAGTCCCTGGAACGCGTAGCCGATTGCCGCCGCCAGCGCCTCGCTGGCGTAGCCCTGGCCCCAGTGCCCGCTGGCGAGCGCGTAGCCGATCTCGCAGCGCCGGTTCTGGGCGAAGAAATGGTGCAGGTTGACCGTGCCGACCAGGGCGCCGGTGTCGGCCAGCACGATCCCGAAGCGTACCTCGGACTGCGCGCGATAGCTGTCGAGCGCGCGCGCGATGGCCTGTTCCGCGAATGCGACCGAGGTCCAGGGTTCGGCGCTCCAGTAACGCACCACGGCCGGGTCGGAGAAGACGGCGAACAGGGCCTCGGCATCGGTGGCCACGAGCGGGCGCAGGACGAGCCGGGGGGTGGCGAGGGTGGGCGTCGGGTAGCTGGACATGGCGGGAATCATAACATTGCCTTGCAATGCCGCTCCGCGGGATGGAAGGCGAAGCCCGAATAATGCGGGACATGGTAAAGCCGTTCATGTATCGCCAGCGCTTGCCAGTTCATGCGACGCCAACGAATAGCCCAGGCCTGCTTCCTTTTTTAAGGACACATTACTACCCTAAAGAAGAATGACAATATGCAAATGAACATATTTTCTTTGCAATATTCTGGAGGCCGAACCTATCCAACTATTTACGGGAGTAAACATGTCTTCGATTCGCCGGTCTTTATTCATGTCCATGGTGCTGTTTAGCGGAGTAGTAACTTGCGCGCAAGCAATTCCGCGATACGTCGCGTCCTCGCTGCATGACATGCCCAATGCCATGGTGGACGGCATCAACAATGCAGGACAGGCATTCGGGACGATGCACGAGGGAAGAGACTATTTCGTGGCGAGCAATGGGGTCTTGAGCATTTTTCGGCGCCAGATGCATATCGTGACCAGCATCGATGTCAATGACGCCGGTGTGATGCTGTACGAAAAAAAGTTGCGCTATACGGATGGGTCAACGGTTGACGTGGCCGAGGACTCCTATGCCATCAACAACCACGGCCAGGTGGCCGCCAGTCTGGGCCGGGTTGGCGCGGGCGGTCCGAACAATTATGCGGCACTCATTTCGCCGGGCAGGGGGACGCTCCTTGCCGGTATCGACCGTGCCTGGAATCACCCGATGGACATCAACGACCATGGCGTCATGGTAGGGTATTCGATTCGTCGGGGTACGTTTCCGACAATGTACGCGAACGGCCAGTCACGGCTGCTGGAAACATATGGAGATGGGGAAGGATATGCCCGGGCAATCAACAATCATGGCTTCGCGGTTGGTGAAACGGGTGGCTACGCCGCCTTGTGGAACCCGGATGGCAGCTTGCTGGTCAACCTGGGGGAAATGCTGAAAGCACGCTTCGGCAGCGATGACCCGGACTTTTACAGTACTGCCTACGGGATCAACAATGTTGGGGAAGTGGTGGGTGAGTACGGGAGATTCAATGGTTTCCTGTATAGCGGCGGCGAGCTCTATGACCTGGGTGAGATTGCCAGCGGTTTCACCGGCGCCGTGGTCGGTATTAACGATCAACACCAGATCGCCGTCAGAGGCTGGGGCAGCAGTTACGTATTGAACCTGGCCGGACCGCGGGTGCAACCGGTGCCTGAACCGTCCAGCTACACCCTGCTTCCGGCTGGCCTGCTCGCCCTTGCACTCCTGCGGCGCAGGAAAGGGTAATCCGATCGCCCGCGAATGACCCGGGGATGCGCTGATCGATGCGCGACGCCGGCCCTGGCACGCGTTCAGGCAAGCTACCCTAGGCTGGCCTGGCCAGCGCCCGAACCACCATGTCGCCGATCAGCTGCTCGGCATTCGCGAAGTCGGCGCCCGTCAATTCGGGCCGCTCCAGCACCAGCGTCATCTGCGCGGCGAAGTCGGCATACGATTGCGTCATGGCCCACAGCGCGAACAGCAGGTGGGTGGCGTCCACGCGCGCGATGCGCCCCTGCGCCATCCAGCGCTCGAAGACCTCGATGTCACGCTGCAGCAGGGGCACCACGCGCGCGCGGATCTGCTCGCCGTAGAACTTGGCGCCGCCGATGACTTCCATCGCATACACGCGCGAAGCCCAGGGTTGCTCGCGCGAGAAGCGCAGCTTGGCGGCGACATAGGCGCGCAGCACGTCCTCCGGTTCGCCGTCCGCATCGGCCAGGTGGGCCATGCGCGCCAGCCAGTCGTCCAGCACCTCGTCCAGCACGCGCCGGTACAGGCCATGCTTGGTGGGGAAGTAGTAGAGCAGGTTCTGCTTCGAGATGCCGGCCCGTTCCGCCACCGCGGCGATGGTGCTGCCCTCGAAGCCGCATTCGGCGAACAGGCGGGTGGCGGCGGCCAGGATCGCGCTTTCCAAGCGGTCGCGCCGGGCCGGCGTGTCATTCACCTTGATATCCATGGGTTCCTCAGCCTTGGGCGCGTTGGGTGTGCAGGAAGTGGATCAGTTGCGGATCGGCCGCATAGGCGGCATTGAAGCGGAACCAGATGCCGCTGGTCGGGCGCTGGGTAAAGAATTCGCCCGGCGCCAGCAGGATGCCGGCTTTCAGAGCGGCGTCGGCGATGGCGCGGCCATTGCGGCTGGCGCACGGCGCTTCCGGCCAGCCGGCGCTGACGAACATGCCGCCGCGCGGCGCCGCCAGCGGCCGGATGCCGACCTGGCGCAGGGCGTCCATGGTGCGTTCGCGCGCGTCGTCCAGCTGCGCGGCCAGGCGCTCGACCATGCGCCGGTAGCCGCGCGTGCCGGTGGCGTGCAGCACCGCGCGCTCGTTGATCTCCGAGGTCGTCAGGCCGGTCAGCATCTTCACCCGCAGCAGTTCCGGCAGCAGCGAGCGCGATGCGCACAGCGAGCCCACGCGCAGCACCGGCGACAGGGTCTTGGAAAAGCTGCCGACCCGGATCACGCGGCGCAGCCCGTCCATCGCCGCCAGCGAGGCGTCGCCCGGCTGCGCCAGTTCGCGGTAGATGTCGTCTTCCACCAGCCAGAAGTCGAACTGCTCGGCCAGTGCCAGCAGCCGGTGCGCCTGCGCCTGCGACAGTGAGGTGCCGAGGGGATTCTGCAGCACCGTGTTGACGAACATGAGCTTGGGATGCAGCAGCGCGGCCTGGCGCGCCAGCTCATCCATGTCCAGGCCCGCCTCGCCGCGCGCGATGCCGACCGGGATGCAGCCGTGGTGGCGTACCAGCGACAGCAAATTGCCGTAGCCCGGGTCTTCGACCAGCACCACGTCGCCCGGCCGGGTCAGCGTGCGCAGCACCAGGTCGAAGGCATGGGTGGCGCCGTTGGTGAGCAGCAGCTGGTCCGGGTCGACGGCGAACAGCTCGCTCGACAAGCTGGCCGCCAGCTGCTGGCGCAGCGCTGGAAAGCCGAGCGGATGGCCATAGCCGCGCAGCCGGCTGGCCGGAATCTTCATCGCATGCCGCACGGCGTCGAGAATCGTGCTTTCGCCATACCATTCCGGCGGCAGCCAGCCGGCGCCGACCGCCAGGGTGTCACCCTGGCCGCTGTACAGGTCGGGGGCCAGAGCGTCGATCTCGGATTGCAGGCCCGGTTGCGAGGGCAGGGGAGCGCAGGCCTGGGGCAGGCTGCGCGCAACGAAGAAGCCGGAACCGCGGCGCGAGGACAGCAGGCCGAGCTGGTGCAGGCGCTCGTAGGCCTCGACCACCGTGAAGGTGCTGACACCGTTGCATTTTGCGAATTGTCTAACCGATGGCATCCTGGTGCCGGCGCTGAGCTGGCGCTCGCTTACCATCGCCGAGATGGCCGCGACGATCTGGTCCACCAGGCTGCCGCGCTTGCTGCGCTCGATGGCCAGGAGCGGCCATGCCGGCGCCGGCTGCAAGGAATCGGAAGGAAGGACCTCTGCAAGAGCCGCTGCTTTCATCGCCACCACTCCACGCCTGGGTTGAAACTGTACAGGCAGCCTCGCCTGTACGGTTGGTCGGTTCTGCCCTTGGTGTATCTGTGCCAGTGTTGCCTTGCTGACTATTATTGATCAATATTTTGCCAACTGGTAAAAAATTTTCGCCTCCATGGCGGGGAGCAGTCATGAACGAATCCAGGCCCGCATCGATGTCGGCATTTTGGATGCCATTTACGAATAACCGCGACTTCAAGGCCAGCCCGCGCCTGCTGGTGTCCGCCGAAGGCATGTACTACCGCGACGTGGACGGCAACCGGGTGCTGGACGGCACCGCCGGCCTCTGGTGCGTCCCCTGCGGCCACGCCCAGCCGCGCATCACCCAGCGCGTCAGCGAGATGGTCGGCCAACTCGACTTCGCGCCCACCTTCCAGATGGGCCACCCGGCCGCGTTCGACTTGGCGGAACAGTTGATGGAGTACACCGGACACAAGTTCGGCCACGTGTTCTATACCAATTCCGGCTCCGAGGCGGTGGACACGGCACTGAAGATCGCGCTGGCCTACCACCGTGCGCGCGGCGAGGGCAGCCGCACCCGCCTGATCGGCCGCGAGCGCGGCTACCACGGGGTCGGCTTCGGCGGCCTGTCGGTGGGCGGCATCGGCAACAACCGCAAGAGCTTCGGCCCGCTGCTGCCCGGCGTGGACCACCTGCCGCATACGCACAACTTGGAGAAGAACGCCTTCTCGCGTGGCGAGCCGGACTTCGGCGCCGAACTGGCCGACGAACTCGAACGCCTGGTCGCGCTGCATGACGCTTCCACCATCGCCGCGGTGATCATCGAGCCGGTGTCCGGTTCCACCGGTGTGCTGGTGCCGCCCAAGGGCTACCTGAAGCGCCTGCGCGAGATCTGCGACCGGCACGGCATCCTGCTGATCTTCGACGAAGTCATCACCGGCTTCGGCCGCCTGTGCACGCCTTTCGCCAGCGACTACTTCGGCGTCGAGCCCGACATGATGACGACCGCCAAGGGCCTGACCAACGGCGTGGTGCCGATGGGCGCCGTGTTCTCCAGGCGCTTCATCCACGACGCCTTCATGCAAGCCCCGCCCGGCATCGAGCTGTTCCACGGCTACACCTATTCCGGCCACCCGCTGGCCTGCGCCGCCGGCCTGGCCACGCTGGAGGTGTTGCGCGAACAGGGCATCGTCGAGAATGCGGCCGCGCAGCAAGCGTATTTCGAGGATGCGCTGCACGCGCTGCGCGGCCTGCCGCACGTGATCGACCTGCGCTCGATCGGCCTGGTGGCCGGCATCGAACTCGCGCCGATTCCCGGCAAGCCCGGCGCGCGCGCCTTCAGCGCCTTCAAGAAGGCGTTTGCTGATGGCATCCTGATCCGCGTGACGGGCGACATCATCGCGCTGTCGCCGCCGCTCATCCTGGACAAGCAGCACATCGACGAACTGTTCGGCAAACTGGCCAACGTACTCCAACACCTGGACTGAACCCATGAACCTGATTTCCCATTTCATCGACGGCCAGCTGACGCATGCGGAAGGCACGCGCCAGGCCGACGTCTTCAACCCGGCACGCGGCGAGCCCTGCGCGCGCGTCGCGCTGGCCGAGCCGCGCGACGTCGATGCGGCCGTCCGCGCCGCCCTGAAAGCCTTCCCGGCCTGGGCCGCCACCCCGCCGCTGGCACGTGCCCGCATTCTCTTCAAGTACCTGCAGCTGTGCCAGCAGCACGTCGACGAGTTCGCGGCCATGGTGGTGCGCGAGCATGGCAAGACCTTCGCCGATGCGCAGGGCGAGGTGGCGCGCGGCATCGAGGTCATCGAGTTCGCGGTCGGCATTCCGCAGCTGCTCAAGGGCGAATTCACCGACCAGGTCGCGCGCGGCATCGATGCCTGGTCGATGCGCCAGCCGCTGGGCGTGGTGGCCGGCATCACCCCCTTCAATTTTCCCGTGATGGTGCCGATGTGGATGTTCCCGGTCGCCCTCGCGTGCGGCAATACCTTCGTGCTGAAACCCTCCGAGCGCGATCCGTCCGCTTCGCTGCTGCATGCTCGCCTGCTGAAGGAAGCGGGCTTGCCGGACGGAGTGTTCAACGTGGTGCAGGGCGACAAGGTGGCGGTCGATGCGCTGCTCGACCATCCGGACGTCCAGGCCATCAGCTTCGTCGGTTCGACCCCGATCGCCGAAGCCATCTATGCGCGCGGTTCGGCTAGCGGCAAGCGGGTGCAGGCCCTGGGCGGCGCCAAGAACCACATGGTGGTGATGCCGGACGCCGACATGGCGATGGCGGTCGATGCCCTGGTCGGCGCCGCCTACGGCTCGGCCGGCGAGCGCTGCATGGCGATCTCGGTGGCGGTGGCGGTGGGCGACGCCGGCGACCGGCTGGTTGCGGCCCTGGCCGGGCGCACGGCAAGCCTCAAGATCGGCGACGGCATGGCCGAGGGCGCCGAAATGGGACCGGTGATCACGGCCGCCGCGAAGGAGCGCATCGAGCGCCTGATCGGCCAGGGCGTGGAGCAGGGCGCCACGCTGGTGGTGGACGGCCGCGGCCACCGGGTGGACGGCTGCCCGAACGGCTTCTTTGTCGGCGGCACCCTGTTCGACCACGTCACGTCCGACATGACGATCTACCAGGAAGAAATCTTCGGGCCGGTGCTGTGCGTGGTGCGCCTGCCGGACGCGGGCAGCGCGGTGGAACTCATCAACGCCAACGAATACGGCAATGGCGTGGCCATCTTCACCCGCGACGGCGGCGTGGCGCGCGAGTTCGTGCGCCAGATCGAGGTCGGCATGGTGGGCGTGAACGTGCCGCTGCCGGTGCCGATGGCCTTCAACAGCTTCGGCGGCTGGAAGCGCAGCCTGTTCGGCGACCACCATGCCTACGGGCCCGAAGGGGTGCGCTTCTACACCCGCCACAAGGCGGTGATGGAGCGCTGGCCTGCGCCTGGTAAGGGCGATGCCGGCGGCGGAGCGCAGTTCGCTTTCCCGCAGATGAAGTAGGACCTACCAGGAAAGGGATGTTCATGATCGACTCACTCCGGCACCTGCCGCCCGCGGCAGGCTCGAACGGCGAGCTGGCCGCGCAGTTCACCGACCTGGCGCCGCCGCTTACCGCGCGCCAGGCGGCCGTCGAGGCGGCGCGCTGCCTGTACTGCTACGACGCGCCCTGCATGAATGCCTGCCCGACCGGCATCGACGTCGCCGGGTTCATCAAGAACATCCACGACGGGAACATCGATGGCGCCGCGTACGGCATCCTGCAGGCCAACATCTTCGGCGGCAGCTGCGCCCGGGTCTGCCCCACCGAGATCCTGTGCGAGGCCGCCTGCGTGCGCAACAACCCGGCCGAGCGCGCGCCGGTGCGCATCGGTCTGCTGCAGCGCCACGCGCTCGACAACGCGCGCTTTGCCGGCCATCCCTTCCAGCGCGCGCCGGCGACCGGCAAGGTGATCGCGGTGGTCGGCGCCGGCCCGGCCGGCCTGTCCTGCGCGCACCGCCTGGCCATGCTGGGCAACGAAGTGGTGGTCTACGAGGCGCGTCCGAAGGCGGGCGGCCTGAACGAATACGGCATCGCCAAGTACAAGCTGCCGGGCGACTTCGCGCAGCAGGAGGTGGACTTCCTGCTGGCGATCGGCGGCATCCGCATCGAGCATGGCCGGCGCCTGGGAGAGAACCTAGGCCTGGCCGAGCTGCACACCCGCTACGACGCGGTCTTCCTCGGCATCGGCTTGCAGGCCAGCCGCGCCCTTGGCCTGACCGGGGAAGACGCGCCCGGCCTGCTGACGGCGACCGACTACATTGCCGCGCTGCGCCAGGCCAGCGACCTGTCGCGACTGCCGGTGCCACGCCGCGCGATCGTGATCGGCGCCGGCAACACGGCCATCGACATGGCGGTGCAGATCAAGCGCCTCGGCGCCGAGGACGTGACCCTGGTCTACCGCCGCGGCCTGGAATCGATGAGCGCCACCGGCCACGAGATCGAGATCGCCAAGGCGCACTACGTGCGCATCCGCACCTGGGCCGCGCCGCTCGAGGTGCTGCTCGACGAAACGGGGCGGGTGGCCGGCATGCGCTTCGAGCAGACCCGCATCGAAGAAGGGCGGCTGGTGCGTACCGGCGGGGTCATCGAGATCGCCGCGGACGCCGTATTCAAGGCCATCGGCCAGGGCATGAACGAGGACGCGTTCAATGAACCCCTGGCGCGCGAGCTCATTGGCCAACCCTTGCGGGAAGGCGAGCGGATCTGGGTGGATGAGCGCATGCGCACCGCGCTGCCCGGCATCTACGCCGGCGGCGACTGCATCGCCCCGGGCCAGGACCTGACCGTGCAGGCCGTCCAGCACGGCAAACTGGCCGCCATCAGCATCCACCAGGACATCCAGCAACCAGCGGAGGCAGCATGGCCGACCTGAGCATCGATTTCTGCGGCATCAAGAGCCCGAATCCCTTCTGGCTGGCGTCCGCGCCGCCGACCGACAAGGCCTACAACGTCGTGCGCGCCTTCGAGGCCGGCTGGGGCGGCGTGGTGTGGAAGACCCTGGGCGAGGATCCGCCGGCAGTCAACGTGTCGTCGCGCTACTCGGCCCACTACGGCAAGAACCGCGAGGTGATCGGCTTCAACAACATCGAACTGATCACCGACCGCAGCCTGGAGATCAATCTCCGCGAGATCACCGAGGTGAAAAAGGCCTGGCCGGACCGCGCCCTGGTCGTGTCCCTGATGCTGCCCTGCGAGGAAGCGCCCTGGGCCACCATGTTGCCGCTGGTGGAAGCCACTGGCGCCGACGGCATCGAACTGAACTTCGGCTGCCCGCACGGCATGCCCGAGCGCGGCATGGGCGCGGCGGTGGGACAGGTGCCGGACTACGTGCGCATGGTCACCGCCTGGTGCAAGAAGCACACGCGCCTGCCGGTGATCGTCAAGCTCACGCCCAACATCACCGACGTGCGCCATCCGGCGCGGGCCGCCCTGGCCGGCGGCGCAGATGCGGTCTCGCTGATCAACACCATCAATTCGATCACCCACCTCGACCTGGAACGCATGGTGGCGCATCCGGTCGTGGGCGGGGCCAGTACCCACGGCGGCTACTGCGGTTCGGCGGTCAAGCCGATCGCCCTGAACATGGTGGCCGAGATCGCGCGCGACCCGGCCATGCGCGGCCTGCCGATCTCCGGCATCGGCGGCATAGGCAGCTGGCGCGACGCGGCCGAATTCATCGCGCTCGGCGCCGGCAGCGTGCAGGTATGCACGGCGGCGATGCTGCATGGTTTCCGCATCGTCGAGGAGATGAAGGATGGCCTGTCGCGCTGGATGGACAGCCAGGGCTATGCCAGCATCGCCGCCTTCTCGGGCCGGGCGGTGCGCAACACCACCGACTGGAAATACCTGGACATGAACTACCAGGTGATTGCCCGGATCGACCAGGACAGCTGCATCAAGTGCGGCAAGTGCTACGTGGCCTGTGAGGACACCTCGCACCAGGCGATCGCGCGCGCGGTGGGAGCCGACGGCGCCCGCCGCTACGAGGTGATCGCGTCCGAATGCGTGGGCTGCAACCTGTGCGAGATCACCTGTCCGGTACAGGACTGCATCAGCATGGTGCCGCAGGATACCGGCAAGCCCTACATGAACTGGACCCAGGATCCGCGCAATCCGCGCGCCGGGGTCGCGTAGGGTGGGCGGATTTCCGCCCACGCGTTCAACATGCATGTGCGTCATCGCGACCGTGGTTTGAACGCGTGGGCAGAGGATCTGCCCACCCTACAGCTTCCGACACCGAGGTACAAGAACCCCGCACCGCCGTACCGACGATTGCGCTACACTCGCTTGCCCAACCCGCAACCGACGAGGAGAGTCCGACCGTGACCACGCATCACAGCGCGCCCCCAGGCGCAAGCAGCGAACTCTGGAACCACGACCTGGCCCCGACCACGGCCGCGCAGCGCACCTGGCGCTGGTATCACTTCGCGGCCCTGTGGGTCGGCATGGTGATCAGCATCCCGGCCTACATGCTGGCGGCCAGCCTGATCGAAAGCGGCATGTCGGCCTGGCAGGCGGTGGCCACGGTGTTCCTGGCGAACGTGATCGTCCTGCTGCCGATGCTCCTGATCGGCCACGCCGGCACCAAGTACGGCATCCCCTACGCGGTGCTGGCGCGTGCCTCCTTCGGCACCCGCGGCGCCCGCCTGCCCGCCCTGATGCGGGCGGTGGTGGCCTGCGGCTGGTACGGCATCCAGACCTGGTTCGGCGGCAGCATGATCTACACCCTGCTCGGGGTCCTGACGGGCAGCCCGATCGGGGGCGAGAATCTTCCTGGCCTGGGCATCAACCTGGGCCAGCTGGCCTGCTTCCTCGGTTTCTGGGCGCTGCAGATGTACTTCATCGTGCACGGCATGGAATCGATCAGGAAGCTGGAAACCTATACGGCGCCGCTGAAGATCGCGATCTGCTTCCTGCTGCTGTGGTGGGTCTACGACAAGGTGGGCGGCTTCGGTCCGCTGCTCGACCAGCCTTCGCAGTTCGTGCCAGGCGGCGCCAAGGCCGGCCTGTTCTGGAGCGTGTTCTGGCCTTCGCTGACGGCGATGATCGGCTACTGGGCCACGCTGGCCCTGAACATTCCCGACTTTACCCGCTTCGCCAAGACCCAGCGCGACCAGGTGGTCGGCCAGACGCTCGGCCTGCCGCTGCCGATGGCCCTGCTGGCGGCGCTGGCCGTCACCGTCACCTCGGCCACCATCGTCCTGTACGGCAAGGCCCTGTGGGACCCGGTGGACGTGGCCAGCCGCATGACCGGGGTGGCGGTGCTGGTGGCCCTCTTGATCCTGATGATCGACACCGCCAGCGTCAACCTGGCCGCCAACCTGGTCGGCCCCGCCTACGACTTCTCGGCGCTGGCGCCGCGCCGCATCTCCTACCGCACCGGCGGCTACATCACGGCCGGCATCGCGCTCGCCATGATGCCGTGGAAGATACTCGAGACCACCCAGAACTACATCTTCATCTGGCTCACCGGCTACTCGGCCCTGCTTGGGCCGATCGCCGGCATCATGATCGTCGACTACTACCTCATCCGCAAGACCGAGCTCGATGTCGAGCGCCTGTACCGGGAAGGCGCGGCCTACTCGTACCGGGGCGGCTGGAACGTCGCCGCGCTGCTGGCCTTCGCCGCCGGCGTGCTGCCGAACCTGCCGGGCTTCCTCAACGCGGCGCTGCCGAACGCCTTCCCCGACGTGGGCGAGGCCTTCAAGACCATCTACACCTACGCCTGGTTCGTCGGCGTGGTGATCGCGGCCCTGGTCTATGGGCTGATGATGAAGGGCCGCACCGTGCCGGCGCCGGGACGGGCCAACGACGCTGTCAAACACTCTCCAAGCTGAAGGGAATGACCATGACGACGATGATCCGGGGCGGCACCGTGGTGAACGCCGACCGCGCATTCCGCGCGGACGTGCTGTGCGAAGGCGACAAGATCGTGGCGGTGGGCGAGCGCCTCGCGGCGCCGGCGGGGGCCACGATCGTCGATGCCGGCGGCCAGTACGTGATGCCGGGCGGGATCGACACCCATACCCACATGCAGCTGCCCTTCATGGGGACGGTCACCGCGGACGACTTCTACACCGGCACCGCGGCCGGGCTGGCGGGCGGCACCACCACCATCATGGACTTCGTGATTCCCGACCCGCAGCAGTCGCTGCTCGACGCTTTCCACACCTGGCGCGGCTGGGCGGAAAAATCGGCGGGCGACTACACGTTTCACGTGGCCGTCACCTGGTGGGACCGCTCCGTGCACGAAGAGATGGGCACGCTGGTGCGCGAGCATGGCGTGAACAGTTTCAAGCACTTCATGGCCTACAAGAACGCGATCATGGCCGACGATGAAACCCTGGTGAACAGCTTCCGGCGTGCGCTGGAGCTGGGCGCGATTCCCACCGTGCACGCCGAGAACGGGGAACTGGTCTACCAGCTGCAGCAGGAGCTGCTGGCGCGCGGCATCCGTGGCGCCGAGGCGCATCCGCTCTCGCGCCCGCCGGAAGTGGAAGCGGAAGCGGCCAACCGCGCGATCGCCATCGCGAACGTGCTGGGCACCCCGGTCTACATCGTCCATGTGTCCTGCGCCGAGTCGCTCGATGCGATCGCCCGCGCACGCGCCAAGGGCCAGCGCGTGTATGGCGAAGCGCTGGCCGGCCACCTGGTGATCGACGACAGTGTGTACCGCCATCCGGACCCCGACTTCGCGCGCGGCCACGTGATGAGTCCACCGTTTCGCAGCCGCCATCACCAGGACGCGCTATGGCAGGGCCTGCGCGGTGGCAACCTGCATACCACGGCCACCGACCACTGCACTTTCTGCGCCGAGCAGAAGGCGGCCGGCAAGGACGATTTCACGAAGATCCCGAACGGCTGCGGCGGCGTCGAGGAACGCATGGCCGTGGTGTGGGACGCCGGCGTCAACAGCGGCCTGCTCACGCCGTCCGAATTCGTGCGCGTGACCTCGACCAATGCGGCCCAGATCTTCAACATGTATCCGCGCAAAGGTATGGTCGCTCCCGGGGCCGACGCCGACCTGGTGGTGTGGGACCCGCAGGGCAGCCGCACCATCTCGGCCTCCACCCAGCATGCGAAGGGCGGCTTCAACGTGTTCGAAGGCCGCACGGTGCGCGGCGTACCGACCCATACCGTCGCCGCCGGCAAGCTGGTATATGCGCGCGGCGAATTGCGCGCTGAGCGCGGAGCGGGGCGCTATGTCGCGCGGCCCGCCTTCACCTCCACCACGGCCTGAAGGAGCACAGCATGAACGAACTGCGCATCAATGGCGGGCGCCTGTGGCAGTCCCTGATGGACCTGGCCGCGATCGGCGCCACCGAGAAGGGCGGCGTCAAGCGCCTGGCCCTGACCGACCTCGATCGCCAGGGCCGCGACCTGGTGGTGGAATGGGCCCGCGCGGCCGGACTGTCGATCACGGTCGACCAGATCGGCAACGTCTTCATGCGGCGCGAGGGGCGCAACGCGTCGCTGCCGCCGATCGTCACCGGCAGCCATGTCGACACCCAGCCGACCGGCGGCAAGTTCGACGGCAACTACGGCGTGCTGGCCGGACTGGAAGTAGTGCGCACCCTGAACGAGCGCAACATCCAGACCGAGGCGCCGATCGAGGTCGCGTTCTGGACCAACGAGGAAGGCTCGCGCTTCGTGCCGGTGATGATGGGTTCCGGTGTGTTCTGTGGTGCCTTCAGCCTGGAGACCGCCTATGCCGCGCGCGACCTGGAGGGTCGTACCGTCCTCGAGGAGCTCGAACGCATCGGCTACCTGGGCGAGCAGGTGCCGGGCAAGCACCCGATCGGCGCCTATTTCGAGACCCACATCGAACAGGGCCCGGTACTGGAAGACGCGGACAAGGTGATCGGCGTGGTGCCGGCCGTGATGGGCCTGTCGTGGTACGACTGCGTAGTGACCGGCATGGAAGCGCATGCCGGTCCGACCCCGATGGGCCTGCGGCGCGACGCGCTGCAGGTCGCTACCACCATCATGCAGGAAACGGTGAACATCGCGCACCGCTATCCGCCCTATGGGCGCGGCACGGTGGGCATGGTGCAGGTGTTCCCGAACAGCC
The DNA here is from genome assembly GCF_020176695.1 of Massilia sp. MS-15. Lineage (GTDB taxonomy): Bacteria > Pseudomonadota > Gammaproteobacteria > Burkholderiales > Burkholderiaceae_D > Telluria > Telluria hydrophila. Next base: position 148,811 of record NZ_JAIWIA010000009.1, on the reverse strand, counting down.
GCAATGTGATCCCGGGCCAGGTCAAGTTCAGCATCGACCTGCGCAACGTGAACGACGAACTGTTGAACACCATGCACGAAGAGCTGCTGGCCTTCGTGGCCGCCACCCGCAGGGAAAGTGGCCTGGCGATCGAACTCGAACGGGTTTCCTACTATCCGCCGTGCCCCTTCCATCCGGACTGCGTGGATGCGGTGCGCGCCGCCACCGGGAAGCTGGGCTATTCCAGCATGGACGTGGTATCCGGCGCCGGCCACGATGCGATCTACGCGGCGCGCGTGGCGCCGGCCGGCATGATCTTCGTGCCCTGCAAGGACGGCATCAGCCACAACGAGATCGAAGATGCGCAGCCCGGGCACCTGGAGGCGGGCTGCAATGTGCTGCTGCACGCGATGCTGGAGCGGGCCGGGATCGCCGCTTGAAAAGCACAGGCCGAACGTGGCGACGCGCTTCTTGCACAGATGGCATCATCCCCGGGTTACCTCGGGAGGACGTGCATGGATTGGATGGAGCGCAGCTGGCTGACGATACTGAAGGAATTCTCGGACCTGGGTAGCCCCGAGGACATCACCCGCATCGTGCTGCGGCTGATGGTGGCGGTGTTGCTGGGCGGCCTGCTTGGCTATGAACGCGAGACGGTCGGGGCCTCGGCCGGCCTGCGCACCCACATGCTGGTCTCGCTCGGCTCGGCCCTGTTCGTGCTGATCCCGCTGCAGGCGGGTATGGAAATCAGCGATATCTCGCGCGTGCTGCAGGGCGTCACCGCCGGCATCGGCTTCATCGGCGCCGGCGCCATCCTCAAGCACCACCAGCAGGACGACGTGAAGGGCGTGACCACGGCTGCCAGCGTCTGGCTGACCGCCGCCGTCGGCATCGCCGCCGGCATGGGACGCGAGGCGACCGCGGTGCTCAGCGCGCTGTTTGCGCTGGTGATCCTGGGCCTGCTGCGGCTGACGCCGAAGAAGTAGCGCGCGTTGGTCGGCCCCGGATCAGACTCGGTCCGATGCCGCGCAGGACCGCGCGCACCCCGGGGTTCGACAGATGCCGCCGCGCCTGCGAAACCGCGCCCATCCAGCGTGACGCGCAGGGGATGGTTCTTGCTGCCGTGCGTCGTGCGTACGTGTCATGCCTCAGGAAGTCCGGCGCAGGAAGTCCAGCAAGACCTCGCCCGCCACTTCGGCATCGTCCGCCGTCATGGTCTCGAGCGGATTGTGGCTGATGCCGCCGTTGCCGCAGCGGACGAACAGCATGGCGACCTCGGTGATGCGGGCCATCTCCATCGCGTCGTGGCCGGCGCCGGACAGCAGGTCGACGCGCGGCAGGCCGGCCGCTTCGATGGCCGCGCCCAGGCGATCCATCAGGCGCGGCGCGCAGGGCGCGGCATCGGCCTCCACCAGCTTCCACAATTTTTCCTCGATGCCGCGGCGCGCGCAGATGGCCGAGATACCGGCCAGGATCTCGTCCACGGCCGCCAGGCGATCCTCGTCGCTGGCGGCGCGGATGTCGAGCGACAGGCGGCACGCGCCCGGGATCACGTTGACCGAGCCTTGCGGCACCTCGAGCTGGCCCACGGTGCCGACCAGCGCGCCGCGCCCGCTGCAGCGCGCTTCGACCAGCAGCACGATCTCGGCGGCGGCGGCGGCCGCGTCGCGCCGCATGCCCATCGGCGTGGTGCCCGCGTGGCTGGCCACCCCGGTCAGTTCCACCAGGTAGCGCGAGCTGCCGGCGATCGCCGTCACCACGCCGAGCGGCAGGCCGCGCTCCAGCAGCACCGGGCCCTGTTCGATGTGGACTTCGACAAAGCCCAGCAGCGATGCCGGGTCGCGCGCAATGGACGGGATGTGCGCCGGATCGTGGCCGGCCGCGCTCAAGGCCTCGCGCATGCTGAGGCCGTCGCCGTCGCGCTGCTCGAGCAGGCGCGGATCGAAGCGCCCGGTGATGGCGCTGCTGCCCAGGAAGGTGCTGCGAAAGCGCACGCCTTCTTCTTCCGCGAAGCCGATCACCTCGAGGTGGAAGGGCAGGCGCTCGCCGCGCGCGTGCAGGTCGCGCACCAGGGCGATCGGCAGCAGGATGCCGAGCCGGCCGTCGTACTTGCCGCCGTTGCGCACGGTATCGTAGTGCGAGCCGGTGAGCAGGGTCTTCGCATCGGCTTGCGCCGCCGGGTAGCGTCCGACCACGTTGCCGGCGGCGTCGATGTGGGCCTGCATGCCGGCCTCGCGCATCCAGTCGCGCAGCTGGGCGGCGCAGCGCCGGTGCGCGTCCGTCATGTAGGCGCAGGTGAGCTGGCCCTCGGCATCGCTGATGGCGCCCAGGGCTTCGGCCCAGTCCATGACCTGGGCACCGAAGCGCAGTTCGACCTGCAGCAGCGCATTCAGGCGGATCTCGGCGATGCGGTGCACCTGGCGCAGGCATTCGCGCATCTCGTCGCCATGCGTATTGCCGAGGCGGCGGCTGAACGCGGCGATGATGGCGGCGCGGCTCAAGCCGCGCCCGGCCGGACCCTTCACGGCCAGGATGAAGGGGAAGCCGAACTTGTCGCGGTACCGCGCGTTCAGGTCCTGCAGCGTGGCGAATTCGGCGGGACTGCAGCGGTCCAGGCCGGAGGCCGCCTGCTCGCCGCTCGATTCGGCCGTGAGTTCGCCGGCAATCGCCGCCTTGCCGGCCAGCTCGGGGTGGGCGCGCAGCAGCGCCAGTTGTGCGTCCTCGCTTGCTTGCGTCACCACCGCCTGCAAGGCCTGCTTCAGGGCGGCCAGGCTGGCGAAGGGCCGCAGCGCGGCGGCGCGCGCCGCGATCCAGGGCGAGTGTTCGTAGATGCCCGCAAGGGCCTCGACGAAGGCATCGGGCGGGCAGGCGTTCAGCTGCGGCAGTGTGGTCATGGTGGACGTCGCGTGTTGGGAGTCAGTCATGATAAATGTGGCCGGCCGTTCCGCTCATATGCCTGGCCGCATAAGCGCTATTTCGCCAGGGCGCGCGCGGCCAGGCTGACCTGGTCGCGCAGCCACTTGTGTTCCGGCGACTGGTGCACGCGCTGGTGCCACAGCTGGTAGAAGCGCATCGGCGGAAACTTGACCGGTACCGTGAAGCTCTTGAGCGGCAAGGTACGTTCGTAGAAGCGGATGAACTGGCGCCCGGTGGTCAGTACCAGGTCACTCTGGGTCAGCATGTAGGGGATCACGCCGAAGTAGGGCGACTCGACCGCCACCTTGCGCCGCAGTCCCAGGCGGTCGAGGTGGGCGTCGATCACGCCGTGGTAGCCGGGCAGCATCTGCGAGGGTGCGACGTGCGGCAGCGACAGGTAGTCCTCGAGCGTCATCGCGTCGCTTGCCGTGCGCCTGGCGTAGGGGCTGTCGGCGCGCATGGTGCAGGTGATCGGGTCTTCGAACAGCTTGGACATGTGCAGGTGCGCGGGCGGCTCGTCCCAGTTGGCGATCACCAGGTCCATCTCGCCGTCGGACAGCATGCGCAGGTAGTCCAGGCCGGGGCCCAGGCTGTGGATCACCACCTTGCTGTTGGGCGAGCCGCGTCGCAGGGCCGCCACCACGCCGGGCAGGAACTGGGTGTCCAGATAGTCCGGCGCCGCGATGTGGAAGGTGCGCGCCGCTTCCTCGGGCACGAAGGGCGACTTGCGCACGAACAGGCTCTCGGCTTCGTCCAGAATGCGCTTGGCGGGTTTGAGCAGGCTCTCGCCATGCTGGGTGGGCACCATGCCGCGCGCGCCGCGCACCAGCAGCGGGTCGCCGGTCAGCTCGCGCAGTTTGCGCAGCGAGGCCGAGATCGAGGGCTGCGGCTGGTTCAGCTTGAGCGCCACGCGCGAGACGTTTTTCTCCATCAGCAGCAAGTACAGGATGCGGATCAGGTGCAGGTCGAGGTGCAGGGGCAGGCTGGCCATGGTGTGTCGGCGCGTATATGGATTCACGTATGTCGAATATACGCTAGATTTCATGTTGCAGAAATTGAAATCACGTTATCGTCAAGGGATACTCGACAAGGACGCCCCTATGGATGGTTTTGGATACCTGGGCCCGTATGCCCTGGAGTGGTTCAACATGCTGGTGCGCTGGCTGCACGTGATCACGGGCATCGCCTGGATCGGCGCGTCCTTCTATTTCGTCTGGCTCGACAACACGATCCGCCCGCCGGCCCCCGATTCCGACCTGGCGAAGAAAGGCGTGGCCGGCGAGCTGTGGGCCGTGCATGGTGGAGGCTTCTACCATCCGCAGAAATACCTGGTGGCGCCCGCCACGCTGCCGAAGGAACTCCACTGGTTCAAGTGGGAAGCCTATTCCACCTGGCTGTCCGGCTTCGCGCTGCTGGTCATCGTGTATTACCTGAATGCGCAGGCGATGATGGTGGACCGCAGCGTGGCAGACCTGACGAGCTGGCAGGCGGTGGGTATCGGCCTGGGCAGCCTGGTGCTGGGGTGGATCGTCTACGACCTGCTGTGCCGCTCGCCGCTGGGCCGGCACGACCTGGCTTTCGGCGTGACCGTGTTCGCCTTCCTGGTCGCCAGCAGTTACGTGCTCACGCACCTGCTCGGCGGCCGCGCCGCCTACCTGCACGTGGGCGCGATGATCGGCACCATGATGGTGGCCAACGTCGCGATGCTGATCATTCCGGGCCAGCGCAAGATGGTCAATGCCATGCTGGCCGGAGAGAAGCCCGATCCGGTCCATGGCATCAAGGCCAAGCAGCGCAGCGTCCACAATAACTACTTCACGCTGCCGGTGCTGTTCATCATGATCAGCAACCACTTCGCGATGACCTACCGCCACGAGCACGCCTGGGCGGTGCTGGCCGTGATCATGGCGGCGGGCGTGTTGATCCGCCACTTCTTCAACCTGCGCCACAAGGGGCGGGTCGAATGGAAGTATCCGGCGGCCGGCGTGGCGCTGCTGCTGGCGCTGGCCGTGGCGATCGCGCCCAAGGCGCCGGCGGTGGGGGCACAACAGGCCAATGCCGCCCAGGATGCGGCGCAATTCGCCCAGGTGCGCGCCATCGTCGGGCAGCGCTGCGTGTCCTGCCACGCGCAGCAGCCGACCCAGGCCGGCTTCGCCACCGCGCCCGCCGGCGTGATGCTGCATACCTCGGAACTCGTCAGCCAGAACGCGCAGCGCATCTACCAGCAGACGGTGCAACTGAAGGCCATGCCGCTGGCGAACCTCACCCACATGACCGAGGCCGAGCGGGCCCAGGTCGGCGCCTGGTTCGAAGCCGGCGCACGCACAGGACAACCATGATGGATACCCAAGCACAAGGACACGACAAGGCCCGGGAGCGCCTGGGCGCCTGGATCGATGCCCATTTCGACGAGGAGGTCGGCTTCCTGCAGGAAGTGATCCGCATCCCGACCGACACCCCGCCGGGAGACAACGCGCCGCATGCCGAGGCGGTGGCGCGGATGCTGGCGCAGCTTGGCTGGGAAGCCGAACGGCACGCGGTGCCGGAACAGGCGGTGCGCGACTACGGCATGCAAAGCATCACCAACCTGATCGTGCGCCGGCCCTACGGCGCCGGCGGCCCGACCCTGGCGCTGAACGCGCACGGCGATGTGGTGCCGCCGGGCGAAGGCTGGACCAGGCCGCCCTACGGCGCCGAGATCGAGGACGGCGTCATCTACGGCCGCGCGGCGGCCGTCTCGAAAAGCGATTTCGCGACCTATGTGTTCGCGGTGCGCGCGCTGGAGGCGCTCGGCCTGCCACTGAAGGGCGCGATCGAGCTGCACTTCACCTACGACGAGGAATTCGGCGGCCTGCTGGGCCCTGGCTGGCTGCTGGAGCAGGGCTTGACCCGGCCCGACTACGTGATCGCGGCGGGCTTCGCCTACAACATCGTTACCGCCCACAATGCCTGCCTGCAGCTGGAGATCACGGTGCACGGCAAGGCCGGCCACGGCGCGATGCCGGAGACGGCGGTCGATGCGCTGCAGGCCGCGACCCGTATCCTGAACGCCATCTATGGCCAGCTGCCCGCGCTCAAGCAGATCAAGTCGCAGGTCCCCGGCATCGACTCGCCCACCATGCTGGTCGGCCGCATCGATGGCGGCACCAATACCAATGTGGTGCCGGGCAAGGTGGTCATGAAGATGGACCGCCGCATGATTCCCGAGGAAGACCCGGCGACGGTGGAACGCCAGGTGCGCGCCCTCATCGAGGACGCCGTGGCCGGCATGCCCGGCATCCGGCTCGAGATCCGGCGCCTGCTGCTGTCGCACGCCCTGCGTCCGCTGCCGGGATCGGAGCGGCTGGTGGCGAGCCTGCAGCGCCACGGCCGCGCGGTGTTCGGCGAGGAGATCACGGCCCAGGGCACGCCGCTGTACGCCGATGCGCGCCTGTACGGCGAGCGCGGCATCCCGGCGGTGATGTACGGCGCCGGGCCGCGCACGGTGCCCGAATCAAACGCCAAGAAGGCCGACGAGCGCCTGGTGCTGGAGGACCTGCGCAAGGCTACCCTGGTGGTGGCGCTGGCGCTGCTCGACTTCCTGGCGCCGCAGCCGGATTAGCGCGGCACGATCGCGAACTGCGGCGAACCGCTGTAGTCCGGCTGGACCGGGCGCGCCATGAAGCGCTCCCAGGCCTCGCGCCCGGCCTTGCCGGCGGCGCCGGCGGCATAGGCCAGGGCCGGCTGCAGGTTGGACGGGAAACCGGCGGGGGACTTGGAGTAGCCCGGCATCTCGCCCGGCGCGAGCTTCAGGGCGGCCGCCATTTCCGGGCTGGCGCAGGCGGTGCCGAGGACCTCGGGCTTGCTGCTGGCCCGGTACACCTGCTCGATGCTGGTATAGAACGCACTGGCGGGCGTGTCGCGCACCTTCAGCGAATACTGCGAGGCCGCGATCCAGCAGGTGCCGCTGCCGGTCATGCGCTGGACCGGGAAATTCGCCTTCCAGGCCAGCAGCGGCCGCGCCTTGTCGAAGCCGAGTTCCACCACATGGCCCACCGCCGAGGTGAAGAAGTCGTCCTGCCAGGGTGCCAGGCCGGTCTTGCCCTGGTAGACGATGGCATAGTTTTCCTCGACGAAGCCGAGCCGGTTGGCCTGGGCATTGGTGACGTAGCGCGTGTGGTACCAATCCAGGTTGCTGTCCAGGATGCGCAGGAAATGGGACTTGAGCGGATGCGCGTCGGGCGTGATGTAGGCCGCGTGCGCGAGCGTGCGCAGGGCCCAGGCCTGGCCGCGCACCTGGTAGGGCTTGAGCAGCCCCTTGGCGCCCTGGCGGTAGTGCGGGTTGGACGAGAAGGCATTGAACATCGCCCAGAACTGCAACTCCTCGAGATAGTAGTAATCGCCCGTGACCAGGTAGGGCACGTAGGCCAGCGAGGGCTGGTGCGCCACGTCATGGCGGTGCGGCGAGGCGCAGGCCTCGCGCGGCACGCAGGGCGGGAAGCCTTCGTTCTTGCCCGTGGCCGGGTTGCGCGCATGCTCGCGCTGCCCGAGGGTGGTCATGTAGGGATAGTCCAGCAGGCTGATCGGAAGCCCGGTGCGCTTGTCGCGGTAGTGCGCCGAGAAGCTGCCGGCTAGGTCGGCGGTGCCGAGCATGGCGCGCCGGGCACGTGGATCGGTGCTGACGACGTAGCTGGCCGTCCATCCCGGCAGCAGGCCGATGTCGGAGCGGCCGCCGGTGGTCGCCATCCGGTTCTCGGCCAGACCGGTGCTCATCGGTTCCGTCACCGGCCCCTGCCAGCGGTCGGCCAGCCGGGAGAGGGCTTTTTCCGAGACCTGCAGCGCCGGATCGTAGTTCGGCACGGCGCGGCTGGCAATCAGGGCGGCGCCGTCGTGGCGCACCTCGACGCCGGGATCGCCGCCGGCCCAGAACAGCTTGCGCCAGCGCGCCTTGCGGTAATGGGGCAGTGCTGCGTGGCGCCACACGGTTTCCTTGCCGATCACGATCTCGGCATCGTAGGTGAAGGTACGCGGATCCGGCTCGTAGGCCCAGCTGTTCTCGACCGTCACGTCGATGCGCGTGCGTTTGGCGCCGGGATAGCTGCGCAGGGCGAAGCGGGCCGTCAGGTGCGGATGGACCTGGCCTGCCGGACCGCGCAGCGGCACGACCAGCTGCGACTCGCTGGCCACCGGCCCCGCCAGCCAGCGGCCGCCCGGCGCCGCCCTGGCGCCGTCGGTCGAAGCGGTATAGCGCTTGCCGTCGATGAGGGCGATGACGCTGACTTCCGGTACATCCAGCTCCGCGCCGGCGGAGGATGGCGCTGCGCGCTCGGCCGGCCATAGTCCGATCCTGAGGGGCGCGCGGGCGGCGGGGCGCGGCAGCAGCGCCGAGATCACCGCATGGCGCAGCGAACCGTCCGGATGGCGGGCCTTGGCGTCGACCTGCAGCGCCACCGGCTTGCCGTCCGCGGTCTTGCCCGCCACGCCCTGTCCGCGTGGCACGGCGCCCGGTGCGAAGACCTGGCCAAAGGTGACCGGGACCGGTTCGCCGGCCTGGGCGCCGCCGGTGTTGTCGATCGCCACCGTGGCCAGGCTGCCTTCGATCCGCTTGAAGGCGCCGGGCAGCGCGAGTGGCGCCGGTGCGGAAGGTGCGTCCGGGTTGGCGGCGGGCCGCTTGCGCGCCTGCTTCCTGTCTTCGGGTTTCTCCTGCTCCCCTTTGTCCTGTTTTTCCTGTCCTGTCCCGATGAAGGCCCCGCTATCGTCCCTGGCCTCCTTGCCGTAGCGCGATTCAACCACCTTGCGCGGATCGAGGCCGCGGCCGGCGGGCAGGCTGGAAGCAGGCTGGGCCTGGACCAGGGAGGGCGCGGCAAGGGCCAGCAGGACAAGCAGGGCGGACGAGCGGAACATCGGACACTCCGGAAACGAGGAAAGCGGCACATGGTAACGCGCATGGCGCCCGGGCGCCGCCGCGTTCGCCTGCGAAAAAGGCGCCCGGAGGCGCCTTCTGTCTGGAGCTTACTGCTTGAGCGTGCGCTCGAACAGCTGGTAGATGCGGCGGTACTGGTCGTACCAGGCTTCCGGCTGCACGTAGGCGTGGCGTTCCAGCGGGTAGCTGGCCAGCTCCCAGTTGTCCTTCTTCAGCTCGATCAGGCGCTGCGCCATGCGCACCGAGTCCTGGTAGAACACGTTATCGTCGATCATGCCATGCGCGATCAGGAGGTGGCCCTGCAGCTTGTCGGCGTACTCGATCGGCGACGAGATCCGGTAGGCTTCAGGGTCGATGTCCGGCGTGTTGAGGATGTTGGCGGTGTAGCCGTGGTTGTAGGTGACCCAGTCGGTGACCGGACGCAGCGCGGCGCCGGCCTTGAAGGTCTCCGGTGCGCGCATCAGGGCCATGAAGGTCATGAAGCCGCCATAGCTGCCACCGTACACGCCGACGTTCTTCGCGTCGCCCTGGTGCTGGGCCACCATGTAGTTCACGCCGTCGATATAGTCGACCAGTTCCGGGTGGCCCATCTGGCGGTAGATCGCGGTGCGCCACTTGCTGCCGTAGCCTTTCGACGCGCGGTAGTCCATGTCGAGCACGATGTAGCCCTTCTGGACCAGCAGGTTGTGGAACATCTGCTCGCGGAAGTAGTTCGGGTAGCGGCGGCTGACGTTCTGCAGGTAGCCGGCGCCGTGCACGAACATCACCACCGGGTACTTCTTGCCCGGCTCGAGCTGGGCCGGGCGGTACAGCTTGGCCCAGACCGGGTCGCCGCCGGCGCTGGACGGCACCGCCACGTACTGCGGCTCGATCCAGCTACGTGCCTTGTAGGCCTCGCTGCGGGTATCGGTCAGCTTGACGGCGGCGCCGCCGCTGGCCGGGACGGTGGCCAGCTGCACCGGCGTATAACTGCCCGACCAGTGCACCAGCAGCTTCTTCCCGTCCGGGGACAGGCGGAAGCGCTCGACGCCGTCGAGGCTCGTCACCTCGCGCACCGCGCCATCCTTCGCGTTCACGGCGCAGACTTCGTAGTCGCCAGGCGTGGCGCGGTTGCACATCACCCAGGCCACGCTGCCGTCATGCGACCAGCTCACGTCCGAGGCTTCCCACTTGCCCGAGGTAAGGGCGCGCGCCGGTCCGCCCGTCGCGGGCTGGGTGTACAGGTGCGAGTAGCCGCTTTCCTCGGACAGGTACCACAGGCTGCGGTTGTCCGGCAGCCAGCCGAATTCGCTGTTGTCGAAATTGACCCAGGCCGCATCGCTCAGGCGGTGCAGCGGCTTGAGGCTGGCGCCGGCCGTGTCGACGGTGGCGATCCAGCGGTCCTTGTTGTCCACCGCGCGCAGCATGACGGCCACGTTGGCGCCGTTCGCGCTCCAGGCGATGCCGCCGAACACGCGCAGCGCGCGGTTGCCCTTGAGCGGCTCTTTCTTTGCCGCAGCGCGCAGCGCGGCCAGCGGGTCTTCCTTGATGCCGGGCAGGACGTCGAAGGACAGGTCTTGCACCTTGCTGGTGCGCAGGTCGACCAGCTTGAGCGTGTGCGGCGCCGGCATGTTGCGGCCGACGCGGGTACGCTGGTCGTCGAATTCCTCGTAGCCCGATTCGGTCACGTAGCGCGGCATCTTGCCGACGCGGCCCTTGTCGGCACCCTTCGGCGCGGTGACCACGAGCAGCCAGCGGCCGTCGGGGGACAGCGCGCTGTCCTCGACCTCGACCTTGTCGCCCAGATAGATTGGCGCCGGGGGCAGGGTCGGGTCGACGCGGCGCTGTTCGTTCAGGCGCTCGCGCAGCGTGTCGCGCTCGTCCTTCTGGCGCTTGAGGGTGGCGATCAGGCGCAGCTGCTGCTGGCGCAGCGGATCGTCCTCGGCGGCTGCCGGGTCCTTGGCGGCGCGCAGCAGCGCGGCCGGGCCCACCACCCGGGTGGCGCGGTCCCACAGGTACCAGTCGCTGCCGATGCGGTAGTGCACGCCGCGTTCGTCACTGGTGTATTGCGGCGCTTCCAGGCGGGTAGCGCCGCGTGTGATCTGTATCAGGGCCCCGCTCTTCAGGTCGCGTTCGAACAGGTCGCCGTTGCGCAGCATGAGCGCGCGCGTGCGGCCTGGGTTATAGACCACATCGGCGCCGTCGATCTTCGCGGCCTCGGCATCGCTCACCAGCCTTGCCTTGCCGCCCTGCGCCACCAGCCAGGTGTCGCGCACCGGCGAGCCGTCGCGCTTCTGCTTGTAGTACACGCCCTTGCCGTCCCAGCTCCACCAGGCGGTGTCGACCGGCGTGCCGATCCAGTCGGGATGGGACATGGCCTGGTCGAGGGTGATCGGAGTGGAGGCTGCCGCCGGCAGCGCAAGGAATGCCAGTTGTGCCGCGAAGATCGTAAGTGCTGGTATGCGCATCGTGTTCTCAGTGCCGAGTGAAAGGAAATAGCTTTCTTGCCAGAAAATGCGAATGCATTCTAGCTCAGCATGGACGGCGACGGGCATGTACCGGAGGGACTGGTAAAAACAAAGCGCCGGCGTACGACATGTCGTACAGCCGGCGCAGGAACGTCAATACTGCTGTTGCGTCGCAGCGTATCAGGTCGGCTCGGGCGGACGGCGCGCGGGGCGCAGGGACAGGGCCAGGCGGACGACCAGGGCCGCCAGTGCGCACAGGCTCAGGACAAAATCGAGTGCCGGCATGCTCAACCCCGTACCGCTGGCGCCCAGCCGCCGTGCGCGGCATACAGTTCGATCGAAAAGCCGCGCACTGCGGCGGCGGCACTGGCAAACAAGCGGCGGGCTAGGCTCATAGTGGAATCTCCGTGGAAACTGCGATGTTGCAGTGCAGTATAGGGAGCTCTGTGCCATAAATAAACTTTAGATTGGTGATTCCAGCGATGTGGGTGATGAATAATTGTTGAAGATGCCGTACAAACGATATTTACAGTATGAATGTCTCTTTGTCGCTATCGTGAATATCAGCACAATCGAACAAGGATTTTCTGGCGCATGCTTCAATCGAGGTTGGCAACGTGCGGATCAATGCCCGCCTTGATCAGCCGCTTTTCCAGCGCAAGCAGCATCTGGTTCGTCGCTTCCTTGCCCTGGATTGCCAGCGCTACCTCGGCCTCGGAAAGTTCGTCCTCGCGCATGGTGACCTGATGCGCGCCTGCATCGTAGCGAACAAAGTAGCGGTCGCCCCGTTTCCAGATCGTGAGATCCGCGAGTTCATACAGTTTTTGGTCCATCTTTTCTCCTTATGGGAAAACCGGCTTCGTCGTGTAGGCACCGGGCGGGACAGGGTCGATCACTGCCTCCGGCAAACCTCCCGGATAAGTAAAACCGCCAGGCCGCCAGAAACCGTTGGCGCCGAATTCATTGCCCGTTGGAATACGATAGCCAATGGGGTTCGGGATTTCAACCAATACCGGGTTGGCACCGAGATAACCCTTGTCCAGTCCCAGCAATTCCTCCAGCTTCGAGACGTCGTTGCCGGCGCGTGCGATCGCGTCACGTGTGGTTGACTGCGGGAAGACCCAGGTTTCGGTGCGCCCGATGGTTCCGGTGGGCGCGGAGGGCTGGATCCGGGCGGCGCCGCCGCGGAATATCTCCGCGTGGGCGTCACGGTAGGCTTGCGAGAGATAGCTGTCCGGGTTGGGACGCAATCCTTTCTCGGTGTTCAGGACTGCTTCGCTCGTTGCCTTGTCAAGCGTCGATGCATTGATGGTCGCTGCCGTGCAGGCGCATGCGCTCAGCCCGAGCGGATCGGCCCAGGCGACGGGATTCGGGGCGTACTGGTATGCATTGTTCCCGCCCGCCAGGCCGATGGGATCGGGCGACACGAAGCGTCCGCAATCGGGATCGTAGTAGCGGAACCGGTTGTAGTGCAGCCCGGTCTCGACATCATGGTACTGGCCCTGGAACCGGAGCGGCTGGAGCGAGGCGAGCGCCGCTTCCGATGACAGGTGGGCGGCGACGGCATGCGCCTCGTCCTGGTGCTGAGGTGCCTCGATTTTCAGGACATTGCCCCAGGCCTTGTAACTGGCAGCCCAAATCAGCCGGCCATCCCGGTCGCTGACTTCGCGTGGCGTGCCCGTCAGGTCGGTATGGAGGTAATGCACCTGCGCCGGTAGCGGAGCCGCTGGCTGCCCGGACCCGGATCCGGCCCCGTCGATCCGGGCCACCGGAACGAAGGAACCGGGCTCGTACACGTAGGTCCGATGGTCGCTGCCGCGCGCTTCCGACAGCAGGCGGTCGCCGTCCCAGAGGAAGTGCGTCTCGCCGAAGCGGTCGCGCTTGCAGATGCGGCGACCGAAGGCGTCGTACACGTAGTGCACCGTCTGGACCAATGGCTGGTCCTGGCCGGCATGGCGCGCCACCGTCGCCTTGACCATCTGGTGCGCGGCATTCCATTCGAACTGCATGCGCGTATGGCGCCCGATGCGCTTTTCCTGGAGATTGCCGTGCGCGTCGTAGCCGTAGCGCTTGTCTTCGAACACGCGTACCCGGTTACCCTCGACCCGCCCGCAGGACGCGGCGGCAGGGTCGAGCAGGTTGTGGGCCGGGTCGAAGGCGAAGCGCTCGCGCATGTCCGGCCGTAGCGCGGCGAGGACGCGGCCGATGGCATCGTAGTGGTACTCGGTGCGCCCCTGACGGAGATCGTCGATGGCGCCGAGATTGCCCGCTTCGTCGTAGGCGTAGCTGCGTGCGACGACGGCGGTGTGCCCGTCATCGGCCACCTGTGACAGGAGCCGCCCGGCCTGGTCGTAGTCGAAGCGGCTGGTGAGCGCGCCCTGGCTGCGGCTGGTGGGGCGGTGCGCGCTGTCGCGTTCCACATCGGTGATGACCGCGCCGTCCAGGTTGATCTGGTGCAGGTGTCCGGAACCGTAGAACAGGCTGTTCAGTACTCGTCCGTCCGGGAGGACGGTCTGGATGCGGTTGCCCAGCTCGTCGTAGCTGTGCCGTAATACGCTGGTACGCTTGCCGGCGCGGGTCGTATCGCTGACCAGCCGCCCCAGCAGGTCGTACCCGAGCTCGATCTCGGCATCGGCATTGACCGCACGCGTCATGCGTCCGAGCGGGTCGTACGCGTAGCGCTGGCGCAGTTGTTCCGCCTGCGCCGGGCCGGTGACGCGGGAACTGATCTTCTCGACCAGCTGGCCCGCCTCATCGCGCAGGTAGTGCGTAAGGATCTGGCTTGCCTTGTCCTGGGCGCCGCTACCGCATTCTTCCCTGGCCACCACCAGGCCCGCCTGGTCGTAGCGATAGCGGGTCAGGCGGCCGTCGAAGCCGGTTTCCTCGACAAGACGGTCCAGTGCGTCGTAGACGAAGCGGCTGATATCGCCGTTCTCGTTGATCAGCTCGGCCAGGCGGCGCCCCGCATCGTAGCGGTAAGCGAGTACCCCGCCGCGCGCATCGCGACGCTGCAAGGGCTTGCCATCGGTGTCGAGCACGTAGCTGCTGCGGTTCCCGGCGATGTCGGTCCGCCCGATCAGCCGTCCGAGCCCGTCATAGTCGTAGCGCTCGGTCTTGCCGTCCGGATGCACCGTCGCGAGGAGGCGGCCAAGCCCGTCATACGTGTAGGCGGTGGACGCCCCGGCCGCATCCACGATGCGCACCAGCTTACCGCCTTCGTAATGGAAATGCGTGGTGTTGCCAGAGCAGTCGGTATACCTGGTCAGCTGCCCGCCGCTGTCATAGGCAAGGCGTTTGACGGCGCCCGCGGCATCGGTGACCTCGATCGGCAAGCCCTGCGCATTGTAGGTGTAGGACGTGCGCTGTCCCAGCGCGTCGGTGATGCCGGTCAGGTTGCCGCGCTCGTCGTAGCGCAAGGCCGTGGTGGCGCCGAGCGCGTCGGTGATCAGCGCCGGCTTGTCGAAGCGCGCGTGATAGACGATGCCCGTGCCATGGCCGCCACGTTCGACCCGGACGACCCGGCTCCGGTCGTCGTACCGGTAGCTGGTGCTGCGCCCGGCCGGGTCGGTGATGGAGAGCAGGTTGCCATGCTCGTCCAGGCGTCGCCTGGTGGTGCCGCCGGCGGCGTCGACCATGCCGGTATAGCGCTGCCGCCGGTCGAACCGGTAGCGTTGCACGCGTCCGAGATGGTCGGTGACCACGGTCTCGCGGGCGAGGTACTGGAAGCTCCACGACAGCCCGTTGCTGGTCCAGTTGCGCAGCACCTTGCCTGCCGGAGTGTACTGGTCGTATTCATAGCGCGAGACGAGCCCGCCCGGCTGCGCATGCTCCACCATCAGGTGATCGCGGTAGGCGAATTCCCGCGTTACCTGGCCGAGACAATTGCGCACCCGGACCAGGTCCCCGGCATCATCGTAGTCATACTGCACCAGCAGGTCGGCTTGATGCGCCGGCAAGTGCTGATGCTCACCTGTTTCACGCAGCATGCCGACACTTGACAGGCGTGGCTGGCCGCGGCAGGTGCCGAATGCGAGGGTGAAGGTGCGGCCGGCGCTATCGTGTATCCGCTCCGGCAGTTGCCGATGGTTGTAGAGGATGCGGATGGCGTTGCCATTGGCGTCGACGATGCCAACCAGGTGCGCGATTCGGCCCGCAGGGCCAAGCAGGGCGAACTGCCGGCGCTGCAGGTTCTGGTCGACGAGTTCGAAGCGGGAGGCAGCGGTGCGCACCAGGCTGATCTTTTCGGAAGGCGAGAAGATCGTCTGGCCTATTCCAGGTAGCGAAAACGTCACCTCGCGTTCGAAGGCGTCGAGAATGACGATCTCGTTGCCGCTGAGCGCCAGCGCATCCGAGATCGGGATCGACCAGCCCTGTCCAAGCCAGCCAGAGCGCGATTGGGCTGAGCTGTAGCGTCGTTGCCAGACCAGGGGCAGGGGCGCTGCCAGGGAAAAGTCGAGCTCGCCGGGGCCCGAAAGAATCTTGCTGCCAGTGAGCGGATCGACCGGGTGGCCGACCGTCAGGCAAGTCGGGCAGGAGGTTTTTCCGACGCCGTTCTTCTGCGCTGCGGGCGCAGGCGGTTTTTCCCTGGGCGACGGTGGCGGGGCCGTTTTCCTCGGCGCTGCCGCCCTGGCGGCCGGACCGGCGCCGCCGTCGGCTGCCGCGATCGCAGGACGCAGCGCGGCATGCGTCAGCAGTTTCTGTTCGTTGGCTGCGATCCATGCGCCGAAGCGCGGTCCCAATTTGCTGCTGTTCAGTTGCTTGATCAGCTCGGAGCGCGCCAGCTGTCCGCGCGACAGGGCCACCACGATCGCGGCAAGCACCGCTTTCAGCAAGAGCAGCTTGCATTGGGCGAAGGATTCGCTTGCCGCATGGATCCGGGCCTGGTAGGCGCCATGGGCGCTGGAGGGAAGCTGCCCGGCGCTCCAGGCGCTGGCAAAGCCTGTCGCTGCCAACTGCATGATCCTGGGAACGCTACCCGCGATATAGACGGCCAGGCTGCCCAGGCCCATCACCGCGAGGATGTCGCCGGCGATCTTCATCCCGAGCGAGGCGCCGGCAACTGCCCCGGGCGCAGCGCCGACGCCGCCGAAGAAGAAGCCTCCGGCCGCCCCGACCGCTCCGCCAATGACCGCGCCGCCACCCAGGTAGAGCACGACTTCCTTCGCCGCCTCCGCCACGACATACCAGATGTGGGAAAAATCGAGACCGCTCAGTTCGGTCTTGAGCAATTGGCGAAAACGGTTTTCGGCGCCTTCGAGCGCCTGTGAGACCGCCACGGTGCAGCGCACCGCCTCGATTCCCATGGCGGCGTCGGCGAGCGGTGCAAGCTGCTCTTCCACCTGATGGGAAAACCGGCGTACCCGTTGCGCGATATCGAGCCGCGCCTGCGCGCCAGCCCTGGCATAGGCATCGCCGATTTGACGCAGTGTGAGCGACAGATGGTGGGCACTGTTGAATGATTCAGGTGTCGGCATCGGTGTTGTTCGGGAGGAGGGTGCGTGGAGAGACTGGGGGCTGTCGCGAAAATCGATTTGATCGCAATCCCAACCGGTATGCCTTGACATGGGTCGCATCCCGCTCCGGGCAGCGCTGGTAATGAACGCAGCTCCGGCTGGACCGCTGGCATGGACCGCAGTGGTACGCGTCACGCCGCAGAGCAGTTCCCATTGATGTTGCTCAGAATCCTCAATTTCCCGGCAAACGGCATGGGACTACACAGACCAGCAGCATGACTGTGTTACGCTGGCGCAACTGCTCCAGTTCGCTTTCTGATCCCCATGCATGCATCCCCAAAGGCCCAGCCCCGCCGGCGTGGGCTCGGCGCCTGGCTGGCGCTGGCTTTTTCCCTGCTGACCGTCATCCTGACCCTGCTGCTGGTCGAGGTTGTGGAGCGTGCATCGAACGCCCAGGCCCAGGACAGCATCGGCCACAGCCTCGGCGAACTGGCGTATCAAACCGCCGGCAAGCTCGACCTCGGCATGGCCGAGCGCTACCGCGAAGTCAGCCTCATGGTGCGCCGGCGGACCCTGCGCGATGCGGGCGCATCCGCTGCCGAGCGGCGCCAGGTGCTGACCGACATCCAGCAAACCTATGGGTATTACGACTGGATCGGCCTGACCGCCCTGGATGGCCGGGTGATCGTCGAGGCGCGCGGCCTGCTGGAAGGGGTCGACGTGTCGGCGCGCCCCTGGTTCAAAAATGCCCTGGCCGGTATCCACGTGGGCGACGTGCACGAGGCGGTCAAGCTGGCCAAGCTGCTGCCCGGCGAGAACGGCGAGCCGCGCCGCTTCGTCGACGTCGCGTTTCCGTTCAGCGGCCTCGACGGCAACACCGCCGGCGTGCTGGGCGTGCACCTGTCGTGGCAATGGGCGCGCGACGTCGAGCGCTCGATCATCGCGCCGGTCCAGGAACGCGGCCGGGTGCAGGCGCTCATCGTGAGCCGCGACGGCGTGGTCCTGCTCGGCCCCCCGGAGCTGCAGGGCCAGAAAATTGCCACCTCCAGCCTGCGCCTGGCCCAGCAGAAGCGTAGCGGTTTCCTGGTCGAGCGCTGGCCGGACGGCCAGTCCTACCTCGTGGGGCATGCCGCGACTGTCGGACGGGGTGCTTACCCGGGCCTGGGCTGGTCGGTCCTGGTGCGCCAGGATGTCACCGACGCCTACGCGCCGGTCAAGCGGCTGCGCGAGCGGGCGCTCTGGAGCGGCGCTGCCCTGGCGGTGCTGTTCTCGCTCGCTGGCCTGCTGGTGGCGCGGCGCATCACGCGGCCGCTGGGTGCGCTGGCCGAGTCGGCCGAGCGCCTCGGGCGCGGCGAGGCCGCGGAACTGGTGCCTAATGCCAAGGATTACTACGAAGTGGAGGCGCTGTCCGGCAGCATCAACAGGCTGGTGACGAACCTGGTCCAGCAGCGCGCGGCTTTGCGCGACCTGAACGCCACGCTCGAGCGGCGCGTCGAACAGCGCACCGCCGAACTGGAGGGCGCGCTGGCCGCGGTGCGCGCCAACGAACAACGCATCAACGCCATTGTCGAAACGGCCCAGGACGCCTATATCGCGGTCGACCAGCGCGGCATCGTCCTCGACTGGAACCATGCGGCCGAGTGCATGTTCGGCTGGTCCCGTGGCGAAGCGGTCGGCTGGCCGCTGGCCGAACTGGTGCTGCCTGAACGCTACCGCGCCAGCTTCGACAAGGCCCTGCACGGCTTCCGCCAGGGAGCCCGCACGTCCATGCTCCAGGGCAGGATCGAGCGTACCGTGATCGACCGCGGCGGCCGCGAGTTCGTGATCGAGATGACCGCCGGCCTGGCCGGCGAAGGTGCGGACGCCTTCTTCAGCGTCTTCCTGCACGACATCTCCGAACGCAAGAAGGTCGAACAGATGAAGAACGAGTTCGTGGCCACGGTGTCGCACGAATTGCGCACCCCCCTGACCGCGATCCGGGCTTCGCTGTCGATGCTGTCCGACGGCATGGCTGGCGACTTGCCCCCGGACGCGGCGCACCTGACCGCGATCGCCAGCCAGAGCAGCGAACGCCTGGTGCGCATGGTGAACGACCTGCTCGACATCCAGAAAATGGAAGCCGGGCACATGGCCTTCGCCCGCACGCCGCAGGCGCTGCTGCCGGTCGCCGAGCGTGCGCTGGCGGCGATGCAGGCCCAGGCGGCTGGCAGCGGGGTAGTGTTGCGGCACGACTGGCAGGCCAGGGCCGGGGACTGCGTGGCCGGCATCGACCCGGACCGCATGGAGCAGGTGCTGACCAACCTGCTGTCGAATGCGATCAAGTTCACGCCTGCCGGCAAGGCCGTCACCGTCGGCCTGGCCCAGGTGCCGGGCAAGGTGCGGCTGACCGTGACCGACGAGGGACCGGGGATCGACCCGGCCTTCCAGGCCCGGGTATTCGAGCGCTTCGCGCAGGCCGACGGCGCCGACACCCGCACCCGCGGCGGCACCGGCCTCGGGCTGGCCATCAGCAAGGCAATCGTCGAGCAGCACGGCGGTACCATCTCCTTCGAGACCGCACCCGGCCGGGGCACCTGCTTCACCGTGGAGTTGCCAGCCGTCTGAGCCCGCAAGGCCTAGCGCATCCCGTGCAGCGCGATGCCGGCAAACCCTGGCCAGGCGCTGAAATCGGCCTCCAGGCGCGGCAGCAGCGCGCGCAGTGCCGCCGTGTTGCCCTGGAAGCTGGTGGCCGACCCATCGATCCGCCGGGTGGCGGCCAGCCGGAATGGCCGGGCACCCGGGATGGCGCGCGGCTCGCGCAGCAGTGCCAGTACCGTTTGGCCGCCGAGCTCGAACAGCAGCATGTCCCCCGCGCTGCCGGGCTCGGCGGGGTGGTAGCGGCGCTCGGTCAGGGCCGCCACCGGCCCGGCCTCAAGGGCGATGCGCACCCGCTTGCCATGCGCGGCGCCCCAGTCGAGGAACGGCATGGCGAACTCCACGATCTGGTCGGGCGCGGTGCGATAGTCCATGACCGTGATGCTGTCGGCGCTGCGCGCCAGCGTGTCGAGCAGTGCGCGCTTGCCGGCCCACCAGAACGGCAGCACGAAGTCCAGCGGCAGTTCGCCAGCGGCATTGCGTAGCGCCGCGGCGGTGGCCAGGTATGCGCGTTCCAGCCGCGCCGGCGCCAGCACCTCCGGCCCAAGCAGGTAGGGCTCGATGTCGAACTGCAGGCTGGCCAGGCGCGCCGCCGGCGCCGCCTCCCGGTTGTAGCGCGCCACTGCCCAGGCGCGGGCGGCGCTGGCTGCACGTTCAGACGGAAGCACCATGTGCGGATCACCTTCGACCGCGCTGACGGCAATCCCGCGCGCGCGTGCGCTGCGCACGAAGGCGGACAGCGCCGCGGGCTCGCGCACCCGGCCGCCGGCGATCGGCACCGTGACGAACAGTTCGCGGATGCCTTCGCTCACCGCCCAGTCGAGCAGGGCGGGGCCGCGTCCGCGCCAGTCGCGCGCTTCCCAGATCCAGGTCGCGCGTGGCGCCGGCCGCTGGTCCGCCGCGCCGGGCGTGGGTGCGAGCGCCAGTTCGCGCAGCTCCAGGGTGGCCGGACCATCGGGACAGGCCAGCACGAAATGGCGCCAGCCGGCGCGATCGAGTCCGGATGGCAGCGCCAGGCGCAAGGACGTTTCAGTGCCGGCCGCGTCGAGGAATCCCAGTTCGAGCGCGGTTTCGCGCGCGGCCTGCGCGGCGTCCGCGGCGCGCCAGGCGAACCGCCCCTGGCCCGCGAAGCGCAGGCGCAGCGCGCCGCGTAGCAGCGGCAGCCGCCAGGGGCCGGAAAGCAGCACGCCGGCGGGGCGGATACCGGCCTCGCAGCGCAGGTGCAGCCGTCCATCCTCGAGGCGGGCCCGCACCCGCTCCTCGCTGCCGTAGGGTGTGACGCGCATGGCGTCCAGCAGGTTGCGGTGCAGCGGCATGGGCCCCGGGGCCGCGGGCGGTGCGGAACTGTCGGGTTGCACCAGGATCTGCTCGCTGACCGCGAAGCCGCCGTCCTGTTCGTCGCCGTGCAGCAGGATGGCGCGCGCGGTGTGCGCCTGCGGGCCGGGTGCGTGCAGCGCTTCGATGCGGGCGTCGCCCAGCGCCAGCGAGCTGCACCCGGCTGGGGCTGGCCGTTCGGTCACGACGAAGCGCAGCTTGCTGCCGTCGGCGGCCGGCGCGCTGGCCAGCGCCGGAGCGGGTACCGCCGCCGCCGGGCACAGGTGCAGGTAGGCGCTGTGGGCGGGGCTCATGGGGATCAGCGCCAGCAGGGAAAGCAGGCAGGCAGGGCGCAGACGGGAAGGGCGCAGGCAGGACATGGCGCTAGCCTAGCGCACATGCCGCTGGCGCCGCGCTCATTTCCCGGCGCCGCTTTGCCAGTTGCCCTTGCGCCGCATTGCTCCCCATGTCGATTCCTTCTGCATGGCCCAGCGGTACAGGCCGGTCAGGCGCCAGACCGTGTTGAGCTGGCGGTAGCCGAAGTTTTCCAGAATGACGATGCCCGCCAGGGCGAGCAGTTGCTTGTTGCGCGGATAAAGGTGGAATGACATTTCTTCCAGCAGCAGGCCGGAGGCCGACAACAGGATCCCCATGCCGATGGCGACGAACAGGAAGGCGCCGAAGGCCTGCCAGGAGATCGCGCCGGTGCAAAAGGCGATCAGCATGAAGACATAGCCACCCAGTTCGATCAGTGGGCCGAGCCATTCGAAGGCGAGCATGAAGGGAAACGCCAGCCAGCCCGGCACGCCGCCGTTGCGCGACAGCGGCAGGCCCCAGTTGGCGTTGAGGCTTTCGGCCAGGCCGCGCTGCCAGCGGATGCGCTGGTTCTTCAGCGTGCGCATGTCTTCCGGGGCTTCGGTCCAGCAAACCGGGTCGGGAACGAACTCGATCCGGTAGGGCTGGCGGCGCGCGCGCAGCTGGCGGTGCATGCGCACCACCAGTTCCATGTCTTCGCCGATGGTATCGACCCGGTAGCCGCCGGCCAGCACCACCGCGTCCTTGCGGAACACGCCGAAGGCGCCGGAAATGATCAGCATGCCGTTGAGCGAGGACCAGCCCAGGCGCCCGAACAGGAAGGCGCGCAGGTATTCGACCACCTGGAACATCGCCCACAGATTGGTGGGCAGCCCGACCCGGGTCAGGAAGCCGCCGCTGACCTCGCAGCCGTTGGCGATGCGCACGGTGCCGCCGGTGGCGACCACGGTGGCGTCGCGCAGGAAGGGTTCGGTCACCTTGGCCAGGCTGTCGCGCTGCAGGATCGAATCGGCGTCGACTCCGCAGAACAGCGGGTAGCGCGAGGCGTTGATGCCGGCGTTGAGCGAGTCGGCCTTGCCGCCGTTGAACTTGTCGATCACGCGCAGGTTCGGGTAGCGCGTGGAGCGGTAGATCTGGCGCACTTCCCTGGTGGCGAGCTGGCGCCGGTAGGCTTCCGGAAAGGGCAGCAGGCCGAACTCGCGCTGCAGCACCTCGAGGGTGGCATCCTTCGAGCCGTCATTGATGACGATGATCTCGAATTCGGCATAACTCAGCTGCAGCATCGAGCGGATCGAGGCGGCGATGGTGGCTTCCTCGTTGTAGGCCGGGACCAGGATGCTGATCGGCGGCTCCAGCCCGGAATAGGCGCGCGGCAGCTCGCTCAGGAACTGCTCCTCGCCCCGGCGGCGCAGGCTGCGCAGGGCGAACAGGTTGAGCAGCAGGTAGCCGCCGTTGAGGGCGATGAAGTAGGCCAGCACGAACCACGTGGCCCAGGTGACCAGGGTCTGGTAGACGCTCATGTGGGGCTCCCTTCGGCCATGACCTGGGCCAGCATGTCGGACGCGAAGCGGTCGGTCAGCGCGGCTTGCAGCGCGGCGAGCTCGGCACGGTGCAGGGCCGGCAGGTCGCGCAGCGCCTCGGCGGCGCGGTAGCGTACCCACCACTGCGGATCGCGCAGCAGCGCGGCCAGGCGTTCGGCATCTTCCCGTTCACCCACCCGCCCGAGGGCGCGGGCGGCCTGGACCCGCACCTGCCAATCCTGGTGCGCCAGCAGGCTGCGCACCTGCGCGACGGTTTCCGGCGTGAGCACGTTGCGCAGCGCCGCGAGGACCACCGGCACCGCGGGACTGTCCAGCGCCGCTCCCAGCACGGCGGGCGGGAGCGTGAGGCGCAAGGCTTCGGCGATGCGCAGCGCGCGCGGCAGTTTTGTTTCGTCGAGCGTGGGCAGGAGCCGTGCCAGCACGCCGGCGGCCGGCGCGCTGGCCTGCTGCAGGATGCCGGCCACGTGCGACAGCGCCCAGTCCTCGCGTTCGATGAACAAAGGCGTCAGGTAGCCGGCGGCGGCCTCGGGATCGATCCGCACCAGCGCCCACAGCGCGGTCAGCGACAGCGTACTGTCGGTATCGGTGGCGAGCTCCAGCAACCCGGGCCAGGCGCGCCGCTCGCGCAGGTGGCCCAGCACGAGTGCGCCGAGCAGGCGCGCGCTGCGCGGGCCGCGCGCCAGCATCGCCAGCGCCTCGTCGTCCAGGCGCAGGCGCCGCGCCAGCGTGTTCAGGGTCTCGCCGGCCTCGCCGCGCACCGAGCCCTGCAGGTGCACCCACAGGCGCAGGAAGGGCTGGCGGTCGCCAGGCGGCAGGGGCGGGAGGCCGGCGCCGTCCTCGGCCGGCAGTTCGCCGACGACGGCGGCATTCAGGACCGGACGCCAGCGCGCCAGCGCTTTCGCTTCGGCGGCCTGGCGGCGCCGCAGTCCGACCCGCATCAGGACGATCTGCAAGCTCAGCACCAAAGTGAGCCCGAAGGCACCCAGCCCGGCCCAGACGGCCGTTGCGATGAATGGATCAGAAAGCGTATTCGATACCGGCATTGATGCCCTTGCGCGTGTACAGGCTGCCCTGGCGCGTGTAGCTGGCCCCCCAGCTGAGCGCCCAGCGCTGATCGAACCAGTGGCGCCCGAGCACCGCCAGGGAGCGCACTTCGGTGAGCACCACGCCGCCCGGCACGCTGGCCGCTTCCTTGCCGGCGGCGGCGATCAGGCCCACCGAGTCGCGCTCGCCGTAGTAGCGGTTGGCGCGCAGCTCGACGCCATGCGCGGTGGCCCCGAAGGCGCGCGTCGGCCGCCATCCCAGCATGACGCTGTAGCGGTCGATGTAGTGCTCCAGTGCGAACTGGTAGCCGTTGACGGTGGCGCTGTCGTAGCTGCTGCTGCGGGCGCCGCCGTGGACCAGCCAGCGCGGCGCGAATTCGTATTGCAGCGCCGCGCCGGCGAAACGGCGCGCCAGTACCCGGTGGGTAGGGCTGGCGCCGGCGTCAAAGGTGGCGGTCAGCGCGCTTGACAATGGCAGCGTGAGGCTGGCGGCAACCTGGCTGTCATGCAGGCCGAAGCGGTGCACGTCGGCCACCGACAGCTCGAGCAGCTGGCGCGGCGCGAAACGCAGCTGCAGGGCGGCCATGCTTTCGCGCCAGTCGGGGCTGTCGTTGCTGAGCTGTTCGGTGGCGCCCGACAGGCGCAGGCGGGTGTCGGTGGCGAAGGCGGGCGCGGCCAGCGCGGACAGCAGGGCCAGCGCCAGCGGCGCGGCCAGGCAGGAGACGCGCCTCATGCCGGCACCGGAAGACAGCGCCGCACCCGCGCCAGCAGTTCGTTCGGCTGGAAAGGCTTGATGACGTAGTCGTTGGCGCCGGCATCGAGGGCGCGTACGGTGTCGCGTTCGGTATTCTTGGCCGTCAGCATCAGGACCGGAACAGCGGACCAGGCGGCCTGCTCGCGGATGAGGCGCACCAGTTCAAAACCGTCGACAAAGGGCAGCATCACGTCGAGCAGCACCAGGCCTGGCGGGGCGGCGCTGATGATATGGGCGGCGGCGGCGCGGCCATCGGCCAGGTGGGTCACACTGTAGCCCTGGCGCTCGAGCATGAAGCTCAGTACCTGGGAAATATTCTCGTCGTCTTCCACGACCAGCACGCTTGCCGAAACTTTATCGCTATTCATTGAAATCAAGAAACACTGTGAGAGTCACAGTATAGCGTTCACGGCGCCGCTTTTGCGCGTGCGCGACCGTGAGGTGACGCCATTGACGATGCCCGCCGATTCTTTATCGGCACAGTAGCCTCCGGACAAGGATGTGTTACTGTCTCGCAACTTACCATCCGGCCTTTCGACGCTTTTGTTTTTCCAAGATGAACCAGCCCGTCACCGCTTTCCGACTGAATCTCTACATGGTGCTGGGCACGATGTTCCTGCATGGCCTGGTCATGCTGGCCAACGAGCTCTTTTTCCAGCGGG
Source organism: Massilia sp. MS-15 (assembly GCF_020176695.1). Taxonomy (GTDB): domain Bacteria; phylum Pseudomonadota; class Gammaproteobacteria; order Burkholderiales; family Burkholderiaceae_D; genus Telluria; species Telluria hydrophila. Next base: position 123,851 of record NZ_JAIWIA010000009.1, on the reverse strand, counting down.
CGGAATTCGTGCAGGGTATCGGCTGGATCTATCTTCCTGCCGGTACCAGGTTGCTGTGCACACTGCTGTTCGGGCGGGCCGGCGCACTGGGTTTGCTGATCGTGGGCTGGTTCGCCTGTTACTGGTACTACTTTCCGGGCGATGCGGTACGCGCCACGACCGGCGCCATGGCCGGCGCCATCGGTCCCTACCTGATCTACCTCATTGCGCGGGAGCGCTATGGTTTGCAGGCTTCCTTGACCAACCTGACTCCCCGCCGGCTGTTGCTGTGCGCCCTTGGATGCGCGCTTGCCAGTCCGCTGTTGCATCACATCTGGTTTTTCGTCCATGACGACGCACTCCACTTGCCTGGTTTCCTTGTCATGTTCGTCGGCGACCTGGCCGGCGCGCTGATCGTCCTGTACACGGCCAAGTGGCTGCTTTCGCTCGTGCGCAGGCAGGCCACGTCTCGGCGAGAGGATCGGACGGTGTGTTAACATTCACAACCGTGATTGTCAGTTGGCCTGGCAACATCAGGATAATCCGCATCCGCCCATGACGACTCCGAAACGACCTGCCGATATCTACCTGCGTTTCCTGCAGTTGGCCGAAGCCTTGAGAGGTTTGCCGTCCTTGCCGCCACTCGATCCCCTCGAGGAACGCATATTGGCCATCGTCGCGCGCGCGCGCCAGGAAGAGGGACGCCTGTCGGTGCGCGACATGATGGCAAAGCACGAACTGGGGGCGCCGGCCACCGTGCATTCGCGCCTGAAATCGATGCGCGAGAAAGGCTGGCTGATGCTGACCGATACTGAAGACGCGCGCCGCAAGCAGATCGAGCTGACGCAGGCTGCGCTGCTCCACTTCGACAAGCTGTCGACCTGCCTGGTGCAGGCAGCCGCGCAATCCGACCGTGTCGCCTGATCGATCAGGGACCTTGCCGTGAAGAAGGGCAGGGTACACCAGGGCAGGCAACAAAAAAGCCAGAGCAACACATGGTTGGTCTGGCTTCTGAATTCGTGGTCGGGGTGAGAGGATTCGAACCTCCGGCCTCTACGTCCCGAACGTAGCGCTCTACCGGGCTAAGCTACACCCCGACTATTTGAGATTCGTTTCCGAAATCTCGGGAAGGCATTACTATAGTTGGCTCAATGGTTCCTGTCAACAGCGAAACTGCAGAGCTGCAGCAGGCTCGCCTTGTAGGGACTGTCCGGCAATCCGCTAATCGCCTCGGCCGCGCGCGCTGCGGCCTGCTCGGCCTGCTGGCGGGTATAGGCCAGCGCGCCGCTCGCGCTGACGGCCGCCAGCACCGCTTCGAACTGCTCGCCGTCGCCTTGTTCGATGCAGTTGCGCACCAGCTGGCGCTGCGCCAAGCTACCGTTTTCCATCAGCCAGATCAGTGGCAGGGTGGGCTTGCCTTCGCGCAGGTCGTCGCCCAGGTTCTTGCCGATCTCGGCGGCGTCGCCGGCGTAGTCCAGCACATCGTCGATCAGCTGGAACGCGGTGCCCAGCGAGCGGCCGTATTCGCCGGCCGCTTCGATCTGTGCGTCGTCGGCGCCGCCCACCAGTGCGCCCAGCTCGGCAGCGGCCTCGAACAGCTTGGCGGTCTTGGAGCGGATCACCTTCAGGTAGCTCTCGCGGGTCACGTCCGGGTCGTGCATGTTCAGCAGTTGCAGCACCTCGCCTTCGGCGATCACGGTGGTGGCGCGCGACAGGATGCTCATCACGCGCATGTTGTCGAGGCTGGTCATCATCTCGAACGAACGCGAGTAGAGGTAGTCGCCCACCAGCACCGAGGCGGCATTGCCGAACAGGGCATTGGCCGTCTGGCGCCCGCGCCGCATCGAGGATTCGTCGACCACGTCATCGTGCAGCAGGGTCGCCGTGTGGATGAACTCGACCACCGCCGCCAGTTCGTGGTGGGCCGTGCCCTTGTAGCCATAGGCATTGGCCAGCAGCAGCACCAGCACCGGCCGGATCCGCTTGCCGCCCGCGCTGATGATGTACTCGGCGATCTGGTTGACCAGGCTTACTTCTGATTGCAGTCGCTGCCGGATCACCGTGTTCACGGCCTCCATGTCGGTGGCGATCGATTGGGCGATGGTGTTCTGGGCGTGTTGGGTAGCGGCTGACAAGGCGAACCTGCAATATAAACAGTGGTGTTGGTAAGTGCGGCGATTATACGACATGCAAGGAAAGGGCGCCCCAATGATGACTTTCAGACAGGGAAATGGACGCGTCGCATGGCCTGTGCCGCTTTCCATGCGTGCAGCATGCAACACCGGGCGGAGAAATCGCAGGGCGCTTTTGACGCACTGCAGCGGCTTATGTATAATCCCCTGTTCCCCGGCATCCGAACAGCTCAGCGTCTCTGGCGCCGGCGGGATTTTTTTAACATTTGATGAGGTTTCAATCATGTACGCGGTCATAAAAACCGGTGGCAAGCAATACAAAGTTGTCGCTGGCGAAAAACTCAAAGTAGAACAGATACCTGCTGACATTGGTTCCGAACTCACCATCGATCAAGTTCTCGCGCTCGGCGCGGGCGACAGCATCAAGTTTGGTGCTCCGCTGGTCGAAGGTGCCTCGGTCCTGGTGAAAGTTGTTTCCCACGGTCGCCACGACAAGGTCCGCATCTTCAAGATGCGCCGTCGTAAGCACTACCAGAAGCGTCAGGGCCATCGCCAGAACTTCACCGAAATCCAGGTGGTGTCGATCAACGGCTAATCGCCGTTCGATTCACCAAGTTCATTCATCAAGGAGCAAATAAATGGCACACAAAAAAGGTGGCGGTACTACCCGCAACGGCCGTGACTCAGAAAGCAAACGCCTTGGCGTGAAAGTCTACGGCGGCCAGGCGATCAACGCCGGCGGCATCATCATCCGTCAACGCGGCACCCCGGTGCGCGCTGGCACCAACGTCGGCACCGGCAAGGATCACACCCTGTTCGCGCTGGTCGACGGTACCGTCAAGTTCGTCAAGCAAGGCGTGGGCTCGAAGCAGTTCGTGACCGTCGTTGCCAACGAAGCAGTCGCTGCTTAAGTAGCTACTCGCGCCGCTCGACGCGGCGCTTCTTTGCAAGGCGCAAGCCTTCCATCGAAAGGCTCTGCCCACGGTAGGGCCTTTTCTTTTTATCGGTCACCATCATGAAGTTTATCGACGAAGCAAGAATTGAAGTCATCGCCGGCGACGGCGGCAACGGGTGCGCCTCGTTCCGCCGCGAGAAGTTCCGCCCCTTCGGCGGCCCGGACGGCGGCGACGGCGGCAAGGGCGGCTCGATCTACGTGGTGGCCGACCGCAACATCAACACCCTGGTGGACTTCCGCTATTCGAAGACCCACCACGCCCGCAACGGCGAACCGGGCCGCGGCTCGGACTGCTACGGCAAGGGCGCCGAGGACGTCACCCTGCGCATGCCGGTGGGTACCCTGATCATCGATGACGTCAGCGGCGAGATCATCGCCGACCTCACCGAGCACGGCCAGACCGAACTGCTGGCCAAGGGCGGCGAGGGCGGCTGGGGCAACATCCACTTCAAGACCTCGACCAACCGCGCGCCGCGCCAGAAGACCGAGGGCAAGGAAGGCGAGCGCCGCACCCTGCGCCTGGAACTGAAGGTGCTGGCCGACGTGGGCCTCTTGGGCATGCCGAACGCCGGCAAGTCGACCTTCATTACCGCCGTGTCGAACGCCAAGCCGAAGATCGCCGACTACCCGTTCACCACCCTGCACCCGAACCTGGGCGTGGTGCGCGTGTCGCACGAGAAGAGTTTTGTCATCGCCGACATCCCGGGCCTGATCGAAGGCGCGGCCGAAGGCGCGGGCCTGGGCCACCAGTTCCTGCGCCACCTGGCGCGTACCGGCCTGCTGCTGCACATCGTCGACCTGTCGGGCTTCGATGCCAAGGCCGACCCGGTCAAGGAAGCCAAGGCCCTGATCAAGGAACTCGAAAAGTACGACGAAGAGCTGCTGAACAAGCCGCGCTGGCTGGTGCTGAACAAGCTCGACGTGGTCGATGAAGCCGAGCGCAAGAAGATCGTCAAGGACTTCGTCAAGCGCATGGCCTGGAAGGGGCCGGTGTTCGAGATCTCGGCCTTGAATCGCGAGGGCTGCCAGGACCTGGTCAACGCGATCTACCTGCACCTCGAAGAAAAGCGCACCAGCGAGCAGCGCGCCGAAGAAACCTCGATGACCGAGGAAGCGCGCGGCATCAACTCGATCGACCCCGACGATCCCCGTTTCAAGATCCTCGAAGACTGAGTTGGCCGCATTGTCAGTCAGTCGCAGCGGGCTGCGCGGCCAGCTGCTGCAAGTGCTCGCCACCGCCAGCTCGCTGGCGGCGCTGGCGGCCATGCTCGATCCCGACCGCATCGCGTCGGCGATGGGCATCTTTCTCGTCGGCGTGAATGGCTATAGCCAGTTCTACGCCGTCTACGTGGGCATGCGCCTCGCTACCGCGATGCTGGCGCTGCTGGCAGCAAGAAGCGGCGACCAGCCACTTCTCGTCGACCTCACCGCATTGTTCCTCCTGGCCCAGCCGGCCGGGCGCCTCGTCGCCGCTTTCGCGATCGGGCTGCCAAAGGGGGTATTATTAGCAGTCTGCGCGGTCGAGTTGTTGGCAGGACTTTCCCTGCTGGCCTTACGGCCGCGAGGAAAATTCCTGTCGCCATGAACTCAGTCCCCCACGCCGCACTCCAGCAAGCTTCCCGCATCATCATCAAGGTCGGTTCCTCCCTCGTCACGGACGAGGGCAGGGGCCTGGACCATGCCGCCATCGCCCGCTGGGCGGCCCAGATCGCCGCGCTGCGCGCCATGCGCAAGGAGGTGGTGCTGGTCTCGTCCGGCGCGATCGCCGAAGGCATGCTGCGCCTCGGCTTTACCAGGCGTCCCACCGACATCCATGAACTGCAGGCCTGTGCGGCGGTGGGCCAGATGGGCCTGGCGCAGATCTACGAGACCAGCTTCCACGGCCACGGCGTCAAGACCGCCCAGGTGCTGCTGACCCACGCCGACCTGGCCGACCGCGAGCGCTACCTGAACGCACGCTCCACCCTCACCACGCTGCTGCGCCTGGGCGTGGTCCCGATCATCAACGAGAACGACACGGTGGTCACCGACGAGATCAAGTTCGGCGACAACGACACCCTGGGCGCGCTGGTGGCCAACCTGATCGAGGCCGATGCGCTGGTGATCCTGACCGACCAGCGCGGCCTGTTTTCAAGCGACCCGCGCAAGGATCCGTCCGCGCGCCTGGTCGCGCAAGCCCAGGCGGGCGACCCGCAACTGGAAGCGATGGCGGGCGGGGCGGGATCAAGCATCGGGCGCGGCGGCATGCTGACCAAGGTGCTGGCCGCCAGGCGCGCGGCGCGCTCGGGCGCCCATACCATCATCGCCTGGGGCCGCGAGGAAGACGTGCTGCTGCGCCTGGCCAACGGCGAAGCCATCGGCACCCAGCTGAGCGCCCCGACCGGCCGCCTGACCGCGCGCCGGCAGTGGATGATCGACCACCTGCATACCACCGGCGAAGTCGTGATCGACGCCGGCGCGGCGCAGAAGCTGACCCGGGAGGGCAAGTCGCTGCTGCCGATCGGGGTGGTGGCGGTGCGCGGCGAATTCGGACGCGGACAGGTCATCACCTGCATCGACGAAGCGGGCCAGCCGCTGGCGCGCGGGCTGACCAACTACACCAGCAGCGAGGTGCGGCGCATCATGCGCCATTCGTCGGCCGAGATCGAACGCATCCTGGGGTATGTCGAGGGACCCGAACTGGTGCATCGCGACAATTTGGTGCTTCTATAAGGCAGTGCGCACCACCATGGGGCGCACGTTGTTGATGAGCTACACGGAATCCGGGTCAATCGCAGGACGGTGATACGTAGTTTTGCCTGGCAGTTACAAAATACGTAAACTACCGGGCAGCTATTGTTTGTCATCCTGTCCATTCGAAAGCCGTCCATGAAACTCAGTCGTAAACTCCCCCTCGGCTTTGCCGCCGTTACCCTGGTCGTCGCCTGTGCAGGATTCTTCGGCATGAGCCAGATGAACAATGCGCTGGATATGTATAACGCCGCCGTGCGCCAGTCCACCCACGCCGAGGGCGTGGAAAGTCTGCTCGCGCATTTCCGCCTGCAGACCCAGGAATGGAAGAACACCCTGTTGCGCGGCAAGGATCAGGAGCAGCGCGCCAAGTACTGGAAGGCCTTTCAGAAGAGTGAAGCCGACGTTGCCAAGGCAGTGCAGGAGCTGGGCGCCGCGATCCCGGCCGGGGAGGTGCGCGAGCTGCTGGCGCAATTTGGCCAGGCCCATGCGAAGATGGGCGAAGGCTACCGCCGCGGCTTCGCCGCCTTTACCGCTGCCGACTTCGATGCGGCGGCCGGCGACCAGGCGGTCAAGGGCATGGACCGGGCGCCTGCCGAGCTCCTGGTGAAGGCCCAGCAGGCGATGAGCAAGCAGACCGTCGCCACCGCCCGCGACGCCGATGCGGTCGGCAAGCGTGCCACCCTGGTCAGCTATTTCCTGATGCTGCTGGGCGCCGTCGCCGCCGTCGTGGCGGGCATCTTCATTTCGCGTTCGATCACGCGTCCGCTTGGAGCAGCCGTCGAAGTGGCGCAGAGCGTCGCCTCGGGTGACCTGCGCACCACGATCGAGGTGCGCGGCGACGACGAAACCGGCCAGCTGCTGCAGGCCCTGAACGACATGACCGGCAGCTTGCAGGCCATCGTTGCCCAGGTGCGCAGCGGCACCGAGACGATTGCCGTGGCCTCCGACCAGATCGCACGCGGCAACCAGGACCTGTCGAGCCGCACGGAGCAGCAGGCTGGCGCGATCGAGGAAACCGCTTCGTCAATGGAAGAAATCACTTCGACCGTCCAGCAGAACGCCGACAATGCGCGCCAAGCCAACCAGCTCGCCATCTCGGCCTGCGAGGTCGCGGCCAGGGGTGGACAGATGGTGGAGCAGGTGGTCGGGACCATGGCCTCGATCAGCGACTCCTCGCGCAGGATCGTCGAGATCATCAGCGTTATCGACGGCATCGCCTTCCAGACCAATATCCTGGCGCTGAATGCGGCGGTGGAAGCGGCGCGTGCCGGCGAGCAGGGCCGCGGTTTCGCGGTCGTCGCGGGCGAGGTGCGCAGCCTGGCGCAGCGCTCGGCGACAGCGGCCAGGGAGATCAAGGAGTTGATCAACGATTCGGTGGCGCGGGTCGATGCCGGCAACCGGCTTGCGGCCGAGACCGGCGCCACCATGGAGGACGTTGTCGCCAGCGTACGCCGCGTGATGGACATCATCGCCGAAATCAGCACCGCCAGCGCGGAGCAGGGTGCCGGCATTGCCCAGGTCAATGTCGCCGTCGGCGAGATGGATACCGTGACGCAGCAGAACGCTGCGCTGGTGGAAGAGGCCGCGGCAGCTGCGCAGGAGCTGCACGACCAGTCGCAGGCGCTGAACGAGGTCGTTGCGGTGTTCAAGCTCGAGGCCGGGCGGCCGGCGCGCAAGGCGCTTCCGGGCCGCGCGCCTGCGCGCCTGAGCGCTTGACGCTAAGATGAACGACGCGCCAGGCCTGGCGCGTTTTTATCGACCCCGGAGACCATGAACCCGATTTCTCCCCTCGCTGTCGTCCAGGCGCAGCTCGACGCCTACAATGCCAAGGACCTCGACGCCCTGATGGCTACCTATGCGCCCGACGCGCAGCAGTTCGCGCTGCATGGCGCGCTGCTGGCGCAGGGCATTGACCAGATTCGCCCGCGCTACCAGGAGCGCTTCCTCGAGCCCGACCTGCACGCGCGCCTGTTGACGCGCTCGGTCGTCGGGAACTTCGTCACCGACCTCGAGATCGTGACCCGCAACTTCCCGGAAGGACGCGGTACGGTGGAGATGCTGTGCGTCTATGAAGTGGTCGACGGGCGCATTGTGCGCGCCTCGTTCGCCACCGGGGAACAGCGCCTCGGTTAGCCGAGTTCGGCCGCCTGGCTGGCCAGGCCGGCCGCCGGATCCATCACCCCGCCTGGCGCCGGCGTCTTGTCCTTGAACTCGCACAGGTCATTGATCAGGCAGTTCCAGCAGCGCGGCTTGCGCGCCACGCAGGTGTAGCGCCCGTGCAGGATCAGCCAGTGGTGGGCATCGATCAGGAAGTCCCTGGGCACGAACCTGAGCAGCTTCTGCTCGACGATGTCGACGTTCTTGCCCGGCGCGATCTTCGTGCGGTTCGACACCCGGAAGATGTGGGTGTCGACCGCCATGGTCGGCTCGCCGAAGGCGGTATTGAGCACCACGTTGGCGGTCTTGCGGCCCACGCCCGGCAGCGCTTCGAGCGCCTCGCGCGAGCGCGGCACTTCGCCGCCATGCTGCTCCACCAGGATCCGGCAGGTCGCCATGACATTGGCAGCCTTGGTGTTGTACAGGCCGATCGTCGCGATAGTGGACTTGAGTTCCTCCAGGCCCAGGTCGAGGATGGCCTGCGGGGTATTCGCCACCGGATACAGGCGGCGCGTCGCCTTGTTCACGCCGACGTCGGTCGACTGCGCCGACAGCAGCACCGCGATCAGGAGTTCGAAGGGTGTGGTGAATGCCAGCTCGGTGGTCGGCTTCGGATTGGCGGCGCGAAAGCGCGTGAATATTTCTAAACGTTTGGCGGAATTCATCAGTTTTGCTCAGGTTTCCCCGGCGCCGTTCCGGATGCCGTCGCAGGCGCATTCGCGGCCGCCTTCTGGCGTGCCCTTTCCATCGCGGCCGCGATGATCGCGCGCTTGCGCTCCTTTTCCGCCAGTTCTTCCGGCGTATTGGCCGCCTCCGCCGTCACCGCGCGCATCTTTTCCAGCGCCTTGGCGGCCAGGCGCGCATCGTTCTCTTCCTTTTCGCGGCGCAGGCGCGCGCTGCGGAAGTCATGGCGGTCGCGCGCCGCGTCGGCGGCCTCCTGCGACCAGGCATCCCAGCCGGTGCGCTCGCCCGTCACCGGGACCATGGCGATGCAGTCGACCGGGCAGGGCGCCACGCACAGGTCGCAGCCGGTGCACAGGCTGGGCAGGATGGTGTGCATCTGCTTGGCCGCGCCCAGGATCGCGTCCACCGGGCAGGCCTGGATGCACAGCGTGCAGCCGATGCACAGCGACTCGTCGATGAAGGCGACCGGGCGCGGGCGCTCGATGCCGTTGGCCGGATTGATCGGGATGACCGGGCGCCCGGTCACGCTCGACAGTCGCCGCACGCCCTCGAGGCCGCCCGGCGGGCACTGGTTGATCTCCGCTTCGCCGCGCGCGATCGCTTCCGCATACGGACGGCAGGCGGGATAGCCGCACTTGGTGCATTGCGTCTGCGGCAGTACGTCTTCGATCAGGTCGGCGAGGGTCTTGGTCACGGTGCGGGGCAGCGGTAAAAGCGCCATTATCCGCCAAATCCGCGGGCGGCGCGACCTGGCCGCGGCGGACGGAGGGAGGCGGGACGGGTCTGCGTGCTGGAGCGAACAGACCGCCGCATCGGCGCGTGGTGTACTGGCGGCTCGACGCTGAGAGGAGCTCACATGAACAGACTCATTGCAACGGCGCTGGCCGCTGCCGTGCTGGCCGGTGGCGCCGCGGCCCAGGCCCACCAGCGCGCGGACCAGGAAGCCCGCGCCCAGCAGCAGGCCACGATGGCCAGGACCGGACCTTACCGCAGCGTGGCCGCCAGCGGCCAGCTGCGCAAGGGTGAACAGCTGCCGTCGCGCTACCGCACGCATCACTACGTGGTGGAGAACTGGAAGACGCATCGCCTGAGCGAGCCGCCGCCCGGGCACCAGTGGGTGCAGGCCGGGAAGGACTATGCGCTGGTGGCGATTGCCACCGGGGTGGTGCAGCAAGTGCTGGTCGGGCGCTGAACCGGCCTGCGTTCAAAGCAATACCGGAGCCATGGCTCCGGTATTGCTTCTTCATTCACGCATGCTTGCGGATGAACTCACCGATCTTCGGGCAGATGATCTCGCGCCAGCGGCGGCCCGAGAAGATGCCGTAGTGGCCGCACTTGGGCGCCACGAACTCCTGGTGCATCTCGGGCGGGATGCCGGTGCACAGGTCGTGCGCGGCGCGGGTCTGACCCAGGCCCGAGATGTCGTCCAGCTCGCCCTCGACGGTGAACAGGGCCACCGTCTTGATGTCCTGCGGACGCACCAGCTGGCCGCCGACTTCCCAGGTGCCCTTCGGCAGGCGGTGTTCCTGGAACACGGTCTTGATGGTCTCGAGGTAGTACTCGGCCGGCATGTCGAGCACGGCGTTGTATTCGTCGTAGAACTGGCGGTGCGCCTCGGCCGAATCGTCGTCGCCGCGCACCAGGTGCTGGTAGAACTCGCGGTGGCTCTGGGCGTGGCGGCCCGGGTTCATGGCGATGAAGCCGGCGTGCTGCAGGAAGCCGGGATAGACCTTGCGTCCGAAGCCCGGGTAGTTGCCTGGCACCGAATAGATCACGGTATTCTCGAACCAGGAGAAGGGCTTCTCGACGGCCAGGTCGTTGACCGCGGTGGGCGACTTGCGCGGGTCGATCGGGCCGCCCATCATGGTCATGGTCTTCGGCAGCTTCGGGTCCTTGTTGGTCGCCATCAGCGCGATCGCGGCCAGCACCGGCACCGTCGGCTGGCACACGGAAATCACGTGCACGTCCGGGCCCAGGTGGCGGATGAAGTCCTGCACGTAGTAGATGTAGTCGTCGAGGTGGAACGGACCCTGCGACAGCGGCACCATGCGCGCGTCGATCCAGTCGGTGATGTAGACGTCGTGTTCGACCAGCAGTGCGCGTACGGTGTCGCGCAGCAGGGTGGCATGGTGGCCGGACAGCGGCGCCACCACCAGCACGCTCGGCTGCTGCAGCGCGGCGAAGGCCTGGTCGCTCAGGTCCTTCTTGAAATGGAGCAGCTTGCAGAACGGCTTTTCAACGACCGTGCGTTCCATGATGCCGACGTCGGCGTCGCCGATGCGCACGCTCTTGATGCCGAAGGCCGGCTTTTCGTAGTCCTTGCCGAGCCGGTACATCAGTTCGTAGCCGGCGGCGATGCGCTGCGCGAAAGGCGTGTGCGCAAAGGGGGAAACGGGATTCGAGAACAGTTTCGAGGACGCATCGGCCCACTGCATGAGCGGGTTCAGGAAGGAGCGTTGCATCTCGTGCAGTTGGTAAAGCATAAATATTCCTTCGTGGGGAAAGGCGCGTCGCACTGGTTGCGCGGGGCTGCGTTCGATTATAGGGGATAGCGATTTACTTGTGGAAACAGTCGTTTTCACTTCCCGCGGATACAGCTCACTTGTAGCATATTTGTGCAGTGCGGCTCGGTGAGGCGGACCACATAAGCAGGTAGGTCCTGTCCGACAGCGCAGCGCGCCAAAGAAAAATGCCGCCGGGCTTGCGCCGGGCGGCATTTTTTACCAAGCGGTAAAAATCAGTCGAAGACCGGGGTCTCGACGCCGAGGATCTTGTGCAACTTCGGCGAGGTCGTCGTGTACTGCATGTGGATCTTCTTGTCCGGGAAGATGTAGGGCGCGGCGCCGAAGGCGGCCAGCGCGGCTTCGTGGAAGCCCGACAGGATCAGCTTCTTCTTGCCCGGATAGGTGTTGATGTCGCCCACCGCGAAGATGCCCGGGACATTGGTCTCGAACTTCTCGGTATCGACCACCTTGAGCTGCTTGCGCTCGATGTCCAGGCCCCATTCGGCGATCGGACCGAGCTTGGGCGACAGGCCGAAGAACACCAGCAGCATGTCCAGCGGCACGCGGCGGGTGACGCCGTCGGCGCCGGTGACCTTCACTTCGGTCAGCTGGCCTGCCTTTTCTTCGAAGCCGGTGACCTGGCCGATGATCAGCTGCATCTCGTACTCGTCACACAGGGCCTTCATCTTGGCGACCGAGGCCGGGGCGGCGCGGAAGTCCTCGCGGCGGTGCAGCAGCACGACCGACTCGGCCTTGCCGACGAAGTTCAGGGCCCAGTCGAGGGCCGAATCGCCGCCGCCGCAGATGACCAGGTTCTTGCCCTCGAACAGGACCGGGTCCTTGACGCGGTAGAACAGCTGGGTGTTCTCGAACTTCTCGATACCGTCCACCTTCATGGTGCGCGCCTGGAACGAGCCGACGCCGGCCGCGATGAAGATGGTCTTGGTGATGAACCGGGTGCCCGTCGAGGTCTCGACGTTGAAGCGGCCGTCTTCGCGGCGCTGCACGGTGGTCACTTCCTGGCCCAGGTGGAAGGTCGGCTCGAACGGCTCGATCTGCTTGAGCAGGTTGTCGGTCAACTCCTGGCCGGTGCACACCGGCACGGCCGGGATGTCGTAGATCGGCTTGTCCGGATACAGTTCCACGCACTGGCCGCCGACGGCCGGCAGCGAATCGATGACGTGGGCCTTGATCTCGAGCAGGCCGAGTTCGAAGACCTGGAACAGGCCGACCGGACCGGCGCCGATGATCACGGCATCGGCATCGATCGCGCCGGCGAACGAGCTGTTGGGAGCGATGCTGCCCGCTTCGTGGGAGGCACTGATAGTCATGCGCTTGTCTTTCTGTTGAATTGGGTAGGGACGGTAAGGATGGGTAAAGGATGGGTCAGAAGCGGACGATGGCCGCTAGTGTGCCATGATCGGGGAAGCCGCGCAGGAAGCGCGCCCGGGTAGGCAGGGCCGCGCGGGCGCGGCCCTGATCATGGTCAGCGCGCCAGCTGATCCAGCTTGTCCTTGACGTCTTTCCACTCGTCGGCGTCGGGCAGCGCCGGCTTGGTCTTGGTGATCGACGGCCAGAAACGCGCGAGGTCCGCGTTGAGCTTGATGAACTGCTGCTGGTCCGACGGCACGTCTTCTTCCGCGTAGATCGCGTTCACCGGGCACTCGGCCACGCAGACGGCGCAGTCGATGCACTCGTCGGGGTCGATGGCGAGGAAATTCGGGCCTTCCCGGAAACAATCTACCGGGCATACATCGACGCAGTCGGTATAGCGACAACGGATGCACGATTCGGTGACAACGTGGGTCATAACAGTCCTATTAGTTGGTGTAAGTGTCGCGGCACCGGGCGCAACAAGGGCCGGCGGGACTTGCAAAGCACTGTATTTTAGGGCAATTCGGGCTTTCCTACAAATCAGTCTTATACACAATATATATAAGCAAATGTAGGCGATGGTGGCGCGCCGCAGGACGCCGCGGCGCGTGGCGGGATCGGGCGCAGGCGCGTCCGCCGCCTCAGGCGGGGGCGGTGGCGGCGGGCGGCACGGCCAGCTGCAGCGGCGCGGCTGCCGCCACGGAGGACGAGGCATCCTGCGGCAACGCGCAGGCACCGGGACGGCCGTTCGCCGCGCACCAGCTGGCCAGCTCGCGCTCCTCGAGGGCGAGCACGCGTTCGACCCGGCGGTATTCGGGCAGGTTCATGGTGCCGCAGCAGGCATGCCGGTCCTGGCGCGCGCCGGGCGCATCGCAGACCTTCGGTGCCACCGGCGTGCCCGGTGCCCACGGTGCCATGGCGGCTGCGGCATCGATGACCTGGCGCCGCGCGAACTGGGCCCGGATGAAGGCGCCATAGATGGCCGGCTTGCCGTCTTCCTGCACCAGGCGCAGCATGGCGTTGACCACGTCGACGTAGGCGGCGGCGCGCTCCGGCGCGGCGATCAGGGCGCGCAGCAGCAGTCCGCGCAGGTAGGCCGCGACCCGGTGCAGCACGGCGGCATCGTCGTCCAGGGCCGGATTGCGCTCGTGCTCGAACATGTCGGCCAGCACGTCGTACACGGCGCCCGTGAACACCTGCGAGATCGCGTGCACCTCAGTGCCGGCCTCGGCCAGGGTCATGTCCTGGTCGGCATTGCGCAGGCCGCCGCCTTCGCCCAGCACCGCGCCGAACTGCTCGGCGATGTCGGCCAGGTAGCTGCGGTCGTGCAGGCGGGCCTTGGTGTGGGCGACGATGGCCTCGCACTGGTCGAGCTGGGACAGGGCCAGGAAGATCGCGGTCAGGTCGCCGAAGGCTTCGTGCAGGCCGCCGGTCTGGGGCGGCGCGTCGGCCAGCAGCCACTGCGGCTTGAGACCGTCGAGCACCGCGTGCGCGGTCTCGTGGGCCACGATGTCGAACGAGCGGCAGGTGTAGACGCGCGCGGCGGCGTCCGGCGCCGCGCCGCGTTCCCGGCTGTCGGGCAGGAAGTGGCCGAACTTCAGGCAGGCCTGGTGCCGGCTGTAGTAGGCGTTCATCACGTTCGGCAGGCCGTGCGGATAGACCGCCAGCGGACGCGTGTCGCTGCCGCTGTTCCATTGCCAGGGCAGGGGCATGGCCAGGCCGGCGGCCAGCAGGGCGCGCTGGTACATGGTGAGGGTCTGACGCACCACGGCGAAGGTGTGCACGGCGTCGAACTGCGCGGTGTCGGGGCGCGGCAGGAAGTCGCCACGCGTGTCCGGCTCGACCGCGGCGATGCCGGGGCTGCCGGGCGCGATGCGGGCGTCGCGCGGGCCGGCCAGTACCGGGCCGGGCAGGTAGGCGCTGCGGGTGCCGATCTCGCCCACCGTCGGGTCCTGCTTCCACATCAGCACGCGGGCGCCGAAGTCATGCGGCGGCGCGGCCGTGGCGGCGGGCGTGGGCAGGAAGCGGACCGGGGCCTGGCCGGCCTGCTGCGGGTCCGGGCCGTCCGGAAAGAGGGTGTCTGCGTCCATGGAAGCTCCTTGCGAAGTGAGGGCGGACTCCATGGTCGCGCGCTCTGCTGTATGGACATTGAGTATGCTCAATTGCCAAGCGGACTGGCCGACTCCGCCGCCAGCTGGCATCATGGCGGATTGTCTTTTTCAAGAAGAAGGATCGTCGAGCATGTCGGAAATTCGCATCGTCCAGGAACACAGCCTGAACCCGGAACAGGCGCGCGCCGCGGCCCAGCAGGTGGCGCAGCGGATCGCCGCCGAGTACGGGCTGGACTGCAAGTGGGACGGGGACGTGCTGCGCTTCGGGCGCAGCGGCGTGGAAGGAGACTTGAGCCTGGAAGACCAGCGCGCCGCGCTGCGCATCCGGCTTGGGGTGTTCATGGGGGTGTTCGCCCCGGCCATCGAGGCCAAGGTGACGGACAAGATGCGCAAGGTGTTCGCGCCCGCGTGAGCGGGCGCCCGCCCTGCGTGCACTCAGCCCTTCAGTTCCTCGATCAGGTCGATGTACTGCTGCATCGCGTCTTCCTGCGAAGTGCCCTTCAGGGCGGCCCAGGCGTCGAACTTGGCGCGGTTGACGAAGTCGGTCATGCCGGGACGTTCGCCGGTGGCGTCGCCGCTCGCGCCCTGCTTGTACAGCGCATAGATCTTCAGCAGGGTCATGTTGTCCGGGCGTTCCGGCAGGTTTTTCGATTCGGCCTGGGCCTGGGCGAACTGTTCTTGCAAGCTCATGGATGCTCCTCGTGTCTGGTTGCGTTAGCAAGGGGAAATTGCAGGGGGCGATCTTAGCGCAGGCGGGGCGTGTTCACGGCCAAACGGGCCGAACTTTAGAGGGGACGCTCGGGCAGGGAGGCAGGCCGGCCGGGCCGGCCGGCCACCCGGTATGGCGGATCAGACGGCGAGCAGCTCGACGTCGAAGATCAGGGTCGCGTTCGGCGGGATCACGCCGCCGGCACCGCGCGCGCCGTAGCCGAGGCTGGCGGGGATGGTCAGGCGGCGCTGGCCGCCGACCTTCATGCCCTGCACGCCTTCGTCCCAGCCGCGGATCACGTGGCCGGCACCCAGCGCGAACTGGAACGGGTCGTTGCGGTCCTTGCTCGAATCGAACTTGGCGCCCTGGCTGCCGTCGTCGTTGCGCAGCCAGCCGGTGTAGTGGACGGTGACGTGCTGGCCGGCCTTGGCTTCGGCGCCGCTGCCGACGACGGTGTCTTCGTATTGCAGGCCGGAATCAGTGGTAATGGTGGACATGGTTTTCCCTGTTGTTCAAGTTGAACGGGGATTGTAGTGCATGCTTCGCGGCCGCGCCAAACGGCGCAGGCTGGCGTGCCATGCGTAGAATGTGAAGATCGACAAGCATCCAAGGAGCCACGATGTCCCCTGCCAGTGTTCCGGCCATTGCCCGCATCAGCCTGTGCCCGTGCCGGGTGCGTCCATGAAGGGCGTCGGCAGCGCCTACCGGCGCGCGCTGCGCGCCCAGTTCTCGCGCCGCATGCTGCTGCTGTCCGGCGCCCCGCTGGCGCTGTCGCTGCTGCTGTGGGGCGCGCTCCTGTGGACCGGACTGCAGCCCCTGCTCGACTGGCTGCAGGGCGTGTTCGCCGACTACGGCCTGTTCCAGGCCAGCGGCAGCCTGCTGTCCAGCTTCGGCCTGGGCGCGCTCAAGGTGATGGTGGTGCCGCTGCTGGCCGTCGCGCTGCTGCTGCCGCTGATGATCGGCTCGGCGCTGCTGTTCATGGGCGTGATCGCGATGCCGGTCATCGAGCGCCATGTCGGCGCCAGCCAGTATCCCAAGCTCGAGAAGAAGGAGGGCGGCTCCTTCGTCGGCAGCGTGGCGATCAATGTGGGCAGCACCGCGGTGTTCGCGCTGCTGTGGCTGCTCACGCTGCCGCTGTACGCGCTGCCGCCGCTGGCCTGGCTGGTGCAGGCCTGCCTGTGGGCCTGGGTGACCTCGCGCGTGATGAGCTACGACGCGCTGGCCGCGCATGCCAGTGCCGAGGAAAGGCGCAGCCTGGTACGGCGCCACCGCGGCGCGCTGCTGGCGATCGGTTTCGTGTCCGGACTGGCCGGCGCGCTGCCCGGCATCGCCTGGATGGGCGGGGCGCTGCTGTCGATCGTCCTGTTCCCTTTCCTGGCCATGCTATCGCTCTGGCTGTACATCATGATCTTCCTGTTCGCCGGCCTGTGGTTCCAGTATTTTTGCCTTGGTGCGCTGGAAGAACTGCGCACCGGCGCCGTGAGCGCCTGAGCCGCCGGCGGACCTTTGTAGGACTAGACGCCGTCGGTTTCACTCTGCCGTTGTTTTTTTGCGAAAATGCTTCGCAGGGTTCAAAATTGTGAAACCGTGCCTCGCGTGTGTCGTATTGATGTGGTGGAATGATACCTGTGGAGGTGCAATCCTGAGTGAGTTTGCACCGCGCATTTTTGCGAACTGACGAGGACAATCACTCGAACGAACCAGCAGCAAGGATGGCGGGCAGGTTGGCGGGGATTGAACACGTATTGATTCAAACCGGTTGAGCCATCATGGATAGTATTCGCCGCATGAAGCGGCCCAGTCTTGTATTTCGTGCGCTTGGCATGTTTGGGATGTCGCGTGCCCGTCCCGCCCGGGCCATGGCCGGCGGCGCACCCGTGCTCGCATCCGCGGGCGGCAACGATGTTCCGCTGTACGAAGCCTTTCCGCACCTGGCGGTGGGCGGCGCGGCGTCCGGCGGCGCCGGGGCGCCGCTACCGCCCGATCTTCCTCCGGCATCGCCACCCGATGCGTCCGGCCGCTCCGATCCGCCCGAGGGCGCGCCGGCCCCGCGCAAGCGGCGCTGGCGCACCTGGTTCGTCGTCCTGCTGCTGCTCCTGCTGGTGCTGCTGGGCGGCTGGGGCGCGTTCGAGATGCGCACGTCGCACCTGCAGGCGCGCCTGTTCGCCGACCTGGCCAGCGAGCTGAACTACCGCATGGAAAAGGGGCCGAGCCCGTCCATCCGCTTCCCCGCCGCCAGTCCCTACGACACCCGGCTGGGCTACGCCAACCTGCCGGCCTATCTCGAGAAACTGCAGGCGCGCGGCTACCTGGTCGATGCCCAGGCGCGCATCTCGCCGCGCATGGTCGAAATGGCCGACCGCGGCCTGTACGCCACCTACCACGAAAAGACTAAGGTCGGCCTCGAGATCCTCGACTGCCGCGCCCAGCCGCTGTTCAACGCGCGCTTCCCGGAACGCACCTATCCGGCGTTCGAGGACGCGCCGCCGCTGCTGGTGCAAAGCCTGCTGTTCATCGAGAACCGCGAGCTGCTCGATCCCGCCTACCCGCAGCGCAATCCGGCGGTCGAATGGGACCGCTTCTCGAAGGCCGTGTTCGACAAGACCCTGAGCAGCATCGGCCTGGGCGGCGCCGGACGGGTGGCCGGGGGCTCCACGCTGGCGACCCAGATCGAGAAGTACCGCCATTCGCCGGAAGGACGCACCGGTTCGCTGCAGGACAAGATGATCCAGATGGCCTCGGCCGCGCTGCGCGCCTACCAGGACGGCGAAGACACGACGAAGGCGCGGCGCCGGATCGTGCTCGACTACCTGAACACCGTGCCGCTGTCGGCCAAGCCCGGCTATGGCGAAGTCAACGGCATCGGCGATGGCCTCTGGGTCTGGTACGGGCGCGACTTCGACCAGACCAGCCGCATGCTGCGCGGCCCGATGGACAGCGTCGAGGCGGTCACCGCCTACAAGGAGGCGCTGTCGCTGATGATCGCCCAGCGCCGCCCCGCCTACTACCTGGGCGCCGGCGAACACGACCTGGAAACCCTGACCAACAGCCACCTGCGCGTGCTGGCCCAGGCCGGCGTGATCTCGCCCCAGCTGCGCGACGCCGCGCTGCGGGTGGAGCTGCACCCGGCCCAGGGCTCGGGCGTGGCGGCGCCGGGCGCCGACGCCTTCGTCTCGCGCAAGGCCTCCAACGCGGTGCGCAACCATCTCGGCTACCTGGTCGGCGACTCGCGCCTGTACAACCTCGACCGCCTCGACCTGTCGGTGGTGTCCACCCTGGACGCCGGCGTGCAGGGGGCCGTCACCGACACGCTGCGCAAGCTGTCCGACGCCGAGCACGCAAAAGAGGCCGGCCTGACCGGCAAGGGCCTGCTCGGCAACGGCGACCCGGCCCAGGTGGTGTACAGCTTCACCTTGTATGAACGCGGCGAGCACGTGAACTACCTGCGGGTCCAGACCGACAACTACGACCAGCCGCTCGACATCAACGAAGGCGCCAAGCTCGACCTCGGTTCGACCGCCAAGCTGCGCACCCTGGTGACCTACCTCGACATCGTCGACCAGCTGCACAAGCGCTTCGCACCGCTGGACCAGATCGGCCTGATGGGCGTGGAAGTCGATCCGAAGGACCGCCTGTCGCAATGGGCGCTCGACTACTTCCGCGCGCTGCCGGCCGGCGCCGACCGTTCGCTGGCGCCGATGCTGGCCGCGGCCATGGAGCGCAAGTACTCGGCCAGCCCGGGCGAGGCCTTCTTCACCGGCGGCGGCCTGCACACCTTCGGCAACTTCAGCAAGCTGGACAACGGCAAGATCATGACCGTGACCCAGGCACTGCGCCAGTCGACCAACCTGGTGTTCGTGCGCATGATGCGCGACGTGGTGCGCTACTACATGTTCCAGCTGCCGGGTTCCTCGGCCAAGCTGCTGGCCGACGCCGACGATCCGCGCCGCGCCGCGTACCTGGCGCGCTTCGCCGACAACGAAGGCAAGGATTTCCTCGCCAAGTTCTGGAACAAGTACAAGGGCAAGACCCCGGCCCAGATCGAGGATCAGCTGTTCTCGGGCGTGCGTCCGCTGGCCTCCAAGCTGGCCGCCGCGTACCGTACCGTGATGCCGGACGCCACGCTGGCACAGTTCGCGGCCTTCCTCGACAAGACCCTGCCGCCGTCCAGCGACATGGACCCGGAACGGGTGCCGAAGATGTACGACATGTACGATCCGAGGAACATGTCGCTGGCCGACCGCGGCTACGTGGCCTCGGTGCACCCGCTCGAACTGTGGCTGGTGAGCTACCTGCGCACCCACCCGAATGCCGGCTGGACCGAAATCACCCAGGCCAGCGTCAAGGAACGCCAGGAAGTGTATTCCTGGCTGTTCAAGACGCACCGCAAGCATGCCCAGGACAAGCGCATCGCCGGCCTGATCGAGGTGGAAGCCTTCCTCAAGATCCACGCCCAGTGGAAGAAGATGGGCTACCCCTTCGATTCGCTGGTGCCGTCCTACGCGACCACGCTGGGCGCCTCGGCCGACCGTCCGGCCTCGCTTGCCGAGCTGATGGGCATCATCGTCAACGGCGGCGTGCGCAAACCGATCGAACGCATCGACTCGCTGCATTTCGCCAAAGGCACGCCCTACGAGACCCTGGTCAAGCGCAACAAGGGCGGCGGCAAGGAACAGGTGCTGGCGCCGGAAGTGGCGCGCGTGGTGGCCGACGCGATCCAGGGCGTGGTCAGCGACGGCACCGCCAAGCGCGTCAAGACCGCGTTCACGCAGCAGGACGGCAGCGTGATCGCCGTGGGCGGCAAGACCGGCACCGGCGACCAGCGCTTCGAAGTCTATGCGCGCGGCGGCCGCGTGATCGAGTCGCGCTACGTGAACCGTTCGGCCACCTTTGTCTTCAACATTGGCGAGCGCTACTTCGGCAGCATGACCGCCTACGTGCACGGCCCGCAGTCGGGCAACTACGACTTCACCAGCGCGCTGCCGGTACAGCTGCTGGCCAACCTGGCGCCGGGCCTGATGCCGATGATCGAGCCGCCGGCGGGCAGCGCCGCCGGGACGCCGCAGATCGCCCAGCGCCAGTGCGTCAGGTGAAGGAAGGAGAGGGGAGGCGCCGCGCTTCCCTGCAGCGCGCCGTGACGCGCATGCGCCAGTTCAGCTTCGTGTCCCTGCGCGACCTGCTGGTGGCGTCCGGGCCGACGCTGCTGGCGGTACTGGCCGTGGCGCTGCTGGCCTACTGGTGGGTCGATCCGGCCCCGCCGCGCCGCCTGGCGATGGCCACCGGCCAGTTCAACAGCGCCTACCAGGAATTCGGCCGCCAGTACGCCCAGGCGCTGGCGCGCGACCAGATCGTGCTCAATCTCCAGCCTTCGCTCGGCTCGGCCGAGAACCTGGAACGCCTGCGCAAGGGCGAGGTCGACGTCGCCTTCGTCCAGAGCGGCTCCAGCACCGAAGGCCAGCAAGCGGATACGGAGAACCGGGGCGCCGACACGCAAGGCCTGGTTTCGCTGGGCAGCCTGTTCACCGAACCGGTGTGGCTGTTCCTGCGCGAGGAAGCCGGCGTGCGCAAGCTGACCGACCTGCGCGGCAAGCGCATCAACCTGGGGCCGGAGGGCACCGGCGTGCCGCGCCTGTTCCGGCGCCTGCTGGACGCGAACGGCATCGCCGCCGATGAATTGCGGGTGGGGGCGCTGGAAAACACCCCGGCCACGGTGGAACTGCTGGCCGGCCGCATCGACGGCCTGGTGTTCAGTTCGGCGCCGGAGGCGCCCCTGATCCAGATGCTGCTGCAGACGCCCGGCATCCGCCTGTTCGACTTCGGGCAGGCCGACGCCTATACGCGGCGCCTGCCCTTCCTCACCCACGTGGTGCTGCCGCGCGGGATCGTCGACCTCGGGCGCGACATCCCGGCCCAGGACTACCACCTGATCGCCCCCACCGCGACCCTGGTGGCGCGCGAGGACCTGCATCCGGCCCTGGTGGGCCTTTTGGTGAAGGCGGCCGGCGACATCCACGGCAAGGCCGGCTGGTTCCAGCAGCAGGGCCAGTTCCCTTCGCCGAAGTACAGCGAGATCCCGGTGGCGCAGGAAGCCGCGCGCTACTACCGCGACGGTCCGCCCTTCCTGCAGCGCTACCTGCGCTTCTGGCTGGCCAACCTGTTCGAGCGCCTGTGGGTGGTGGCGGTGGCGCTGGCGGCGCTCCTGATTCCGCTGTCGCGGATCGTCCCGCCGATCTACGTGTGGCGGGTGCGCTCGCGCGTGTACCGCTGGTACGGCGAACTGCGCAAGGTGGAGCAGGCGCTGGAAGCGGCCGGCCCCGAGGGGCGCGAGACCGTGCGCGCCGAACTGCTGGCACGCCTGGACGAGATCGAGGAGCGCGTCAACCACATCGCGATTCCGCTCGCCTATGCGGAAGAACTGTACCGCCTGCGCAGCCACATCAACTTCGTGCGCGAGCGGGTGCGCGGCACCATCGACCGCAACGGCCTTGCCCTGTCCTTGACCGAATAGCAAGCCCGCTGCGGATTCGGATTACACTGGCGGTCTTTTATTTCGCTTGCCAAAGGAAGCCATGATCCGCCGTCCGATTTCGATATTCGCGCTGGGTGCGCTGCTGGCCTGCGGTACCGGGGCCCAGGTCGCCGCCGCTGCCACCACCGCCGCCGCCGCCGCCGCCGATGCCGACGCTCCCGCGCAAAAGCGCAGCCCGCGCGAGGCCTACACCAAGTACGAGTACCGTATCCCGATGCGCGACGGCGCGAAGCTGTTCACCACGGTCTACGTGCCGAAGGACGCTTCCAGGCCTTACCCCTTCCTGATGCAGCGCACGCCCTACAGCGCCGGCGTGTTCGCGCAGGGCGAGCAGCGCTACGGCGTGGACTGGTTCCCCGAGGCGCTCGGCCCCTCGCGCGAACTGGAGGACGCCGGCTACATCTTCGTGACCCAGGACGTGCGCGGCCGCTACATGTCCGAGGGCAGCTGGCAGGAGATGACGCCGCATGCGAAGGCCACCCGCGCCAGGGGAGAAGGGCAGGAGAGCGAGGACATGCACGACACCGTCGAGTGGCTGCTCAAGCACGTCCCCAACAACAACGGCCGGGTCGGGATCTGGGGCATCAGCTACCCGGGTTTCTATGCGGCGGCCAGCGTCATCGACTCGCACCCGGCGATCAAGGCCGCTTCGCCGCAGGCGCCGATCGCCGACCTGTACATGGGCGACGACTCCTACCACGGCGGCGCCTTCATGCTGGCGGCGAACTTCGGCTTCTATTCGTCCTTCCTGCCGCAGCAGAACCCAACCCCCGGCAACAAGGAGCGCTCGCGCTTCGAGTACGGCGAGGCCGACGCCTATGACTTCTTCCTGAAGCGCCTGACGATGCCGAACATCCTGGCCAGCCTGAGCGCGGAGCAGCGCACGCTGCTCGAGCCCACCATCGTGCACGACACCTACGACGAATTCTGGCGTTCGCGCGCGATCACGCCGCACATGAAGAACGTGAAGGCGGCGATGCTGACCGTGGGCGGCTGGTTCGACGCGGAAGATCCGGCCGGCCCGTTCGCGATCTACAAGGCGGTCGGCAAGCACAATCCATCCACCCCGAACGCGCTGGTGATCGGCCCCTGGGTGCACGGCGGCTGGGCGCGCAGCGATGGCGCGCGCCTGGGCCACGTGAGCTTCGATGCGAAGACGGGCGAATACTTCCGGCGCGAGATCCAGTTCCCCTTCTTCGAGCAGCACCTGAAGGGAGTGAAACCGGCGCGCCCGGTGCCCGCCGTGAGTGTCTTCGAGACCGGCACCAACGTGTGGCGCAGCTATGCGGCCTGGCCGCCGGCGCCGGCCCGCGCGCGCACCCTGTACTTCGGTCCGAACGGCACGCTGGGCTGGCAGCAGCCGGCCGCCGGCGGCGCCGGCTACGGCGCGGGCTTCGACGAGTACGTGGCCGATCCGAGGAAGCCCGTGCCCTACATCGGCTATCCCTCGCTGGGCGTGCCGCGCGAGTACATGGTATCGGACCAGCGCTTCGCCGCTACCCGTCCCGACGTGCTGGTGTACCAGAGCGAGGTACTGGAAGAAGACGTGACGGTGGTGGGTTCCGTGCTGCCCAGGCTGTTCGTCTCGACCACCGGCACCGATGCCGACTGGGTCGTGAAACTGATCGACGTGTATCCGAACGCCTACCCGACGCCGGCGGCCGAGCGCAAGGGCAACGACGTGGCCCCGCCCGCGCTGAACCTGGGCGGCTACCAGCAGCTGGTGCGTGGCAATCCGCTGCGCGGCAAGTTCAGGAACAGTTTCGAGAAGCCGGAAGCCTTCGTGCCGGGCAGGCAGGAAGCGCTGTCCTTCGACATCGGCGAGGTGAACCACACCTTCCGCCGCGGCCACCGCATCATGGTGCAGGTGCAGAGTTCCTGGTTCCCGCTGGTCGACCTGAACCCGCAGACCTTCACCCATATCCCGAGCGCGAAACCGGAAGACTTCAGGAAGGCGACCCAGCGCGTCTACCGCGCGCCGGGCGCGGCATCCGGCCTGCAGCTGATGGTCATGCCCGCCAACTGACGGGAGCCTTGCGGCGGCGCGCCTGCGGTCCGCTGACATAGCGGCCACGCGCGTACCACGGCCGCGCGCCCGGTTGCAGGGCGGCGCGCACCGCGCGCCGGATCGTCGTCGCATGGACCAGGTCGGTGGCAAGGCGGCGCAGGCGCGCCGCCTCCAGGTGCTGGCCGACGCCTTCCAGCACGGCCAGCATGTGGCGCACGTCGGTGGCGTAGTTGTGGATATGGGCCGCAATGCGCGGGGCGCGCGTGAAGCGCCGGCGGCGCCCGGCGAAGCCCGTGATCAGGGAGCGGCTGCTGCCGCGGATGAAGCCTTCGGCGTCCGGGACCAGGCTGTGCGCCAGCGCATGGTCGCCGGCCGCGACGATCGCGGGCAGCCCGATGGGAGCCAGCGCCATCGCCAGTTCAGGGGCACTGCGCGCCAGGTCGGCGAACAGCGCGTGGGTGCGCCATTGCTCGCCCAGCACGCGGTGGATGGCAAGCACGTCGTGGAACAGGCCGCGCTCGTTCTTGCAGGCCAGCAGGCGCGCCGTGTCGCGCTCGCGCTGCGCGTCCAGCGCCGCGCGGGCCGGCGGGTAGACCGCGGCCAGGTCGGCCCAGCCGCCGAGCGCGTACGACAGGCGCACGCCATGGAGTGCCGGCGACTCGTCCAGCGCGTGCGCATGGAACCACTGGTATTCGGCCAGCGCCTCGGCATGGCGGCCTTCGTGCGCCAGCCGGCGCGCCTCGCTCAGGCGCCCCTCGGCAGGGGTCAGGACGATCCGGGACGGGCGCATGTCTCAGGCCCCGATCCAGGGCAGGCCGGCCTTGCACCAGCCGCCGACGGTCTTGCGGTGTCCTTCGGTGTCGCGGTCGCCCTCGAAACCTTCCAGGATGTCGTAGGACTCGGCAAACCCGAGCTCGGTGGCCGCGCGCGCGCCGTGGCGCGAGCGCACGCCCGAGCGGCACAGGAACAGCAGGACTTCGTCCCTGTCCGCCACCTGTTCCAGCTGGGCGCCGAAATCGGGATTCGGCGCGCCGCCAGGATAGGTGACCCATTGCACCGCCACGTGCTGGGACTCGGGCACGGCGACCCGTCCTACCCAGTCGCGCTCGGCATTGGTACGCACGTCCACCAGCTTGACGCGCGGATCGCCGCACAGCAGCGCGTAGGCTTCTTCAGGGGTGACGGCGCCCGCATAGGGCTGGCCGGTGGCGCGCCGGCGGGCGGCGGCAAGGATGGATTCGCTCGTACTCATGTTCTCTCGTCCGGTAAGCGGTGACAGCCAACGGGTGCTCTTGCACCAGGCTGGTTCGGTGTATGCTGCGCTGCGATGGTGCATAATAGGCTGCTGCGCACCAAACTGGTGCGTCGGTAGCCAGGTGCACAGGCATGGTGAAACAGATTGTAGGACCAAACCCGGTGCTGTCCAACGACGCAATCGGCATGTGCGCATGACAGCTGGCTGGCACAGTTCATGCTTAGACTAAGGTAATGGTCGTGCACCGGCTTCGCCAGCACGGCACCCTTTACATCAGGAGAGATACGAATGGCAAAGACGGCTGCAGACGTAATGCAATTGATCAAAGACAACGAAGTCAAGTTCGTTGATTTACGCTTCGCGGACACCCGCGGCAAAGAGCAGCACGTGACCGTTCCTGTCTCGCACTTTGATGAAGACAAGTTCGAATCGGGCCATGCCTTCGACGGTTCCTCGATCGCCGGCTGGAAAGGCATCGAAGCCTCCGACATGCTGCTGCTGCCGGATCCGAGCACCGCCAACCTCGACCCATTCATGGAAGAGACCACGCTGTTCATGCAGTGCGACGTGATCGAACCGTCGGACGGCAAGGGCTACGACCGCGACCCGCGCTCGATCGCCAAGCGCGCCGAAGCCTACCTGAAGTCGACCGGCATCGGCGACACCGCCTTCTTCGGCCCGGAACCGGAATTCTTCATCTTCGATTCGATCCGCTGGAAGATCGACATGTCGGGCTGCTTCGTCAAGATCGACTCGGATGAAGCGTCCTGGTCGACCGACAGGAAAATCGAAGGCGGCAACAGCGGCCACCGTCCGACCGTCAAGGGCGGCTACTTCCCGGTCCCGCCGGTCGACAGCTTCCAGGACATGCGCTCGGAAATGTGCCTGATCCTCGAATCGATGGGCATCCCGGTCGAAGTGCACCACCACGAAGTGGCAGGCGCCGGCCAGAACGAGATCGGCACCCGTTTCTCGACCCTGGTCGAGCGCGCCGACTGGACCCAGAACATGAAGTACGTGATCTGGAACGTCGCCCACAGCTACGGCAAGACCGCGACCTTCATGCCCAAGCCCATGAACGGCGACAACGGCTCGGGCATGCACGTGCACCAGTCGATCTGGAAGGACGGCAAGAACCTGTTCGCCGGCGACGGCTATGCGGGCCTGTCGGAAACCGCGCTGTACTACATCGGCGGCATCATCAAGCACGCCAAGGCGCTGAACGCGATCACCAACCCCGGCACCAACTCGTACAAGCGCCTGGTGCCGGGCTACGAAGCCCCGGTCAAGCTGGCCTACTCGGCCAAGAACCGCTCGGCCTCGATCCGCATTCCGCATGTGGCAAACCCGAAGGGCCGCCGCATCGAGGTACGCTTTCCGGACCCGCTGGCCAACGTCTACCTGTGCTTCGCCGCACTGATGATGGCGGGCCTGGACGGCATCCAGAACAAGATCCACCCGGGCGAAGCCGCGACCAAGGACCTGTACCACCTGCCGCCGGAAGAAGACAAGCTGATTCCGACCGTGTGCGCCTCGCTGGAAGAAGCGCTGGAAGCCCTGAACAAGGACCGCGAGTTCCTGACCCGCGGCGGCGTGTTCAGCGACGCCATGATCGATGCCTACATCGACCTCAAGATGCAGGAAGTGCAACGTCTGCGCATGACCCCGCACCCGGCCGAATTCGACATGTACTACTCGTCGTAATCTGGCCAGAGCGGCAATCTCGGCGTTGCGCCCACGCGTCAACCGGCGCCGCATGCTGATCAAACGCGGGGAAAGCGAGGGCTTTCCCCGCGTTTTTTCATGCTTGCTGTATAGTCGGGCCACACTACAATGGGTGCACGTTTATTGTGCAGAGTGATTTCTGATGGGAAAGACAATTAGCCAGTTCCGCCATCCCGGCTTCCTCTTGCTGGCCGGCTTCGCCAGCGTGGCCATCTGCGGCAGCGCCCAGGCCCAGGCTGCCGTCTACAAGTGCGTGGACGAGCAGGGCCGCGTCGAGTTCACCGACACGGCACGGCGCGGCTGCAAGGCGCTCGACCTGCCCGGCTATGCGCCGCCGCCGGCGCCGCGCGCCTCCGCCCCGATCCCGGCGGTGCGCCCGCCGGGCAACAGTCCGGCGCCCACCGTCACCCCGGCCAGCTTCCCGCGCGTCGACAGCGCCCAGCAGCGTGCGCGCGACGACGACCGCCGTGCCATCCTCAACGACGAGCTGCGCATCGAGCAGAAGAAACTGGCGGACCTGCGCCGCGACTTCAACGGCGGCGAACCCGAGCGCCAAGGCAACGAGCGCAACTACGCCAAGTACCAGGAACGCGTGGCCTCGATGCGCGACGAGATCGGCCGCACCGAGCGCAATATCGAAGCGCTGCAGCGCGAGATCGGCAACATTCGGTGAGTGACCGCGGATGAATAACAAGGGATGAGCGCCCAGGAACCAGCCCTGCGTTTCGCCGGCCTCGACCTGCTGGCTTCCAGCGTGCTGCTGCTGGGGGCGGGTGGCGAGGTGCGCTACGCCAACCCCGCTGCCGAAAACCTGCTCGAACTGTCCCTCAAATCGCTGCAGCGCGCGCCACTGCCCGAGCTGTTCGTCAACGGCCAGGAACTGGCTGCGCTGTGCGCCCAGGCCCTGGCCCACCAGTACGCCGACCTGCGCCAGGACCTGGTCCTGCAGCGCAGCGGACGCGAGCCGCTGCACGTGAACAGCATCGTCAGCGCGCTCAAGGAAGGCGAGGGCGGCGAACTGCTGATCGAGCTGCGCGAGAACGTCCAGCAGCTGAAACTCGACCGCGAGGAACGCATCCTCGACCAGAGCCAGGCCAACAAGGAGCTGATCCGCAACCTGGCGCACGAGATCAAGAACCCGCTGGGCGGCATCCGCGGGGCGGCCCAGCTGCTGGAACGCGAACTGCCGCCCCAGCACCCGGCCGACCTCACCGAATATACCCAGGTCATCATCAAGGAAGCCGACCGCCTGCAGACCCTGGTCGACCGGCTGCTGGCGCCGCACCGCCGCCCGCACATCGTGGGCGACGTCAACATCCACGAAGTGTGCGAGCGCGTGCGCAGCCTGATCCTGGCCGAGTTCCCGGCCGGCCTGTCGATCCGGCGTGACTACGACGCCTCGATCCCCGAGTTCAGGGGCGACATGGAGCAGCTGATCCAGGTGGTGCTGAACATCGCCCACAACGCGGCCCAGGCGCTGCAGGCACGCATCGCGGCGGGCGACGCCGAGATCGTGCTGCGCACCCGGGTGGCGCGCCAGGTCACCCTGGCCAAGGTCCGCTATGGGCTGGCATTAGATTTGCATATCATCGACAATGGACCGGGCATCGCCCCCGAGATCCGCGACCGCATCTTCTATCCGCTCGTGTCCGGGCGTGACGGCGGCAGCGGCCTCGGGCTGACGCTGGCGCAGACCTTCGTGCAGCAGCACCTGGGTGTGATCGAGTGCGAAAGCCGGCCTGGACTCACGGACTTCCGCATCCTGCTGCCGCTGCCCTAGGCTGCCGCGGCGGCGGGTGCGCCGCGGGTTCCCCGACAATGCGGCAACAAGGAAGCACGAACACATGAAACCAATCTGGATTGTCGACGACGACGCATCGATCCGCTGGGTGCTGGAAAAGGCGCTGGCGCGCGAAAGCCTGGAAACGCGCAGCTTCGCCAACGCGCACGACGCGCTGGCCGCCTTCGAGAGCGACACCCCGCAGGTACTGGTTTCGGACATCCGCATGCCGGGCGACTCCGGCATCGAGCTGCTGGGCGCGGTCAAGGCCCGCCACCCCGGGCTGCCGGTCATCATCATCACCGCCTTTTCCGACCTCGATTCGGCGGTTGCCTCGTTCCAGGGCGGCGCCTTCGACTACCTGGCGAAACCCTTCGACATCGACAAGGCGGTCGGCCTGATCCGGCGCGCGCTGGACGAGAGCCTGCGCGAAGCGAGCGTGGAGGCGGCGCCCCTCGAATCGCCTGAGATCCTGGGGCACGCGCCGGCCATGCAGGAAGTGTTCCGCGCCATCGGGCGCCTGTCGCAGTCCAACGTGACGGTCCTGATCACGGGCGAGAGCGGCACCGGCAAGGAACTGGTGGCGCGCGCCCTGCACAAGCACAGCCCGCGCGCCCAGCAGCCCTTCATCGCGCTGAACACGGCGGCGATCCCGAAGGACCTGCTGGAGTCCGAACTGTTCGGCCACGAGCGCGGCGCCTTCACCGGCGCCCAGGCCATGCGGCGCGGCCGCTTCGAGCAGGCCGAGAACGGCACCCTGTTCCTCGACGAGATCGGCGACATGCCGTTCGATTTGCAGACCCGTCTCCTGCGGGTGCTGTCGGACGGCCACTTCTACCGCGTCGGCGGCCACCAGCCGGTCAAGGCCAACGTGCGCGTGATCGCGGCCACCCACCAGAACCTGGAACAGCGCGTGCGCGACGGCCTGTTCCGCGAAGACCTGTACCACCGCCTGAACGTGATCCGCCTGCGCCTGCCCTCGCTGCGCGAGCGCGGCGAGGACATCCCGATCCTGGCGCGCCACTTCCTGGTGCAGAGCGCACGCCAGCTGGGCGTGGAGCCCAAGCGCCTGAGCGAAGGCGCGATGCGCTTCCTGTCCGGCCTGGCGTTGCCGGGCAATGTGCGCCAGCTGGAAAACCTGTGCAACTGGATCACCGTGATGGCACCCGGGCAGACGGTGGAGGTGAAGGACCTGCCGCGCGACCTGATCCAGGGCGCGCCGGAGTCCGCCGTGGTGCAGGAAGCACCGGCAGCCGCAGCCAGCCTGCCCGCCGCATCCGCGCCCGCGTCGCCGGTCGCGCCTGCCGCGCCGGATGGCTGGGCGGCGCTGCTCGAGCAGCAGGCTGCCGGCATGCTCAGCGCCGGCGCGGTGGACGTGATGGACACGCTCGGCCGCCAGTTCGAGTCGGTCCTGATCAAGACCGCGCTGCGCCACACGCATGGGCGCCGCAACGATGCCGCGGTCCGGCTCGGGATCGGCCGCAACACCATCACCCGCAAGATCGCGGAACTGGGCATCGAAGGTGTTCGCGAAGACTAGGCGCGATGGTGTAAGCTGGCGCATCATGTCCTTTTGCCATCGTCAATGCTGATTAACTGTGTCGCCTACCAGGAAGGCAAGAAGCTGTCCGACGTTCCCGTCGCCGACATCAGTGAATACCTGAAACAGCCCGCTACCTTTGTCTGGGTCGCCCTGCGCGACCCGGACCCGGCCGAAATCGCCACTATGCAGGAAGAGTTCGCGCTGCACGAGCTGGCGGTGGAAGACGCCGCGCGCGGCCACCAGCGCCCCAAGATGGAGGAGTATGGCGACAGCGTCTTCGTGATCGTCCACATCGTGGAGCTGGCCGGCGACGAACTGCGTGCCGGCGAGCTGGCCATCTTCGCCGGGCCGAACTACGTGCTGTCGGTGCGGCGCGATGCCAACCAGGGCTTCCTGGGCGTGCGTGCGCGTGCCGAACGCGAGCCGCACCAGTTGAAGAAGGGTTCAGGCTTCGTGCTGTACGCGCTGGTCGATGCGGTGGTGGACCGCTACTTCCCGGTGGTCGACATGCTCGAATCCGAGCTCGAATCGATCGAGGACCACATCTTTGGCCAGCAGGGCGGGCAGCGCGCCAACATCGAGCGCCTGTACGAACTGAAACGCAAGTCGCAGGTGCTGCGCCACGCGGTGGTGCCGCTGATGGACGCGATCGGACGCCTGCATGGCGGCCGCGTGCCGGCCGTGGTGGTCGAGACCCAGGATTACTTCCGCGACGTGCACGACCACCTGCTGCGCATCCTCGGGCGCCTGGACACGGTGCGCGACACCATCAACACCGCGATCCAGGTGACGCTGTCGATGGTGGCGATCGAAGAGAACGACATCAGCAAGCGGCTCGCGTCGTATGCCGCGATCTTCGCCGTGTTCACCGCCTTTGCCGGGATCTGGGGCATGAACTTCGAGTTCATGCCGGAGCTGAAGTGGAAGTATGGCTACCCGCTGGCGCTGGCGACCATGGGCGGAGTGTGCTTCTACATGTACCGGCGCTTCAAGCGGGCCGGCTGGCTGTAGCCGCCGCCCCGCCACAGGCCACGATCACGAGCAGGATCGCCAGCCACTGCATGCCGGTGAGCCGCTCGCCCAGCACCACCCAGCCGGCCAGCGCGGCGAAGGCCGGCCCGGCGCTGACCAGGATCCCGAACACCCGCCGCGGCAGCCGCCGCAGCGCCGCCATCTCCAGCGTATAGGGCAGGGCGCTCGACAGCAGCGCCACCGCCAGGCCGCCCGCCAGCACCGAAGGCAGCAGCAGCGCTGGGCCCGCGTGCGCCGCGCCCAGCGGCACCGTGAACAGGGCCGCCGCCAGCATGCCCCAGGCCACGGCCTGGCCGCCGTCGAGCGTCGAGACGCGCTTGCCGAACACGATGTACATGGCCCAGCAGAAGGCCGCGCCGAGCGCGTACGCCACGCCAACCGGGTCCAGCGGCGGCACGCCGGCATGCACCGGCGCCAGCAGCCACAGGCCGCCCGCCGCCAGCAGCACCCAGCCGACGTCGCGCGCGCGGCGCGAGGACAGCACCACCACCGCGAGAGGACCGACCACCTCGATCGCTACCGCGATCCCGATCGGGATGCGGGCGAAGGCGGCGTAGATCAGGAGGTTCATGCAGCCCAGCATCAGGCCATACACCAGCAGGTTGCGCATGTCGGCGCGCGCCGGCGGCGTGCGCCAGGGGCGTACCACGGCCAGCATGACCAGGGCCGCCAGGCCGACCCGCAGCGCGGTCACCCCCTGGCTGCCCACCAGCGGGAACAGTCCCTTGGCCCACGCGGCGCCGGCGTTCACCGACACCATCGACGCCAGGATCGCCAGGCCCGGGCCGAGCGCCGTGGGCGTGGCGGCCGGCTTCACGCGGCCATCGCCATTGCCACGGCTTCCGCCACGCGGATGCCGTCCACGGCTGCCGACATGATGCCGCCGGCGTAGCCCGCGCCTTCGCCGGCCGGGAACAGGCCA
This sequence comes from Massilia sp. MS-15, assembly GCF_020176695.1. GTDB lineage: Bacteria > Pseudomonadota > Gammaproteobacteria > Burkholderiales > Burkholderiaceae_D > Telluria > Telluria hydrophila. The sequence goes on along the minus strand of NZ_JAIWIA010000009.1, from coordinate 91,719 downwards.
CGGGTGTTCAGGCTTTGCAGGTCGGCGTCGTTGCGCTTGATGCGGATCGGCGAGGAAGTACGGGTCTCGACTCCGGTCAGCACGGCGTCGTGCTTGTAGTAGCCCTTGATCTGCTTGTCGAAAGCGACGAAGGCTTCGCGCAGCGCGACAATCGCGTACTCCGGCAGCGAAGGCGCCAGGTCGGTCAGGTGCACCGCCGGCCGGAACGAGGGGACCACCGAGCCGAATTCGGTGGAAGGCACGCCCTTGACGAAGTCGCCCATCAGCTGGCCCGGGGCGTCGTAGTTGCTGCCGCCGAGGACATAGGCGCGCGACTCCAGCTCGCGCTGGAAGGCGATGCCGGCCAGCGGGTGGCCCGGGTAGTCCTCGGGCGTGATGCCGACCACGATGGCGCTGTTGGCGTTGCGCTCGTTGCGCGAGTACTGGCTCATGCCGTTGGTGACCACGCGGCCTTCTTCCGAAGATGCCGCCACCACGGTGCCGCCCGGGCACATGCAGAAGCTGTAGACGGAGCGGCCGTTGGAAGCGTGGTGCACGATCTTGTAGTCGGCGGCGCCGAGCAGCTTGTTGCCGGCGTTCGGGCCGAAGCGGCAGACGTCGATCAGCGACTGCGGGTGCTCGACCCGGAAGCCGATCGAGAACGGCTTGGCTTCGATGTACACGCCGCGCCCGTACAGCAGCTCGAAGGTGTCGCGCGCGCTGTGGCCGATCGCCATCACCAGGTGGCGGGTGGCGATCTCCTCGCCGTTCGAGAGACGCACGCCCTGGACCTGGCGCACGCCGTTCTCTTCGCCCACGTAGATGTCGTCCACGCGCGTCTCGAACCGGATCTCGCCGCCGAGCCGGGTGATCTCGGCGCGGATCTGCTCGACCATCTTCACCAGGCGGAAGGTACCGATGTGCGGCTTGCTGACGTACAGGATCTCTTCCGGTGCGCCGGCCTTGACGAACTCGGTGAGCACCTTGCGCCCGTAATGCTTCGGGTCCTTGATCTGGCTGTACAGCTTGCCGTCCGAGAAGGTGCCGGCACCGCCCTCGCCGAACTGCACGTTCGACTCGGTATTGAGCTTGCGCTTGCGCCAGAAGCCGAAGGTGTCGACGGTGCGCTCGCGCACGATCTTGCCGCGCTCGAGCACCAGCGGATTCAGGCCCATCTGCGCCAGGATCAGCGCCACGAACATGCCGCAGGGACCCATGCCCACCACCACCGGGCGCGGTGTGCCGGGTGCCGGGCGCGCTGCCGGGACGAACTTGTAGCCGGTGTCCGGCGAGGGGCCGACGTGCTGGTCGCGGGCCAGGCGCGCCAGCACGGCCGCTTCGTCGCGCAGCTCGGCATCGATCGCATAGATCAGCACGATGGCCGACTTCTTGCGCGCATCGTAGCTGCGCTTGAACACCGTGAAGCCGAGCAGCTCGGCGCTGGCGATCCCGAGGCGGGCCAGGATGGCCTCGCGCAGGGCGGCTTCGGGATGGTCGAGGGGAAGTTTGAGTTCGCTAATTCGGAGCATGGTGTGTGGTTGCTAGTGAGGCAACAATATAAGGCTGAGACAAACCGCTATTTTACCGGACTCGCCCGTCCTGATGCCGCCGCCAGGCGCCGCACGGTCGCCGCCGCGCCGATGCTATCTCTTTTGTGAGAAAAGCAGCGATATGCATGGCAAATCGCCGTTGTGTGGGTGCAACATTAAGCTGATGCGATCGCCTGTTTCGCAAGCGGGGGGCAAGGGGAATTTTGCCTTGTCAGAATGCGCTACAAGGCATGCAGACAGGAAGTTGCTGCTTAGGATAATTACCCTGATCTTGCCGGCTTTGCGCTGTCTTCCGCATTGAATTGAGCAAACTCACATGCATACCTCGCGCCCATTGATGCAGCGCACCATCTGACCGGGAAAACGAGCAGTACCCCAGTAAGGTGTTGTTTTTCGCTGAAGCGCGCTGGTGTGTTCAATTGACACTTTTCGTTTCAATATGGTTTTATGTATTCATTCAAATAACGTTTTCTTTTATTTAGCGGTTATTTGAGGGTAAGCGTCCTAGTAGTTCAGGTACGGAAGAATGCCGCCATTAAAAAGCGGCGATATACAGATGTCGTGTTGTATGAAATAAACCTTCAAGCCCCCGGCCGGCAACTGTCGCGGCAGGGCGTGCGCATTTTGCGCCCGGTTTGCAGGAGACGACCGCAGGGCGGGACGACCGCGCTGCGGTGGCAAAAACCACTTTAAGAAAAGCCCAGAAGGAGAAGTATTCATGACGTTCAAATTGAAGTCGCTGCCGTTCGCAGTTGCTTGCGCGCTCGCCAGCGGCGCCCTGGCCGGTAGTGCGCCGGCCTTTGCACAGACGACCGAAGCCGCAGGCGGCTCGACCCCGCAGCGCGTGGTCGTGACCGGCTCGCTGATCAGCCGCGCCAACACGGAAACCCCGACCCCGGTGCAGGTGCTGACCTCGGCCGACATCCAGAAGAGCGGCAAGACCTCGGTGGCTGAACTGCTGACCGACCTGGCCTCCAACGGTGCAGGTACCCTCGGCACCGGCTTCGCCGGCGCATTCGCGAACGGCGCATCGGGCATCTCGCTGCGCGGCCTGACCGTGGGCGCGACCCTGGTCCTGATCGACGGCCACCGCATGGCCGGCTACCCGCTGTCGGACGACGCCCAGCGCCAGTTCGTCGACGTGTCCTCGATCCCCTTCGACGCCATCGAATCGATCGAAGTCCTGAAGTCCGGCGCATCGTCGCTGTACGGCTCGGACGCGATCGCCGGCGTGATCAACATCAAGCTGAAGAAGAACCTGACCGGCACCCGCCTGGCCGCCGAATACGGCGACACCCAGCACGGTGGCGGCAAGACCAAGCGCGCCTCGATCAGCTCGGGCATCGGCGACCTCGACGCCGACGGCTACAACGCCTTCTTCACCATTGAAACCCGCAAGCAGGGCGCGATCAAGGTTGCCGAGCGCGACAACTTCGAATACGCGAACCGCGACTGGCGTTCGCGCGGCGGCAACAACATCACCCTGGGTGTGCCGACCAACCTGAACAACTACCTGACCCCGACCAACAGCCCGTTCCTGTACAACCCGTCGGGCGCGGGCGGCGTGGACAATCCGGCCAACTTCGTGTTCCTGGATCCGTCGAAGTGCAACTACACCGCCTACCGCGCCGGCCAGTGCGCCGTGCGCGATACTTTCGGCTTTATCCAGCCGGAAACCGAGAACGTCAACCTGCTGGTTGGCATGACCAAGAAGCTGAACGACAACTGGGAACTGGCGCTGAAGGCGTCCATGTTCCAGCGTGAAAGCACCAACAACCGCGGCGCCACCCCGCAGGCCTACAGCCCGACTTCGTTCAACGGTGTCACCACCCTGAACAACGGCGTGCTGGTCACCCGCGTCAACAACATCCCGAGCACCCTGTTCGCTCCGGGCGCACGCGTCGGCGCCGGCGTCACCAACCCGTTCCCGAACAATGCTCGCCTGTATGGCTACATTCCGGACATCGATCCCAACCTGACCACCAACAACAAGTCGACCACCACCCGCATCTCGGCCGACCTGACCGGTAGCGCCATGGGCTGGGACGTGCAGGCCGCAGCCGGCATGACCAAAGTCAAGGTTGACGCGAACTACAGCGGCTACATCAACCGCCGCAACCTGTACAACGCGATCAACAACGGTTCCTGGAACGTCCTGGGTGGCAACTCGCCGACCCTGGTCGACGCTGTCTCGCCACGCTTCAGCAACACCCTGGAATCGACCCTGAACTACATCGACCTGGTCGGTTCGCGTGAAATCCTGCCGTCGTTCGGCGCGGGTCCGCTGGCCTTCGCAGCCGGCTACCACTGGCACAAGCGCGAGCAGAACGCACCGGCATCCTCGCTGACCGCGATTGGCGCCGTGGCCAACACCTCGGCCTTCACCATCGGCGACGAGACCAACCAGGCAATCTTCGCCGAGTTGCGCGCGACCCCGGTCAAGAACGTCGAAGTCAGCCTCTCGAGCCGCTACGACCACTACGACACCTACGGCAACTCGTTCACCCCGGCGGCCAACTTCAAGTGGACCCCGGTGCAGAACTTCGGTATCCGCGGTACCTTCGCACGTGGCTTCCGCGCGCCGAACCCGGCTGAAGTGGGCAACGCAGGTTCGTTCTTCACCTTCAACGCGATCAACGACCCGATCCTGTGCGCCAACGGCAGCCGTACCACCGCCGGCAACGTGCCATCGGCTTGCGGCTTCGCTCCGCCGTACGTCCAGACCACCAACCCGGACCTGCAGCCTGAGAAGTCGAAGTCCTATACCCTGGGCCTGATCTATGAACCGATGCGCGGCCTGAACATGACCCTGGACTACTACAAGATCAGGATCAACAACCTGGTCGTGACCCAGGCAGGTAACGACCCGAACTTCGTCCCGACCTGGGTCCGTGGTCCGGCAGCGCCGATCGACATCGCGACCGGCAACGGCACCACCACCACCGTCGGCGTGCCGTCGGTCGGCCCGATCCTGTACGGCCTGTCGCCGTACATCAACGCGGGCGGCACCGAAACCCACGGCATCGAAGCGGACGTGCGCTACCGCTGGCGCCTGGCCAACGATGGCGGCACCGTCTCGGCAGCCCTGTCGGCGGCGCATACCTTCGGTTACGAGAACATCATCGGCGGCGAGCGCATCCAGCTGGCCGGCACCCAGGGCCCGTCGTCGGTCGGCGGCGCAACCGGTAACCCGAAAGACCGTGCACAGTTCACCCTCGGCTACAACCGTGGCCCGCTGGACGTGACCGCCACCGTGAACTACACGAGCGGCTTCTCGACCATCGACCCGGCACTGGGCGAGACCGACTGCGCCACCACCGGCGAACACGTCGGCGGCCGTGCCTACTTCTCGGGCCTGGTCCAGCCGGCGAACTACTGCACCGTTCCTTCGTTCACCACGACGAACCTGAACCTGCAGTACAAGCTGACCCCGAACCTGACCCTGCGTGCAGCGGTCCTGAACCTGTTCGACAGGCAGGCGCCGATCGACGTCGCTACCTACGGTAACGCCGGCGCGTCGACTTCGTACAACGCCTCGCTGCACCAGCCGGGCGCTGTGGGCCGCTTCTACAGCCTGGGCCTGACCTACGCGTTCTAATGTTTGACAGGGCGGCGGCAGCGATGCCGTCGTCCCGACGAACACAACCCCGCAGCAGGGCGACCTGCTGCGGGGTTTCTTTTTTACCGTTTGGTAAGAATTACATGCCGTCCCAGAGGCCGCCGAGCATGGCCAGCGCCGCCAGCGCCGCCGTCTCGGTACGCAGCACGCGCGGACCAACCGTCAGTGCCAGCGCCCCGGCGGCGATCGCCGCATCTTCTTCTTCACGGCTGAAACCGCCTTCCGGGCCCACCATCAGGCTCAGGTCCTGCGGACCGTTTTCCCTGGCCCACGCCGCCAGCGAGCGCTCGCCGCGCGGACTGAGCAGGATGCGCGCGGTGGGGCAGGGCGCCGCCAGCCAGCGGCCGACTTCCTGCAGCGGATGCAGCCGGGCCAGCCGGTTGCGGCCGCACTGCTCGGAGGCGGCCTCGATCACGCCCTGCCAGTGGGCCTGGCGTTTTTCCGCGCGCTCGCCCGACAGCCGCACCACGCTGCGCTGCGCCGCCAGCGGCTGGACCGCGGCCACGCCCAGTTCCACCGCTTTTTCGATGATCCAGTCCATCTTGCTCCCTTCGGGCAAGCCCTGGGCCAGCGTGACGGCATAGGGCAGTTCGGCCTCGACGTCTTCCAGTGCCTCGACCTGCGCGCTGGCGCGCCGCTTGGCGACTTCAAGCAGGGTGGCGCGGGCCTGGCCGCCTTCGCCATTGAACAGGACCAGGGCCTCCCCCGGCTGCAGACGCAGCACGTGCAAGTGATGGGCAACGGCTTCCGGCAGCGCGACGGCGGCGCCCACGACGAGCGGCTGTGGACAGTAGAAACGGGGCATGCGGTGCTTTCTGGCGAGTAAACAGGACTGCATTTTAATAGGGCAGCACGCTGGTCTGCTAAAATACAGGGTTACGGCCAGCTGCACGCCACCGTTTTCCAATCCAGACCTTCGTATCTCCATGAAATCTACGCAAACCACCACCCTGATGGCCAACGCGATCCGCGCGCTGGCGATGGACGCTGTCCAGAAAGCCAACTCCGGCCACCCGGGCATGCCGATGGGCATGGCCGAGATCGGCGTCGCGCTGTGGGACAAGCACTACCGCCACAACCCGGCCAATCCGGGCTGGTTCAACCGTGACCGTTTCCTGCTCTCGAACGGCCACGGCTCGATGCTGCACTACGCGATGCTGCACCTGGCCGGCTACGACCTGTCGATGGACGACCTGCGCGACTTCCGCCAGCTGCACTCGAAGACCGCCGGCCACCCGGAAGTGGGCATCACTCCGGGCGTGGAAACCACCACCGGCCCGTTGGGCCAGGGCATTGCGAATTCGGTCGGCATGGCGCTGGCCGAATGGCTGCTGGGCTATGAATTCAACCGTCCGGGCTACGACGTGGTGGATCACTACACCTACGCCTTCCTGGGCGACGGCTGCCTGATGGAAGGCATCTCGCACGAAGTGGCCTCGCTGGCCGGCACCCTGCGCCTGAACAAGCTGATCTGGCTGTACGACGACAACGGCATCTCGATCGACGGCCGCGTGGAAGGCTGGTTCACCGACGACACCCGAAAGCGCTTCGAAGCCTACGGCTGGAACGTGATCGGCCAGATCGACGGCCACAGCGTCGCCGACGTGTCCGCTGCAATCGAGCAGGCGAAACAGTCGGACCGTCCGACCCTGATCTGCTGCAAGACCATCATCGGCAAGGGCGCCCCGAACCTGGAAGGCGGCGATAAAGTCCACGGCGCCCCGCTGGGCGACAAGGAAATCGCGGCCGTGCGCCAGCACCTGCTGTGGGATCCGATCCCGTTCGACATCCCGGGCGAGATCTACGCAGCCTGGGACGCGAAGGCACGCGGCGCGCAGTATGAGAACGAGTGGAACGCCAAGTTCGCCGAGTACCGCGGCGCCCACCCTGAGCTGGCTGCCGAATTCGAGCGCCGCATGAAGGGCGAGCTGCCGGGCAATTTCGACGAAGTGCTGAACGCCGCCATCGCTTCCTGCGTCGACAAGAAAGAAACCATCGCCACCCGCAAAGCCTCGCAGAACGCGATCCAGGCCCTGGCCGCGACCCTGCCGGAATTCCTCGGCGGCTCGGCCGACCTGACCGGCTCGAACCTGACCAACTGGAAGGAATCGGTGGCGGTGCGCTCGGGCATCCCGGGCAACCACATCAATTACGGCGTGCGCGAATTCGGCATGGCCGCGATCCAGAACGGCGTCGCCCTGCACGGCGGCTTCATCCCCTTCGGCGCGACCTTCCTGACCTTCTCGGACTACAGCCGCAACGCCCTGCGGATGGCGGCGCTGATGAAGATCCGCTCGCTGTTCGTGTTCACCCACGACTCGATCGGCCTGGGCGAAGACGGCCCGACCCACCAGTCGATCGAGCACGTCTCGTCGCTGCGCCTGATCCCGAACCTGGACAACTGGCGTCCATGCGACACCGTCGAGTCGATGGTGGCCTGGGGCGCGGCAGTGCAGCGCAAGGACGGCCCATCGACCCTGATCTTTTCGCGCCAGAACCTGCCGTTCATGGAGCGCGAGGCCGCGACGGTCGCCGACATCGCCAAGGGCGGCTACGTGCTGCGCGACGCGCTTGAGCCGAAAGTCATCCTGATCGCCACCGGTTCGGAAGTCGAACTGGCCATGAAGGCCGCCGATGCGCTGGCAGGCGAGGGCATCGCCGCACGCGTGGTCTCGATGCCGTCCACCGACGTGTTCGAGCGCCAGGCGGCGAGCTACAAGGCAAGCGTCCTCCCGCGCGGGATTCCGCGCGTCGCCATCGAGGCTGGCGTGACCGACTTCTGGTACAAGTACGTGGGCCTGGACGGCGCGGTAGTCGGCATCGACACCTTCGGCGAATCGGCGCCGGCGCCGGTGCTGTTCAAGCACTTCGGCTTCACCGTCGAGAACGTCGTGGCCAAGGCCAAGGGCGTGATCGGGGCGTAAGGGTTCTCGCGGGCTGCCCTGGGGCGGCCCGTTTTGCATTCGCGGCATGAAAAAAGTTTTTTTCTAATCAGGAGCTAAGCAATGACGATCAAAGTTGCAATCAACGGGTATGGCCGCATCGGCCGCAACATCCTGCGCGCCTTCTACGAAGGCGGCAAGAAACAAGACATCCAGATCGTGGCGATCAACGATCTCGGCAACGCTGAATCGAACGCCCACCTGACCCGCTACGACACCGCGCACGGCAAGTTCCCGGGCACTGTGACGGTCGAGGGCGACAACATGATCGTCAACGGCGACAAGATCCGCGTGTTCGCGCAGCGTAACCCGGCCGAGATCCCGTGGGGCGAGTTGCAGGTGGACGTGGTCCTCGAGTGCACCGGCTTCTTTACCACCAAAGAGAAGGCATCAAGCCACCTGAAGGGCGGCGCCAAGAAAGTCATCATTTCGGCACCGGGCGGCAAGGACGTCGACGCCACCATCGTCTACGGCGTCAACCAGGATGTATTGAAGAGCACCGACACCGTGATCTCGAACGCTTCCTGCACCACCAACTGCCTGGCCCCGCTGGTCAAGCCGCTGCACGACGCCATCGGCCTGGAAACCGGCCTGATGACCACCGTGCACGCCTACACCAACGACCAGGTGCTGACCGACGTGATGCACGAAGACCTGCGCCGCGCCCGTTCGGCCACCCAGTCGATGATCCCGACCAAGACCGGCGCCGCCGCCGCGGTCGGCCTGGTGCTGCCGGAACTGAACGGCAAGCTGGACGGCTTCGCGATCCGCGTGCCGACCATCAACGTATCGATCGTCGACCTGTCCTTCATCGCCAAGCGCGACACCACGGTCGAGGAAGTCAACCAGATCATGAAGTCGGCTTCGGAAGGCGCCCTCAAAGGCATCCTGACCTACAACACCGACCCGCTGGTCTCGGTGGACTTCAACCACAACCCGGCTTCGTCGAACTTCGATGCCACTCTCACCAAGGTCTCGGGCCGCCTGGTGAAGGTCAGTTCGTGGTACGACAATGAGTGGGGTTTCTCGAACCGCATGCTGGACACCACCGTTGCCCTGATGAACGCCAAGTAAGCCCGGTGTAGCGCCCGCAAGGGCGCGATACGACCTGAGGAACGACCGTTTTCCGATGACGCCTGCCAGGCGGCAGGCGCATCGGCCGCGCTTACCCTGATGTCTGGTCGTACATACGGAAGTTTGCCAAAACGCCCCGAAAGGGGCGTTTTTCGTATAGTCATATGGTCTTTATGCAGAAGAATATTCTGCGTTGAGGAAAAACAACAGATATCAAGTTTTTTTCGTCATTCCTTAAGAAAATCGTTTTCTTTGTTGCAAGTTCCTGCGAGACTAATCCTCTGTATGCACCAAGTGCATATGGTTTGCATTGAGAAATATTAAAAATCGTAGGGACGAGAAAACGTGAATAAACCACTCTTGAAACACAGTGTCGTCGCAGTTGCCCTGGCAGTTGGCGCCGCACCGTTCGCCCTGGCGCAAAATTCCGCTTCGGAAGCGCCGGCCACCGTCTATGTGACGGGCTCGAACCTGAAGCGTACGGACAAGGAAGGCACCCAGCCGATCCAGACCATTACCGCCAAGGAAATCCGCGAGTCCGGCGCAGCCACCGTCACCGAGCTGATCCGCCTGGTGCCGTCGATGGGTACCGACAACAACATCGACACGAACGACGGCGGCTTCTCGCGCGGCGTCTCGACCGCGTCGCTGCGTGGCCTGTCGTCGACCTCGACCCTGATCCTGCTGAACGGCCGCCGCATGGCGCCGTCGGCCTATGCCGACCCGAACAACGGCAATTCGACCCTGTATGACCTGAACCAGATCCCGATCAACGCGCTCGAGCGCGTCGAGATCCTGAAGGACGGCGCATCGGCAGTGTACGGCTCCGACGCGATCGGCGGCGTCATCAACTTCATCACCAAGTCCTCGTTCCGCGGCTCGGAAATCAGCGCCCGCATGAGCGCCAACGATGATGGCGAATTCGCACGCAAGGGCGTGACCTTCTTCACCGGCCTGGGCGACGTCGAGACCGACGGCTTCAACGTGTTCTTCACGGCTGACCTGTCGAAGCGCGACCGCACCCTGCGCAAGGACGTCACCGACATCAAGTTCGACGAATACAAGCGCCTGCAGAACCGCTACGCGACCAACTACGGCAGCAACATCTCGCGCGCACCGCTGTTCTACCGCGAAACCACCCCGGGTTCGCGCCAGTTCACCGCGACCCAGGCCAACGCCGCCGAGCGCTTCCGCACCCCGCTGGACAACTGCCCGACCGACCGCCAGATCGTCGGCAGCGCCGCGATGGGCTTCGCCACCAACAGCGTGTTTTTCGGCCGCACCTTCTGTAACTTCGACACCACGCCGTACCTGGAAGGTACCAGCGAAGGCGAAGACGGCAGCTTCCTGAGCCGCGGCGTCCTGAAGATCAGCGACAACGTGCGCGCCTTCGCCGAAGTGGCCTATGCCCGCACCGAGCGCCGCTACACCGCGGCCCCGATCGCGATCAGCACCGGCCCGGTGACCAACTTCACCTCGGGCGGCGTGGCGCCGTCGTACCAGACCATCCTGCCGATCGGCCACCCGGACAATCCGTTCCCGAACGCGCGCGCTTCGTTCGCCTACCGCTTCGAGAACGCGCCGAACGGCACCGAGACCATCAACCAGACCGGCCGCTTCCTGACCGGCCTGTCGGGCTCGCACTTCAACTGGGATTGGGAAACCGCCTTCCTGTACAACGAGGCACGCAAGGAAGACGGCTACAACGGCCGCCTGTACCTGCCGACCCTGAACAAGATCAACCAGGGCGCCACCATCGCCCAGGTGGCAGCTGACCCGACCCTGTTCCGCAGCACCCGCAGCGACGACCGTTCGAAGATCGCCCACGTCGACGCCAAGGCATCGACCACCTTCGGCAACCTGCCGGGCGGCCAGATTGGCATGGCAGTCGGCGCCGAATTCCGCCGCGAATCGCTGAAGATGACCCCGGACGCCGAACTGGCAGCCGGTAACATCTACGGCCTGGCCAACACCATCATCGACGGCGAGCGCGACGTCAAGTCGGGCTTCATCGAGTTCCGCACCCCGTTCTTCAAGAACTTCGAGATGGACTGGGCTGGCCGCTGGGACAAGTACGAAGGCATGAAGGCCAACTTCGTGCCGAAGGTCGGCGCCAAGTGGAACGCCACCAAGACCCTGGCATTCCGCGGTACCTACGCCGAAGGCTTCCGTGCTCCGGCACTGTCGCAGGTGACCCCGGGCGGCGCCCAGTTCTTCGTCTCGGGCCTGCATGACCCGCGTCGTTGCGAAGCCGACGAGAAGACCCCGAAACCAGGCGCGACCGAAGCAGACTGCAACAAGTCGGCATCGGGCACCGGTGGCGCGAACCCGGACCTGCGTCCGGAAACCTCGAAGTCCTACTCGTTCGGCATCCTGTTCTCGCCGACCACCAACTGGGACTTCGGCCTGGACTTCTTCAAGATCCGCAAGATCGACGAAGTGGCCCTGGGTTCGGAATTCGAAGCCCTGCGTAACGAAGACAAGAACCCGGACCTGGTCGTGCGCGACACCAACCCGGACAACCTGCTGCGTGACGCACAGGGTCGCCCGATCCCGGGTACCGGTCCGCTGCTGGCCGTCCGCCTGCCATGGACCAACCAGGGTGCAATGGAAACCCGCGGCGTCGACATCGACGTGGCCTTCCGCAAGAACCTGGGCTCGATGGGTAACTTCAGCGCCAAGCTGACCTCGACCTACACCCACGGTTACTACCTGGCGCAGCACGACGGCGACACCGAGCACAACCTCGCTGGCTACAACGCCGGCCTGATCGACTGGAACCTGTCGAGCGGCCTGGACATCCCGCGCTGGAAGACCAACATGTCGGCATCGCTGACCCGTGGCGCCCACGCGTTCAGTGCCAACCTGAACTACACCGGCCAGGTCTCGCTGCGTCGCAAGTATGACGCCGACCGTACCTATCCGGCGGCGTTCTGCCACTACGCTCCGGCTGTGAACAGCAGCACCACGGCCAACTTCCCGAGCGCCAGCGCAGCCGTTCCTGGCTACCTGGCAGCGTTCCCGGATTGCGCGGTCAAGGAATGGGTCCGTGTCGGCGTGGGTTACACCTACACCGGCATCAAGAACCTGGCTCTGACCTTCAACATCCAGAACCTGTTCGACGAAGCCGCACCGTACGATCCGCGTTACGGCGCAATCGGTGGCGTGGGTTACAACTCGGGCCTGCACAACCCATACGGCCGTTACTTCACCGTCTCGGCGAAGTACAACTTCTAAGCGCATCGCGCCTAGCAAAAACCCGGCTTCGGCCGGGTTTTTTTTTGAAGGCAGTCCACAAGCAATCCAGGGCGCAGCCTTGCCGCGGCGTGAACGCAAGGCGCCGTACAACGGCGGCAATGGGCTGCCGATTCGGGAGGAAGTGCTCGCCCGCTTCGACGAGACCGTCATTACCCGCAATTCATATGGCGCGCGCTGCCTGAATACCCCAGGCGTGCTGTGTGCCGATATCGATTTCCCCGAGGCCCCCAGCTGGCGCATGGTGCGGAACACGACCCTGCTCCTGCTCGCCGCCGTGACGGCGGCGGTGTATCTGTCGGCCGCGGCTGGCGCCGCCCCGCGCAGCTTGTGGATAACGGGCGTGATCGGCACGCTGGCAAGCCTGTGGCTGGCATCCACGTTGGCGAAGCTGGTCCACCGCAAGCTGGTTGGGGCCAGGGGCGGGCCGGAAGCGATCGCCCGTGCGCGCGTGCTGCGCTTCATGCGCACGCGCCCCGACTGGCTGCTCCATGTCTACCGTACGCCAGCCGGCCTGCGCCTGCTCGCCACCCATCGCCTGTTCGATCCACGGGAACCCGAGGTGGCCGCATGCTTCCAGGCCTTGGGCGCCGATCCCATGTACGTGGCCATGTGCCTGAACCAGCACTGCTTCCGGGCACGCCTCACGGCCAAGCCATGGCGCATCGGGTTGCAGGAACGGCTACGGCCACGGCCCGGCATCTGGCCGGTTTCGCCCGAGCGGATGCCGCAGCGACGCGCATGGCTGGAACGCTACGACCGCGCAGCCGCGGGATTCGCTGCCTGCCGCTTTGTCGAGTCGCTCGGCAATGGTGTCAGCGTACCTGCGGCGCAAGTAGTGCGGCAGTTGCACGATGAACTGAGCCAGGCCCGTTCCGGTCTGCCGATCGCTTGACCGGCCTGCCGGCCAGGGTGCCTCATATGAATGGATGGCAAGCCGGATTCCGGCATGGCGCACTGGCCCTGCTGCTGGCGACTGCGTTTCCCCCTGCGTCGATGGACCTGGGCGCGGAAAGGGTCCTGCGCTTCACGGGCCCGATCGATGCGCCCGGCGCCGACCGCATCATCGCCTTCGTCAAGTAAAGCGCGGTCTCAGGCGTCCGGCCATGGCGTCAGGATCTCGACGCCGTTCTTCGTGACCGCCACCATGTGTTCCCACTGGGCCGACAGCGAACCGTCGCTGGTCACCACGGTCCAGCCATCGTCCAGCTGGTCGACGTCGGCGCCGCCAAGGTTGATCATCGGTTCGACCGTGAAGGTCATGCCTTCCTTGAGCAGCAGGCCGGTGTTCGGCCGCCCGTAGTGCAGCACCTGCGGGTCCTCGTGGTAGACGCGGCCGATGCCGTGGCCGCAGTATTCGCGCACCACCGCGTAGCCGGCGCCCTCGGCCAGCTTCTGGATCGCGTGGCCGACGTCGCCCAGGCGCGCGCCCGGCCTGACCTGCCGGATCCCGGCCATCATGGCGCTATAGGTAGTGTCGACCAGCTTCCTCGCTTCAAGCGCGGGTTCGCCGACAAAATACATGCGGCTGGTGTCGCCGTGCCAGCCATCCTTGATCACGGTGACGTCGATGTTGACGATGTCGCCGTCCTTCAGGATCTCCTTCTCGCTCGGGATGCCGTGGCAGACCACGCCGTTGACCGAGGTGCACAGGGTCTTCGGAAAGCCGTGGTAGCCGACGTTGGCCGGCGTGGCCTTCTGTATCTTGCGGATGTATTCGTTGCAGCGGCGGTCGAGTTCCTCGGTGGAGACGCCGGGCACGACGTAATCCTTGATCATCGCGAGGACCTCGGCGGCGAGGCGGCCGGACACGCGCATCTTCGCGATATCCCTGTCGTTCTTGATGTTGATTGCCATGGTGTTCTTCTGTGTTGCGTCCGGATGGACGCCAAGCGAGCATGATACCCGCGCCCAACGAAAAATGCCCGCCGGGCGAACCCGGCGGGCATCGTGGTCCTTCGGTTCAGGCCCTGGCGGGCCCGTTCATCAGAACGACTGGTTGTAGCGCACGTAGAAGAAGCGGTCGATCGGGTAGTCCGCATCCACGCGCGAGGACGAGGCGGCGGAGGTGGTGATCAGGCGCGGCTTCTTGTCGAACAGGTTGTTCACGCCGACCATGACCTGGCCATTCCACGCGGTCTTGTAGCCCACGCTCAGGTCGGTGTAGGTCACGCTACCCAGCTTGTTGTAGTTCTTGCCCCAGCTCGCCTGGCCGCCGATGTTCGAGCACTCTTCAGCGTTGACCTTGTAGCAGCGATCCTTCACGCCGCTGTGGTAACGCGAGGTCCAGGTGGCGCTCCAGTTGCCCAGGCTCCAGTCCAGCGCCAGGTTCGACTTGACGCGGTTGTAGAAGTACTGGCCTTCGTAGTTGGTCCACTCGCCGCCGGCTTCGGCCTGGTCGCGCAGCTTGTCGACATAGGCGGTGTCGGAACGGATGCCGAACTGGCCGTACTGGGTGCGCGGCAGGCGATAGCCGATCGACAGGTCGAGCCCTTCGGTTTCCAGCGCGCCGATGTTGGCGTTGCCGCGCGCCAGCGAGATGATCTGGCCGCTGAGCGGATCACGCTTGATGACCGAGCAGTACGGTGCCAGGCCTTGCACGTAGCAGTATTCCGCCACGTCGGTCGCCGTGATCTCGGTGATCTGGTTGGTGATCTTCACGTTGAACCAGTCCAGGCCCACGGTCAGGCCCGGCACGTAGGACGGGCTGTAGACGAAGCCGGCGGTCTTGGTGATCGCGGTTTCCGGGGTCAGGGCCGCATTGCCCGCGCCCGCCATGAACGGGTAGGGGCTCTGGTCGCCAGCGGCGCTGGTGATCGGTCCGGTCTGCGATTCCTGGCGGAAGCCGGCGCCCGCGCCCGCGGCCGCGCAGCGCTGCGCCACGGCCGGGTCGCTGGTCTGGCCGTACAGCGAGTCGCACGGATCGAGATAATCGTCGAAGGTCTGCTGGCCGCCACCAAAGGTGTCTCCCACCGACGGTGCACGGAAGCCTTCCGCCCAGGTGCCGCGCACCAGCAGGTCCTTGATCGGCTTCCACATTAAGCTGGCCTTGCTGTTGTTGGTCACGCCGAAGTTGCTGTAGTCGGAGTGGCGGGTGGCCAGGTTGACGCTCAGCAGGTCGGCGAGGGGGGCGCCCTTCAGCAGTGGGACGTTGAGCTCGGCGTAGGCTTCCCTCACCGTATAGCGGCCACGGGTCGGGTTGCCGGCCAGGTCGGTCGAGTAACCGGACTGCTCGAACTGGCCCGGCAGGTCGTAGCCGCGCACTTCGCGGTGCTCGATACCGGCTGCGATACCGATTGCGCCGGCCGGCAGGGTGAACACTTCACCGGCGATGTCGGCGGTGGCGCTGTTGATGGTCGAACCGTAGGTCGCCTGGCCGGTGGCCATCACGTAGTTGATGACTTCCTGGTTGGAGGCCGACGGGCCGCCCAGGATGTCCCACGGCTTGCACTCGGCCAGGGCGATCGGGGCGTCCGGAGTGCCGCACTGGACCACGCCGGAACCGTTGCGGAACGATGGGCCGAGGGCCTTCTTGAGGTTCAGCAGGTTGACGTTGCCGGTGCCCAGCAGCGAGCCGCGCAGGGCGCTGTGGTTATAGCCCACGCTCCAGTTCCATGGCAGCGAACGGAGTTCGAATTCGCCGGCCAGGGTCGCGTCGATATGCAGGGTGCGGTTCTGGTTCTCGGTCACGCGCGGCTGCTCGATCGTGCGGCGGATGAAGTACAGGTCCTGGCCATTGCCTGCGCCCTGCACCCAGTTGCCGTACGGGTTGTACCAGTTGTCCTTGTCGATGTAGACCGGGAAGTCAGGCTGCGATCCGCTCTGCAGCGGATAGCCCGCGACCTGCGACACGCCCTTGCGCTGCGAGTACATGGCCGTGGTGGTGAAGGTCATGTTGTACGGCAGTTCGACGGTACCCTTGGTGAACAGCGTGTCGAGCTTGGTCGGCATCGCGAACATCATCTGCGACGCGCTGTTGAAGTTGTCTTCCGGACGGCCGTCCCAGTCGTGGTAGTTGGCCGGGTTGCGCGAATCGGCGCCGGTGCCGTCGCCCAGGGCGCCGCCGGTGTGGTTCAGCACCTTGTCCCAGGAGAAGTCGAGCGGCAGGATCTCGCCCCATGGGCCGGCACCGAAGCCTTCGGTCGGGTATTTCGGACCGCGCGGGAAGCCGGTGATCGGGCGCTTGTTGGCCCATACCACGCCCTGCTCGGTATGCGACAGGCCGAACATCAGCGAGACCTTGTCGCTGTTGGCGCCCATGGTCAGCGAGAAGTCCTTGCTCTTGCCGTCGCCTTCGGAGTTCTGGCCGACGTAGACGCTCAGGTTGCCGCCGTCGATGCGTTTTTTCAGGATGATGTTGACCACGCCAGCAATCGCGTCCGAACCGTAGATCGACGACGCGCCATCCTTCAGCACTTCGATGCGGTCGATCATGGAAGCCGGCACGGTCGACATGTCGGTGAAGCCGTCCACCGACTGGGTCCAGCGCTTGCCGTCCACCAGCACCAGCAGGCGGTTCGAGCCCAGGTTGCGCAGGTTGATGTACTGGCCGCCATTCTCACGGTTCGAAGTCAGCGAGCCGCCTTTGCTGAAGTCCGGCGAACCGGCCGAGGACAGCTGGTTCAGGACGTCGCCGACGGTGATCAGGCCGGTCTTCTGGATCTGCTCCTGGGTCATGATCTGGATCGGCTGGGCCGTTTCCAGGTCGACCTGGCGGATACGCGAACCGGTCACTTCGACGCGCTGCAGCGGCTGGGCTGCGTCCTGGGCGAATGCGGCGCCCATGCTGAGGGTCATGCCGCCCAGGCAGATCGCGCGGACCGACCGGGACAAGATTGTTTCCATCATGTTGCAAAACTCCTAATGTGAAAACGCGGCCGTCCTTGGGGTGCGGCCAGCGGGAAGGTCGATGAAGACCACCTGAAAGTAGTTAATCTCATAACTGGAATTACTTTCAAGTCAGCAATAAGAGCACCGCCGCGGCAGGAGTGTCAACTGAATCAACTTTAGTAAATACACAATTGTTGCAATTATGTGTATTTACTTTACAAATTTAATTTAACGATTGACGTATGCATACTGCCTGATCCAAACAAAAAAGCCCGCCTGGCTTGCGCCGGACGGGCTTGAAACGCAATTAAATTGCGTGGAACGGATCAAACGCGACTATTTTCCAGAATCAGAAGTTCTGGTTGTAGCGAACGTAGAAGAAGCGGTCGATCGGCAGTTCCGGGTTGACCGAGCTCGACGAGTTCGGGCCACCGTAGCCGCTGTTCGCGTTGTAGTTCACGATCGGGCCCTTGTTGCCGATGTTGTTGATACCGGCCAGCAGCTTCGCGTTCCATGGCAGCGCGTAGCCAACCGACAGGTCGGAATACCACATCTCCTTGAACTTGTTGTAGCCGGTGCCCCAGGTGGCCAGGCCCTCCGGGTTCGAGCACTCGACAGCCGGCTTCACGGTCCAGCAACGGTTCTTCTGGCTGCTGTAGAAGCGGTTGCCCAGGGTCACGCTCCAGTTGCCCATGCTCCAGTCGAAGGCGATGTTCGCTTTCCACTTGAAGATGTCGAACTCGCCGGCGTACTCGGTGAAGTTGGCCGTGTTGCTCGACTTCAGGCGCCAGGAGTCGACGTAGGTGGATTCCGAACGGAAGCCGAACAGGCCATAGGCCGTACGCGGCATGCGGTAGCTCAGGCTCAGGTCGTAGCCTTCGGTTTCCATCGCACCCAGGTTGGCATTGCCGCGCGACAGGTTGACGATCTGGCCAGAGATCGGATCACGCTTGATCACATCGCAGAAGCTGGTCACGCCATCGACGTAGCACTGGTTCACGACGTAGGAAGCCGTGATGCCGGTGATGCGGTTGTTGACGCGGATGTTGAACCAGTCCAGGCCGACCGACAGGCCAGGCACGTAGGACGGGCTGTAGACGAAGCCGGCGGTCTTGGTGACCGCGGTTTCCGGTTGCAGGTTGGCGTTGCCGGCGCCGGTCTGGAACGGCGTCGGGGTCTGGGCGCCGCCGGCGGTGACCGGGGTGCCTGCCTGGTTGACCTGGCGGAAGTTGACCGGCACGCCGGCGGCGGTGCAGCGCGCCTTGGTGGCCGGGGTCGTCGCCGCGTTGCCGAACTGGCTGTCGCACGGGTCGAGGTAGCTGTCATAGGATTGCGAGCCGCCACCGAAGGTGTCGTTCAGGGTCGGGGCGCGGAAACCTTCGGCCCAGGTGCCGCGTGCCAACAGGTCCTTGATCGGCTTCCACATGAAGCTGGCCTTGCTGTTGGTGGTCGAACCGAAGTTCGAGTAGTCCGAATAGCGCGACGCCAGGTTCAGGTTCAGCAGCTCGGCCATCGGCACACCCTTGAGCAGCGGGATGTTGGCTTCGAGGTAGGCTTCACGGACGGTGAAGCGGCCGAAGGTCGAGTTGCCGGCCAGGCCGGTCGAGTAGCCCGATTGCTCGAACTGGCCTGGACGGTCGTAGCCGCGGACGGTGCGGTACTCGAGGCCGCCGGCGACGCCGACCGCGCCGGCCGGCAGGGTGAAGACTTCACCGCTCAGGTCGGCGTTGGCGTTGCTGATGGTCGAACCGTAGGTAGCCTGGCCGACTGCCATGACGTAGTTCAGGGCTGCCGGGGTCGAGGCCGACGGGCCGCCGACGATGTCAAACGGCACGCACTCGGCCAGCGGGATCGGGCTGGTCGGGGTGCCGCACTGGACTACGCCGGAAGCATTCATGAAGGATGGGCCGAGGGCCTTCTTCAGGTTCAGCAGGTTCAGGTCGCCGTAGCCGGTGTTGCTGCCTTCAACCTTGTTGTAGTTGTAGGCGAGCGACCAGTTCCACGGCAGGCTGCGCAGTTCGAAGCCGCCTTCCAGGGCCGCGTCGATGTGCAGGGTGCGGTTGGTGTTGTCGGTCTGACGCGGCACTTCGATGGTGCGGCGGGCGAAGAACAGGTCGATGCCCTTGCCGGCACCGGCCACCTGGTTGCCGTACGGGTTGAAGTAGTTGTCCTTGTCGATGTAGACCGGGTACTTGGACTGGGTGGTCGAGCTCAGCGGATAGCCGGCGATCTGGCGGCTCGAGTCGCGCACGGCGTACATGGCGGTCGAGGTCAGGCGCATGTCGAACGGCAGCTCGATCTCGCCCTTGGTGAAGATCGAGGTCAGCTTGTTCGGCGACAGCAGGTGCATCTGCTGGGTCGCGTTGAACACGTCGGCGTCGGCGCCGGTGTAGGGGTGGTAGCTGTTCGGGTTGCGCGAATCCGCGCCCGTGCCCACGCCGTCGAAGCTGCCGGTGTGGTTGATGATGCGGTTGAAGCCGCCGGCGGAGGCGGTGGTGTTCGAACCGCCCGATGCGTTCACCGGGGTGATGCGGCCCCATGGTCCGCCGCCGAAGCCGGAATTGTAGTGTCCCGGACCGAAGGTGAAGGCGGTCCTGTTGCGGTCCTTGGCCCACACTTCACCCTGGGTGGTGTGGGTCAGGCCGAACAGCAGGCTCGCTTTCTCGGCGGTGGCGCCGTAGGAGACCGAGAAGTCCTTGTTCTGGCCGTCGCCCAGTGCGTTCTCGCCATAGTAGGCGCTGGCGGTGCCGCCATCCATGCTCTTCTTCAGGATGATGTTGACCACGCCTGCGATCGCATCCGAACCATAGATCGACGATGCGCCGTCCTTCAGCACTTCGATGCGCTCGATCAGTGCCGACGGAACGGTCGACATGTCGGTGAAGCCCGCCACCGATGCCGTCCAGCGCTTGCCGTTGACCAACACCAGCAGACGCTGCGCACCGAGGTTACGCATGTTGATGTACTGGCCACCCTGTTCGCGGTTCGAGGTCAGGACCGAGCCGCGGCTGAAGGCCGGGGTGCCGACCGAGGACAGCTGGTTGACGATGTCGCCAACGGTCACCAGGCCGCTCTTCTGGATCTGTTCCTGGTTCACGACCTGCACCGGCTGCGCGGTTTCCAGGTCGACCTGGCGAATACGCGAACCGGTGATTTCGACACGTTGCGGGGCTTCTTGGGCCTGCACCGCGGCACTCATCATCGACTGGAGGGCGATGGCGACGGCCAGCGCGATCTTGGTTGGTTGTTGCATGTGTTCTCCGTCTTGCACCCCTTAGGGGCACGTTTCTGTTTTTCAAAAATTGCAACCTGTGTGGCGTGGCGTAACCGTGGGTAAACGGGTAGCCAATATGCATACACATCTTTATAAGATCATCACGCGTTGACTAGCGTCAATGCCATGGAAGGGGAAATATGTCGCGAAAACAACAGTTATGACGGGAAATCTCTGACCCAAAAGTCAATAGCATATGTATGCCAGATTAGCGGGCAGACGATAGGGAAAAGATATTGAAAAAGTGACATGCACCACTCTGGTGCATGTAACTGAAAAGTACAGGCGGGGTGACGCAATAGCCTCAGGGCGGCGCTACACCAAAACAGGCTTCCCACAGGCGCCGCACCTGGGCCGGATGCTCGCCCAGCAGCTGCGGATCGACGCGCGCCTTTTCCTGTCCCTGCAGGCGTACCTGGTGCTGCAGGCGGCGCATGGCGCGGTAGGCGTCGGCCACGGCCGCGCCCAGGCCCGGGTCGATCAGGCCAAGTTCGCCCGCCAGGCGCAGCAGGGCGATGTTGCCGGCATTCGCCGTCAGCTGCGGATAGACTGCCGCATGGCGCAGTACCAGGTACTGGACGATGAACTCGATATCGATCATGCCGCCTTGGTCCTGCTTGAGGTCGAACAGGGGGCCGGGATGCACGTTGGCCTCGCGCATCCGCCGGCGCATCGCGCAGACTTCAATCTTGAGCTGTTGTTCCTGGCCGCTGCGGTCCTTGCGCAGCACGGCCTCGCGGATGCGTTCGAAACGCGCGCCGATGGCGGCGTCGCCGGCGCAGAAGCGGGCGCGGGTCAGGGCCTGGTGTTCCCAGATCCAGGCCGACGCGTGCTGGTAGCGCTCGAAGGCGGCCACGGTGGACACCAGCATGCCGCTGGCGCCATCCGGGCGCAGCGCGGTATCGATGTCGAACAGGATCCCGGCCGCCGTGTGCGCCGTGTTCCAGGTGATGAAGCGCTGGGCCAGCTTGGCGTAGTTGGACGGTGCCATCTCGTCCTCGTCGTCGAACAGGAAGATGACGTCGAGGTCGGACACGTAGCCGAGTTCCTTGCCGCCCAGCTTGCCGTAGGCGATGACGGCGAAGCGCGGCTCCTCGATGTGGCGGCTGGCCACCGTGCGCCAGGCGTGGCGCACGGTGGCGCCGACGATGGTGTCGGCCAGCAGCGACAGGTGATCGGCCAGGCGCTCGACCGAGAGTTCGCCGGCCAGGTCCAGGGCCAGCAGGCGGAACAGCTGGGCGTGGTGGGCTTCACGCAGGATGTCGAGCTGGCGCTCGGTGTCGCCGGCCGCCGCCTCCAGCTGCTCGTCGACGCTGGCGGCCAGCTGGGCGAGCTGTTCCGGACTGCCGGCGTTCTCGTTGCGGTCGTCCAGCAGTTCGTCGAGCAGGAGCGGGTGCTGGGTCAGGAACAGGGCGGCCCAGCCACTGGCGTTCATCATGCGGATCACCCGTTCCAGGGTGTGCGGGTATTCGGTCAGCAGCGACAGGTAGGCCGAGCGGCGCGCGATCGCTTCGAAAAAATCGAGCAGGCGCCCGAGCGTGGCGGTGTGGCTGCCGACCCCGGCTTCGCGCACCACGGTGGCGATCTGGCCGAGCGCGGCGTCGCCCAGCGCCAGCAGGCGGGCACGGCTGGCGTCGGGCAGGCTGGACAGGCGCGGCCCCTGCAGGGTGGCCACCAGGCGGGCGGCGGCGGCGGGCGGATCGTCATAGCCGAGTTCGGCCAGGCGGGCCGCGATGGCTTCGTGGTTTTCCGGGTCGTCGGCCAGGGTCGGCGCCTGCGGCGCGGCCGGCTCGGTCTTGTCGGCGAAGATGGCGTCGAACTGGGCGGCGACGAAGGCGCGCTGCGCGTCCAGCCGGGCCAGCAGGGTCGCGGTGTCCGGCAGGCCCATCATGTGCGCCACCGTCAGCCGGTCGTCCTCGCTGGCGGGCAGGGTATGGGTCTGGGCATCGTCCAGGTATTGCAGGCGGTGTTCCAGGTTGCGCAGGAAGGTGTAGGCTTCCAGCAGGCGCGTCACCGTGTCCTCCGGCAGCAGTTCGCGCTCGGCCAGCAGGCGCAGGGTGGCGCGGGTCGAGCGGTTGCGCAGGGCCGGGTCGCGCCCGCCGCGGATCAGCTGGAACACCTGGGCCAGGAACTCGATCTCGCGGATCCCGCCGCGCCCCAGCTTGACGTTGTGGCTGCGTTCCGGATGCAGCCGCTCCTGGCGCTTCACTTCGGCCCGGATCTGGGCATGCATATTGCGGATCGCATCGATCACCCCGAAGTCGAGGTAGCGCCGGAACACGAAGGGCCGCACGATCGCTTCCAGCGCCGCGATGTCCTGCGGATCGCCGGTAACGGCGCGCGCCTTGACCCAGGCATAGCGCTCCCATTCCCGGCCCTGCACAATGAGGTACTCTTCGACCATGTTGAGGCTGGCCGCGAGCGGCCCGGAGTTGCCGTTCGGGCGCAGCGCCATGTCGACGCGGAAGGTGAAGCCGTCCTCGATGATTTCCGACAGGGCCGCGTTCAGGCGCCGGCCGAGGCGCACGAAGAACTCGTGATTCGACAGCTGGCGCTGGCCGGGGCCGGCCGCGGTATCGCCATCCTCGGGATAGACGAAGATCAGGTCGATGTCGGACGATACGTTGAGTTCGCCCCCGCCCCCCTTGCCCATGGACAGCACGATCAGTTCCTGGGGGCGGCCCGACTCCGCGCCGGTCGGGACGCCGTGCGCGGCGCGCAGTTCCCCGGTGAGGGCGGCGCAGTGGGTCTGGATGGCGAAGTCGGCGAAGCGGGTCATGGCGGTCACCACTTCGTCCAGGCTGGCCCGGCCTTCCAGGTCGCGCCGGACGAGGGCGCAGACCAGCAGGTTGCGCAGGCGCCGCATGGCGCGCGGCAGGGGCAGGGGAAGGGCAGCGCCCGCGGCGCCGGCCTGCTCGCGCGCCAACAAGGCGCCGAAGTCGGCATCGGCCAGCGATAATCGGGACAGCTCGTCGAGCCGGGCCTGGCGCGCCGGATCGGCGCCGAGCCAGCGCTGCAGGAAACGGGAGGCGCTCGCCGGTCCGGTGGAGGCAGGCGCGGGGGCGGCCGGGGAAGGAAGAGGCATGGTGTCGGTCCGGGTGAGTTTTGCCGTCCGGCAGGCATTCGTGCGGTAGAATTGCCCGCCGTGCCGCTTGGGGTGTGCACGATGGTAAGGTAGACGCCGCGACTGTTGCAAGCGATCTGTTATTAGAGAATCAATTTACGGCGAACCTTTTTGAGCACCTTGATGGACAACCGGGAACCGCGGGCGGCCGAGGCCCACCTGCCGCTGGCCGTGCGCTGGCAGCGGCTGCGCGCGGCCTATCGTTACGCCAACCTGGCTTCCCACCATTTCCTCGGGTTCGCCATCAAGCTGGTGCTGCTGCTGTATTTCGGCCTGGGGCTGCTGTTCCTCGCACTGCGCTACGCGATCCTCCCCAACATCGACCTATATAAGAGCGACATCGAGGCCGCCGCCGGGCGCGCGCTCGGCAACCAGGTCACCATCGGGCGCCTTGGCGCGTCCTGGCGCGGCATTCATCCGGTCCTGCGCCTGGATGACGTACGCCTGATCGAGCGCGGCGGACGCCAGGCGCTGGCCCTGCCGCGGGTCGAGGCGGCGCTGTCCTGGTGGAGCCTGGCCGCCTTCGAGCCGCGCCTGCACGCGCTCGAAATTACCCGCCCGCAGCTGGACGTGCGGCGCGGCGCGGATGGCGTGCTGCGGGTGGCCGGTGTGCGCCTCGATCCGCACAAGCAGGACGACGGGCGTGGCGCCGACTGGCTGCTGCGCCAGCGCGAGATCGTGATCCGCGAGGGCCGCGTCGCCTGGACCGACGAGCTGCGCGGCACGCCCACCCTGGTCCTGGACGACGTCACCCTGGCCCTGCTGAACCGCTTCGGCGGCGGCCACCGCTTCGCGCTGCGCGCCACGCCCCCGCGCGCGCTGGGCCAGCCGATCGACCTGCGGGCGCGCTTCCGCCACCGCTTCGCCGCCCGTCCGTCCGACCTGAAGCGCTGGAAAGGCGAACTGTATGCCGACCTGCGTGGCGCCGACCTGGCCGCCTGGCAGCGCTACCTGCCGCTGCGCGACATGCCTGTCGACGTGACGGCCGGACGCGGCTCGCTGCGCGCCTGGCTCAACGTCGACCAGGCCCGCGTGGCCGGCTTCACCGCCGACCTGGCGCTGGCCGGCGTCAACGCCCGCCTTGGCGCCGGCCTGGCGCCGCTGGAGCTGGCGCGGGTGACGGGCCGGCTGGCGGCGCGCGAGGAATTGCTGCCCGGGCGCGACGAAGGCCGGCCGACCTTTGGCGCCCACGGCCATGTGCTGAGCCTGACCGGCTTCTCGGTCACCACCCGCGACGGCCGCGCGCTCCCGCCGGCCACGCTCGAGCAGCGCTGGCATCCGGCGCGCGACGGCAAGCCCGAGCATGGCGAGCTGAGCGCGCACCAGCTCGACATCGGCGCGCTGGCGACCCTGGCCGGCTACCTGCCGCTGCCGCCGCAGCAGCGCCAGCTGCTGGTCGACTACGCGCCGCGTGGCCGCGTGCTCGACCTGTCGGCCGAATGGGACGGCCGCTATCCGGCCCTGCGCGCCATGCGGGTACGCGGCAACGTGGCCGGCCTGAGCGTGAAGGCGCAGCCGGCGCGCGCCGCCCAGCCGGCGCGCAATGGCCAGCCGGCGCTGCCGGCGCGCCCCGCCACGCCCGGCTTCCAGAACCTGAGCGGCAGCATCGATGCCAACGAGCAGGGCGGCAGCCTGACGGTCGATGCCCAGCACCTGGTGCTCGACATGCCGGCCTGGTTCGCCCAGCCCGCGCTGCCGCTCGACCGGCTCGACCTGAAGGCACGCTGGAAGTTCGAACCGGCCCGCCAGCTGCTGGTCGAGGTGGAACGGCTGGCCTTCGCGCACGGCGCGCTGACCGGTTCGCTGTCGGGTCGCCACCTGCTGCCGCTGCAATCCGACGGCGCCGGGGGCAGCCGCGGCGCCGGACCGGGCACGGCCGACTTCACCGGCACCCTGGACGGCTTCGCGATCGGCACCGTGGGCCGCTACCTGCCGCGCGCCACGCCCGAGCACCTGGCGCACTGGCTGGACGGCGCGCTGCAGGGCGGTACCCTGCGCGACGCCAGCCTGCGCCTGCGCGGCGACCTGGCCAACTTCCCTTTCCGCGCCAGCAACGTGCTCGAGCGCGCGCGCGGCGAGTTCCACATCGCCGGGCGGCTCGAGGATGCGCGCCTAGAATACGCGCCCGGCCACCGGCATCCGGACGGTACGCCGCTGTGGCCGCTGGCCGAGCACATCGACGGCCGCATCGAGTTCGACCGTGCGCGCATGGAGATTCACGGCGAGCGCCTGCGTACCATGGGCGTGGCGCTGTCGAACGTGAAGGCGGTGATTCCCGACCTCGGCGCGCACGAGCACATGATGCTGGAGATCGACGGCAGCGCCGCCGCCCCCTTGCCGGAATTCCTGCGCTACGTCGCGGCCAGCCCGGTGCCGGGCTGGATCGGCCATTTCCTGGACGAGACCCGCGCCACCGGCAATGCGCGCCTGGGCCTGAAGCTGCGCATGCCGCTCGCCCATCTGCCGGATACCAAGGTGCAGGGCAGCCTGCAATTGCTGGGCAATGAAGTGAGCCTGTTCCCCGAACTGCCGCCACTGCAGGCGGCGCAGGGCAAGGTGGCGTTCTGGGAGCATGGCGTGTCGCTGGACGGCATCGGCGCCAGTTTCCTGGGCGCGCCGCTGGCCCTGGGCGGCGGCACCCAGGCCGACGGCAGCATCGCGGTGCGCTTTGGCGGCACCCTGTCCGCCGAGGGCATGCGCCGCACCGCCCCGGCGCCGGCGCTGGCCCGCCTGGCGCAGCGCCTGTCGGGCAGCACGCCCTACAGCGGCAGCGTGGTGGTGCGCGACGGCCGGCGCAGCGTGACGCTCGATTCGAACCTGGCCGGCCTCGGCCTGGAACTGCCGGCCCCGCTCAACAAGCCGCAGGCCGAGGCGCTGCCACTGCGTTTCGTGCTGGCCGGCGAGCCCACCATGAACGGCGTGGCGCGCGACGAGATCCGGGTGGCGCTGGGCGAGCACCTGGCGGCGCGCTACCTGCGCGAAAAGTCCGGCCGTGGACCCTGGACCGTGCTGCGCGGCGGCATCGGCGCCAACGTGCCGGCGCCGGAGCCGGACGGCGGCATGATGATCCACGTGAACATGCGCGCGCTGAATGCCGATGCCTGGATTGCCGCCGGCAAGGCGATCGCGGGAGAAGGCGGAGATGGTTCCGGCCAGGGCGGCGTCGGCTTCGACCAGTACGTGCTGCCGACCGTGATCGCGGGCCGGGTGGGGGAACTCACCATCGGCGAACGGCGCGTGGCCGACGTCGTGCTGGGCGCCAGCCACCTGAAGGATACCTGGCAGGCCAACCTGCATTCGCGCCATGCCAGCGGCTACCTGACCTGGGCCGAGTCCGGCAGCGGCCAGGGCCTTGGCAAGGTCACGGCGCGCCTGGCCTCGCTGGTGATCCCGGAATCGGACGAGGCCGAGGTCAAGCACCTGCTCGAATCGAACCGCGGCGCCGGCGCGACCATCCCGTCGCTCGACATCGTGGCCGAGCAGTTCCAGCTCTTCAACAAGCGCCTCGGCCGCCTTGAGCTGCAGGCCAGCAACGTGCAGGCCCTGGCCGGGCGCGAGTGGCGCATCAACCGGCTCAGCATCGACAATCCGGATGGCCAGCTGAAGGCGAACGGGCGCTGGCTGACCAAGGACGGGCGCAGCAACACCAGCCTCAACTTCATCCTCGACATCATTGATGCCGGCAGGCTGCTGGACCGCCTGGGCTTCCCCGAGACCCTGCGCCGTGGCAAGGGCAAGATGGCTGGCGATATTTCCTGGAGCGGCTTGCCGTACGCGCTGGACATTCCAAGCCTGTCCGGCCAGATCGAGATGAACGTGGAGTCGGGCCAGTTCCTGAAGCAGGACCCGGGCGCGGCCAAGCTGCTCGGCGTGCTGAGCCTGCAGGCATTGCCGCGCCTGCTCAAGCTCGACTTCCACGACGTGTTTTCCGAGGGCCTGGCCTTCGATGGCATCAGCGCCAACGCCCTGATCCAGCGTGGCGTGCTACGCACCGACAACCTCAAGATGCATGGGGTGGCGGCCACCATCCTGATGGACGGCACGGCCGACATCGCGAACGAGACGACCAACCTGCGCGTGGTGGTGATCCCGGAATTCAACCTGGGTACCGGGCCGCTGGTGTACGGGCTGGCGGTGAACCCGATCATCGGCATCGGCAGCTACCTGGCCCAGCTGTTCCTGCGTGCGCCGGTGATGAAGGCGCTGACTTACCAGATGCGGATCTCGGGACCCTGGAAGTCTCCCACCATCGTCAAGATCGACAATCCCGCGCCGCCACCGGCCCCGGCCCCGCCCCCGGCCGCCAGGCGCCCGAACGCCAGGAAGGAGTGACAGCAATGACCAAGGTAGCCGCAGTGCAGATGGTGTCCACCCCGCAGGTGGAAGAGAACCTGGCCAGCGCGCGCCGGCTGGTGGCCCGGGCCGCGGCCGAGGGCGCGCAGCTGGTGGCGCTGCCGGAGTACTGGCCGATCATGGGCATGAGCGACAGCGACAAGCTGGCGCATGCCGAGCGTGACGGCAGCGGCCCGATCCAGGACTGCATGGCCGCGCTGGCCCGCGAGCACGGTATCTGGCTGGTGGGCGGCACCCTGCCGCTGGTCTCGCCCGACGCCGCCCGGGTGCTCAATACCACCCTGGTCTACGATCCGCAGGGCGCGCGCGTGAGCCGCTACGACAAGATCCACCTGTTCGGCTTCAACAAGGGCAGCGAATCCTACGACGAGGCGCGCACCATCGTGCCGGGCGAAGCGGTGGGCATGTTCGACGCCCCCTTCGGCCGGGTTGGATTGTCGGTCTGCTACGACCTGCGCTTTCCGGAGCTGTACCGGGCGATGGGCGAGTGCGCGCTGATCGTGGTGCCGGCCGCTTTCACCCATACCACCGGCCTGGCGCACTGGGAAGTGCTGCTGCGCGCGCGCGCCATCGAGAACCAGTGCTACGTACTGGCCGCGGCCCAGGGCGGCACCCACGCCAATGGCCGCCGCACCTTCGGCCACAGCATGCTGGTCGACCCCTGGGGCGAGGTGAAGGCCGTGCTGCGCGAAGGCGAGGGCGTCATCACCGGCACGCTCGACGATGGCTTCCTGGCCAGCGTGCGCGAGAGCCTGCCGGCCCTGAAGCATCGCAAGCTGTAAAAATGGGGTCAGAGTCGAATTATTTGCCAAGGGCTTTCGGTCAATTTCCGTAAGCCTCGTTTCCGAGCTGTCGCGTAATGAATGTGGCGACCATGCCCGATAATTCGGCGCAGACTCGCATTGTTTCGAGCGGATCTGCTGTCCGGTACGAAGCGGCCGGATATGGCACAATGCCCGTTCCACACGAAGGACCGAACGCAAAATGAAACCATTCGAACCGAACCTTTCCTCCCTGGCTGTCGCACGCGACGTGCTGCTGACCCCATTCGGCCTGGACGAAGGCAAGCTGCTGAACGCGCTGGGCTCGATGTTCACGCACAAGGTCGACTACGCCGACCTGTATTTCCAGTTCACGAAAAGCGAGGGCTGGAGCCTGGAAGAAGGCATCGTCAAGACCGGCAGCTTCTCGATCGACCAGGGCGTCGGCGTGCGCGCCGTCTCCGGCGACCGCACCGCGTTCTCGTATTCGGACGATATTTCCGAAGCGGCGCTGCTGGATGCGGCCGCCGCCACCCGCACCATCGCCCGCGCCGGCGCTGGCCGCGTCAAGATCGCGGGCGCGACCCGCCCGACCGGCGGCCGCTCGCTCTACCTGCCACATGATCCGCTGGCTTCGCTCGACGCCACCGCCAAGGTGAAGCTGCTCGAGCGCGTCGAGAAGATGGCGCGCGCCAAGGATCCGCGCGTGGTGCAGGTGATGGCCGGCCTGGCCGGGGAATACGACGTGGTGCTGGTGGTGCGCAGCGACGGCGTGCTGGCGGCCGACATCCGCCCGCTGGTACGCGTGTCGGTCACCGTCATCGCCGAGCAGAACGGCCGGCGCGAAGTCGGTTCTTCCGGCGGCGGCGGACGCTACGACTACGGCTACTTCAGCGACGAACTGCTCGACCGGTACGCGACCGAGGCGGTGAAGTCGGCCTGCGTCAACCTGGAAGCGCGTCCGGCGCCGGCCGGTCCAATGACCATCGTGCTCGGCCCGGGCTGGCCCGGCGTGCTGCTGCACGAGGCGGTGGGCCATGGCCTGGAAGGCGACTTCAACCGCAAGGGTTCCTCGGCCTACGCCGGCCGCATCGGCGAACGCGTCGCGGCCAAGGGCGTCACCGTGGTCGACGACGGCACCCTGCAGGACCGCCGCGGCTCGCTCAACATGGACGACGAGGGCAACCCGACCCAGTGCACCACCCTGATCGAGGACGGCATCCTGAAGGGCTATATCCAGGACACGATGAACGCGCGCCTGATGAAGATGCCGGTCACCGGCAACGCCCGCCGCGAATCCTTCGCCCACCTGCCGATGCCGCGCATGACCAATACCTACATGCTGGCCGGCGACAAGGATCCGGAAGAAATCCTGGCCTCGGTGAAGAACGGCCTGTATGCGGTGAACTTCGGCGGCGGCCAGGTCGACATCACCAACGGCAAGTTCGTGTTCTCGGCCAGCGAAGCCTACATGATCGAGAACGGCAAGATCAGCTATCCGGTGAAGGGCGCGACCCTGATCGGCAACGGCCCGGAAGTGATGAACAATATCTCGATGATCGGCAAGGACATGCGCCTGGATTCGGGCGTCGGCGTGTGCGGCAAGGAAGGCCAGAGCG
Source organism: Massilia sp. MS-15 (assembly GCF_020176695.1). GTDB lineage: Bacteria > Pseudomonadota > Gammaproteobacteria > Burkholderiales > Burkholderiaceae_D > Telluria > Telluria hydrophila. The sequence goes on along the minus strand of NZ_JAIWIA010000009.1, from coordinate 61,339 downwards.
TGCCGGTCGGCGTCGGCCAGCCGACCCTGCGCATCGAAGGCGTGACCGTGGGCGGCACCGCCTGAGCGCTGTGCGGCCCGGTACCAGGGGAGCTGCTCGGAAAAGGCTTGCCAGCCTTACACAATGGGGTTATAGTCGATTGAACACGGTCCCCAGGACCCTTTCGGACTTTCCATGCGCGCATACGCCGTTTTTGCCTGCTATTTTTACTTTAGCCATTCCAGCCCCTTGGCGGTGGAGTAGCGGCAGGTTCACGAATATCAGGAAACAGTCCGACGCAACCCAGACAAACCGCCAGCGATGGCGGTTTTTTCGTTTTCAGACCAGGTAACCAGCTATCACGGAGTACAGCATGCCCCGCACCGACGACCTGCGCATCCGCGCAATGAAGGAACTGACGCCGCCCTCGCACCTGATCCGCGAGTTTCCGGTAAGCCCGGCGGCCGAGCAGACCGCGGCCGGCGCGCGCGTCGCCCTGCACCGCATCCTGCACGGCCAGGATGACCGCCTGATGGTGGTGGTGGGCCCGTGCTCGATCCACGATCCGAAGGCGGCGCTCGAGTATGCGCGCGGCCTGGCCGCACAGCGTGTGCGCTTCGCCGGCGAACTCGAGATCGTCATGCGCGTGTACTTCGAGAAGCCGCGCACCACGGTCGGCTGGAAGGGCATGATCAACGACCCCTACATGGACAACAGCTTCCGCATCAACGACGGCCTGCGCATGGCGCGCTCGCTGCTGCGCGACATCAACGAACTCGGCCTGCCTGCCGGCACCGAGTTCCTCGACGTGATCAGCCCGCAGTACATCGCCGACCTGGTCAGCTGGGGCGCGATCGGCGCCCGCACCACCGAGTCGCAGGTGCACCGCGAGCTGGCGTCCGGCCTGTCCTGTCCGGTGGGCTTCAAGAACGGCACCGACGGCAACATCAAGATCGCGGCCGACGCCATCAAGGCGGCTTCGCAGCCGCATCACTTCCTGTCGGTGACCAAGGGCGGCCATTCGGCCATCGTGTCCACCGCCGGCAACGAGGACTGCCACATCATCCTGCGCGGCGGCAAGGCCCCGAACTACGACGCGGCCAGTGTCGAGGAGGCCTGCCGCCAGCTGGCGGCCAATGGCCTGGCCAGCCGCCTGATGATCGACGCCTCGCACGCCAACAGCAGCAAGAATCCGCAGAACCAGGTGCCGGTGTGCGCCGACATCGCGCGCCAGGTGGCGGCGGGCGACGACCGCATCGTCGGCGTCATGATCGAATCGCACCTGGTGGGTGGGCGCCAGGACCTGGTGCCCGGACGCGAGCTGGTCTACGGCCAGTCGGTGACCGATGGCTGCATCGACTGGACCACCAGCGTCGAGGTGATGGAAGGCCTGGCGGAGGCGGTCAGGCTGCGCCGGGTGCGGCCGGAATAAGCGGGCTGCCCCATAAAAAAACGGCGCACCGAGGTGCGCCGTTTTTCATGTGACATGCCGGATCAGAACTTGGCGGTCAGGTTCAGGAACACATGGCGGCCCATGGCGTCATACACCTGCGGGTAGGTATTGCCGTTGCCGAACACCGCAGCCACGACACCGGTCACCGGCGGATCCTTGTCCAGCGCATTGTTCATGCCGACGCGCAGGGTGAAGTTCTTGTTGATCGCCCACTGGCCCACCAGGTCCAGGTAATTACGGGCGGCCAGTTTCTCGTCAGCCGGTTCGAAGTCGGTGGCCAGGAGCGGGTTGTCGCTGGTTGCGTCCAGCTTCACACCCTTGATGTAGCGCCAGGTGACGCCCAGTTCCAGGCCGGCCCAAGGCGTGCCCCAGACGGCGCGCACCTTGTGGCGGTACTTCGGCAGCGGCGTGCCGCAGCTGGTGCCGTGCAGGCCGGCGCAGTCATACTCGCCCGAACCCGGGAAGTCTTCCTGCTTGAACTCGTCCAGGATGGTGCCGATGTACGACAGGTCGAGGCTGCCCATGCCGGACATCTTCATGCCGTAGTTGGCACCAAGGTCGAGGCCGCGGGTCGAGCTCATGCCCAGGTTCTGGTTGGTCGCGACGATGCGGCCGGCCGGCAGGGCCCACAGGGTGCCGAGGCGGTCGCGCTGGATCAGCGAGCAGAACTTCGGATCGCCGGTCTGGAGGCACTGGGTCAGGGTGGTCGACGCCGACAGGCCGCCGATCGTGCCTTCGACTTTCATGTCGAAGGCGTCGATGGTCAGGCTCAGGTTGCGCATCGGGGTCAGCACCAGGCCCAGGGTGTAGGAATCCGACTTCTCGGGCGCCAGACCGGTATTGCCGCCGGTGATGTTGTTGTACTGCTGGGCCGGGCTATCCTCGATCTTGCCGTACTGGGCAGCGGTCACGCCGGTCAGCTGGCACTGCGCCAGGGTGGCCGATGGCGTGGCGCCGGCGCACGGGTCGCTCGACATGCCGAACAGGCTCAGGCCGCTCGGCGTGAACAGTTCGACCACGTTGGCAGCACGCGCGGCACGCTGGTAGCTGAAGCGGACCTTGGCGGCCTGCACCGGCGACCATTCAGCACCGACGCCGTAGGAATTGGTCTTCTGGCCAGTCGAATAGTCCGACTTGCGGTAGGACGCATTCAGGGTCAGCGAGTCGGCGAACGGCATTTTTTCCAGCACGGGGATACGCGCTTCGGCGTAGTAGTCGCGCACGCTGAACTGGCCGGACACGCCGAAGGTCGGGCCGCCCTGGCCGGCCAGGTCGCCGGTCTGGTAGGCCGTGTCGGTATCGAGGGACAGCTTCTCGGTGCGGTGTTCCCAGCCCAGCGCCAGGCCGATGCCGCGGCTGGTGGTCGGCAGCTTGATGCCGTATTCGCCGAGGTCGGTCGACAGGTTGATGCCCTGCACCGACTGGTGGGTGCTGCCCTTCTGGAAGCCCGGCGTCTGCAGGTAGGCCAGGGCTTCAGGCGAGACCTTGCCCAGTGCCCAGATGTTGTACGGGACGCAGTTCGGATCGGTGCCGTCGATGACGCTCTGGCAGACCGGCTGGCCGGCGGCGTTGTTGACCACGTTGAGCGCGCGGCCGATGCGCACGTTCGAGAAGTCGTTGAAATAGGTTTCCGAGTACAGCACCTTGCCGACCTGTGCGAAGGCGTCGTAGCTCCAGTTGCCGACGTCACCCTTGACGCCAATGACGCCACGGTAGGAAGTGTGGCGCTGGTCGTCCTGGCGGCCGCCGCCTTCCACGTTGCGGCGGAAGATCAGTGCGTCCGCGGTGTCGCCCGGACCGGTCAGGCCGAGGTCGCTCTTCCAGGCCGGCGACAGGAACGGGTTTTCCCAGCGGATCGCGTTGGCGCCCGAGGCGTCGAAGCCGAACAGGCCGGACGGGGCGATCTGCGCCACCGTGTGGTCATCGTGGAAGCTGGCTTCGGTGTACAGGCGCGCCTGATCGCTGATGTCGTAGTGCGTGAAGCTGCTGAAGGTATAGCGCTCGGACGGACGGCGGAAATAGTTCAGCGGACCATAGTTGTACTGGTCGGTGGCGGCGACGTAGGGACGGGTGTTGCCGTTGGCATCGGCCACGGTACGCTGGCCGGCGTCGGTGAAGAAGCGACCCGGGAAGCTGGTGCCGGAGCCGCCGCAGTTGAAGGTGTTGCCCGAGCTGAAGCCATCCAGCGAGCAGGCGGTGAAGTCGCGCTCGGACTGCAGCAGCGGATCTTCCTTCTTGTAGCCGATGAAGGCGACGGCGTTGCCGCGGCCATCGGCGAAGTTACCGCCCAGCAGCAGGTTGACGTCCTTGACCTTGCCGTCGGCGCCCTTGTCGCCCGGTACCGGGAAGTTGCGGCGCTTGGCCGCCTCGGCCGCGGCGCCACCGTTCTGCTGATGGTTGTAGAACGCGTAGTTCGATTCGATCTGCACGCCCTGGAAGTTGTCGTTCATGATGAAGTTGACGACGCCCGCCACCGCATCCGAGCCATAGATGGCCGATGCGCCGCCGGTCAGCACTTCGACGCGCTTGATCAGCGCCGCCGGAATCTGGTTCAGGTCGGCCGCGGTGTTGCGTGGCGAGCCGGCCGGCAGGCGGCGGCCGTTGACCAGCACCAGGGTGCGGTCGGCGCCGAAGTTGCGCAGGTTGACAGTCGCGGTACCGGTCGAGCCGTTCGAGATCGAGCCGCCCTGGTCGGCGAAGACCTGGGGCAGGTTGTTCAGCAGGTTTTCCACCGAACGCGTGCCTTCCAGTTTGATGTCCTTGGCGCCCACCACGGTCACCGGGCTCACGCTTTCCAGATTGGCGGTCGCGATGCGCGAGCCGGTCACTTCCACGCGCTGCAGTTGCTGGCCTTCAGGGGCGGCAGGAGCCTGTTGCGCTTCCTGCGCATAGGCAGTGGCGGCGAATGCCATGCCGCCTGCGAACATCAGTCGTACCGAACGAGAGATTACTGTTTCAACCATCATGTCGAGCTTCCCAGGTAAACTCCGCAGCGCCGCGGCTGGCCACGGAGAGGGTTCATCACATTACCGCCAAATGCACATACAAAAGCGGCATCTTTTCCTACAGGGCAATAAATACAATCCTATATGTACGTTGTCAATCGGAATGTCTGTACAAGTTAAAAATACAACTGTTGCACATATGTCTTTACAAAAAATACCTTTAGGGTTATAGGCCGGAAACGAAATGGAATGGAAGGCTGCCCTCATGGCGGGCTGCCAAGCCGCCACAATTGCGCTATCTTGTCGCCCTTGATCGATGTTCACTTTGCAGGAGATCCATGCTCAGCTTTATTGTCCGGCGTCTCTGGCAAATGTTGCCGACCATGCTCGGCGTGGTCGTGCTGGTGTTCGTGCTGTTTAACTGGGTCGGCGGCGACCCTGCTTATTTGCTCGCCGGCAAGATGGCCGACACGGCCGCGATCGAGAACATCCGGCGCCAGCTCGGCACCGACCAGCCGTACTACGTGCAGCTGGGCATCTTCATCGGCCAGATCCTGAGCTTTGACTTTGGCAATGCCTGGAGCACGGGCGAGCCGGTGTCGCAGATCATCGCCAGCCGCCTGGGACCGTCGCTCACCGTGCTGGTGCCGCTCACCATCCTCGAAACCGTGCTCGGCATCGCGCTGGCGCTGGCGATCGCCTTCGTGCGCGGCTCGCTCACGGACCGCGCCGTGATGGTGGCCTGCACGGTCGGCATGTCGATCTCGATCCTGGTCTACATCATCGTGTTCCAGTACCTGTTCGCCTACAAGCTGGGCCTGTTCCCGGTGCAGGGCTGGGGCGACAGCCTGGGCGAGAACCTGCTGCGCTATGCGCTGCTGCCGATCATCATCGGCCTTGCGGTATCGATCGCGCCAACCTTGCGCCTGTACCGCAGTTTCGTGCTGGACGAAGTAGGGCAGGACTACGTGCGCACGGCGCGCGCCAAGGGTCTTCCGGAGCGGCGCGTGGTCTGGGTGCACGTGCTGCGCAACGCGGCGATCCCGATCATCACCCATGTCATGGCCAACCTGCCGGCCCTCCTGATCGGTGCCTTCCTGCTCGAGCGCTTCTTCGGCATTCCGGGCATCGGGCGCGAAGTGATCCTGGCCGTGGAGCGCAGCGACTTCCCGGTGATCAAGGCGATCACGGTCTACGTCGCCGCCGCCACCATGCTGTTCAACCTGCTGGCCGACCTGCTGTACCGGGCGGTCGATCCGAGGGTGCAGCCAGGATGAGCGCGCAGCTGCATTCGCCGGGCCTGTGGGCACTGGCCTGGCGCCGTTTGCGCGCCGACCGCATCGCGATGGCCGCGCTGGCGGTCGTGTGCGGTTTCCTGCTGATGCTGCTGGCCTCGAGCGCCGGCCTGGTCGCCGCCGACTGGGAGCGTGAAGTGGCGGTCAACTACGCGCCGCCCACCTTCATCGGTGAAGATGCCGGCACGCGTGCGCTGGCCGCGGCGCAGGCGCCGGAAGCGCAGGCAAGGCCGCCGAACGCCTTCGACCCGCTCGCCGCCGACCTGGCCGAACTCAGGGCGCAGCTGGCCACCGTCGCGCCGCCGCCGCCAAAATCGGGCACGCTGCCTTTCGGCGCCGACAAGTGGGGGCACGACGTGATCAAGAAGACCATCAAGGGCGGCGAGACCTCGATCGTGGTGGGCCTGGTCGCGGCCTTCGTGGCGGTGGCGCTGGGCACCCTGTTCGGGGCGCTGTCGGGCTTCTACGGCGGCCTGGTGGACGACCTGTTCAACTGGTTCTACAGCATCTTCACGGCGATTCCCTCGATCCTGATGATCCTGACGGTGGCCGCGGTGCTGCAGCAGAAAGGGGTGATGACCATCGTCCTGATCCTCGGCCTCACCGGCTGGACCGGGCCCTACCGCCTGATGCGCGCCGAATACATCAAGCACAAGGCGCGCGAATACGTGATGGCGGCCGACGCCATCGGCGCGTCCGCCTGGCGCCGCATGTTCGTCCACATCCTGCCCAACGTCTCGCACGTGGCCCTGGTGCAGATGTCGATCCTGGTGGTCGGCTTCATCAAGGCCGAGGTGATCCTGTCCTTCCTCGGTTTCGGGGTGCCGGTCGGCGTGGTGTCCTGGGGCAGCATGCTGAACGAGGCGCAAAATGAGCTCATCCTCGGCAAGTGGTGGCAGCTGGCGGCCGCCGCCAGTGCGATGGCGCTGCTGGTGACGGCCTTTTCGCTGTTCGCGGACGCCTTGCGCGACGCGCTCGATCCGAAACTCAAATGATGGACCAGAACACTCCGCTGCTGCAGGTGCGCGACCTGCGCATCGCCTTCCGCGTCGACAAAAAGAACACGGTCGAGGCGGTCAAGGGCATTTCCTTCGACGTGCCCGCCAACAGCACGGTGGCGCTGGTAGGCGAGTCCGGCAGCGGCAAGTCGGTCAGTTCGCTCGCCGTGATGGGCCTGCTGCCGCCCGAGACCACGCTGATCCAGCCTGGCTCGAGCGCGCGCTTCGCGGGCCGCGAGCTTCTCGCACTGCCGCCGGCCGAGCGCCGCAAGCTGTGCGGCAAGGAGATCGCCATGATCTTCCAGGAGCCGATGTCCTCGCTCAACCCGGTGTTCACGGTGGGCTACCAGATCGGTGAAGTGCTGCGCCGGCACATGGGCATGAACGCGAAGCAGGCGCGCGCGCGCACGCTCGAGCTGCTGGCCGAGGTCGGGATTCCCGAGCCGGCGCTGAAGATCGACGCCTACCCGAGCCAGATGTCGGGCGGCCAGCAGCAGCGCGTGATGATCGCGATGGCGATCGCCTGCGAACCGCGGCTCCTGATCGCGGACGAACCGACCACGGCGCTCGACGTCACCATCCAGAAGGCGATCGTGGAGCTGATCGTGCGCCTGCAAAGGAAGCATGGCATGGCGGTGCTGTTCATCACCCACGACCTCGGTCTGGTGGCCGAGATCGCGGACCGTGTGATCGTGATGCGCCATGGCGAGGTGCGCGAGGAGGGCGCCGCAGCCCAGGTGTTCGGCGCCCCGGCCGACGCCTACACCCGCGCGCTGCTGCATTGCCGCCCGCGGCTGGACGAGCGCCCGCTGCGCCTGCCCGTGATCGACGACTACCTGGAAGGCAGGCTGCGCGCCGATGAACGGCTGCCGCAGCGCAGCCGCGGCAGCGCGCCGGACGACCAGCCGCTGCTGGTGGTGCGCAACCTGTCCAAGAGTTTTCATGTGCGCGAAGGCCTGTTGCGCAAGCGCGAATTCAAGGCCGTGCAGGACGTGTCCTTCACGCTGGCGCGCGGCAAGACCCTGGGCGTGGTGGGCGAATCCGGTTCCGGCAAGACCACGGTCGGCCTGACCCTGCTGCGCCTGCACCGTGCCACCGGCGGCAGCGCGCTGTTCGAAGGGCGCGACCTGCTCTCGATGCCGGAGCGCGACTACCAGGCCTACAAGCGGCGCATCCAGATCGTGTTCCAGAACCCGTATGCTTCGCTGAATCCGCGTTTCACGGTGGGCCAGATCCTGCTCGAGCCGATGCGCATCCACCGCATCGGCGCGGGCGACGGCGAACGGGTACGGATGGCGCAGGCGCTGCTGGCGCGCGTCGGCCTGCCGGAGCAGGCTTTTCATCGCTACCCACACGAGTTCTCTGGCGGCCAGCGCCAGCGCATCGCGATCGCCCGTTGCCTGACCATGAAGCCGGAAATCCTGGTGTGCGACGAATCGGTGTCGGCGCTCGACGTGTCAGTGCAGGCCCAGGTGCTGAACCTGCTGCAGGACCTGCAGGACGAATACGGCATGAGCTATATCTTTATCTCGCACGACCTGTCGGTGGTGAAGTACATCGCCGACCAGGTGATGGTGATGCACCATGGGCGCGTGGTCGAGATGGCGGATTCGGACGAGCTGTACCGCAATCCTCGGCACGAATACACGCGCAGCCTGCTGGCGGCGATTCCAGGCCAGGGGAAGGCTGCTTAAACAAGTATTTAATTTACATATTATGTTAAGATGAAGCCCTATCCTGAGAGAAAGGGTTTATCGTGAACATCGAGAAGTTCAGGCACCAGCACACCGACATCCTGTCCAGCATCGCGCGCCTGCGCCAGTTGTCGCACGCAGGGGTGGCGGAAAACGCTGCGGCGATCGCGGCGCAGATCGTGGAAGTCAGCGGGATCATCAAGCTGCATCTCGCGGTCGAGGACCGCAGCCTGTACCCGGCGCTGGAAGCATCCGCGGATACGCGCCTGGTGAACATGAGCCGCGCCTACCGCACTGAAATGCAGGACATCGCCCAGGCTTACCTCGGCTTTGCGGCGACGTGGAACACGGCGCGCCAGGTTGCGCGCGAACCGGAAGGCTTTCGCCGGGACGCCAACCAGGTGTTGCGTCATCTATTTGAACGGATCAAGCGCGAAGACCGTGAATTCTATCCGGCCATCGACGCCGCCGCGATTGCCGCCTGAAGAAGGGCGGGCCCATCTACCCCTGGCGTTTTTGCAGTACCATGGCGCGATGAGCCAACTTGCCGAACTCATCCAGACTTATGGTGTGCTGATCGTGTTCGGCATCGTCCTCGTCGAGCAGTTCGGCCTGCCCATTCCCGCGTTCCCGATCCTGGTCGTGGCCGGCGCGCTGTCGATCGATAGCGAACTCAGCTGGCAACTGTGCCTGCTCGCCGCGGTGGGCGCCTGCCTGATCTGCGACATGTTCTGGTTCCGTGCCGGACGCATCTACGGCAAGCGCATCCTGCGCCTGCTCTGCACGATCTCGCTGTCGCCCGATTCCTGCGTCAACCAGACCGAGGACCGCTTCCGGCGCTTCGGCGCGAAGTCGCTGCTGGTCTCGAAGTTCGTTCCCGGTTTTAACACCATCGCTGCGCCGCTCTCGGGGGCGATCGGCACCCCGGTCCGTGCGTTCCTGGCCTATTCGGGGGCCGGGGCGGCCCTGTGGAGCGGCACCGGCATCCTGCTCGGCATCCTGTTCCACGACAGCGTCGAAGACCTGCTCGGCTGGCTGCAGACCGCCGGCGGCACCGCGCTGGCGGTCGTGGCCACGCTGCTGGCCCTGTTCATCGCCGCCAAGTACATGGAACGACGGCGCCAGCGCGCCCACAAGGCGGTGCCACGCATCGACATTGTCGAACTCAAGGCGCTGTTCAAAGACGGCCATGACCCGCTCATCGTTGATGCACGCAGCCTGACGGCCCACCAGCTCGAGGCGGCGATTCCCGGTGCGCTGCTGTTCCACGCCTGCGAGCCAGGCCAGTTGATGGCGTCCATCGATCGCGACCGCCATATCGTCATTTACTGCAGCTGTCCGGACGACGTAACGGCGGCCGAGCTGGCCAGACGCTTCCTGGCCAAGGGCTTCCACCGCGCCCGTCCGCTGCGCGGCGGCCTGGATGCCTGGAACGCGCAGCGCGATGTCGATCCGGAACTGACGCCAGTGAGCTGCTGAGGTAATTCGACTACTTAAATCGTGTATGAAACCGATACAGCGATAGCAGCCCTTACTGCAGATGTACCTAAACTACAGAATGTACTTGTAAGAGTACTACAAAGTTTAGTAAGCTTGGTCATCGCTCCTTCATTAGCTGCAATGACCGCCTTCTCTTCCAGCCCCGATCCTGTCTCCATTGCCCACGCCGGCGGCGCGCGCCTGCTTGCCGATATTGGCGGCACCAACGCCCGCTTTGCGCTGGAGAGCGGCCGGGGGTGCTTCGAAGCCATCGAGGTCCTGTCCTGCCAGCAGTACCCGACTCTGGCCGATGCGATACGCGCTTATCTGGCGCTGCCTTCGGTGGACGGTGTGAGCAGTGGCATCCGCCACGCCGCGATCGCCATCGCCAATCCGGTGACCGGGGACCAGGTCCGCATGACCAATCACCACTGGGCCTTCTCGATCGAGGCGCTGCGCCAGGAGTGCGGTTTCGACACCCTGCTGGTTGTTAACGATTTCTCGGCGCTGGCGCGTTCGCTGCCGCACCTGGGCGAGCACAGGCGCCAGGTCGGCGGTGGCGCACCCGTGCCGGACGCTCCGCTCGGCCTGCTGGGCGCCGGCACCGGCCTCGGCGTGTCGGGCCTGATCCCCTGCGGCGCCAGCTGGACCGCGCTGCGCAGCGAGGGCGGCCACATCAGCTTCTCGCCGGTGGACGAGACCGAGGTCGCGATCCTGCAGTACGCCTGGCGCGAATTCCCGCATGTCTCGAGCGAGCGCCTGCTGTCGGGCGCCGGCGTGGAGCTGATCTACCGCGCGCTGAGCGAGCGGGCAGGGCGGCCCGACAGCCTGGCCGCGCCGGAAATCTCGCGCCGCGCGCTGGCCGGCGAGTGCGCCGTGTGCGACGCGGTGCTGGAAGCCTTCTGCGGCATGCTCGGCACCGCGGCCGGCAACCTCGCCATCACCCTGGGCGCCCAGGGCGGCGTCTACATCGGCGGCGGCATCGTGCCGCGCCTGGGCGAGCGTTTCGTGGCATCGTCGTTCCGCCGCCGCTTCGAGCACAAGGGGCGCTTCAGCGCCTACCTGGCCCAGGTGCCGACCTACGTGATCACGGCCGAGTACCCGGCTTTCCTGGGTGTGTCGGCGATTCTGTCGGAAAAACTGGGCGCCGCTTGACCCGAAAGGGCAAAGTCTGCGCGGCAGGCGCCGTCAGCTTGTCCGTTTCCGTGTTTTATCGGTTACAATGGCCGTCAGTTGTCGGAAATGCCGCCGTCCGTTCGCCTGCCTGCGCCGCATCCCGGGAAGCCAGCCTTCCTGACGGGCAGTTCACCGGCGCCGCGTTTCGCCTGAAAGACCAGCAGCTTGCACCCGCCTGACACGCGGGCAGCCGTGATGGGCGCCAGTCCCGTCACCTTTGTCAGCCCGGCGCATTCCGGCCCGGGCCACGGATTCCAGAGTTTTTCGCGCAGCACCTTCGCACCGCGGCCGGTTTCGGCGCGTGCTGGCATCCGCCAACCGGTTAGAGATTGATGTGTGCATTCGAGCGTGATGACACCGCGATATGAATACTGACGAGGCCAAGCGCGTCCTCGAGACCGCCCTGCTGTGCGCGCGCGAGCCCTTGACGATCCATGGCATGAAGAAATTGTTTGCCGAAGTCGATGCCCATGGACGCCAGCTGAACGCGGGCGTCGGTAGCGACACGATCAAGATCTTGCTGGAAGAATTACGCCAGGACTGGCAGGGGCGCGGCATCGAGATCGTCAGCCTGGCTTCTGGCTGGCGTTTCCAGAGCCGGCCCGAGATGAAGCCCTATCTCGAGCGCCTGGCGCCGGAGAAGCCGCCGAAGTATTCGCGGGCGACGCTGGAGACGCTCGCGATCATCGCCTACCGCCAGCCGGTGACGCGCGGCGATATCGAGGAGATCCGCGGCGTGGCCGTGAACTCGCAGACCATCAAGCTGCTCGAGGACCGCGGATGGATCGACGTGCTTGGCCACCGCGAGGTGGTGGGGCGGCCGGCGCTGCTGGGTACCACCAAGGCTTTCCTGGACGACCTCGGGCTGGCCTCGCTGTCGCAGCTGCCGCCGCTGCAGGCGGCCGGCGACGGCCCCGACAGCCGCAGCCTGGAAGCGCTGGAAGCGGCATTGAACGAGAATTTTGACAGGGCGCCCGCGCTGGCGGACGCCGACGAGACAGATACGGAAACTGGTGCGATGGCGCCCGAGGTCCCGACTTTTGACCCCAATCTTGACCATGAGTCGGCGGCAGCCGCTGGGCCGGGTCAGCACAATAAAGATACGAACGATGAACCCAACTGAACCGAACGACAAGCCCGTCGACGCCGAAGGCGCTCCCGCCAAACCCAAGCGCAGCCGCAAGCCGGCAGCGTCTGCTGCCATTGCGGCCGAGCCGCAGGACGCGAGCGCGCCGGAAAGCGCGCAGCCGGAAACGGCCAAGCCGAAGCGCACCCGCAAGGCCGCCGTGAAGGCCCCGGCCGATGCCGTTGCCGCCACCACCGCGGCTAGCGCCGCGGCCGAATCCACGGACTCGGCTGCCGCCAGGCCCCGCAAGAGCCGCGCCAAGGCCGCCACCGTGCCCGCCACCGAGCCGTTGGCTGCCGCCGAAGCGCCGGCCACGGCAGTGGAAGGCGAGCAGCGCAAGCCGCGCGGTCCGCGCCAGATGCGCGAAAAGCGCCAGGAGCGTGAGGCGCGCCAGCAGGAGCAGGCCGCCGTCGCGCCCGTGACGGCCGCTGCGGCTCCGTCCGCGGTCCCGGTTGCAGACGCTTCCGGCGAAGCCGCCCCGGCACAGCCCGAGGGCAGGCGCGAAGGACGCGGCCGCAACCAGCAGGGCAAGCGCGGCCAGCAGGGCGGGCAACAGGCCCAGCCGGGGCAGCAGAACGCCAGGGGCGGCAAGCCGGGCCAGCCGGGCAGGCTGGGCGGCAAGCAGGATGGCAAGCAGCGCGGCAAGGCCAACGATGCCGACGCCGTGTTCTCGTTCGTGACCTCGGACGCCTTCGACGCCAACGAGGGCGGCCGTGGCCAGGGCCAGAGCAAGCCCGCGCGCCGCGACCTGACCGCCGACGACGACGCGCCGAAGCTGCACAAGGTGCTGGCCGAGGCCGGCCTGGGCTCGCGCCGCGACATGGAAGAACTGATCATTGCCGGCCGCGTGTCGGTGAACGGCGAGCCGGCCCACATCGGCCAGCGCATCCTGCCGACCGACGCGGTGCGCATCAACGGCAAGCTGATCCAGCGCCGCGTGAACAACAGCAAGCCGCCGCGCGTGCTGGTGTACCACAAGCCGGCCGGCGAGATCGTCAGCCACGACGATCCGGAAGGCCGTCCGTCCGTGTTCGACCGCCTGCCGACCATGAAGACCGGCAAGTGGCTGGCCGTGGGCCGCCTCGACTTCAATACCGAGGGCCTGCTGTTGTTTACGACCTCGGGCGACCTTGCCAATCGCCTGATGCACCCGCGCTACAACATCGACCGCGAATACGCGGTACGCACCCTGGGCGTGCTGGAAGAAGGCATGCGCCAGAAACTGCTGGCCGGCGTCGAGCTCGACGACGGCCTGGCCTCGTTCTCGAAAGTCCAGGACGGCGGCGGCGAAGGCATCAACCGCTGGTACCGCGTGGTCATCGGCGAGGGCCGCAACCGCGAGGTGCGCCGCATGTTCGAGGCGGTCGGCCTGACCGTCTCGCGCCTGATCCGCACCCGCTACGGCGCCATGACCCTGCCGACCGGCCTCAAGCGCGGTCGCTGGGAAGAACTGCAGGAAAACGACGTGCGCGCCCTGATGGCCGCGTTCGGCGTCGAGAAGAAGGGCGGCGAAGCCAAGGGCAAGGCGGGCGGCAAGGGCCAGCGCGACGACGCGCGCCGCTCGGACGGCAACCGCATCGACCGCGCCGACGCCAACCGCAACGTGGACCCCTTCGGTCCGCCGGTGGTGCGCGCCGGTGTGCCGCGCCAGCAGGGCCTGGGCCAGCCGGGCTTTGGCAGCGGCGCGGGCCGCGGCCAGGGGCAAGGGCAGGGCGCCGGCAAGGGCAAGGGCCGCGGCGGCAGCAATGCCAGCCCGTTCGGCGCCAAGACCAGCAACCGTCCCAAGCAGCCGGATCCGCTGCAGACCACCTTCGGCTTTGCCGGTACCGGCGGTGGGCGCCGGGGCGGCCAGGGCCCGCGCGGTTCCGAGCACGGCCTGCCGCGCCGCGGCCGCCGCGGCTGAGTGCCGGGACGGACGGCCTGCCGTTCGTCCGCTCGGTGACATTTGAATTACGGAGAAATTTCCGTAACGATGGGCACGCAATGCTGCAATGCCGTAGAATGCAGCCCATGCCCGCTATGGTCATCCTGCCAACTGTTGCTTTTCTCGCCAGCGCCTGTCCCATTTTTGGCCTGGCGATTGCGAGCAGGGCGGGAACACTGTATAATTTGCAGCCTAATCAAAGTTCTTCCCAGTATTTTCTTGGTGCAAGTGCTTTCATCTGGTTGGGTTGTGAATACAAAAAGATGGGCAGATGCCCATTTTTTTTTTGTTATTTCGATTTACGAGTCGTGGAGAAGCGCCGTGCAGCAGTTTGAACTTATCGCCAAGACAGTCGGTGGCCTCGGCTACGAACTCGTGGATGTCGAGCGGGGCGAACGCGGCATCCTGCGCGTGTACATCGACTTTCCCGCCGACGTCGTGGAAGAGAAGGGCCCGATCACGGTCGAGGACTGCGCCACGGTCAGCCACCAGTTGACGCACGTGTTCACCGTCGAGAATGTGGATTACGAACGGCTGGAAGTATCGTCGCCGGGCCTCGATCGCCCGGTACGGACCCTGGCCGACTTTGCGCGCTTCGCCGGGCACGAATGCACGGTGAAACTGCGGGCCGCGATGCCGGGCACCGCGAACCGGAAAACCTTCACCGGTATCCTGCGCGGCGTCGAGGGCGACAAGGTCGGTCTGGAATTTGATAATAAAGATGGCGCAGCGTTGTTGGAATTTACGCTGGCCGAATTGGACAAGGCACGCCTGGTGCCACAGGTGGATTTTAGGAGTCGCAAAGCATGAGTCGCGAAATTTTATTGCTGGTGGATGCGCTCGCGCGCGAAAAGAACGTCGATAAGGAAGTGGTTTTCGGAGCGCTCGAATTCGCGCTCGCGCAAGCCACGAAAAAACGCTATGAAGGCGAGGTCGACATTCGCGTGAGCATCGATCGCGACACCGGCGAATTCGAGACCTTCCGCCGCTGGCACGTCGTTCCCGACGACGCCGGCCTGCAGCTGCCCGACCAGGAAATCCTGCATTTCGAAGCCGTGGAACAGATCCCGGACATCGAAGTGGACGAATACATCGAAGACCCGATCGAGTCGGTCGAGTTCGGCCGCCGCTTTGCCCAGGACACCAAGCAGGTCGTGCTACAGCGCGTGCGCGATGCCGAGCGCGAGCAGATCCTGCAAGACTTCCTCGAGCGCGGCGACTCGCTCGTGACCGGCACCATCAAGCGCATGGAGCGCGGCGATGCCATCGTGGAATCGGGCAAGATCGAAGCGCGCCTGCCGCGCGACCAGATGATCCCGAAAGAGAACCTGCGTATCGGCGACCGCGTCCGTGCCTACATCCTGCGCGTGGACCGCAACATGCGCGGCCCGCAGGTGATCCTGTCGCGCACCGCGCCGGAATTCATCATGAAGCTGTTCGAGCTGGAAGTGCCGGAGATCGAACAGGGCCTCCTGCAGATCAAATCGGCTGCCCGTGATGCCGGCGTGCGCGCCAAGATCGCCGTGTTCACCGCGGACAAGCGCATCGATCCGATCGGCACCTGCGTCGGCATGCGCGGTTCGCGCGTGCAGGCCGTGACCGGCGAGCTGGGCGGCGAGCGCGTGGACATCGTGCTGTGGTCGGACGATCCGGCCCAGTTCGTCATCGGCGCCCTGGCCCCGGCCAACGTCTCCTCGATCATGGTCGATGAAGACAAGCACGCCATGGATGTGGTGGTCGACGAAGAAAACCTGGCGATCGCGATCGGCCGTTCGGGCCAGAACGTGCGCCTGGCCTCGGAGCTGACCGGCTGGAAGATCAACATCATGACGGCCGAGGAATCGGCGAATAAGGTGGCCCAGGAAACCGCTGCGATCCGCACCCTGTTCATGGAAAAACTGGACGTCGACCAGGAAGTGGCCGACATCCTGGTGGACGAAGGTTTCTCGAGCCTTGAAGAAATCGCGTACGTCCCGATTTCCGAAATGCTGGAAATCGAGTCCTTCGACGAGGACACCGTCAACGAGCTGCGCACCCGCGCCCGTGACGCGCTGGTGACCGAAGCGATCGCTTCCGAAGAAGGCCTCGAAGGGATGGAAGAAGCCCTCGTGAACCTGGAAGGCATGGACCGCACCACCGCCGGCAAGCTTGGCCTGGCCGGGATCAAGACGGTCGAAGCCTTTGCGGCACTCGCCTATGACGAATTCGGCGCCATCCTGGCGCTGTCGTCGGACCGTGCCCGCGACCTGATCAAGAATGAATTTAACGATGTGACCGACGAAGAGATGAAGCTGGTCGACAGCAAATACGATGACCGCGCCAAGGCGCTGCAGGCGAAAGCCTGGAGCCTGGCAGAAACGGCCAAGGCGTAATTTGCAAATCTTTATCATCTCAGCGACACATAGAAAAGAGGACTGAATGGCGAGTAACAACGTAGCCCAATTTGCCACCGAACTGAAGATGCCCGCAGACCTGCTGCTGACACAGCTGCGCTCGGCCGGCGTCGAAAAAAGTTCGACGTCAGATCCCTTGTCGAAAGATGATAAGGACAAGCTGCTGAACCACCTGCGCCGTACCCACGGCGCCGCCGATACCGGCGAAAAGAAGAAGATCACGGTGACCCGCAAGGAAACCACCGAGATCAAGCAGGCTGACGCCAGCGGCAAGTCGCGCACCATCCAGGTCGAAGTGCGCAAGAAGCGCACCTTCGTGCAGCGCGACGACCTGGTCACTACCCCGAAGGCGGAAGCCGCCCCGGTGATCGATGCCGCCGAGCAGGCGCGCCGCGAAGAAGAAGCGCGCCGCCAGTCCGAGCTGATCGCCCGCCAGGAAGCGGACCTGCGTGAAAAGCAGGAACGCCTGGCCAAGCTGGAGGCGGAAGAAGCCGCCAACGCCAAGGCGGCCGCGGAGGAAGCCAAGCGCGACGCGGCCGAGAAGGCCAAGCGCGAAGCCGCGGAAGCCGCCGCAGCCGCCAAGGCCGCCTCGAGCGCCTCGGCACCGGCTGCGCCGGTGTCGGCGGCCGCCGAGGAAGCTGCCCAGGCCGCTGCCGCGGAAGCGAAGAAGCGCTCCGAGGAAGCTGCCAAGGAAGCCGCCGAACGCGCAGCCGCCACCGAGCGCGCGCGCAAGGCCGTGGCCGACGAAGTGGCCCAGATCAAGCTCATGATGAGCCAGCCGCGCCGCGTCATCAAGGCGCCGGAACCGGTCGCCAAGCCGGCCGCGCCGGCCGCGGCCGCGGGCACCCTGCACAAGCCGGCGGCATCGGCCGACAAGAAGCCGGGCGACGCCAAGCCGGGCGACAAGAAGCCGGGCGACAAGAAATCGATCAAGTCGGCGAACGTTTCCTCGACCTGGTCCGACGACGCCAAGAAGCGCGGCGCGCCGAGCGGCCCGAAAGGCCGTGGCGGCCCGGGCACCGGCGGCGGCCGCGACGGCTGGCGTGCGGGTGGCCGCAGCGGTGGCCGCCGTTCCTCGCACAACGAGGACCGCGAATCGAACTTCCAGGCGCCGACCGAAGCCATCGTGCGTGAAGTCCACGTGCCGGAAACCATCACCGTGGCCGAACTGGCGCACAAGATGTCGGTCAAGGCATCCGAGGTCATCAAGCAGCTGATGAAGCTGGGCCAGATGTGCACCATCAACCAGGTGCTGGACCAGGAAACCGCGATGATCCTGGTGGAAGAGATGGGCCACAAGGCCTTCCCGGCCGCCGTGGACGATCCGGAAGCACTGCTGGCCGACCAGGGCGAACACGCCGAGTTCGAAGCCAAGCCGCGCGCACCGGTCGTGACCGTCATGGGCCACGTCGACCACGGCAAGACCTCGCTGCTGGACTACATCCGCCGCGCCAAGGTCGCTGCGGGCGAAGCCGGCGGCATTACCCAGCACATCGGCGCCTACCACGTGGACACCCCGCGCGGCATGGTCACCTTCCTGGATACCCCGGGTCACGAAGCCTTCACGGCGATGCGTGCCCGCGGTGCGAAAGCGACCGACATCGTCATCCTGGTGGTGGCGGCGGACGACGGCGTGATGCCGCAGACCAAGGAGGCGATCGCCCACGCGAAGGCCGCCGGCGTGCCGCTGGTGGTGGCGATCAACAAGATCGACAAGCCGGGCGCCAACACCGACCGCGTCACCCAGGAACTGGTGGCCGAAGGCGTGGTGCCGGAAGAATACGGTGGCGATTCGCCGTTCGTGCCAGTGTCGGCCAAGATCGGTACCGGTATCGACGACCTGCTGGAACAGGTGCTGCTGCAGGCCGAGGTGCTGGAACTGACCGCGCCGAGCGACGCCCCGGCCCGCGGCCTGGTGGTCGAAGCCCGTCTGGACAAGGGCCGCGGCCCGGTCGCGACGATCCTGGTGCAGTCGGGCACCCTGAAGCGCGGCGACGTCGTGCTGGCCGGTTCCTCGTTCGGCCGCGTCCGTGCGATGCTCGACGAGAACGGCAAGCCGGTGAGCGAAGCCGGTCCGTCGATCCCGGTCGAGATCCAGGGCCTGACCGAAGTGCCGAGCGCCGGTGAAGAAGCGATGGTGATGGCCGACGAGCGCAAGGCGCGCGAAATCGCCCTGTTCCGTCAAGGCAAGTTCCGCGACGTCAAACTGGCGAAGCAGCAGGCCGCCAAGCTGGAGAACATGTTCGACCAGATGGCCGAAGGCGAAGTCAAGAACCTGCCGCTCATCGTCAAGACCGATGTGCAGGGTTCGCAGGAAGCGCTGGTCGGTTCGCTGCAGAAGCTGTCGACCTCGGAAGTGCGGGTCCAGATCGTCCACGCGGCGGTCGGTGGCATCACCGAGTCGGACGTCAACCTGGCGGTGGCCTCGAAAGCGGTCATCATCGGCTTCAATGCCCGTGCCGACGCGTCGGCGCGCAAGGTGGCCGAGGCGAATGGCGTCGACATCCGTTACTACAGCATCATTTACGATGCGATCGACGAGATCAAGACGGCACTGTCGGGCATGCTGGCGCCGGAGAAGCGCGAGACCGTCACGGGCCAGGTGGAAATCCGCCAGGTCATCATGGTGTCGAAGGTCGGCGCGATCGCGGGCTGCCTGGTCACCGATGGCGTGGTCAAGCGGTCCTCGTCGGTCCGCCTTCTGCGCAACAACATCGTCGTGTGGACTGGCGAGATCGACTCGCTCAAGCGCTTCAAGGACGATGCCAAGGAAGTGCGCGCGGGCCTCGAGTGCGGCCTGTCGCTGAGGAACATGAACGAAATCCAGGTCGGCGACGTCCTGGAGGTGTTCGAAGTCACCGAAGTGGCGCGTACGCTGTAATTTCGACTTTGGGCGTAGCATGAGGGCCAGGACGCTTCGCGGCGAATGCCGCGGAGGGCCTGGCCCTTGTTTTTGGCCCTTGTCTTTGGTCGTTCCCCCCCCTCACAAGAACAACATCCGCAACATCATGGCAAAACACAGCAAAAGCATTCCCCAGCGCGGTCTGCGCGTGGCCGACCAGATCCAGAAAGACCTGTCGGAACTGATCGCCTTCGAACTGAAGGATCCGCGGGTCGGCATGGTGACCATCAGCGAAGTCAAGCTGACGCCGGACTATGCCCACGCCAAGGTCTATTTCACCCTGCTCAAGGACAGCCCGGAGGAAGTGAAGCAGACCCTGGAAGGCTTGACCAAGGCTTCCGGCTACCTGCGCAACCTGCTCGGCAAGCGGCTCCACATCCACACCCTGCCGCAACTGCATTTCGTGCACGACACCTCGACCACGCGCGGCCTGGCGATGTCGGCCCTGATCGACCAGGCGAACGCCGTCCGTGCGGCCGACTTTGGCCAGGACGAAGATTCGGACAGCGAGTGAATTCCCGCCCCATCAAGAAGCCACGCGACCCTGTCGACGGCGTGCTGCTGCTGGACAAGCCGGTCGGCCTGTCCTCCAACGACGCGCTGATCAAGGCCAAGCGCGTGTTCAACGCGAAGAAGGCCGGCCACACCGGCACCCTGGACCCGTTCGCCACCGGCCTGCTGCCGCTGTGCTTCGGCGAAGCGACCAAGTTCTCGGAGGACCTGCTGGAAGCGGACAAGACCTACGAGGCGACCGTCCACCTGGGCATCATGACCACTACCGGCGACACCGAGGGCGAGATCATCGAGCAGCGCGAGGTGGATGTCACGCGCGAGGGGATCGAAGCGGCGCTGGCGCGCTTCCGCGGTCCGATCTTCCAGGTGCCGCCGATGTATTCGGCACTCAAGCGCGACGGCAAGGCGCTGTACGAATATGCGCGCGAAGGCATCACGCTGGAACGCGAGGCGCGGCCGGTGACCATCCACGGCCTGTCGCTGGTCGAGTACAAGGCCCCTTTCCTGAAGATCCTGGTTACCTGCAGCAAGGGCACCTATGTGCGCGTGCTGGGCGAGGACATCGGCGCCGCGCTCGGCTGCGGCGCGCACCTGAACGCGCTGCGCCGGGTGCAGGTGGGGGCGCTCACGGTCGAGCGCATGATCAGCCTGGAAGACCTGCAGGCGCATCCGGACCCGCTCTCGCTGCTGGCCCCGGTCGACGCGCTGCTGTCGAGCTTTCCGGCGGTCGTGCTCACGCCCGAACTGGCCAAGCGTTTCCTGAACGGCCAGCGCCTGGCGCTCGGCAAGGAAGACGTCAGCCTGCCGGCCGGACTGGGCCGGGTACGGGTCTACCTGGACAGCAAGCTGCTGGGCACCGCCAAGCTGCAGGAATACGGGATCCTGGCTCCGGAGCGGCTGATCGCGGTACAGCCGGCGGCTTAGCGGCGCATATTCGGCACATATCCGGCGCATGTCCGGCACAGGGCGCCGGACATCCAGGGCTTGTCCGCGGACGGCCCGGCGCAGCCTTCTCGCTGGGGGAGCCCCCTGGCACGGCGTTTGCAGTGGAAAGTTGACCAACTACGGGAGACTTTCATGCAACGCTATTTTCCACGCGCGGTCCTGCTGGCCGCATCCCTGCTGAGCTGCTCCATCCTGCACGCCGCCGCCCCGGCCGAACGTGATCGCGTGGTCGACGAGGTCCTGGCGCGCATCAAGGACGAATATGTCCATCCCGACCGCTATCCGGCGATCGAAGCCAATGTGCGCAGGCACCAGCGGCAGGGCGCGTATACCGCCGCGCCGGCGGACGAGGAGTTCGCCAGACTGCTCACCGGCCACCTGCAGGAGATCACGCATGACAAGCACATGAGCATCCGCTACCAGCCGAACGTGCGCGCCCTGCGCCCCACGGCGAACGCCAGCACGGCCGCCAAGCGCGAGCAGGAGCGTCGCGAGAACTACGGCTTGCGCAAGGTCGAGATCCTGCCAGGGAACGTCGGCTACCTGGAGATCCATCATTTCCATGACGATGCCGACCTGGTGGAAGCAAGCTATGCGGCCGCGATGGCCTTCCTGGCCCATACCGACGCCCTGATCATCGACTTGCGCGCCAACCGCGGCGGCGGGGAAGCCATGCTACTGCTGGCGAGTTATTTCTTCGATCGTGAGCGAGCTTTGATGGAATTGCGCTACCGCGGCAGGCCACCGATGCAGGCATCGACCCGGGCCACCGTCGCCGGCCCGCGCTACCTCGGCAAGCCGGTGTATGTGCTGACCTCGAACCGCACCTTTTCAGCCGGCGAAGCCTTTTCCTATTCGATGCGCAGCCTGAAGCGCGCGACCCTGGTCGGCGCCACCACCCGTGGCGGCGGCAATCCGGTCACGCTGCAGCCCTTGCGAGACAACTACCTGCTGTCGGTGCCCATCGGCGAATCCGTCAGCCCGGTCGATGGCGGCGGCTGGGAAGGCAAGGGGGTCACACCCGACCTGGAGGTGGAAGACGGCAGGACGCTGGAGGTCGCCCACCGGCAAGCCCTGGAGCGCTTGCGCGAGACTGCCAGGGACGAGGGACAGCGCGCCAGCCTGGCCGGGCAGATCGAGGCGCTCGGCAAGAGCTGAAGTCGATACAGGTTACCGCGAGCGGCGCGCCTTGAAAAGCATGCCCGCATCCCCACCTGGAGTCCTGTTCCGGAATGGGCGGCAGCACGCCGCCCGGCGGCGTCCGGACCCATCTTTCGTATCGCTACCCCGCCGCCCACGCGCCCTGCCGTTCCATCCGTGCGTCGATTCGACCCGGATGCGTCGAAAAAGACGCCTTGTTTTCCGCTGCAACGCAGCAAGCCCCGATAAGCGTGCTATAGTAGCGGGTTACGGAAATCGGTAATGCGTTCCATCGTCGCCGCTCCATCCATCACGCAACATTCACTGTTGAATACACACATGTCAGACACCAAACGCGCAATTCGTAATATTGCAATCATCGCCCACGTTGACCACGGCAAGACCACCCTGGTCGACCAGCTTCTGCGCCAGTCGGGCACCTTCCGTGAAAACCAGGCGGTGGACACCCGCGTGATGGACTCGAACGACCTCGAAAAGGAACGTGGCATCACGATTCTGTCGAAGAACTGCGCGGTCGAGTACGAAGGCACCCACATTAACATCGTCGATACCCCCGGCCACGCCGACTTCGGCGGCGAAGTCGAGCGCGTGCTGTCGATGGTGGACTCGGTGCTGCTGCTGGTCGATGCCCAGGAAGGCCCGATGCCGCAGACCCGCTTCGTGACCCGCAAGGCGCTGGCCCTGGGCCTCAAGCCGATCGTCGTCGTCAACAAGATCGACCGTCCGGGCGCGCGCGCCGACTGGGCGATCAACCAGACCTTCGAGCTGTTCGACAAGCTCGGCGCCACCGACGAGCAGCTGGACTTCCCGATCGTCTACGCCTCGGGCCTGAACGGCTACGCCGGCATGGACGAAAGCGTGCGCGGCGGCGACATGAAGCCGCTGTTCGACGCCATCCTGAAATATGTGCCGGTGCGTGACGACAACCCGGACGGCCCGCTGCAGATGCAGATCACCTCGCTGGACTATTCCTCGTACGTCGGCAAGATCGGCATCGGCCGCATCAACCGCGGCCGCGTGCGTCCTGGCATGGACGTGCTGGTCGTGAACGGCCAGGACGACAAGAACCCGATCAAGGGCCGCATCAACCAGGTGCTGAACTTCAAGGGCCTGGAGCGCGTGCAGGTGGAAGAAGCGGTCGCCGGCGACATCGTCCTGATCAACGGTATCGAAGACATCGGCATCGGCGTGACCGTGACCGCGCCGGACGTGCCGGAAGCGCTGCCGATGCTGACCGTCGACGAGCCGACCCTGACCATGAACTTCATGGTCAACACCTCGCCGCTGGCCGGCCGCGAAGGCAAGTTCGTCACCAGCCGCCAGCTGCGCGAGCGCCTGGAGCGCGAACTGAAGGCCAACGTGGCGCTGCGCGTGCTGCCGACCGACGACGATACCATCTTCGAAGTGTCGGGCCGCGGCGAACTGCACCTGACCATTCTGCTGGAAAACATGCGTCGTGAAGGCTTCGAGCTGGCCGTGTCGCGTCCACGAGTTGTCTTCAAGGAAATCGATGGCGTCAAGTGCGAGCCGTACGAGAACCTGACCGTCGACGTGGAAGAAGTGAACCAGGGCGGCGTGATGGAAGAGCTGGGCCGCCGCCGTGGCGACCTGCAGAACATGGAATCGGACGGCAAGGGCCGTGTCCGTCTCGAATACCTGATCCCGGCGCGTGGCCTGATCGGCTTCCAGGGCGAATTCATGACCCTGACCCGCGGCACCGGCCTGATGAGCCACGTGTTCCACGAGTACGCACCGGTCGACAACACCAAGGGCGACCTGGCCGGCCGCCGCAACGGCGTGCTGATCTCGCAGGACGATGGCGCCGCCGTCGCCTACGCGATCTGGAAACTGCAGGATCGCGGCCGCATGTTCGTCGAGCACAATACCCCGGTGTACGAAGGCATGATCATCGGCATCCACTCGCGCGACAACGACCTGGTCGTCAACCCGATCAAGGGCAAGCAGCTGACCAACGTGCGTTCGTCGGGTACCGACGAGGCGGTGCGCCTGGTGCCGCCGATCCAGATGTCGCTTGAATATGCCGTCGAGTTCATCGAAGACGACGAACTGGTCGAGATCACGCCGAAGTCGATCCGCCTGCGCAAGCGTTTCCTGAAGGAACACGAGCGCAAGAAAGCCAGCCGCGAAGGCGCATGATCGGATCTCAGGTTCCGCAAAAAACCCGCTGCTTGCAGCGGGTTTTTTATTATCGACCCTATCGCACGGTGTCGCGAGCCTTATGCGTCATGCATTTTCATCTATCGTCGGTGAACTGGCGAACATAAGTGCGGATATGGTCTTCATTTTGCATCTTGTTACAGTTCTTACCACTTGTTCCCTTGGGCGTAGGCGCAATCCTTGTTATTGTGATCACAACGCGATTCACTGGGAATTGCGACACAGTTCGAGATGATTGAAGGGAGTTAGTATGAAAAAGCTGATGATTGCCATGATCGCCACCGCTTCGGTCGCCACCGCCTTTGCCGGTAGCGCCCAGGCCCAGACCAACGCCGGCCGCGGCTATGTCGGCGCCGCCGCGGTGAGCGCCAAGAACACCACCCTGGATGCGCACAAGGCGGACGGCAAGCTGTTCGGTGGCTACCAGTTCGACGAGCGCCTTGGCGTGGAAGCGGGCTGGACCAACCATCACAAGACCGACTTCGCCGGTGCCAATGGCCTGCGCGGTAGCACCGAAGGCTACGGTACCTACGTCGCGGCCAAATACACGGTGCCGGTCAACGAACAGGTATCGGCTTACGGCAAGCTGGGCATTTCGCACAGCGAGCGCAAGCTCAGCAACAACCTGGGACAGCGTTTCAAGGACGATGACACCGGCGGCTACGGCGGCGTGGGCGTCGAGTACAAGCTGAACCAGAACGTGGCCCTCATGGCCGAGTACGAGCGTTATGGCAAGAGCAAGGCCTATGGCGCCAAGCCTGACGTCTGGAGCGTGGGCCTGAAGTACGGCTTCTAAGCCAGACTCCGCTGCTCGGCGAGAAAGCTCCTGCGTGCCCCGGCGCGCGGGAGCTTTTTTCATGCCAGGACACGGCGGCGCGCGCTGGAAAGCGGCAAGGCTGGCGGGTTTCGCTTATGATGTCGGGTTTTCCGGCAGCCGCCGGTGCTTCTTCGCCACCCATGAGTTCCCAGAATCCCGCCGCCGTCCTTCCTGCAACTTCGCTGCCGAGCCGCCGCCTGTCGGTGGCCCCGATGATGGACTGGACCGATCGCCACTGCCGCATGTTCCACCGCCAGATCACCCGCCACACCTGGTTGTATACGGAGATGGTCACCACCGGCGCCCTGGTCTATGGCGATGTCGAGCGCCACCTGCGCTACGACGGCGCCGAGCACCCGGTCGCCCTGCAGCTCGGCGGCAGCGATCCGGCCGACCTGGCCAGGAGTGCGAAGCTGGGCGAGCAGTGGGGCTATGACGAGATCAACCTGAACTGCGGCTGCCCGTCGGAGCGGGTGCAGAAGGGCGCCTTCGGCGCCTGCCTGATGGGCGAGCCGCAACTGGTGGCCGATTGCGTCAAGGCGATGCGCGATGCGGTGTCGGTCGACGTCACGGTCAAGCACCGCATCGGCATCGACTACAACGAGGAATACGGCTTCGTGCGCGACTTTGTCGGCACCATCGCCGATGCCGGTTGCCGTACCTTCATCGTGCATGCCCGCAACGCCGTGCTGAAGGGCCTGTCGCCCAAGGAAAACCGCGAGATCCCGCCGCTGCGCTACGAGGTGGCCTACCAGCTCAAGCGCGAGTTCCCGGCGCTCGAAATCCTCATCAATGGCGGCATCAGGACGGACGAGGAAATCGCCCTGCACCTGCAGCATGTCGATGGCGTGATGCTGGGGCGCGAGGCCTATCACAATCCCTGGGTAATGGCAGACTGGGATCGCCGCTTCCATGGCGACCTGGAGGCGCCAGTGAAGACCCGGCTGCAGGTACTGGAAGCGATGCTGCCCTATATCGCCGAGCAGCTGCGCCTGTATGGCCAGCATGGGCTAAAACTCAACAGCATCACACGCCACATGCTCGGCATCATGACCGGGCTGCCGGGCGCACGCGCGTTCCGCCAGCTGCTTTCCGATTCGAAAAAGCTCGCCAGTGGCGACCCGGCACTGCTGCTGGAGGCCGCCGCCCGCATGCCTGCCGCTGCCTGACTCCGCCCCCGGTTGCTCCCTCAAAAGCGTACCTGCGTACGCCTTTTTCTCATTTCCTGTCGGCAAATTGACACATTTCGTTGCGGAAATTGTAACGACAACGGTCAATAAGCTTGCCGTAAGGAAAGTCCACCCGCATAATTTCTCTCGTTCTTAAGATATTGATCTAGATCAATGTCGTTGTTGAGCTGAAACAAGTTCGGAGACTGCAGTCGATTTCGACTTTCCGGGCAGAATTTTTGATTTATCCTGTCGGAAATAACCGTAGCTATCCAACAGCCTACGGACGCGTCGCACGGCGCACGCACCGCGCGAATTCGATCAATAGATACAGGGAAGAACTGAATGGCTTTTTTGAATAACTTGAAGGTCGGTACCCGCCTGGTACTCGGCTTCGCGCTGGTCGTCATGCTGCTGATCGTGGTGACCGTGGTCGGTATCATGCGCATGGCCCAGATCCAGGATCGCCTGGACCAGGTTGTGAGCGTGAACAATGTCTCGACCGGTCTGGTGATCGACATGCGTAACAACGTGAGCGAGCGTGTCGCTTCGCTGCGCGTGCTGACCCTCATGACCGACCCGGCCGACATGGAACCGGAAATGGTCAAGTTCAAGGAGCAGACCCGCAAGTACGACGACGCCCAGAAGAAGCTGTCGGCCATCTTCGCCGCCCACGCTTCCGACAAGGAAAAGGCGCTGCTGGCCCAGATCAAGCAGTTCGAGGGTGAAGCCATGCCCGCCATCCAGAAGGCCTCGGATCTTTACCTGGCGAACAACGCGATGGACGCCACCCGCGTCATGATCCGCGAAGTGCGTCCGGTGCAGAAGAAGTGGACCGAAGCGCTCGACCAGCTCGCTGCGCTGGAAGACAAGCAGAATGCCCAGAGCAAGGCCGACGCCGAGTCGGAGTTCGTGAACGCCCGTAACTTCATGATCGGCATGCTGCTGACCGCCGTCGCCATGGGCGTGGCGGCAGCCTGGATGATCGCCCGCAGCCTGCGCAAGCAGCTCGGCGGCGAACCGGCCTACACCGCCCAGATCGCCGGCAGCATCGCCCACGGCGACCTGTCGATCGCGATCGAGACCGATGAGTCGGACCGTGGCAGCCTGCTGGTGGAAATGAAGGAAATGCGCAACAGCCTGGTCGGCATCGTCGAACAGGTGCGCCGCGGCACCGAAACCATTGGCACCGCATCGCGTGAAATCGCGGCCGGCAACATCGACCTGTCCTCGCGTACCGAATTGCAGGCCAGCTCGCTGGAAAAGACCGCCTCGGCCATGGAAGAGCTGACCTCGACCGTCAAGCAGAACGCCGACAACGCCCGCCAGGCGAACGCCCTGGCCGCGACTGCCTCGGACGTGGCGCGCAAGGGCGGCGAAGTGGTGTCGCAGGTGGTGGGCACCATGGGCGAGATCAACACCTCGGCCAGCAAGATCTCGGACATCATTGGCGTCATCGATGGCATCGCCTTCCAGACCAACATCCTGGCGCTGAACGCCGCGGTGGAAGCCGCCCGTGCCGGCGAACAGGGCCGCGGCTTCGCCGTGGTGGCCTCGGAAGTGCGCAACCTGGCCCAGCGTTCGGCTGCGGCTGCGAAAGAGATCAAGACACTGATCGGCGACTCCGTCGAGAAGGTCGAGCGCGGCAGCAAGCTGGTCGGCCAGGCCGGCGTGACGATGGATGAAGTGGTGACGAGCGTGAAGCGCGTGACCGACATCATGAGCGAGATCGCCAATGCCAGCGCCGAGCAGAGCGCCGGCATCGAACAGGTCAACCTGTCGATCATCGAGATGGACAGCATGACCCAGCAGAACGCCGCCCTGGTGGAAGAGGCCGCCGCCGCCGCGCAGAGCCTGCAGGACCAGGCGGACGAACTGACCCGCGTCGTCAGCATCTTCAAGCTGACCGAGGGCGAGAAGTACCAGGCCGAGGCGCCGGTTGCCGCGGCGCCGGTCGCCAGCACCGCCGTGGCGGTGCGTCCGGCAGCCGCCAAGCGTCCGGCACCGGCATTGAAGAAGCCGGCGGCCAGGAAGCCCGCCGCGGCCGCGGCCGACCCGGCCGATGCACCGGCCGCGCCTGCCGCCAAGGCCAAGAAGGCCGCCACCGTCGCCAGCGACGAGTGGGAAGAATTTTAAGAGAGAAGGCGCCGGCCTGCGGGCCGGCAAGCAGCAATCAAGACTGCCAAACCTGAACAACGACTTATTGGGGAAATCATGAAAAACCTGAGCACCAAACTGATCGCAGCAACCCTCCTCGCCAGCGCCGCCGGCGCCAGCTTCGCCGCCGAAGTGCCGGCATCGTTCGATCCGAAGAAATGCGCGGTCGAGTACCCGAAGGCGTCGCTGATGAACGAAGAGCAGGGCACCACCTCGGCCTCGTTCCTGGTCAGCGCCGACGGCACCGTAACCGAATCGAAGCTGGAAAAGTCGAGCGGCTTCAAGAACCTGGACAAGGCAGCACTGAAAGGCCTGTCCTCGTGCAAGTTCAAGCCGGGCACCAAGGATGGCGCACCGGCGGCGACCTGGACCAAGATCGACTACGCCTGGAAACTGGACTGATCCGGTTTCAGCAGCAAGAGCGAAGACAGCCGGCATTGCCGGCTGTTTTGTTTTCAGCGCTGCCGTGATTGCCCTGCGCCGTTACATTTTCATCGCAGCATGTTTCGATTGTAAGAACTTTTTTCATTTCTCCCGTGTGCACCTGGGCCTGGCTATAGTGGTTCCAACACAACCGAAAGGAGAAGTACCATGAAAAGCATTCTTGCCGCTACCGCAGCTGTCCTGATCAGTGCCGCAGCCTTCGCGCCGGCCCAGGCACAGGCCCAGGGCCGCACCGAAGTGATCGTGGTCCACAAGGCTCCGCCGCCGCCGCGCCACGAGGCAATCCCCATGGCCCGTCGTGGCTACGAATGGGTGCCAGGCTACTGGAACTGGAACGGCCGCCGTTATGAATGGGAGCGTGGCCATTACGAGCGGGTCCGCAGCGGCTATGTCTACCAGCAGCCGGTGTGGCGCCAGGACCGCAGGGGCTGGTATCTCGACCGCGGCGGCTGGGTGCGTGACGACCATCGCATGGCGCGCCGCGACCGCGACGGCGACGGCGTCCCCAACCGCATGGACCGCGACCGTGACGGCGACGGCGTCCCGAACCGTCACGACAACCGCCCGAACAACCCGACCCGCTACTAAACTGCCGGGTTGCGACACTGAACCGCCTGCATCGCAGGCGGTTTTTTTTATATCGCGAGGGACGGCTGGGCGGGCAGGCTGGAACTGTCGAGGTCGCTACAAATGCGGTTGCGGCCATTCGCCTTGGCGCGGTAGAGCAGGGCGTCGGCGCGCCGCACGAAGGTGTCGGGATCGACCTCTTCGCCATGGGTGCCATGATAGGTGCAGGCGCCACCGCTGAGGGTGGCCACCCCGTACGGATTGTCGGCGTGGACGATGCCCAGATCCATCAGCGCCAGGCGCAGGCGCTCGGCCACGTAGCGCGCCCCGACCTGCCCCGTGGCGGGCAGGATCACGGCGAATTCCTCGCCGCCGTAGCGGGCCGCCAGGTCGGTCGGGCGGGCCAGCTTGGCCTGCAGGGTGGCGGCGACCTGGCGCAGGCAATCGTCGCCGGCGACGTGGCCGTAGCGGTCGTTGTATTTCTTGAAGAAATCCACATCGAACAGGAGCAGCGACAGCGCTACCCCGGTACGCCGTGCCCGCTTGAGCTCGAGCCGCAGCGTGTCCTCGAAATGGCGGCGGTTGGCGATGCCGGTGAGACCGTCATTGGTCGCCAGCACCGTCAACTCGCGATTGCGCTCCTGCAGGTCGGCCTTGGCGATGCGCAGCTCGGCATCGAGCTCGTCGCGAATCATGATCTGGCGCACCAGGCGCGTGCCCACGCCAACCAGCAGCAGCACCACCAGCAGCGTCACGCCCGACATCAGGAGCGAGGACTGCTGCCATTCCTCCAGGATGTCCTGCTTGGACTGGGCGGTGGCCACGATCAGGGGCAGCTTGTCCAGATGGCGATAGCTGTACAGGCGCACGACGCCATCGATCTTCGAACGCAGCATCGCGGTGCCCACCGGGCCGGACCTGCGGACCATCTGGAATACGGGGCCGTCGCGCACGTCGGTGCCGACCAGGCTGTCCGTGAAGGGGCGGCGGTAGAGCAGGGTGCCGTCGTCGCGCGCCAGGAAGATCACGCCATCCTTGCCCACATCGAAGCTGCCGTACAGGTCGGCGAAGAAAGCGATCCGGATGGTGCCAAGGGCCACGCCGCCGAAGCTGCCATCGGGCCGGTCCACCCGGCGCGATACGGGCAGTACCCAGACCCCGCTGGAGCGGCTGCGCACCGGCTTGCCGATATGGACCCCGCGTCCCGGATTGTTCCGGTGATACTGGAAATATTCACGGTCGGCGTTGTTGCCGGCGACCGGGCGCTCGAGCGAGGTGACCAGCCAGCTGCCATCGGCGCCATACACGAACAGGCCGTGCAACTGCCTGACCTCGCCGACCATGTTGCGCACATGGCTGTGCAGCCGGTCGGCGGCGGCCGGCGTCATGCCGTCATGTTCGACGCGCTCGACTACGCCCGCCAGCACGGTGTCCACGATGCGCACCGTGCTTTCCGCCTGGGAGGCGAGGGCGCCGGCCATGTTCGAGGTGGCGGCCGCGTGCTCGGCCAGCCTGCTCTGGCGCGCGCTCCATGCGCTCCAGGCCTGGGCGCCGACCAGCAGGACACCGAACAGCACCAGGAGCCAGATCGCGTAGGTTACCGCTGGACGCTTCTCGGCCGTCAAGCGCAGGATCGGGGTCAGGGGAGACTGGCTATTCGGCATCAGGGGGGCCGCAGGGAAGCGGCAGGTATGCAGGTGCCTCGAGCATAGCGATCCCGCCTGTAAAAGTCGAGCGCCGGGCCTGGACGGCTCGAAAAGGTGCCGGAACACAGGAAGGGCGTCCGATGCCGGGAGCTACACGGACGCGGCGCCGGTTCATGCGCCATGCCGGGGCAGGCCCAGGTTCTGGTTGGCCGGCACCGCCACGTCGATCAGCTTCGGCTTGGGGAGATTGAGCCCGGCCATGAGCTGGACGAAGTCGGCGCGGCTGCGGTTGGCCAGGCGCGCATTGTTGCGCTTCTCCCAGCCGATCGTCGACACCGCCTGGCCCTTGTAGTCGTGGCCCGGCCACATCAGGGTGTCGTCGGGCAGCGTGAACAGCTTGTCGTTGACGCTGTCATACAGGGCATCCGCACTGCCGCTCTGGAAGTCGGTACGCCCGCAGCCATCGATCAGCAGGGTGTCCCCCGTGAAGACATTGCCACGCCACACATAGCTCATGCTGCCGGCGGTATGGCCGGGTGTATGCAGGACGCGGATTTCCTCGCCCTTGCCGAAGCGGATCACATCACCATCCCCGAGCTGCATGCCGGCGCCGGCGATACCGCAGCCGCCCGGCACCGCGGCGACGGCGCCGGTGAGCTCGCACAAGCTGCCGGCCGAGGTGACATGGTCCGCGTGGGCGTGCGTCTCGAGCACGTAGCGCAGTTTCAGGCCCAGGCGCTGGAGATGCTGGAGGTCGCGTTCCCGGTGGCGTTCCACCGGGTCGATGATGACCGCGTCATTGTCGCCCGGCGCCGCCAGGATGTAGGTGAAGGTGGAAGATTCCGTATCGAACAGCTGGATCGGGTTCATGTTCATGTCGTTCTCCAAAAAAACCAGGTAATGCAATCAAGAGAGCAGGGCCTTCGCGACCATGCCGAGCGCCACCAGGGCCGAGACCACGGCGAATGCTTTTTGCAGAGCCGGGCCGGCGACCCTGGCCGCAAGCGAGCGGCCGCCAAGCATTCCAGCGAGGGCACCGCCTGCGAACGGGGCTGCAGTCAACCAATCGATGCCTCCCTGGGCCGCCGAGGTGGCGACTCCCGCGACTGAAATGATGGCGATGACGGCCAGAGACGTGGCGACCGCCGATTTCATGGTCAGGTCGGTGTAGCGTTGCAGGGCCGGTACCATCACGAAGCCGCCGCCAACCCCGAGCAAACCGGAGAGGAAGCCAGCAAGCGCGCCTGACAGGCCGAGTACGCGCATGCACGGGCGGGTCCAGACGAAGCGGCCGGTGTGTTCCCCACGCACACATACGGGCTTGTCCGTCCCCAGTGCCGCCCCGCGCCCGGCAGCCTGGCGCCAGGTCCGGAACGCCACGTATAGCAGGGTCAGGGCGAACATCACGCCCAGCCACTGTCCATCGACCTGGCGCGCCGCCCACAGTCCGGCCGGCGACAGCAACATGCCGGCCGCGGCGATGAGCAAGGCCGCGCGGTAGCGCACCAGCCCATCGCGAAGCCCCAGCATGGCGCCGAGGGCTGCCGCCATTCCGACCGCCAGCAGGCCGATCGGCCCGGCCTCGGCGACGCTCATTCCGGCGCCGAATACCAGCAGGGGGACGGCCAGGATGCCGCCGCCAGCACCGGTCAGCGCCAGTATCAGCCCGACGACGAGGCCGAGCACGGCGGCCAGCGGCAGCGGGTCCATGGCTCAGGCCTTCCCGGCAGCAGGGGCGCTGCTGCGCTTGAACCACTCGATCAGCTCGAACATGCTCATGCCTGCCACCATGGCCAGCGCGAAGATCCACGGCTGGGAACCGCCGGTCGCCAGCGACGCGAGTGCCGGGCCAGGGCAGTAGCCCGCCAGGCCCCAGCCGGCACCGAAGGCCAGCGAACCGAGTACGAGGCGACGGTCGATCCGGGTCGCGGTCGGCAGGCGCATTGGCTCCCCAAGCAGCGAGCGCTCGCGCTTGCGTGCGATGCGGAATCCGACCAGGCCGACCAGGATCGCACCACCCATGACGAAGGCGAGCGACGGGTCCCAGTTGCCGGCCAGGTCGAGGAAGCCAGTCACCTTCGCGGGATCGGTCATGCCTGACACGATCAGGCCGATGCCGAATACCAGTCCAACAATCAATGCCATCAGGATGTTCATTTCGATGTCCTTGTGTATCAAGTGAAGAGGTGGCGCATCGCGAAGACGGTGGCGAAGCCGGCCAGCATGAAGGCGGCGGTGGCGGCCAGCGAACGCGGCGATTGCCGCGACAGGCCGCAGACGCCATGCCCGCTAGTGCAGCCCGCACCGTAACGGGTTCCCAGACCGACCAGCAATCCGGCGATGACCAAGGTCGGGGTGTCGGCGACGACCGTGACGGCAGGAAGCGCCGCGAACATCGCGTAGGCGAGGGGAGCGCCAACCAGGCCAAGCAAAAAGGCGAGGCGCCAGCCGATGTCGCCGCGCGCAGGCCGCAGCAGGCCACCGAGAATGCCGCTGATGCCGGCGATCCGGCCGTTGAACAGCACGAACGCGGCCGCCGCGGCGCCGATGATCAGCCCACCCGCGAGCGAGGTCCAGGGGGTGAAATGGATCCAGTCGATACTCATGCTTTTACTCCTTGGATAGGGAGGCAGAATTGCTGGTACAGGACCTGCATGATCGCCAGTGCCTCCTTGCTGTCGATACTGTAGAAAATCTGTTTTCCTTCGCGGCGCGTGCTGACCAGCTTTTCCTCGCGCAGTACGCCGAGTTGCTGGGACAGCGTCGGCTGCGCAATGCCCAGCAGGGACTCCAGGTCGCTGACGCAGGATTCGCCCTGAGTCAGCTGGCACAGGAGCATGAGCCGGTCGGGGTTGCTCAGAACTTTCAGGAGAGCGCAAGCCTGCGCCGCTGCGGCCTGCATGTCATGCAAATTGAGTGTTTGTGTGTCCGGCATAATCTACCTCTGTTAGTCTATTGAGACACATTATATCGACATACAATCTATATTTCAATATACTGTTGTTTTCCATCGAAACAGGAGTGCACCATGACCATCCGCTACCTCAGCAAGGACTATGCAGTAGGGCCGCAAATCACCCCGGCAGACATTGCACAATTGAAGGCCCAAGGCTTCGCCACGCTGGTCTGCAACCGCCCGGACGGGGAGAGCGGCGACCAGCCCCCGTTCGCCGAGATCGCCGCCGAAGCCCGGAAGCACGGCCTGGAAGCGCTGCATCTCCCGGTTGTCCCGGGCAAGATCACGCCAGCCGACCGCGATGCCTTTGCGGCGCTGTACGCAGCGGCGCCCAAGCCGGTATTCGGATTCTGCCGCACCGGCCTTCGCGCCGAGACGCTCTGGGCGGACACGCGGGACCGCACGCAGGGCGACTCCCCGGCTGACGCCGCCGGCCGCCGATGACTTGACGGCGCCACTGCGGCGTCGAGCCGGCGCAGCAGTGGCCTCGCTGCGGGTGTTGTTCATTCCACCTTCATCCCGGCTACCTAGCATTGCTCCCGGCAACAAGTTATTTCAATGTGGGGACAACGATGCAGGCATCCCATTCGCACCCGGACGACGTCTACAAGGAAGCGCCAGGCTATTTTGGTCGCCTGACGGGTATCGACTGGATCTTCGGCGCCGGCCTGCTGGCCGCCGCGCTGTTCGCGCTGAACCGTTACGCCGCGTTCATGGATGGCTAGGAGCGCGCCATCCTGCTGCTGAGCGCGCCTGCGATGGCAGCGCTCGGCTGGTACTGGAAGTCGAAGAAGCTTTCACGAATGTCGCCGCAGAAGACAAGCTGCGTCCGGTCGGCGAGTGGTTTCTCTCGAATGAACTGGCGCTGCGCTCCGGACAGGCGCAACGCTTCCTGAAAATCTATTCGTACTGCGATCCCGATACCGCGCGCGATCGTCGACTTCAGTCCGGCCATGGCAGCAGGAACTGCGGGCGAGAGTACAGGAATGACAAGGAAGCCAAGCTGTGCGCCGCCCGGCGGCGTACCGTGCGATGCTGGGACAGCGAACGCAGTCGTCCCGCAAGCATGACTGACTCTCGACGAAAGGAACGGAACCATGTTTTTTCAACGGGTAAAAACGCAGGGATTGGGCCACAACGCCTATGTGCTCGGATGCGGCGACAGGCTTGCGGTGGTCGTTGATCCGCGGCGCGACGTGACGGAGTACCTGAAGCTGGCGCGCGACAATGACTTGAGCATTGCGTATTGCATCGAAACGCACCGCCAGGAGGATTTCGAGTTCGGCTCCGCCAGCCTGGCGGAAGTCACGGGCGCCAAAATACTGGCGGGAAAACATCCCCTGTTCGGCCGCGTCGATGTACAGGTCGGGGATGGCGAGGAATTCAGGGTGGGTAGGACCCGCTTCGTCGCGCTCGCCACCCCGGGACACACGCCTGAAAGCATGTCCTACGCGGTGTATCCCGCTGACGCTGGCGATCAGTGCTGGGGCGTGTTTACCGGAGACGCCCTGTTCGTGGGCGATACCGGACGGACCGACCTGTCGGACCCGGAAAAGACCGCGGAAAATGCGGGCGTGCTCTACGATTCGGTGCACCAGAAGCTGGCGCCGCTCGGCGACCAGGCCATCCTGTTGCCGGCGCACGGAGCGGGATCGGCGTGTGGGGGCAATATTTCCGAGCGCGACCAGTCGACGCTCGGCATTGAACGCGCGACCAATCCCGTCTTCACGAAAACCCGCGCCGAGTTCATGGCGCAGAAGGCTGGTGAGAACCTGCCGCGGCCGCCGTATTTCTCGCACATGGAAGTGGTCAACCTGGAGGCCGGACGGCCCGTGCCCCCGTCCCCGGACGACCGCGTGCTGCAGCCCGAGGCCTTCCGCGATCGCGCCAGGGGCGGGATCGTGATCGATACCCGGTCGCCCGATGCCTTCGCGGGCGCGCACATCCCGGGTTCGTACAACGTCTGGCTGGAGGGCCTGTCCACGTTCGGCGGATGGCTCGCGGACGAACAAACGCCCGTTTTCCTGGTCGTCGAGCAGCCGGCCAAGGCGCCTGTGGCGATCGCACAGCTTGCCCGCATCGGCATCGACCGCGTCGAAGGGGTGCTCGCGGACGGGGTCGAGGCATGGCGCGAAGCGGGCTTGCCCATCGAAGCGCTGGGCACGACAAGCGCCAGCGAAGCCGCGCGCTGGAAAGAGAACGGGAATCTGACCATCCTGGACGTGCGCGATGACATGGAATGGAAGGAGAAACACATACCGGGCGCGCATCATACTTTCGTAGGCCATCTCGAAGAAAACCTGCCCGCGATTCCCAAGGACCAGCGGATCGTCGCCCACTGCAGCGTGGGACATCGCTCGGGACTTGCAGTCAGTATTCTTCGACGCAATGGGTACACAAACGTCTTCAATATGCTTGGTGGTATGACGGCGTGGGACAAGCTCGGGCTGCCATTGGACAGGAACCAGGCCGAATAAGGCGCGAAGGAGACCGATATGAACACGGCTGGCGGCGCATGGAATCCCTATCTCGTCGGCGCCCTGATCGGCGTCCTGTCGATGGCGACGTTCTACTTCTCCAGCAAACCCTTGGGGGTGTCGACCGCTTTCGCACGCATGGCGGGCCTGCTGGGCTACCTGGTCTCGAAGAAGCACACGGATTCCTTGTGCTTCTATCAGGACAAAACTCCCAAGATCGAGTGGGAAGTCATGCTCGCTTTCGGCATCATCGCAGGCGCATTCTTGGCCGCCTGGTCGGGCGGTGAGTTCCATGCCAGCGTGATTCCGCCGCTGTGGGAGGCCCATTTCGGCGACTCGGTAGCGCTGCGCCTGTCGGTCGCTTTCATTGGCGGCGCGATCATGGCATTCGGCGCCCGGGTCGCAGGCGGTTGTACCAGTGGTCATGGCATCAGCGGCGCACTGCAATTGTCGGTCGGATCGTGGATTGCGCTGGCATGCTTCTTCGTGGGGGGGGCTGTAGTCGCACAGGTGATGTATGGATAAGGAACCCCAGCAATCCGGCGCCGCGGCCGAGAAGAGTGACGCGCCAAAGCAGCTCGTATTGGGCCTTCTGTTCGGGATTGTGTTCGGATTCCTGCTGCAGAAAGGCGGTGTTGCCAAGTACGACGTCCTGCTGGGCGCGCTTCTGCTGACCGATTTCACGGTCATGAAAATCATGCTGAGCGCAATTCTGGTCGGGATGATCGGCATCTTCGGCATGCATGCGCTCGGACTGGTCAAGCTACAGCTGAAACCCACGAAATATGCGGCCAATGTCATTGGGGGGCTGATATTCGGCGCCGGCTTTGCCTTGATCGGGTATTGCCCGGGCACCGGAGCGGCAGCCCTGGGGCAGGGCAATCTGGATGCCGTTGCCGGAATTGCCGGGCTGCTGGCCGGCAGTTATCTCTATGCCGAACTGTCCGGAAACCTCAGCAAGAATGTGCTGGCCTGGGGGGACCGCGGCTGCATCCAGCTTCCTGATCTGATTGGCGTGCGCACCATGCCCTTTCTGATCGTGTTCGCGCCTTTTCTGGGTGTGGCGCTTTGGCTGCTGCACCTGTATTTTCCGTAGTTCGACAAGCGTGCGCCGGGCTCGCCGGTGCACCTCAGACGCCGGACGCGGCCCCGCCAGCCCCGAGTACATCTGCTGCTTCGCCCGACTGTGCGGTGACCAGCGCTTCCAGTGCCACGGCCTCCATGGGCCGTCCGAAAAGGTAGCCCTGGCAACAGCCGCAACCGATCTTCGCCAGGAAGGCGCGCTGGGCCTCTGTTTCCACACCTTCGGCAATGATCCCGAGCCCCAGCGACTGGCTTAGCGCCACGATACTGCGCGCGATCGACGCATCGTTCGGGTCTTCCAGGATGTCGCGTACGAACGAACGGTCGATCTTGAGCTGGTCGAGCGGCAGCCGCTTCAGGTAGCTGAGCGACGAGTAGCCGGTACCGAAATCGTCGAGTGCGAAACCAATGCCGAGCGCCTTCAGTTGCAGCATCTTGTCGACCGTATCATCGACGTCGTCGATCAGGAGAGTCTCCGTCAGTTCCAGCTTCAGCAGCCGCGGGTCGATGCCGCTTTCGTCCACAATCTCCAGTACGTCGCTCACGAAGCCGGGCTGGCGGAACTGGTGTGCGCTGACGTTGACTGCCACGCTCAGGTGGTCCATCGCGGGGCTGCGGTGCCATTGGGCCAGTTGCGCGCATGCGGCGCGCAAGACCCAGCGGCCGAGCGGCAGGATCAATCCCGACGCCTCCGCAACCGGTATGAATTCCACTGGGCTTACTGCGGTGCCAGCAGTATTGATCCAGCGTAGCAGCGCCTCGACGCCGCTGATGCGGCCTGCGCTGTCGACCTGGGGCTGGTAATGGAGTGCGAACCTGGTATTGCCGAGCGATTCCCGCAGTTCCCTTTCCAGGGCGAGGCGGTGGTTGACTTCCGATTCCATGTCCGCATGGAAGAAGCAGAGCGTGTTCTTTCCTTCGCGTTTGGCACGGTACATGGCCATGTCGCCGCGCTTCATCAAGGTATCGGTCGTTCCGTCGGTGCTGAGGGCGGCACCCAGACTGCACGTGGCGTGATGCGTCATGCCGTCGATGTCGAAAGGTTCGCGCACCGCGTCGAGGATCTTTTTGCCGGTCGTGGCGGCGTGGCGGGCAGCTTCCTTTTCGCCCTGCCCGACGTTCTCGAGGAGGATGACGAACTCGTCCCCTCCAAGGCGGGCAACCGTGTCGCAGTCCCTGGTGCAGGCGCTGATGCGCGCCGCCACCTGCTGCAGCAGCAGGTCCCCGACGCCATGTCCGCGCAGGTCGTTCAGGTCCTTGAAATTGTCGAGATCGAGGAAGAGCAATGCCGCTATGTGTCCAGTCCTCTGGTGCAGCGGCAGGGCATGGTGTAGCCGCTCCAGCAGCATGCGGCGGTTCGCCAGGCCGGTCAGCGGGTCGGAGTAGGCCAGCCGGACGATTTCGTCCTGCGCCGTTTTTTGCGCGGTGATATCGCCCTGTGTGCCGACATAATGGGTAATACTTCCAGAGCTGTCGCGAACCGCCGTGACCGTGAGGCGGGCCGGATAGGTGCTGCCGTCCTTGCGCGACGTCCAGATCTCGCCCTGCCATTTTCCATCGGCCTCCGCAAGCTTCCACATGGCGGCGCCGGCATTGCTGCCTTCGCGTGACAGCGAGAACGGCGGCAGCAAGTCGCCGGCCAGTTCGTCCGCGCTATAGCCGGTCATCGCGCAATACGCTTCGTTCACGCGCAGGATACGGCGATCACGGCCGGCAATGAACATGCCTTCGGCGGACTGGAATACGGTCGCCGCCACCCTGTTCGATTCCTCGGCCGCCCTGCGCTCGGAGATGTCGAAGGAAATCCCGCACAAGCCATGGACACGGCCGTCCTCGTGGAACAGCGGTATCTTCGTCGTGAACACGGTTACCTGCCGGCCATGGGCATCGGGCACGGTCTCTTCTGATACCACCCGTTGCCGTTCCATGATCGTTCGCTGGTCGTTGCGACCGATTTCCGCGGCAACCTCGGGCGCAAACAGGTCGATGTCGCTGTGTCCGACGATATCCTTGTCGTCCCGGCCAAGGAAGGTGCGCAGCGCCTGGTTGGCATAGGTGTAGCGGTAGGCCGCATCCTTGATGTAGATGAGGCTGTCAACGCTGTCCAGGATGGTGCCCAAGCGTTGTTCAGTTTCCCGGAGTGCACCGGACTTGCGCAGGTTCTGGTGCCGCAGCCATGCGGCCGTAGCCAGTGCAAGGACCAGCAGGACAAGCACCAGGCCCGCCGTCCACCGCAAGTACGCAGGAATCTGCGCCAGCACGCCGCGCGACTGCCAGCGTTCGAGGATGGCGAAGTATGCCGAGTCCGGATCTCCCTGCCAGGCGCGGAGCCGCCGGTCGAACGCCGCCAGCAGCTCGCCATTGCGGTTCTTTCCCACCGCGTAATAGAGGCGCGTTGGCTGGAACATGATCGGTGTCGCCACGATACCGCGGCCGCTCGCGTGATAGCCACCCACGAAGTGGCTTG
Organism: Massilia sp. MS-15; assembly: GCF_020176695.1. Classification (GTDB taxonomy): domain Bacteria; phylum Pseudomonadota; class Gammaproteobacteria; order Burkholderiales; family Burkholderiaceae_D; genus Telluria; species Telluria hydrophila. Next base: position 21,395 of record NZ_JAIWIA010000009.1, on the reverse strand, counting down.
CGACGACAGCATCGGCTTTTCCCGTTGCCACGAGGTCGAAGCCTTCGGCGATCGATGCGACCGGCACGACCCGCGGCGCGACCCCGAATTCTCGTGCGAAATCGGTAAAGTAGCGTTGCTGGATCGAGTCGGACAGGACCGCGACGCGCTTTCCGCCAACGTCGGTCATGGAGCTCAGGGCCACGCCCGCCCGCCGGAATACCTGCGACCAGCTGTACAGGGCGGGAACCCGATGAAAGTCGAGTTGCCGGCTGCGCTCTTCTGACCAGGCGACGTCGGGCAGCACGTCGATGCTGCCCTGGTTGAGTGCGGCAAGGCACTGCGCCCATTGGCACCGGATGAAGCGAAGCTCCCATCCCTCGGCCTTGGCGACCTCGCGGAGCAGATCGATAAGGATGCCGTCAGCCTGTCCCTCTTCATTGGAATAAAGCTTTGGAGGATTGGCATACACGCCGACACGAACTACGCGCGGAGGAGCCACTGCCTGGGCAAGCAAGGGCAAGCCGAGCAGTAACAGGAGAAGAGTCTGACGCAGCAAGGTGGTCGAGCCTTTCGCGAGATGGGCAGTTACTACCGGCCTTCTCGTACGTTTGCGCGACGGCTGACCGATAGTTACATTTTACCCTTCTTGCCCGGAATGCCGCGCTTCAAAAGTTGGGCTGGGCTGGAAGTAAAGGGAATAGCCGCGCGCCGGCGCCTGCTCAGGCCTGTGCATGTCCCACCCGGCATGACGCCAAAGCGAAACGCGCCGGAACTTGGCGTATTCCACGGGCACGGTATGCATCGGTCGCAGCGCATCGCGGATTGTAAGCAAAGTTTTCATTTGGGAAACTTCCTTAATCCTGATTTAATCCGTATTGCATAGCATTGCTGACCGCAACAGAAATTGCTCTTCCTAAATATGCGGCTCCGGCGAATATTGGGAGGTGCTGGGTTCCCAGCACGCTGTTGCAACCGAAGTACTCGCCCTCGCGGCGCGGGCGGAAGCGGACGTCGCGCATCCGGTGGCGCGCGCGATCCTCGCGGCGGCCGGAACACTCGGCGCCGACAGCCGCGGCGATGGACAGGTGCAGCGTCATGCGCGGGGCAGCACGTGGTGCAGCGGGGATGGGCAGGACATGGTACTGGTAGGTAGCGCGGGCTTCGTCGCAGAGCAGGGCGTGACCTTGCTTGCAGGCAGGCCGGAGAACTGCACCAGGGTTGAAGTAGCGCGCAACGGCACGTGGATCGGGGCCGTCCTGTTGCAGGATCGGGTACGCGAAGATGCCGCCAGCGCCCTGCGTGCGTTTGCGCAGGCAGCGATTAGGACGCGCCTGGTGACCGGAGACAGTGCCGCGGCGGCGGCTCCGGTTGCACAAGCCGTCGGCCTCAAGGCGTCTGACGTCCACGCGCACTGTCTGCCCGAGGACAAAGTAAAGGTTCTCGAACAGGCAGGCAATCCCTCCGTGTTCGTCGGCGACGGTGTCAATGACGCACTTGCCCTGGCTGCTGCCGATTGCGGCGTCGCGGTGCAGGGCGCCACGCCGCCGGCTGTAGCGACTGCAGGGGTGGTCATTGCAAGCGGCGGAGTGGAGCAGGTGGCGGTGGCCTGGCGGCATGCCCGGCGAACCATCAGGGTCGTGCGCCAGAACCTGGCGTTCTCGATGGTATATAACGTTGGAGTGCTGGCGCTGGCCGCGGGCGGCATGGTGACGCCGGTTGCCGCCGCTTGTGCCATGCTGGCCAGCAGTCTGAGCGTCATGCTGAATTCGGGGCGGCTGCTATCCGCCAGGAGTGCGCTGCCGCGCGCATGAACCCACGTCCGGCTTGGGCGCTTATGCCACAGGGAAGGCAAGGTGTGCGGCCAGTCCGCCGCCTTCGCGGCGCTCGAGCTTCCAGCTGCCGTCGTAGCGCGCGACGATCGCCCTGACGATCGATAGGCCAAGGCCGCTGCCCTGGCCGCTGCCTTTGCGCCAGAAGCGCTGGCCGGCCTTGGCGAGCTCCTCGTCGCTCATGCCGCTGCCCTGGTCCTCCACTGTGAACCCCGCCAATCCGTCATGGCGCACGACGCGCAGTACGACCGCGGCCTCGGCATCGCCGTAGCGCAGCGCGTTGTCGACGATGTTTCGCAGCGCCGTCACGGCCAGGGAGGCAGGTATGCGAAGGGCGCACGCCGCGCCGCCTTCGTCGCGGACGGACACCCTGGCAAGCTGCTGCGCCGGAAGCTGCATCACGACCTGCTCTGCGACCAGGCCGGCCGGCAGGCGCTCGTCGTCGTCGAAAGCCAGGGAACCCTCGACCCGCGCCAGCATGAGGAGCTGGTTGATGATGCCCTGCAGGCGGCCCACCCCACGCTCGGCCTGCTGGAGTGCAACCGCCGTGTCCGGTCCGTCGCCGCTCAACTTGGCGACCTGGAGATGGGTTTTCACGGCGGTCAGCGGCGTGCGTAATTCGTGCGCGGCATCGCCGGTGAAGCGTCGTTCGCGCTCCATGGTGCATTCGATCCTGGCGAGCAGGCCGTTGACGGTCGTGACCAGCGGGGCGAGCTCGCGCGGCAGATCCTGCTCGGGCAGCGGGTGGAGCGCACCTGGCTTGCGCGCTTCAAGGGCGACGCGTATCCGTTCGAGCGGCCGCAGCCCGTGGCGTACGGCGAACCATAGCGCGATCAAAGTCGCTCCCATGGCGACCAGGAAGGGCACGAAGGTGGCGAACGCGATATTCCGGAACAGCTGCTGGCGGCGCTCCACCTTGTCGGCGGTGGTGATGCGCATCCCGTTGTGCTCGATGGTGTAGCTGCGCCAGGTAACCCCATCGATCACGCGGGTGCGATAACCGGGTGATACCAGACCGAGGTGTGCCGGGCTGTTCTCGGTGCGGCCCACGATGCCGCCCCGCAGCAGCCGGATCTCGCAGGCCACGTTGTCGGTACGGACGAGGTAGGGAATCGGGCTGGCTCCGCGCGAACCCGGCTGCACCGAAAGATGGGGCGAATCGACGATCAGCGCGGCGACCATGCGCGCCGATGCAGCAAGCCGCTCGTCGAGTGCGTCGCGGAACTCGTGGCGCAGGTCGACCAGCGTCCAGACCGACGACAGGGTCCAGAACAGCGCGAACGAGGCGCCGATCATGACCAGGAGGCGCAGGCGCAGCGTCTTCATGCTCCCGCCTTGCCGAGCCGGTACCCAAGGCCGCGCACCGTTTCCACGATATTCGGGCCGAGTTTGCGGCGCAGGTGGTAGATGTGAACGTTGAGAGCGTTGCTTTCGACACCGTCGGTCAGTCCGTACAGGCTGTCCTTGACCTGCTCGGTACTGAGGATGCGTTGGCCGCTGTTGAGGAGGGCCTGGAGCAGGGCCAGTTCGCGCCGCGACAGTTCGACCGGAGCCCCATTCAGCGTCACCACCTGGGTGGCGGGATCGAAGGCAAGCGGACCATGCTCGATGCGGTCGACGCTGCGGCCGGCACTGCGCCGCTGCAGGGCATGCAATCGTGCGACCAGTTCGTCGAGCTCGAACGGTTTCACGAGGTAGTCGTCGGCGCCGCTGCGCAGGCCGGCCACCTTGTCCTGCACGTCGTCGCGTGCGGTCAGGATCAGCACGGGCCAGTCCTTGCCCGCGCTGCGCCAGCGCTTGAGCAGCTTGAGCCCGTCCGTATCCGGAAGGCCGAGATCGAGGATGAGGACATCAAAGCAGCCGGTCTGCACAGCCATGTCCGCTTGCGAGGCATTGGCGACATGGTCGGCCCCGATTCCGGACAGGCGCAAGCCGGCCAGGATGCCGCTGGCAACCAGTTCGTCGTCTTCAATGACGAGTACACGCATGAATAACCCGGGTAGTAAGAACAGGAACCGCGATCTTACCGCTTTACGGTTATGCCGCGATTAACGGGAATTGCCGGAGCAGGCAGCCTGGGGATTCGGCCGATTCGTTAATGCCGTGCTAATCGGCAAGGCATAGGATGCCTCCATTCGCCAGGCGCCATGCGCAGGAAAGCACAACATCATGACTGTCACACTCGGACCACTCGCCTTGCCCGGGCAATTGCTGGTCATCTTTGCCACCATCATTCTCGGCTCCGCCATTGGCAACCGGGTTGCAACCGCACGCGGCGTGAAGGCCGAGGGATCGCTGTGGCTGATCATCGCCGGGGGGGTAATCGTTGCACGCATTGCCTTCGTTGCCCGTTACTGGTCTCTCTACGCGCAGGAGCCCTGGCGGCTGGCGGACCTGCGCGACGGTGGATTGGCGCCAATCGCGGGCTTCACGGCGGCCGTCGTCATTGGCGCCATCCTGGCATGGCGCAGGACCGACCAGCGCGCAGCGATCGTCAGCGCCGTATGGGCCGGCCTCTTCATCTGGATCGGCGGGAACGGGCTGCTTCGCCTGGCTACCGACACCCAAACCTTGCCAGAGGTGACGCTGAAGGATCTCGACGGGCGTGCCGTTCCCTTGTCCGCGTTTGCGGGCAAGCCGATGGTGGTCAACCTCTGGGCCAGCTGGTGCCCGCCCTGCAGGCGGGAAATGCCTGCGCTGGGCAAGGCACAGCGGGAAGCGAGCGACCTCAATTTCGTGTTCGTCAACCAGGGCGAAGACAGCGCCACCGTACGTGCCTACATGAAGGGCGAGGGGCTGCCGCTGCGCAATGTGGTGCTCGACCCCGGCGGCGAACTTGCCAAGGCAGCCGGCGCCCCGGGCTTGCCAACCACGCTGTTCTTCGACGCGAAGGGAATACTGGTCGACAAGCGGATGGGCGAGGTATCGAGCGCCACGCTGGCCGAGCACCTCGCCGTCCTGCGCGGCAGGCGCTGAACCAAAAAGCCTGCGATAGCCACATCAACAAACAGGAGACAGCGCATGGTTTTCATATCCCGGACGGTACCCAAATTTTATCAATGCCTGCGTGCGCTTCTGCTGGCGCAGCTAGCCGCTCTGCTGCTTGCAGCCTCCGGCATCGCGACAGCAGCCGACGACGATTTCCTGCCTCCCGAGCAGGCATTCCGCTTCGCCGCCACCATGGTCGACGGACGGACGGCCGAAGTGCGCTTCGACATCGCGCCAGGGTATTACATGTACCGCGAGCGCTTCGCATTCGAAGCCGCACAGGCCCGGCTCGGACAGCCTGCCTTCCCGGCTGGCGAAAAGCACTTCGACGAAACCTTCCAGAAGGAGATGGAAACCTACCGGGGCGTCGTCAAGCTGCGTATTCCCGTAGACCGGAACGGAAATTTTACGTTGAAGACCACGTCGCAGGGTTGCTCGGACAAGGGCTTGTGCTACCCGCCGATGGTATCGAGCGCAGTCCTGGCCGCCGGCGGGCCCACGGGTTCGTCCCCGGCCCCCGCCGTGCCGGAGAGTGTGCCCGCGAACGACAGCGATAGCGGACGCATCGAACGGGCATTGATCAGCCGCGAGCTGGCGGTGATCGTCCCGATGTTCCTTCTGCTCGGCCTTGGCCTGTCGTTCACGCCCTGCGTGCTGCCGATGTTGCCGATCCTTTCGTCGATCATCGTCGGCGCCAAGGGTTCCGCGTCGCGCCTGCGGGGGCTGGGCCTGTCGGTATCGTATTCGTTCGGCATGGCGATCGTGTACACCGCGATGGGCGTGGCGGCAGGCCTGGCGGGCGAAGGACTGGCGGCGGCACTGCAGAACGCCTGGGTGCTGGGCGCGTTCGCCTTCCTGATGGTCGTGCTGGCGCTGCCGATGTTCGGCGTGTTCGAGCTGCAGATGCCAGCGGTGATCCAGTCGCGCCTGACGGGAGCGTCCAAGCGCCAAGGGGCAGGCACCCACGCCGGCGTGTTTGCGATGGGAGCGATCTCGGCATTGATCGTCGGGCCCTGCGTCGCCGCGCCGCTCGCGGGCGCGCTGGTGTACCTCAGCCAGACCAGGGATGCCTTCATCGGCGGCAGTGCGCTGTTCGCCATGGCCGCCGGCATGAGCTTGCCGCTGCTGCTGGTCGGCGCCTCGGCGGGCGCATTCCTGCCGCGAGCCGGGGCCTGGATGGTCGGCGTCAAGCGCTTCTTTGGCGTGCTGATGCTTGGCACCGCGCTGTGGATCGCTGCGCCAGTCCTGCCGTCTCGCGCTTTGATGCTGGGCTGGGGCTTGCTGGGCCTGGGTTCTGCCGTGTCGCTGCTGCTGCCGCGTCCTCGCCGTCTGGCCGCGGTGGCGGCCGGCCTGGTCGCCGGGGTGCTTGGCCTGACGCAGCTGGCAGGGCTGGCCGCCGGCGGCAGCGATCCCCTGGCGCCGTTTGCAACAGCCGAGGCGCATGGAGAGACACCGTTCCAGCGTGTCCGCTCGGTCGACGAGCTCGATGCCATCCTTGCAAGCAGCCCCGGCAAGACCGTCATGCTCGACTTTTACGCGGACTGGTGCGTGTCGTGCAAGGAGATGGAACGATTCACCTTCTCCGATCCCCGTGTCCAGGAGCGCTTCGGACAGATGCTGCTGCTCCAGGCCGACGTCTCCGCCAACAATGCGGCGGACCAGGCCCTGCTCAAGCGCTTCGGCCTGTTCGGGCCGCCGGGGATCATCTTCTTCGGCGCCGACGGCCGCGAGCTCGGCGGCACCAGGGTCATCGGCTACGAGGATGCCGATGCCTTCCTCGCTTCGTTGCGCAAGGCCGAGGCCGCGCAAACGGGCCGCCAACCGTGACCACCACCTTCACTACCTTGTTTATCGGAGTTGACATGCAGGTTTTCCACCACGCGCGACCAGTCGCACTCGTTGCCGCACTCGCGGCAGCATCCATCCACAGTGCGGTCTTCGCCGCCCAGCAGACCCCGCCGGTGCTCGAGCGCGCCGTGGGCGCCGGCGTCAAGGTGGTCAAGCAGTTCCCGGCGACGTCCGGGTTGACCGGCTGGGTCTTGTCCCAGGGCGGCCGCCACTCGATCGCCTATACGACCGCAGACGGCAAGACGCTGCTGGCGGGCATGCTGATCGACGAGCGCGGGCAGAACCTGTCGGCCCAGCACGAAGACATGTATGTCCCCAAGCCGGATTTCGCGGCGGCGTTCGCGCAGCTGGAGAAATCGGCCTTCATCGCCGAGGGTACCGTCAAGCACCCGAAGAGCATCATCTATGCCTTCGTCGACGCGAACTGCCCTTACTGCCACTTCATGTGGCGCGCCGTGCAGCCGTACCAGGCGGCAGGACTCCAGGTGCGCTGGATCCCGGTGGCGACGCTCGGTCCGACCAGCATGCCGAAAGCGCTCGAGGTTCTTGCTGCGGCCGACAAGACTGCAGCGTTCAGGCGCATGGAACAGAACCACGGCAAGCCATGGAAGCCGGCGGCGGGCATGACCGAACAAGGACATCCGTCGGTTGCGGCGTCGATTCGCAGGAACGGCGAATTGATGGAGAGCTTCGGCATCGCAGGCACTCCCGGTGTGGTGTGGCGGGACAAGGAGGGCAAGGTTCAGGTGAAGAGTGGAATGCCGCGCTTGTCCGAACTACCGTCGATCACTGGACTGCCTGAGCAGCGTGTTACCGATCCATCGCTGGCAAAGTTCAAGTGATGCGCCGAGAGGGTTGGATAGGTAATCATCAAAGCGCGTTCAGGGGCGACGTGAGCTGATCTGCCGCCCGTGTTGCAAATGACATGACGACAAGCTTGCCAATTCAGCCTGCTTATTTTGCAACGAGCAGGCTGGTCACATTTGCTTATCCCAGGAATGTATGTTGTTCGGCCGCGTCATCCCGGCAGAAAACACGCACTCCTGCCTATTTATTTCTGTGAGGAATTACATCTTTCCTCTCATAATTTCCCTAATTGCTGTGCACGCGGCGTAATGGAATTATGTGAGGAAAGAATGAAGCTACGGAACAAGATGGCGCTGTGCATGGCCATTGTCTTTGTGTTGTTCGCGGTCGCGTTGGCTGTCGCGATTTCGGGAATGCGTGATGCAAGCTCGCGCTTTGGCAGCTTCGTGGACCAGGACCAGGCATTCCTGGGCGAAGCTAACACGATGTATGCGCAGGGCCTGCAGATGGGGCAGGCGCTTCGAAATATTGTCTTGTCCCCAAACAATGAGGGTGGCTACAAGAACCTGGCGACTGCGCGCAAGGATTTTGAAGCCGCCATGAAGGGAGCGCGCGCACTCGCAAAAAACGATGCTGCATTGGATGCCGTGCTGGCGAGGCTGGAAAACATGCAGCAGCAACGCGCCGCGATTCAGGATCGTATCGTCATGCTGGTAAAGACTGATGAAGCCGCAAGCGTCAGCACGCTGAACGCAGAGGAAACCCCGGTATGGCGCGAAATGCGCGCGGAAATGCTGAAGATCCTAAAGGATAAAAATGCCGCTGCAGACCAGGTCAAGACCGAACTGGCCGCACAGACGCAGGCCATGTTCTCGCTAAGCCTGGTCCTTGCGGCCTTCGCCATCATCGCCGGCGGCGCCGTCGCGTTCTGGCTCACCCGCAGCATCACCCGCCAGCTTGGCGGCGAGCCGGACTATGCCGCGCGCATCGCCGGTGCGATCGCGGCCGGCGACCTGACCGTGCAGATCGCCCTCGATGACGAACGCAACCAGGCCAGCTTGATGTTCGCCATGCGCCAGATGCAGCAGAGTCTTGCCACCCTGGTGCAGAAGGTGCGCAACGGCACGGATGCGATCACGGCCGCGTCGGGCGAAATCGCCGCCGGCAACCTCGACCTGTCCGCACGCACCGAAGAGCAGGCCAGTTCGCTCGAAGAAACCGCGGCCTCGATGGAGGAACTCACCAGTACCGTGCAGCAGAACACCGACAGCGTGCGCCATGCCAACGAGCTGGCCACGACAGCTTCCCAGGTCGCATTGCGCGGCGGCCAGGTGGTGGAAGAAGTGGTGGGCACGATGGGGGCGATCAACGACGCCTCCAGGCGCATTGCCGACATCATCGGCGTGATCGACGGCATCGCCTTCCAGACCAACATCCTGGCGCTGAACGCTGCGGTGGAGGCGGCGCGAGCGGGCGAGCAGGGCCGTGGTTTCGCGGTCGTGGCCTCGGAAGTGCGCAACCTGGCCCAGCGTAGCGCGGCGGCGGCGAAAGAGATCAAGACGCTGATCGAAGACTCGGTGGGCAAGGTCGATGCTGGTAGCAAGCTCGTCAATGCCGCTGGCGACACCATGAGCGAGGTGGTGGTCAGCGTGAAGCGCGTCACCGACATCATGGCTGAAATCACGCTGGCCGGCCAGGAGCAGAGTGCCGGGATTGCCCAGGTCAACCAGGCCATTGCCCAGATGGACCAGGTCACGCAGCAGAATGCGGCACTGGTGGAAGAGGCGGCAGCGGCGGCGGACTCCATGCAGGTGCAGGCACAGGAGCTGCTGGCGGTCGTCAGCACCTTCAAGCTCGCCGTGGAACCGTCCGTGCCCGCGCAGCGCCTGGCGCGCGGTGCTGCGCAGGCGTCCCGCCTGGCGCTGACGGCGGCAGCCTGAGCGCGGCGGACGGGGGATGAAGGGCCTGCGGGCCCTGGTCAGCGCTGGCCCGCGCTTCCCGTCATGAACTTCTCCAGGCGGCGGTCGAGGCCGTCGCGGTCGAGTTCCCCCATGTGACGCAGGACCAGGCGCCCGTCCTTGTCGTAGAACAGCGTGGTCGGCATGGCAAACGAGCCGGTGCGGCGCCCCGCCTGCCGCGCCCGATCGGTGAACACGTTCCCGAGCCCCAGTTCTTGCTGCGCCATGAAGGCCTGGATCGTTGCCGCGTCCTCCCCCTGGTTGATGAACACGAAGCGGATGCCGGGGTAACGCCGCTGGGCCTCTTCCAGCGCGGGCATCTCGCGCCGGCAGGGCGGGCACCACGTCGCCCACAGGTTCACCACCATCGGCTTGCCGGCCAGCGCATGCAACTGCACCGGTGTGCCATCCAGGCGTTTCAGCGCCACCAGCGGTAGCGGCGTACTGCGTGGGCCGAGGCCGGCGGTGGCGATGGCGCCGCCTGTCCAGGCCACGGCGCCGGCCACGAAGGCGGCCAGGAGCGGGCGGCGCGGCGTGCCGCTGCGCGCCGTCAGGTGCAAGCCCAGCACCAGCGCGGTCAGGATGCCGGCGGCATCCGAGAATCCGCCGTCGCCGAGGTTCGCGATCGACAGCGGGTCGGCCAGGTAGTCCGCTGCGTTCTGCAGCACGAAGGTAATGCGCGCCGCTGCCAGGCTGCCGAGGACAGTTTTCCAGATCACCGGCCAGCTGCGCCAGCCGCGGCTGTGCTGGTACCACCAGCTGACCATGGCAAGGGCGCACAAGCCGAGCGCCGGTGCCATCCATCCATTCCAGTCCATCCCATCCACCAGGGCGCTCCTTACCGTTAAGCTGCATCGCAGTCGTCCATGGCCGCGGCGTCCGCAGGGCCTCCGGAAAGCATCATACGGGTACAGGATGAACGGCGCGTTAGCGCCCGGGACGAAGGGCGATGGCGCGCGCCCGGCTTCGCGGCGCCCCCCTATACTGGTGCGAAGGGGGCGCAAGCCTGCGCCCAGAAGGAGATAGCGCATGATCTTCCGCCAGCTGTTCGAACCCTTGTCCAGCACCTACACCTACCTGATCGGTTGCCCGGAAACCGGACAGGCCGTCCTGATCGACCCGGTGGTCGTGACGCTCGAGCGTGACCTGGCCGAAGTCCAGCGCCTGGGCCTGAAGCTTGCCTACAGCGTCGACACGCACGTGCATGCCGACCACATCACGGCCGCCCTGGAGCTCAAGAACAGGGTCGGGAGCGCGATTGCCGCGCCCGCCGCCGAGCGCGTGGCATGCGCCGATGTGCAGCTGGAGGAGGGCAGGCCATTCGAGGTCGGCACGATGGTGTTCCAGCCGCTGCATACGCCAGGCCACACGGCGGGACATTTCGCCTACGTGCTGGGCGAGCGCGTGTTCACGGGCGACGCGCTGCTGATCGAAGGATGCGGGCGGACCGACTTCCAGCAGGGCGATGCCGACGCGCTGTATCACAGCGTGCGCGGCAAGCTGTTTGCGCTGCCCGATGAAACGCTGGTGTATCCGGCCCATGACTATCAGAAGCGTTGGGTATCGTCTGTAATTCAGGAGAAACAGCGCAATCCCCGCCTGGGTGGCGAGCGCAGCATCGAAGAGTTCCGGGAAATCATGGCGGGCCTGAATTTGCCATATCCGAAGTTCATTGATTATGCGGTGCCCGGTAACCAGCAGTGCGGCGTCTGCCCAGCTGATTTACCTGAGAACCTGAGCAATTACTGCCGCCAAATGACGGAGAGTCCGCAAGGATAAGAATCGTCGGCAATATTTACACGCAGGCCACGACGAGTTTATGCGACACGAATAGTCGCCATGGATTCAAGGCCTTACGAAAAGAAAACTTCCTTGGCATCAGTCTTGCATCAGGCATGCGCAGCACAACGATACGGGGAAACCATGAAATGCTTATCGGCCTTGGCCTGCGCTATCTTGTTGAGCGCTTCGCCGCTCGCCACCGCCGGCATCTGGTACAAGTGGCACGCGACAAACGACATTGCGCCGCATGGCATTTCACTGTTGCTTGAGTTCAACAAGGCAGTCGTGCGATCCGGTATCTTCCAGATGCGCATCGATGTGGACGAAAACGCTTTTCAGGACACCTTGTTTCCGCAATCCGGCCTGCTCAGTTTCTATTACGGCACCGGCACGGAAGGCGAAATCACATGGAAGCCACGCAAGGGCATTACCGACCCCGGTCCGGTCATCCTGGACATGGACATCCGCTTCGGCCCGGGCCGGCACCTGACAGGTGGCATCTATGCCCACAACTACAATAGCCAGTTCGGCATGTCGACGGGCTTCATGGGTGGGCCGAATTTCACCATCTATGAGGCTGAAAGCGATGCCGGCATGAAAGGCTGCGGGTGGGTGAGCGAGGAGGGCAGGCCCTGCTTCGGCGCGACCGGGCAGATCCGGCAGATTCCCGAGCCGGCGTCGGTCGCACTTATCGGCCTCGGCGTGCTTGGGGCAGCGCTCACGCGTCGCCGTAATACCAGGAAAGCGGTTCGCTGAGCGCCTGGCGCTGGCCGCGTCGCGCTACAAGACGGAGGAGCCAGGCAGAGCAAACAGCAAAAAGCCCAGTCCGAAGACTGGGCTTTTGCTTGAATTCTTGGGGTGGCTGATGGGACTCGAACCCACGACAACAGGAATCACAATCCTGGACTCTACCAACTGAGCTACAGCCACCATTGTCTTGCTACATCTACTTTGTCTCGCTGTTTCCGAGACAGAACAAGATTATACAAAGGTCTTCAGGAACTGGCAAATTTAAATGTGCGTGCCCAGCGGATTCGACAGCGTGGCCCCGACCGCGACCTCGCGTACCGGCACCTGCTGGCCCAGCAGGCTGGCAAAGGCGGCGGTCAGTGCCGTGCCGCTGGCGCTGGTGAAGCCCTCCAGGTGCGCGGGTTCATGGCCCGTGCCACGCAGCAGGTTCGCGGCCTCGAGCAGCCGCGCCAGCTGGCGCGCCACGGCCTCGCCGGTATCGATCAGCACCACCTCCCTGGCGGCATGTTGACGGAGCACCCGTTCGATCGAGGCCTGCACCAGCGGATAGTGGGTGCAGCCAAGCACCAGCGTGTCGGCGCCTTCCGCCAGCAGCGGGGCGATATAGCGTTCCAGCATCGCGTCGAGCGCAGGCGCGCCGGGTTCGCCGAATTCGATCTGGTCGGCCAGGCCGACGCAGGCTTGCAGCAGGAAGCGCGCGCCGGTGGCTGCGGCGACCTGGTCGCGCAGCAGCAGGAATTTCTCTCCGCGGAGGGTGCGCTCGGTGGCCAGCACGCCAACCGTGCCATTGCGGGTGCTTGCCGCGGCGGGCTTCAGGCCCGGTTCGACACCGACGATCGGCATCGCGGGATAGCGCTCGCGCAGGACGCGCACGGCGGCGACGGTGGCGGTATTGCAGGCCACGACCAGGGCTTTGGCGCCGCGGCTTGCCAGGAAGGCGGCGATGTCGAGGACGCGCTGGACGACGACGTGTTCCGGCTTGTCGCCGTAGGGGGCGAAGGCGGAGTCGGCGAAATAGAGGAGATGTTCGTTCGGCAGCTGCGCCTGGATGTGACGCAGCACCGACAGGCCGCCGACGCCCGAGTCGAAGATGCCGACCGGGGCGTCGTGGTGATCGTTGGATAAGATCATGTAGCGGCGCGAAGGGAAGTTGAACGCGTGGGCGGGAGACCCGCCCACCCTACGTTAAGCCGTTGCGACCGGAATGCCCTTCAGCGACTCGATCCTGGCCGACCATTCCTTCGGACCGGTGGTGTGCACCGAGGTGCCGGTCGAATCGACGGCCACGGTGACCGGCATGTCGGTCACATCGAACTCGTAGATCGCTTCCATGCCCAGGTCCTCGAAGCCGACCACCTTGGCCGACTTGATCGCCTTCGAGACCAGGTAGGCCGAGCCGCCGACCGCCATCAGGTAGGCCGACTTGTGCTTCTGGATCGACTCGATCGCTGCCGGGCCGCGCTCGGCCTTGCCGATCATCGAGATCAGGCCGGTCTTCTCCAGCATCATGTCGGTGAACTTGTCCATGCGGGTCGCAGTGGTCGGGCCTGCCGGGCCGACGACTTCATCGCCCACCGGGTCGACCGGGCCCACGTAATAGATCACGCGGTTGGTGAAGTCCACCGGCAGTGGTTCACCTTTGGCGAGCATGTCCTGGATGCGCTTGTGCGCGGCGTCGCGGCCGGTCAGCATCTTGCCATTCAGGAGCAGGGTCTGGCCCGGCTTCCACGCGGCGACTTCTTCCTTGGTGAGGGTGTTCAAGTCGACGCGCTTGGACTTCTCGGTGTCAGGCAGCCAGTGCACTTCCGGCCAGGTGGACAGCGCCGGCGGTTCGATGTAGGCCGGGCCCGAGCCGTCCAGCACGAAGTGGGCGTGGCGGGTGGCGGCGCAGTTCGGGATCATCGCCACCGGCTTCGAGGCCGCGTGGGTCGGGTACATGTTGATCTTCACGTCCAGCACGGTGGTCAGGCCACCCAGGCCCTGGGCGCCGATGCCCAGCGCGTTGATCTTGTCGCACAGCTCGATGCGCAACTCTTCGAGCTTGTTTTGCGGGCCGCGCTGCTTCAGCTCGTACATGTCGATGTCTTCCATCAGCGACTCTTTCGCCATCAGCATCGCCTTCTCGGCGGTGCCGCCGATGCCGATGCCCAGCATGCCCGGAGGGCACCAGCCGGCGCCCATCAGCGGCACGGTCTTGATGACCCAGTCGACCAGCGAGTCGGACGGGTTGAGCATCACGAACTTCGTCTTGTTCTCCGAGCCGCCGCCCTTGGCAGCGAGCTTGACGTCGACGGTGTCGCCTTCCACCAGTTCCATGTGGACCACGGCCGGGGTGTTGTCCTTGGTGTTCTTGCGCTCGAAATGCGGGTCGGCCACGATCGAGGCGCGCAGCTTGTTGTCTTCGAACGCGTAGGCGCGGCGCACGCCTTCGTTGACGGCGTCGGTGACGGTGCCGGTGAAGCCTTCGAAGCGCACGCCCATGCCGATCTTCAGGAACACGTTGACGATGCCGGTGTCCTGGCAGATCGGGCGCTTGCCTTCCGCGCACATGCGCGAGTTGGTCAGGATCTGGGCGATGGCGTCCTTCGCGGCCGGGCTTTGCTCGGTCTCATACGCGCGCGCCAGGTGCTGGATATAGTCGGCCGGATGGTAGTAGCTGATGTACTGCAGGGCTGCCGCGACCGATTCGATGAGGTCGCTCTGGGTGATAACGGTTGCCATGGATTTCTCGATCAGGGGGAATGAATGTGCGATTCAGTGCTTCGAATGGGTGGTCATGACGATGCGGTCGGTATAGGCGATGGCCATGGCCGACAGCAGGAAGGCGATGTGGATGACGGTCTGCCACATCATCGTTTCGGTCTTGTAGTTCGCCGCGTTGATGAAGGTCTTCAGCAGGTGGATCGACGAGATGCCGATGATCGCCATCGCCAGTTTCGTCTTGAGTACCGAGGCGTTCACGTGGGACAGCCATTCGGGCTGGTCCGGGTGGCCTTCGAGGTGCATGCGCGAGACGAAGGTTTCGTAGCCGCCGACGATGACCATGATGAGTAGGTTCGAGATCATGACCACGTCGATCAGCCCCAGTACCACCAGCATGATGGTGGTTTCGGTCAGCTTGGTCGGGCGGGTCGCGCCCGGCACGGTGACGACGTCGAGGATGTGCTGCAGCGACGCGGCGTTGCCCATCGCGGCGCCGATCAGGTCCTTCAGCTCGACCCAGAAATGGAAGACATAGACGCACTGCGCCAGGATCAGGCCGAGGTACAGCGGCAGCTGCAGCCAGCGGCTGGCAAAGATCAGGCTGTTGAGGGGGCTGAGTTTCTTTGCTTCGGACGGGGGAATCAACTGCGCCATCGGGGGCCGGCTCCTGGATGCGGGTAAATTACAGCCGAGCATTCTACACCTGCCGGCGCGTCCTTGCGGGTTCCTTCTCCGCTTTGCAGCCAGCTTGGTAGAATGCCATGCAAAACAGGGCGCCCTGCCGGGACCCAGTGTAAGGGCTCAGTAAGCGAGCACCCCTAAGGTGTCTGGTAAAACTGACTACACTACGATGGAGGAGACAAGAATGGCCGAGAACGAAAGCAATCAAGAATTCACGCTGCAGGAAAACCGCGTGTTCCCGCCACCTGCCGGCTTCGCCGGCCAGGCCGCGATCTCCGGCATGGAAGCCTACGAAAAGCTGTGCGCCGAGGCGGCCAGCGACTACGAAGGCTTCTGGGCCCGCCTGGCGCGAGAACACATCGACTGGCACAAACCATTCACCAGCACCCTGGACGAATCGAACGTGCCTTTCTACAAGTGGTTCGCCGACGGCCAGCTGAACGCATCCTACAACTGCCTCGACCGCAACCTTGCCAATGGCAACGCCGACAAGACCGCGATCATCTTCGAGGCCGACGATGGCAGCGTCACCCGCGCCACCTACCGCGAGCTGCACGCCCGCGTCTGCCAGTTCGCCAACGGCCTGAAATCGCGCGGCATCAAGAAGGGCGACCGGGTCATCATCTACATGTCGATGTCGATCGAAGGCGTGGCCGCGATGCAGGCCTGCGCCCGCATTGGCGCCACCCACTCGGTGGTGTTCGGCGGCTTCTCGGCGAAGTCGCTGCAGGAACGCATCATCGACGCCGGCGCCGTGGCCATCATCACGGCCGACGAGCAGCGCCGCGGCGGCAAGTCGCTGCCGCTGAAAGCCATCGTCGACGAGGCGCTGGCGCTGGGCGGCTGCGACAGCATCCGCGACGTCATCGTCTATCGGCGTACCGGCGGCGAGGTCGCCTTCAAGGAAGGGCGCGACACCTGGCTGCACGACCTGGTCGACGGCCAGGGCACGGAATGCGAGCCGGAATGGGTCGATGCCGAACACCCGCTGTTCATCCTCTACACGTCGGGTTCGACCGGCACGCCGAAAGGCGTCCAGCACTCGACCGGCGGCTACCTGCTGTGGGCCGCGCTGACGATGAAATGGACCTTCGACATCAAGCCGAACGACGTGTTCTGGTGCACCGCCGACATCGGCTGGGTGACCGGCCACACCTACATCGCTTACGGTCCGCTGGCCGTGGGCGCGACCCAGGTGGTGTTCGAGGGCGTCCCGACCTTCCCGCATGCGGGCCGCTTCTGGGAAACCATCGCCAAGCACAAGGTCTCGATCTTCTACACCGCGCCGACCGCGATCCGTTCCCTGATCAAGGCCTCGGACGTGGACCCGAAGGTGCACCCGAAGAACTTCGACCTGTCCAGCCTGCGCCTGCTGGGATCGGTCGGCGAGCCGATCAACCCGGAAGCGTGGATGTGGTACTACCGCAACGTCGGCCAGGAACGCTGCCCGATCGTCGACACCTTCTGGCAGACCGAGACCGGCGGCCACATGATCACCCCGCTGCCGGGCGCGACCCCGCTGGTGCCGGGCTCCTGCACGCTGCCGCTGCCGGGCATCATGACCGCGATCGTGGACGAATCCGGCGCCGACGTGCCGAACGGGCAGGGTGGCATCCTAGTCGTAAAGCGTCCGTGGCCGTCGATGATCCGCACCATCTGGAACAACCCGGACCGCTTCCGCAGCAGCTACTTCCCGGACGAACTGGGCGGCAAGTACTACCTGGCCGGCGACGGCGCGGTGCGCAACAAGGACACGGCCTACTTCACGATCACGGGCCGGATCGACGACGTGCTGAACGTGTCGGGCCACCGGATGGGCACGATGGAAATCGAATCGGCCCTGGTGGCCCACCCGATGGTGGCGGAAGCGGCGGTGGTCGGTAAACCAGACGACACCACCGGCGAGGCGATCTGCGCCTTCGTCGTCCTCAAGCAGGCCCGTCCGAGTGGCGAGGAGGCGAAGAAGCTGGCGGCCGAGCTGCGCAACTGGGTGGCGAAGGAAATCGGTCCGATCGCCAAGCCGAAGGAAATCCGCTTCGGCGACAACCTGCCCAAGACCCGCTCCGGCAAGATCATGCGCCGCCTGCTGCGTGTGCTGGCCAAGGGCGAAGCGATTACCCAGGACGTGTCGACGCTGGAAAACCCGGCGATCCTGGAGCAGCTGAAAGAAACCGCCTAAGCCCGCGCCATCCTGGTAGAAAGCCCGCTTCTCGTATAGAAGCGGGCGTTATTGTAGGGTGCGCGGATTTTTGCGCCCACGCGGTGATCGGTGGTGCCGATGCTGCCGTGGTAGTGCCGGCGATCGTTGACCGCGTGGGCGGGAAGACCCGCCCACGCTACATTTTCCCTAGTTGCTGCTTTGCGTAGGAAGCGCCCGATCCGGACGGCGCCAGCTCCAGGTAGGTCTGGTACGCGCCCTTCGCCTTGTCCCTGTCCCCGCCACGCGCATAGGCATCGCCCAGGTTCATGTAGGCGATCGCCCTCGACGGGTCCATCTTCACCGCATTCTCGAACCAGCGCGCCGCTTCCGCATACCGCTCCTGCTTGTAGAACACGAAGCCGAGATTGTTCGCCGCCAGCGCGAAGTTCGGCCGCAGCCTGAGCGCCTCGGTGAACTGCGCTTCCGCCTGCGCATACTGTTTTTCCTTGTACAGCAGCAGGCCCTGGTCGTTGGCGCGCTGCGCCTTCTGCCGGCTCGATACCGGCACCGCGGCCGGCGCGCTGATGCGCGTTTCGCCGCCTTGTAGATCCTTGACCACCACCGAGGCGGCCGGCGCCGACGCCTGCGCATCGAGCTTCGTGTTCATTGCGATCGCATCGTTCGACAGCTGTGCGGTAGCGGTATTCAGGAACTCGCTTTCCTCGGGCAACTCGAACACGAACTCGCCGCCTTCCGAGCCCGGCAGGCTGCCGAAGGCCGGCGTCTGCTGCGACACGCTCGACACCGCCGGCGCCACGTAAGCCGCCAGCTCGGTGCCGGTGATCAGGCTGTCGCCGTTCAGGTCGGCCTTGCCGCTCAGGCCCTGCAGCAGGGTCCAGGTAAACACCGAGTGTCCGTTCGGGCCGCCGTCCGACACCAGCTGGTCGGTACCGCCGGCGGTGAGCATCTGGCGGCCCAGGCGCTTCGCGTTATCGCGCAGGAAGGATGCGTTCGCCGCGCCGCGCGTCAGGCCCAGGCCGCTGTAGCAGGCGTCCATTACGAACAGCGCGTGCTTGGCCGGCAGGCTCTCGGCGATATTCTGGATCTCGGTCATGGGAATCGCGTCCGTGGCCAGCCGGTCCGGATCGGCATCGACCGGCACGATGTAGCCGAGGTCGCGTCCGGAACTCAATCTGCGGGTGGCGCCGTGTCCGGCGAAGAACACGAAGATGCGGTCGTTCGGCTGCAGGTTGCCATGCGCCAGCCGCTCATGGAAGGCGGCCAGGATGCCGCTGCGGGTCGCCTGCTCGTTCTTCAGCGTGATCACGTGCTCCGGCGCGAACCCGAACTTCTGCACCAGCAGCTGCCCCACGCCCTCGGCATCGCGCACCGCGTACTGCAGCTGCGGCCACTTCTGGTACTTGTCGATGCCGACCACGAGCGCCCACGAATTGGCATAGCCGGTGGCCGCCGCGCGTGCCACCGGCGCCGGGGCCGCCTCGCCGGACACCGTGAAGCGCTCGCCATCCCAGCCGGCGAACTGGTAGCCATCGGCCACCAGGCGGTCGAGGATGGCAGGGAGCGCCTTGACGGTGCGCTCGTGGATGTCATGGAACAGGATGATGCCGCGGCCCTCCTTGTCGACGCTGCGCAGTACGCGGTCGGCGATGGAGGAGGGCACCGGGTCGGCCCAGTCGAGCGAATCGATGTTCCACATCACCGAGGTCAGCTGGGCGCTCTCCAGCGCCTGCATGGCTTCGCGGTTGCGCGCGCCGTAGGGAAAGCGGAACAGGGCCGAGCGCTGCGGATCGACGGCTTTGAGCAGGGTATCCGTATTCAGGATTTCCGCGCGCAGGCCTTCGCCCGACTGCTTGGACAGCTGGGCGTGCGAGAAGCTGTGGTTGGCCAGCACATAGCCCGACTGCTTCAGGCGCCGCATCACGTCCGCGCCGCCATTGAGCCTGGCCTTGCCCTGGGCGTCGAGCGAGCCGATGTTGCGTCCCACGCTAAAAAAGATCGCCGGCGCGTTGTACTGCTTGAGGATGGCGGCGATCTCTTCGGTGTAGCGGCGATGCGGGCCGTCGTCGAAGGTCAGCACCACGGTTTTCTTCGGCAGCGTCTTGCCGAAGATTTCGCCTTTTTCCACGGCGGCTTGCGCCGCGGCGGCCGGCGCCGGCGGCTCCGGCCTGGCCGGGTAGGCGAGGATGACGCCGTATTCCTTGAGGATGTCGTCGCGCCGGTACAGGGTGTTCAGGTGGGCGACGTAGCTGTCCCATTTCTCGCGCTTGAGCGCGATCGCGCGCGATTCGAAGCGGCCGAACACGGCGCGGATTTCCTTCTCATAGTTGCGCTCGATTTCAGCGAGCGCGTCCAGGTCTTCCGAGATCCGCTTGTGCAGCTTGATCGCGGGCAGAGAGGAATCCTTCGCCACCAGCGCCAGCAGCGACTGCATGGTTTCGCGGAAAGCCAGGCGGTCGGCGTCATACAGGCCTTCGCCGGACTCCACATAGTCGAGCAGGCTGCCGACGGCGTCGAAGCGGGCCGGCGTGCCGGAAGCGAGCAGGGTGGCCAGGGCCGCCTCGAGCTTGCCGATACGTTCCTGGTTCTCGTGGAACAGCTGCTGGCCCACGCGCCTGGCCTGCTCGCGTCCCTCGGCGGACAGGGCGGCTTCGTCTTGGGTCAGCACGATGATCTTGCGGTGCGCGGCCAGTACCGTCCGCAGGTCGGCGCCGATGGCGCTGACATCGGGGGACTGGGTGGGAAGGGGAGCGCTGGCGGGCGCGGACGGGGATCCCAGGCTGGCGATCCAGCTGCCGGCCGCGGCACCGGCCGCCGCGACGGCGAACACGACGTAATACAGGACTTTGCGTTTCACGGCTTGGTGGCGTGCGAGAGTTAATTTGGGGCAACAATATCATCCCGCGGCCGTGGCCTGTTGAGGAAACCCTTGCGTTCACTGCCAAACAACGGCGATGCCGCCCTGGCGCCTGCATTTCCATGCACCAGGCGTGGAAGCTGTATCAGGAAGACGACAGCACGAAGGTATTGCCATCCGGGTCGCGAAATTTCGCATAGGCGCCCCAGGGCTGCACGGTGGGCGGCTCGATGAATTCGACGCCACGCTGGCTCAGCTGGCGATAGGTGGCTTCCACGTTGTCGCAGGCGAAGGAGCCGTTGAAGAAGCTGCCGATACGATCTTCCTGGCCGTCCGGCGTAAACAGCACCACGCGCGTGGCGGAGTGGGCGATGCGCAGCTCGATCCAGCGCTTGCCCGGACCCATCGGCTGGTCGGTCGCGATGTCGAAGCCGAGCCGTTCGGTGTAGAAGGCGAGGGCGCGGTCCTGGTCGGAAACCGGGATGCTGACGAACTTCAGTTGGGTGATCATGGTGAGGGGGCATGTTGTTGTGGTGAGTGGCATTATCGTGGCAGACTCGCTGCCGGACGTATTTTTTACTACTATAGTATTCATGACTACCCGCCAGTACTCGGTCGACGCCTATGTGTTCGATGTATTGATGCCGGATCTTGTCGGTCACGACCGCCGGCCGGCTGCTTTTGTCGTCTATCTTTGTCTGCTCACCAGTGCGCAGGCGCTGGGGCGCGACCTGGTGCCGGCGAGCCTGCAGGCGATCGCGGTCCGGACCGGGCTGTCGAAGTCGGCGGTGCAGGTGGCGCTGCGCCACCTGAAGCGGCGCGGGCTGGTGGAGGATAGCGATGCCGGCACGCAGCTCAATCCGGTTCGTCGGGTGCTGCGGCCGTGGCGGCGGCGCTGGGCGGCCGGGACAAGTGCATGAGGGCAGTCCAACAGTCTGTCAACGCTAAATAGAAATGTCCCCTGTTCTGCAAAGTAGAAATGTCCCCTGGGGTCATGAAGCAGGAGCCAAGGCTAAAGGCGCCTTGATGTGCTCGAACTGAGCGCATGGCGG
>NZ_JAIWIA010000086.1 GCF_020176695.1 Massilia sp. MS-15 | reverse complement strand
AGGCATTGGTATCAGTTGGCACATGAAGCAAGCATGTCTTAAGTCTCCACCCTGGCCGGGGTACCTGCCGAAATGACCCAATTTCCCCTTCCTTTTCCCCCGATGGTTTCCTGATGGCATCGCCAATAATGTTGGCTATGGACGGGCGATGGCGCCTGCCCGGCAAATAGAACAGTACAGTTGAAGTGCGGAGAGAAATGATGAACGTAAAGAAATTTACAGCGGCTACTTCCCGTGACGCCCTGCGCAAGGTGCGCGAGGCGCTCGGCCCTGACGCGGTCATCCTCTCCAACCGCCCGGTCGATGGCGTGGTCGAGATCCTGGCGCTGGACAACGATGACGTCGCCGCGCTGTCCGTGCCCGCGGTCGACGCGCCGGCTCCACGCGCTCCCCAGGCGCCCGCCTTCCAGGCCTTTGACGATGATTTCGACCCGGAACCGGTATTCTCCCGCGCCGCCGTGTCGCAGTCCCAGGCTGAACTGCGCCAGCCCGAATTCCGCCAGGCCCCGCGCGCCGCCGCTCCCCAGCTCGACTCCTTCGGTGGCCAGCCTGACCTGGCCCGGCCTTATATCGAGCGCCGCGCCGCCCCCGAAGCGGAGATCCCCCCGACCTACGTCAACCGCCGCGCCGCCAGCCCGGAGCCGGGCATCGACATGGCCGCCATGACCCAGATGATGAGCGCCGCCATCGCCTCGGCCAAGGAATCGGCCGCGCTCGAGATGGGCGGCATGATGAACGAGATCCGCGCCATGCGCGGCCTGATGGAGACCCAGCTGGCCGAGCTGTCCTGGAACGCCACCGCCCAGCGCGAGCCGTACAAGGCCAGCGTGCTGCGCGAGATGCTGGCCGCCGGCTTCTCGGCCACCCTGGCACGCTACCTGATCGAGAAAATGCCGGTCGCCAAGGACGCGGGCGAAGCGCTGCGCTGGATCAAGACCGTGCTGGCGCGTAACCTCACCACCATCGCCAACGAAGACGACCTGCTGGCCCGCGGCGGCGTGTTCGCCCTGGTCGGCCCCACCGGCGTCGGCAAGACCACCACCACCGCAAAACTGGCGGCGCGCTGCGTGATGCGCCACGGCCCGGACAAGCTGGCCCTGATCACCACCGATGCCTACCGTATCGGCGGCCACGAGCAGCTGCGCATCTACGGCAAGATCCTGGGCGTGATGGTGCACTCGGTGAAGGACGAAGCCGACCTGCGCATCGCCCTGAAAGAACTGAAGAACAAGCATACCGTGCTGATCGACACCATCGGCATGTCGCAGCGCGACCAGATGGTGACGGAACAGGTGGCCATGCTGAGCGAATCCGGCGCCGACGTGAAGCGCCTGCTGTGCCTGAACGCGACCTCGACCGGCGAGACCCTGAACGAAGTGGTACGCGCCTACCAGGGCACCGGCCTGGCCGGCTGCATCATGACCAAGCTGGACGAAGCCGCCTCGATCGGCAACGTGCTCGACGTCGTCATCCGCCAGAAGCTGAACCTGCACTACATCTCGAATGGCCAGCGCGTGCCGGAAGACCTGCACCTGGCCGACCGCGCCATGCTGATCGACCGCGCCTTCCGCAACACCCGCCAGGCCAGCGCCCAGTTCGGCGACGCCGACCTGCCGGTCATGATGGCCGCCGCCGCCCACGATCGCCTGCACGAGGTGCACCTTGGCTAGTTTCGATTTCGACCAGGCCGAAGGCCTGCGCCGGATGCTGCAGGGCCCGCGCCCGCGCATCGTCACCTTCCTGTCCGCCACGCCAGAAGACGACAAGGGCGCGATGCTGGTCAACCTGGGCGCCTCGCTGGCCCAGCTGGGGAACGAGGTCCTGATCGTCGACGCCTGCGAGCGCGACTATGGCGTCGCGCGCCGCCTGGGCCTGAGCCGCGCGGCCAGCCTGGCCAGCGTGGCGCGCCAGGAGTGCGGCCTGAACCAGGTGCTGCACCCGGTGCCGCAAGGCTTCTCGGTGGCCACGCTGGGCGCGCCCCAGCGCGGCGGTCCGGCCGCCGGCGTCGAGACGCGGCGCCTGGCCAAGACCTTCGACGTGCTGGTCAAGCAGGCCGGCATCGTGATCGTCGATGGCGAGCTTGGTCCGGATGGCGAATTCCCGCTGCCGCTGATGGCCAGTTCGGAGATCGTGGTGCAGGTTGGTACCTCGGCCGCCTCGATCACCAACGCCTACGCGCTGATCAAGCGCCTGGCCCAGCAGCTCGGCCGGCGCCCCTTCGGCATCCTGGTCACCGGCGCGACCGAGGCTGAGGCCAAGGTTGTATACGATAATATGTCTACTGCGGCAACACGTTACCTGGCGGTAAGCCTTGTCTCGATGGGGTCGGTGCCGGCCGACGAGTACCTGCACCGGGCCGCGCGCCTGGGCCGGGCGGTGGTCGACGCCTTCCCGCTGGCCGGTGCCTCGGTGGCGTTTCGCAGGCTCGCGGGCAAGTTCGCGCTGCATGCGATGCCTGGCATGAGCAGGGGATGACTGTAGGGTGGGCGGATGTTCCGCCCACGCGGTGATCGTTATCCGATGAATGAACGCACAGGCGGATCCAACCGGATTTGACCAGACAAAAAACAACACGCATGTACACGGTCAAAGGGAAAGCGGACAAGAACCATTTGCTGACGGAGCACATGCCGTTGGTGAAGCGTCTTGCCCACCACATGAAGGCCAAGCTGCCGCCTTCCGTGGAAGTCGATGACCTGGTGCAGGCGGGCATGATCGGCCTGCTCGACGCCATCAACCGCTACGAGGACAGCCACGGCGCCCAGTTCGAGACCTATGCCGTGCTGCGCATCCGCGGCGCCATGCTCGACGAACTGCGCAACAACGACTGGATGCCGCGCTCCACGCGCCAGAACATGCGCAAGGTGGAGGCCGCGATGGAGGCGCTGCAGCAGCGCCTGGGCCGTCCGGCCAGCGAATCCGAGATCGCCAGGTCGCTCCAGATGTCGCTCGCCGACTACCAGGAGATGCTGGGCGATGGCGGCGGCCACCAGCTGGTGTACTACGAAGACTTCCGCGACAGCGACGGCGAGGGCGGCAGCGACAGCTTCCTCGACCGCCATGCGGTGGACGACAGCGATCCGCTGCGCAGCCTGCTCGACACCGGCTTTCGCCAGGCCGTCATCGACGCCATCGACCGGCTGCCGCCACGCGAGAAGATGCTGATGGGCCTCTACTACGAGGAAGAACTCAACCTGAAGGAAATCGGCGCCGTGATGGGCGTGAGCGAGTCGCGGGTGTCGCAGCTGCACACCCAGGCCGTCTCGCGCCTGCGCGCGACGCTACGGGAGCAATTATGGACTGGGCCAGCGTAGCGGGCCTGGCGCTCGCGGTCGCGGGCGTCCTGCTCGGGCACACGCTGGACGGCGGGCGCTTCGCCTCGCTGCTGCAGCCGGCCGCCTTCGCCATCGTGGTGGTCGGCACCTTCGGCGCCACCCTGCTGCAAAGCGAAGGGCGGTCCTTCCTGCTCGGCCTGCGCATGCTGCGCTGGGTATTCTTTCCACCCGCGTCCGGGCGCGAGAAGCTGTCGCGCGAAATCACCCTGTGGAGCCTGACGGCGCGCCGCGACGGCCTGCTCTCGCTGGAGCAGTACATGGGCACCAAGGACCCGTTCACCCAGAAAGGCCTGCGCCTGGTGGTGGACGGCATCCAGCCCGACAAGCTGCGCAGCCTGCTCGAGAACGAGATCAGCGCCTACGAGTTCGCGCAGCGCCAGGCCGCGCGCATCTGGGAATCGGCGGCCGGCTATGCGCCGACGATCGGCATCCTGGGCGCGGTGCTGGGCCTGATCCATGTGATGGAAAACCTGTCCGACCCGGCGCGCCTGGGCTCGGGCATCGCGATCGCTTTTGTGTCGACCGTGTACGGCGTGGGGCTGGCCAACCTGTTCTTCTACCCGGTCGCCAACAAGCTCAAGGCCATCGTCAGCGACAAGGTGGCCCAGTACGAGATCCTGGCCGAAGTCTTCCACGACCTCGCCAGCGGCGACCATACCCGCGTGCTCGAGGAGCGGGTGGCGAGCCTGCTGGTGCGCCACTAGAGGACAGGCATGGCACGCAAGCGCTACGACGATGCGGTCCCCGGCGAACACCACGAGCGCTGGCTGGTCTCGTACGCCGATTTCATCACGCTGCTGTTCGCCTTCTTCGTCGTCATGTACGCGATCTCGATCGTCAACGAGGGCAAGTACGCGGTGCTGTCCGAGGCGCTGGGCGATGCCTTCGGCGGACGCGGCGCCGCGCCCCAGGTCAATACCAATGTCGAGCCGGTGCTGCCGCTGTCGCACATCGTCAACCGCCGCCGGCTGG
Organism: Massilia sp. MS-15; assembly: GCF_020176695.1. GTDB lineage: Bacteria > Pseudomonadota > Gammaproteobacteria > Burkholderiales > Burkholderiaceae_D > Telluria > Telluria hydrophila. The sequence goes on along the minus strand of NZ_JAIWIA010000086.1, from coordinate 506 downwards.
AAGCGGCCAGGCGCGAGCGCGAGCGCATGGAAAGACTGGCCCAGGATCTGAACGCGACCCTGCTGCCGCTGGTGAAAGCGGGCCAGGTGCGCGTTACGCAGAATGCGCGCGGCATCAGCGTCGAACTGAATGCCAGCGTGCTGTTCGAGCAGGGCGAGGCGGTGCTGCAGCCGGATGCGCGCGCCGTGCTGGGGCAGGTGGCGGGATTGCTGAAGAACGATCCGCACCGGATCGAGGTCGAGGGCCACACCGACGACCGTCCCATCACCAACGAGCGCTTCGCCTCGAACTGGGAACTGTCGGTGGTGCGCGCGGCAAGCGTGGTGCGCCTGTTCATCGAGCAGGGCGTGGGCGATGCGCGCCTGGCCGCCATCGGCTATGGCGCCACGCGCCCGGTCGCGCCGAACGGCAGTCCGGACGGCCAGGCGCGCAACCGGCGCGTGGCCGTGCTGATCCTGGCAGCCGTCCCGGAACCGCAACCGGTCCACATGCGGTGAAATAAAACA
>NZ_JAIWIA010000085.1 GCF_020176695.1 Massilia sp. MS-15 | reverse complement strand
TATGCACTAGTTCGGACGAAATCGAGGATGCGAACTTGCGCATCAGGACAGATCGGTACACTTCGATCGGGCGCGGGCTGAGGTCGGTAACGCGCACGATCATTTTGCTAGTCTTAACTTCGACCAGCAGAACTGCATCCTTCGCCGCCACTGCGCCGGCCCAGGCGCGCGCCAAGGAACTCGGTGCCGACGCGGTGGTGAACATCGTGAGCAATTACAAGAACGTCGAGATGTCGAGCGAAACCGAATTCGAGTGCCACGACGGCGCAATGATGACCGGCGTCGCGCTCAAGGGCGATTTCGTCAAATTCAAGTAAACCTCAAGGATGCCCGTGGAGCCTGCGACCGACACGCTCGTGTGGCTTGCGGACATCGCGCGCCTCCCGGACGCGCGCCTGGCGGAGTATGCCCGCTGGCTCAGCGCGTCCGAGCGGGAGCGCCATGCACGCTTTGTCCGGGAAGAACGGCGGCGCCAGTTTCTTGCGGGGAGGGCCTTGCTGCGCATGGCGCTGGGCCGGCTGCTCGGCATGGCGCCGGACCGGGTCGTGCTGGTGGAACGGCCGGGCCAGGCTCCGGCGCTCGCCGATCCGCCCGATGCGCGCATCGGATTCAGTATCTCGCATAGCGGACCACTGGTCGCCTGCGCCGCCAGTACCGTGACCCGGGTCGGCCTCGATGTCGAGCGTATCGATCCCGCGCGCGACCTGCTCGCGCTGGCCGAGCAGGTGTTCCCGCGCGCCGACCTTGCCCGGCTGCGCGCGTGCGGCGGCAGCGCGCGAACGGCCCTGTTCTACCGCCTGTGGTGCCTGCACGAGGCGCGCGTCAAGCTCGCCTGCGACAGTGGCGCCGACTATTCCTTTGTCCATGAGGGCGTCGAAGGGGCGCTCTGCTGCGAACAGCCCCTGGCGGCGGTGCCGGTGCCGCGCCTGGTCGACCTCGCCGCCTGAGCGCAGCGCCAGTGGTGCTGCGTCGTTTCCGGCACTGAGGCCCGCGTTCAGCGGGCGCCGACCAGCTTGTTGACCAGTTCGGACGAGGTCGCAGCGGAAAACTTGCGCATCAGGCTGGCCCGGTGCATTTCCACCGTGCGCGGGCTGAGGTCCATTTCGCGTGCGATGATCTTGCTGGTCTTGCCGTCCACCAGCAGCGCGGCGATCTCCCGCTCGCGCGGGGTCAGTTCGGCCGACACCGGCCGCCGCTCGCTCAAGTCCTCGAAGGTCCACACGCCAGCGCCGAGCGGCTGGCCCGCGTCGAGCGCGCGCCCGGTCACGTGGCACCAGAACAGTTCGCCATTGGCACGGCGCATGATGCGCTCGTCCGAATAGCGGCCGCGGGCGTTCATGATCGGGACGATGCGGTCGCCGGTACGCAGGAATTCGTCCATGGTCGGGTACAGCACGCTGAACGAGCGGCCGTTGAGTTCCCCCTGGGCATAGCCGAACATCGCTGCCAGCGCCCGGTTGCCGGACTGGATGATGCGGTTCGACGAGACGCACATGCCGACCGGCGCATGCTGGAATATCATCTCGAAGTCGATGGCGCCGGCCGGCTCTGCCTGGTGCATCTGGTCTGGGGCGACTGCTCGGTGCATGAACGCGCTTACCCGTATTTCTACGGTATTGTTATTTGGTATAGCGTATTTTATGCTGAGAATCACCTCTGAAGTACAGAAGAGCGTTTCGCTTAACCGATAAAAGGAACAGGTATGAACAAAGTGTATCCTGATGCGAAGTCGGCCCTGGCCGGCATCGTGGCAGATGGCCAGACCATCGCCGTAGGCGGCTTCGGCCTGTGCGGCATTCCGGAGGCGCTGATCGCGGCGCTGCGCGATTCCGGCGTCAAGAACCTGACGGCGATTTCGAACAATGCGGGCGTGGACGGTTTCGGCCTGGGCCAGCTGCTGGAAACCCGCCAGATCAAGAAGATGATCTCGTCCTACGTCGGTGAGAACAAGGAATTCGCGCGCCAGTTCCTGGCCGGCGAACTCGAACTCGAGTTCACCCCGCAGGGCACGCTGGCCGAGAAGCTGCGCGCCGGCGGCGCCGGTATCCCGGCCTTCTTCACCAAGACCGGCTATGGCACCATCGTCGCCGAAGGCAAGGAAACCCGCGAGTTCGATGGCGAGCACTACGTGATGGAGCGCGCGCTGCTGCCGGACGTCTCGCTGGTGAAGGCATGGAAGGCCGACAAGGCCGGCAACCTCCTGTTCCGCAAGACGGCGCGCAACTTCAACCCGAACGTGGCCACTGCCGGCAAGATCTGCGTCGTGGAAGTCGAGGAACTGGTCGAGATCGGCGAGATCGATCCGGACCAGGTGCACACCCCGAGCATCTTCGTGCACCGCATCGTCCACAACCCGACGCCGGAAAAGCGCATCGAGCAGCGCACCGTGCGCGCCAACTAAGAACACACCGGAGACAGAACATGGCATGGACTCGTGATGAAATGGCCGCGCGCGCGGCGCAGGAACTGCAGGACGGTTTCTATGTGAACCTGGGCATTGGCCTGCCGACCCTGGTGGCGAACTACGTTCCAAACGATATGGAGGTGTTCCTGCAGTCGGAGAACGGCCTGCTGGGGATCGGCCCCTTCCCGCTTGATGCCGAAGTGGATGCCGACCTGATCAACGCCGGCAAGCAGACCGTGACGGCGCTGCCGGGCGCCGCCTACTTCAGCTCGGCCGACTCCTTCGGCATGATCCGCGGCGGCAAGATCAACCTGGCGATCCTGGGCGCGATGCAGGTGTCCGAACGGGGCGACCTGGCCAACTGGATGATCCCGGGCAAGATGGTGAAGGGCATGGGCGGCGCGATGGACCTGGTGGCCGGCGTCAAGCGCGTGGTGGTCGTGATGGAACACGTTGCCACCGCCAAGGACGGCTCGACCTCGCACAAGATCCTGCCGAAGTGCGACCTGCCGCTGACCGGCGTGGGCGTGGTGGACCGCATCATCACCGACCTGGGCGTCATCGACGTGCTGGAGACCGGCCTGAAGCTGGTGGAGCTGGCGCCGGGCGTGGGCGTCGAACAGGTGCTGGCGGCGACGGGCTGCGAGCTGGACGTCTCGGCGGTCTGAACGAACAGGCGCGGGGACGGCAGGCCGGCCCCGCGCTTCGGCCCCCAGGCCCGCACGCTGGTGCGGGCCTGTTATTTTTGCGTCGTCGACCGGGGCGGCGGGCGTCCCCGCTGCTCCCGGCCTCGGGCCAGGCTCAGCCCAGGGTCCAGACGTACTGCACGGCGGTCCAGGCCTCGACCGGCTGGCCCTTGGCGCTCGCCGGCTTGAACATGCATTTCGCCAGTGCTTCGCGGGCCGCTTCGTCGAGCGGACGGTGGCCCGAGGAGCGGGTCACTTTCGCTTCTTTCACGGCGCCGTCCGTGGCCACCAGGAAGGCGAGGGAGACGGTGCCGGTGTGTTTCTGGGCCAGCGATTCGGCCGGATATTCGGGGCGCTGGCAGCTCCTGAAATCGGCAACCGCCGCCACGTCGGGATCCGCGGCGCTTGCCGGCGGGGCGGCATGGACGAAGGCTGCGGCCCCCATGGCCAATCCCAGGATGGGCAGGGCTGCCTTCCAGTTCAATGCCTCCTTCATCGATGGTGAATCAGGGCGAATCAAGCGTTTGATGCGTGACATGAGATCTCCTCCGTTGGCCGCCTGGGCCAGGTGGTGGGTTGCGAACTGGCGTTTCTCCAGTTCGGAAAGGGCCAGGGCCAGGCGCCGCGGTTCGCCCAGTACCCTTGCCGCGACATCGTCGGCGATCCGTTCCCGTTCGACGCGGATGCGTCCCGAGATCCACCAGACCGCCGGGTGGTAGAAGAACAGTGTCTCGACCACGTTCTGGCCGAGGTTGACGAGGTAATCGTGGCGCCGGATGTGCGCCAGTTCGTGGGCCAGCAGCGCCTCCAGCAAGGGCGCCGGCATGCCGGAAACGAGGGCCGCCGGTACCAGGACCACCGGACGCCACCAGCCTGCCGTGACCGGGCTGCCGAGGCCTTGCACGATGCGCAGGCGCAGCGCACGCCCAATGCCGAACTGCGCGGCCAGGCCGTCGAGGCGCGCCTGCCAGGCCGGATCCTGGCGCTCGTGGGCGGCGGCACGGCCGAGCCACAGCAGGCCGGCCACCAGCCGCAGCGCCAGCGCCAGCGCACACACGGCCCAGGTGCCGACGATCGGGATCAGCTGGCCGGCGAACAGCGCGCCCCAGCCTGCGCCAGCCGGCGAACCGGCGACCAGCCCGGCGGCGAACAGCAGTACCGCGTCTTCCTGCGCGCCGCTGTGGCCGGGCAGGCGCAGCGCGAGCCCGAGGGCGGGCCAGGCCAGGCACATCGCCAGACCGGTGCAGGCGGCCAGGTAGCGCGCCTGCGGCCGGGCATTCCTCAGCACGATGAGCAGCAGCGCGGTGGCGCAGCCGATCAGCGCACCTTGCCACAGGAAGTGGACCAGGGTCCAGCCGATACTGGCGACGACGCCGGCGGCGCTCATTTCCCGTCTCCCGGCTTGTCCTCCTTGAGCAGTTCCTCGATTTCCTGCCGTTCCTTCTTCGAGATGCCGGTCTTCAGTGCCGCCAGCACCAGCGCCTTGGCCGAGCCGGCGAAGGCGCGCTGCATCAGGTCCTTCAGCAGATGGGTCTCGACCGAGTCCTGGGGATGGGCCGGGGCGTAGACATGCGAGCGTTCGCTCTCGTCGCGCGCCAAGAGGCCCTTGCCGTGCATGATCTGCATCAGGCGCAATACGGTGGCGTAGGTGACCTCGGGCTTGGTCTTCTGCATTTCCCGGTGCACCTGCTTGGCGGTGCCTGCGGCCATCGGCCACAGCACCTGCAGGAGTTCGAGTTCGGCCGGGGTCGGCTTGGGAGCATCGGGCTTGCGTGGCATGAGCGTCCTCATCAGGTGGTATATCCTGAGAGCTAGAATAGTCTGTCTAGACAGACTTGTCTACAACTTTTCGTACCGTGCGGGCGCGATGCGCAAGGCTGGCGGGCAGTGCGCTAGGGTCTGTCTGACTGAGCGAAGGCGAAGAATGAGAAAATTAGATCGGGAGGGCTATGAAGATGAGCCGAACTGATCTAACCGAGAAGCAATGGCGGCGGTTGGAATCCCATCT
>NZ_JAIWIA010000084.1 GCF_020176695.1 Massilia sp. MS-15 | reverse complement strand
CACGAAAGTGTCAACAAACAGAGATTGAACTGAAGAGTTTGATCCTGGCTCAGATTGAACGCTGGCGGCATGCTTTACACATGCAAGTCGAACGGCAGCACGGGCTTCGGCCTGGTGGCGAGTGGCGAACGGGTGAGTAATACATCGGAACGTACCCAGAAGTGGGGGATAACGCAGCGAAAGTTGCGCTAATACCGCATACGTTCTACGGAAGAAAGTGGGGGACCTTCGGGCCTCATGCTTTTGGAGCGGCCGATGTCTGATTAGCTAGTTGGTAGGGTAAAGGCCTACCAAGGCGACGATCAGTAGCTGGTCTGAGAGGACGACCAGCCACACTGGAACTGAGACACGGTCCAGAC
>NZ_JAIWIA010000083.1 GCF_020176695.1 Massilia sp. MS-15 | reverse complement strand
GAAAGTGGGGGACCTTCGGGCCTCATGCTTTTGGAGCGGCCGATGTCTGATTAGCTAGTTGGTAGGGTAAAGGCCTACCAAGGCGACGATCAGTAGCTGGTCTGAGAGGACGACCAGCCACACTGGAACTGAGACACGGTCCAGACTCCTACGGGAGGCAGCAGTGGGGAATTTTGGACAATGGGCGCAAGCCTGATCCAGCAATGCCGCGTGAGTGAAGAAGGCCTTCGGGTTGTAAAGCTCTTTTGTCAGGGAAGAAACGGTGCGGACTAATAATCTGC
>NZ_JAIWIA010000082.1 GCF_020176695.1 Massilia sp. MS-15 | reverse complement strand
TGGACAATGGGCGCAAGCCTGATCCAGCAATGCCGCGTGAGTGAAGAAGGCCTTCGGGTTGTAAAGCTCTTTTGTCAGGGAAGAAACGGCTGAGGATAATACCTTCGGCTAATGACGGTACCTGAAGAATAAGCACCGGCTAACTACGTGCCAGCAGCCGCGGTAATACGTAGGGTGCAAGCGTTAATCGGAATTACTGGGCGTAAAGCGTGCGCAGGCGGTTTTGTAAGTCTGACGTGAAAGCCCCGGGCTCAACCTGGGAATTGCGTTGGAGACTGCAAGGCTTGAATCTGGCAGAGGGGGGTAGAATTCCACGTGTAGCAGTGAAATGCGTAGAGATGTGGAGGAACACCGATGGCGAAGGCAGCCCCCTGGGTCAAGATTGACGCTCATGCACGAAAGCGTGGGGAGCAAACAGGATTAGATACCCTGGTAGTCCACGCCCTAAACGATGTCTACTAGTTGTCGGGTTTTAATTAACTTGGTAACGCAGCTAACGCGTGAAGTAGACCGCCTGGGGAGTACGGTCGCAAGATTAAAACTCAAAGGAATTGACGGGGACCCGCACAAGCGGTGGATGATGTGGATTAATTCGATGCAACGCGAAAAACCTTACCTACCCTTGACATGGAAGGAATCCTGGAGAGATCCGGGAGTGCCCGAAAGGGAGCCTTCACACAGGTGCTGCATGGCTGTCGTCAGCTCGTGTCGTGAGATGTTGGGTTAAGTCCCGCAACGAGCGCAACCCTTGTCATTAGTTGCTACATTTGGTTGGGCACTCTAATGAGACTGCCGGTGACAAACCGGAGGAAGGTGGGGATGACGTCAAGTCCTCATGGCCCTTATGGGTAGGGCTTCACACGTCATACAATGGTACATACAGAGGGCCGCCAACCCGCGAGGGGGAGCTAATCCCAGAAAGTGTATCGTAGTCCGGATTGTAGTCTGCAACTCGACTACATGAAGTTGGAATCGCTAGTAATCGCGGATCAGCATGTCGCGGTGAATACGTTCCCGGGTCTTGTACACACCGCCCGTCACACCATGGGAGCGGGTTTTACCAGAAGTAGGTAGCTTAACCGCAAGGAGGGCGCTTACCACGGTAGGATTCGTGACTGGGGTGAAGTCGTAACAAGGTAGCCGTATCGGAAGGTGCGGCTGGATCACCTCCTTTCTAGAGTAGCACCAGAGCGAAAGCTCAGCATCAAGCGTCCACGCTTATCGACTGTTCGTAAAGAGAACAACAGTGTATGTCGGGGCTGTAGCTCAGCTGGTTAGAGCACCGTGTTGATAACGCGGGGGTCGTTGGTTCGAGTCCAACCAGCCCTACCAAGTTATCGCAAGTAACGGGGGATTAGCTCAGCTGGGAGAGCACCTGCTTTGCAAGCAGGGGGTCGTCGGTTCGATCCCGTCATCCTCCACCACTACCTGGTTCTGAAAGCACAAACGTAAGCCTCAACGGTTTAGGTTTGGTCTTTTCGAGATCACTGTTTTTTCGTTCTTTAACAATCTGGAAGAAGTAAAGTTTTTTTAAGCGTGTAAGCGAATCGGAAACGATGAGCGAGCACACTTAGGGTAGTAATCAAGTATCAACAAACATGCAACGAGCTGTACTCTTGATTTCTATGACGATCCCTGTTGTCAGCAGGGGCCAACGTTATAGGGACAAGCGAATAAGTGCACATGGTGGATGCCTTGGCGATTACAGGCGATGAAGGACGTAGTAGCTTGCGATAAGCTGCGGGGAGTGAGCAAACACACTTTGATCCGCAGATTTCCGAATGGGGAAACCCGGCCCTTTGGGTCATTGCATGCTGAATACATAGGCATGCAAAGCGAACGCGGCGAACTGAAACATCTAAGTAGCTGCAGGAAAAGAAATCAACCGAGATTCCCAAAGTAGTGGCGAGCGAAATGGGATGAGCCTGTACGTGATAGTCGATTGGATAGTGGAAGCTTCTGGAAATAAGCGCCATAGCGGGTGATAGCCCCGTACACGAAATCCGAACGGTGGTACTAAGCGTACGACAAGTAGGGCGGGACACGAGAAATCCTGTCTGAACATGGGGGGACCATCCTCCAAGGCTAAATACTCGTAATCGACCGATAGTGAACCAGTACCGTGAGGGAAAGGCGAAAAGAACCCCGGGAGGGGAGTGAAATAGATCCTGAAACCGTGTGCATACAAACAGTCGGAGCCTCTTTATGGGGTGACGGCGTACCTTTTGTATAATGGGTCAGCGACTTACATTCAGTGGCGAGGTTAACCGGATAGGGGAGCCGTAGAGAAATCGAGTCCGAACAGGGCGACAGTCGCTGGGTGTAGACCCGAAACCAGGTGATCTACCCATGGCCAGGATGAAGGTGCGGTAACACGCCCTGGAGGTCCGAACCCACTAATGTTGAAAAATTAGGGGATGAGCTGTGGGTAGGGGTGAAAGGCTAAACAAACCTGGAAATAGCTGGTTCTCTCCGAAAACTATTTAGGTAGTGCCTCAAGTATCACCATCGGGGGTAGAGCACTGTTATGGCTAGGGGGTCATTGCGACTTACCAAACCATTGCAAACTCCGAATACCGATGAGTGCGAGCTTGGGAGACAGACGTCGGGTGCTAACGTCCGGCGTCAAGAGGGAAACAACCCAGACCGCCAGCTAAGGTCCCAAAGATTGGCTAAGTGGAAAACGAAGTGGGAAGGCTAAAACAGTCAGGATGTTGGCTTAGAAGCAGCCACCATTTAAAGAAAGCGTAATAGCTCACTGATCGAGTCGTCCTGCGCGGAAGATGTAACGGGGCTAAGCCAGTCACCGAAGCTGCGGATATCTAGCAATAGATATGGTAGGAGAGCGTTCTGTAAGCCTGCGAAGGTGTCTTGTGAAGGATGCTGGAGGTATCAGAAGTGCGAATGCTGACATGAGTAGCGATAATGCGGGTGAAAAGCCCGCACGCCGTAAGCCCAAGGTTTCCTGTTCAACGTTCATCGGAGCAGGGTGAGTCGGCCCCTAAGGCGAGGCAGAGATGCGTAGCTGATGGGAAGCAGGTTAATATTCCTGCACCGTCGTATGATGCGATGGGGGGACGGATCGCGGAAGGTTGTCCAGCTGTTGGAATAGCTGGTTTCTGGTTCATAGAAGGCGCTTAGGCAAATCCGGGCGCAGGATTCAAGGGACTGGGACGTGTAGCCATGTGCTACGAAGCAATCGGAAGTGGTTCCAAGAAAAGCCTCTAAGCTTCAGTCATACGAGACCGTACCGCAAACCGACACAGGTGGGCGAGATGAGTATTCTAAGGCGCTTGAGAGAACTCGGGAGAAGGAACTCGGCAAATTGGTACCGTAACTTCGGGATAAGGTACGCCCCGGTAGCTTGACCACTTTACTGTGGAAGGGTGAAAGGGTTGCAATAAACTGGTGGCTGCGACTGTTTAATAAAAACACAGCACTCTGCAAACACGAAAGTGGACGTATAGGGTGTGACGCCTGCCCGGTGCTGGAAGATTAAATGATGGGGTGCAAGCTCTTGATTGAAGTCCCAGTAAACGGCGGCCGTAACTATAACGGTCCTAAGGTAGCGAAATTCCTTGTCGGGTAAGTTCCGACCTGCACGAATGGCGTAACGATGGCCACACTGTCTCCTCCCGAGACTCAGCGAAGTTGAAATGTTTGTGATGATGCAATCTACCCGCGGCTAGACGGAAAGACCCCATGAACCTTTACTGTAGCTTTACATTGGACTTTGAACCAATCTGTGTAGGATAGGTGGGAGGCTTTGAAGCAGGGACGCCAGTTCCT
>NZ_JAIWIA010000081.1 GCF_020176695.1 Massilia sp. MS-15 | reverse complement strand
ACGGAAAGACCCCATGAACCTTTACTGTAGCTTTACATTGGACTTTGAACCAATCTGTGTAGGATAGGTGGGAGGCTTTGAAGCGGGGACGCCAGTTCTCGTGGAGCCATCCTTGAAATACCACCCTGGTTCGTTTGAGGTTCTAACCTTGGCCCGTTATCCGGGTCGGGGACAGTGTATGGTAGGCAGTTTGACTGGGGCGGTCTCCTCCTAAAGTGTAACGGAGGAGTTCGAAGGTACGCTAGGTACGGTCGGACATCGTGCTAATAGTGCAATGGCATAAGCGTGCTTAACTGCGAGACCGACAAGTCGAGCAGGTACGAAAGTAGGACATAGTGATCCGGTGGTTCTGTATGGAAGGGCCATCGCTCAACGGATAAAAGGTACTCTGGGGATAACAGGCTGATTCCTCCCAAGAGTTCATATCGACGGGGGAGTTTGGCACCTCGATGTCGGCTCATCACATCCTGGGGCTGTAGCCGGTCCCAAGGGTATGGCTGTTCGCCATTTAAAGTGGTACGTGAGCTGGGTTTAAAACGTCGTGAGACAGTTTGGTCCCTATCTGCCGTGGGCGTTGGAAATTTGAAGGGGGCTGCTCCTAGTACGAGAGGACCGGAGTGGACGAACCTCTGGTGTACCGGTTGTCACGCCAGTGGCATTGCCGGGTAGCTAAGTTCGGAAGAGATAACCGCTGAAAGCATCTAAGCGGGAAACTTGCCTTGAGATGAGATTTCCCGGAGCCTTGAGCTCCTTGAAGGGTCGTTCGAGACCAGGACGTTGATAGGCTGGGTGTGGAAGTGCAGTAATGCATTAAGCTAACCAGTACTAATTGCCCGTACGGCTTGTCCCTATAACCTTGGTAGGCTATAGACGAGTCAAGAAATACAGCTGCAGTTTGTTGATACAAACTACCCCAAGAATAAAAAGAACGATACTTCTTCCCGGATTGTGAGTTTTTTACCGAATGGTAAAAGCTCAGACAAGTCAAAGCCTGATGACCATAGCAAGTCGGTCCCACCCCTTCCCATCCCGAACAGGACCGTGAAACGACTTTGCGCCGATGATAGTGCTGCAACCAGTGTGAAAGTAGGTTATCGTCAGGCTAGTTATATG
>NZ_JAIWIA010000080.1 GCF_020176695.1 Massilia sp. MS-15 | reverse complement strand
GACCATAGCAAGTCGGTCCCACCCCTTCCCATCCCGAACAGGACCGTGAAACGACTTTGCGCCGATGATAGTGCTGCAACCAGTGTGAAAGTAGGTTATCGTCAGGCTAGTTATATGCAAAAGCCCGCTCAGAAGATCTGAGCGGGCTTTTTTGCGTTTGCACGCAGAGCCGGCTGCTCGGCAGCGCCGAACGTGCTCACCCGCGCCTTCATCGATGCCGCCGTGGAGGCTGGTTATGAGCTCAACCCGGACTTCAACGGTCCCATCCAGAAGGGCGTCAACTGCTATGAGGTGATGCAGAAGAACGGCGAGCGCTCGAGCGCTACACGTGCCTACCTGCATCCCGTGTTACGGCGCCCGAACCTCACCATGCATACCGGCGCCCATGTCGTTCTACAGCTGGAGGGGAAGCGGGCCACCGGCGTCGATTATCTCATGCGTGGACGGCCCACGACCGCCTTCGCCCGGCGCGAAGTCGCGGTGTCAGCCGGCGCCATTAATTCGCCGCAGCTCTTGCTGCTGTCGGGAATCGGACCGGAGGGCGGTCTGCAAGAGCACGGTATCCCGGTCCGAGCGACAGGAGCAGTGGATAATTCCAGGGCACGACGATGCCGGCCCACGTCCAGCGGCTGCGGCATCAGCCGGGCCGTGCCCGGCCAGAACTTGAAGCCGGGGCGGCGGCGCCGGGGCCGCATTCAGCGTGGACCGTGCCGCAGCGAATGGGCGATTCCGTCGCGCAGCGGATTGACCTCGAGCAGCTCAGTCTCGTGACGCGAGCGGTGTCCAAAGTCCTCGCTGATCGCCGCCGCTAGCGCATCGCGGTGTTCCAGTACCAGGCTGTGCAGCCGCTGCGGGCGGTCCGCACGCAGGCCCAGGGCGCCGGCGGCGCCGCGCGGGCGCGCTGCTGTCCGAAAATGCCGGACAGCGTGGAAGGCACTGCTGCGCTACCGGTCCCGGACTGGATGACCACGGTGCTCGGTTCCATGCCGCCATTCTGGGAAGCTGCTGGGAGCGCATTTGAGAAATATCAAGCCGTCACGGTTTGCCTTCGCCGGTACTGCAGGGATGCTCCCAATCCGGCCTGCATAATGAGCCAGTCGCCATGGGTAATGTCGTATGCAGGTGTGCAGTACAGGGCAGGCCCGGGCTACACTCCTGCTTTATTTCCTGTGGAAAATAGCAATGAAAAAGACGCGCACGTATCTCATCCGCAGCATCCTGGTACTGGGCGTGTTGTTGCTTGTCGCGTTCGGGCTTGCCCTGTCGAACGCCCGTATCGAGCTCACCGAGGCCGGCGTCCACAAGCGTCTCCTCATCCCTCTTGGCGGTGCCGGGATGGCGGGCATCCATACCTATGCCGGCACCGGCGACCACGTGCGCCTGCCGGGCTTCCTTGATGGGCCGGTAGTACGCCGGAGCGCGGACGGCAGCTGGGCGGCGACCTGGTATTGCGAAGGCGAGGTCCAGCGGCAGAGCGGAAAGGGAGGCGACCTCGTGGTCGACTGCGCCGGCACGCGCCACCAGTTCCCGGTATCGCGGTCGCCGGCCGTGCCCGACGCCGTCTTCGATACGCAAGCGGACACCCTGGTGCTCAGCGATATCGAAGGCAACCTGCGCTTTCTCGACGCTTCCCTGGTGTCGCTCGGGGTCACCGATGCCGCCGGCAACTGGCGCTATGGCCGCAACCACCTCGTCATTGCCGGCGACGCGGTCGACCGCGGCCGCGACGCGTTCGCCGTGCTGTGGCGCCTGTACGCTTTGAGCCTGCAGGCGCAGGATGCCGGCGGGGCCGTGCATTTCGTGCTGGGAAACCACGAACAGTATGTGCTGCGGGGCAACATCTCACGCGCCAACCGCGACCACCTGCATGCGCTGGCCCGGATGGGCGGGCACGTGGACGCATTCGGTCCCGATACGCTGATCGGCCATTGGCTGCGCCTGCAGCCCGTCATCATCAAGAACGGGCCTGCCGTGATCACCCATGGCGGCGTCAATCCGCTGGTGGCCGATGCCGGCTTCACCGTCAAGCACCTCAACACCGCGATGCGGCGCTACTGGGCCGGCGACATGCCTGGCAAGGCGGAACTGGACGCGGTCATCGGCCCGGCCGGCCTGACCCAGTACCGGGGCTATCTGGAAGACGGCGAAGACCGGTACGCGCGCGCGACCGATGCGCAGATCGGCGATGTGCTCGCCCACTTCGGTGCGAAGACGATCGTCGTCGGACATACGCTGGTCGACCGTGTCACCGCCCTCCATGGCGGCAAGGTATGGGCCGTCGACGTCAACAGCAATACGGCGCGGTCCGAGGCGCTCCTGCTGCGCAACGGCGAAGCGACGGTGGTGCCGACCGGCGTCGCCAGGGGGCTTCCCGAGGACGGTGGACGCCGTCCGACCCGTCCGTTCAGCCTGTTCGCGGCGTCGGACCTCGCAATGCTCAAGGGCCTGGTGCTCTCGAACTACGCGCTGTCGCGGATCCCCCAGCCTTATTGAGCGGTTGATTCTCATTGCATGAGCGCCAGCAGCCTGTTCATTACGGGCGTCTGGCGCCGGCGATGCGCTCGATGCTGGCCTCAGGCGCTGCGGGGAGCAGTGTTTGCGCATTACGGCCGCCAGCAACAGTTCTTCCTCGACCGTCCGCCAGTGGGCTGGGCGGCGTTCGCGGTGGAAGGCAATGCGCGCCGCCATTTCGGTGTCGCCCGCGCGCGCGGTGGCGACGTAGACGATTTCCTTGCCGGAATCCCTGGCCAGCCGTTCCGCATGGCCGCTTGCCGGAGCGGGTGCCGTCGAGTATCAGGGTATCTCATGGAGCTCCTCCGTTGAACAGCGCCGCGATGGCGGGCAGGTTGGACGGGAAGTACAGGTCGAGGGTGTGAACCGGCGCGCCGGATGCACGTTCCAGCAGCATCGGGTCGATGAAGTCCGGCCCGCACTTGAACACCCGCACGCGCAGGCCCTGGCGCAGCAGCTTGCACGCCAGGGCGGCGGTGACGCTGGTCTTTGCCCGGGCCCGGAGCCACTGCCGCGACCAGCACGGCGCGTGCGCCCGCGTCCCGGTTCATCACCACTCCGTCCCAGCCTTCGCGGCGATGCCCCCCTTGAAGGCGTGCTTGACCACGTTCATCTCGGTCACTGTGTCGGCCACCGCCACCAGTTCGGGCGGCGCGCCGCGGCAGGTCATCTCCACGTGCTGCATCACCGGGCGGTCGAGCAGGTCGGCGATGACGGTGTGCACGTCGAGGTATTTGTCTTTCAGAGCGATGTTCAGCTCGTCCAGCACCACCATGCCGCAGGCCGGGTCGCGCAGGAACTCCGCGCCTGCTCTCAGGCTTGGGTCGCCTTGGCGATGTCGCGCTCGCGGGCCTGGGTCTCCCAGGTGTAGCATTCGGCCATCGCGTGGAAGCTGACTTCGTCGGGGAAGCGGCGCAGGAATTTTTCCTCGCCGGTGGACAGGGCGCCCTTGATGAACTGGACCACGCCGACCTGCATGCCGTGGCCGAGCGCGCGCCACCATGCCGAACGCGCTCGAGCTCTTGCCCTTGACCTTGTCGTTGCCGGTGTTGACGATGACGATGCCGATTTCCTTGTCGGTGCCGCGATCCTGGTGTCAATGACGGCTTTCTTGCGTTCCATGCGCGGGCGGTGGCGCTCGTGCAGCGCTTGGAGCTCTTCCTGGTTCATGTCATTCATGTCATGGACTCATCGGGGAGGAAAATGCGGCGGCCGCCATGCTCGATCATTTCGATCGGGTGGCCGAGGTAGTCGCCCAGCAGCGCCGGCTGCATCGTGTCGGCGACGGCGCCGGCCAGCCAGCGGCCATCGCCATGCAGCAGCAGCGCATGGGTGGAAATGCGGTAGGCAAGGTTCAGGTCGTGGCCGATCATGACCACGGTCCTGCCCTGCTCGCGGCACAAACTGGACAACAGGCCCATGCAGCTCACCTGATGCGCCAGGTCGAGCGCATTGGCCGGCTCATCGAGCAGCAGCAGCGGGGTGTCCTGCGCCAGCAGCGCGGCAATGGCGACGCGCTGGCGCTCGCCGCCGGACAGGGTGCGCACGTCGCGGGCGGCCAGATCCGCCACTTCCATTACTTCCAGGGCCGCCATGGCGGCCTGGTGGTCGTCGCTGTCTTCCCAGTAGCGCTTGTCGTGGTAGGGGTGGCGCGCCGACAGCACGGTTTCGATCACGCTGTACGAGAACGCATCGTGGCGCGACTGGGCCAGGAAGCCGCGTGCACGCGCCAGCTCCTCCGGCTCCCAATCGCCGAGCGGGCGGCCGCCCACCGCCACGGCGCCGGCGCTCGGGCTGCGCAGGCCGGCGAGCGTGCGCATCAGGGTGCTCTTGCCGGCGCCGTTGCGGCCGATGATGCTCCAGCATTCGCCGGGACCGGCCGCCCAGTCGAGCTGCCGCACCAGGCTGCGGTTGCCGACGGTGATGTCGAGCGATTCGGTGCGGATCATCTCAGCTCCTCAGCCGGTGCAGTTGGTACAGGAAGACCGGCGCGCCGATGATCGCAGTGATCGCGCCGACCGGCAGTTGCTGGGGCGCGATGACGGTGCGCGAAAGGGTATCGCACAGTACCAGGAAGCTGCCACCGGTGAGCACCGCCGCCGGAATCAACACGCGGTGGTCGGGCCCGAAGGCGAAGCGGCAGGCGTGGGGGACGATCAGGCCGACGAAACCGACCGAGCCCGCGCTGGTGACGGCGCTCGCGGTCAGCATGCCCGACACGAAGAACAGGCCCTTGCGCAGGCTGCCGACCTGGATGCCCAGCGTGGCGGCCGCCTCCGCATGCAGCGCGACCACGTTCATGGCGCGTGCGCTGCGCAGCGCGTACACCATCGCCGCGCCGAGCACCAGCCAGGGCGCGAAGCGCAGCGGCGCCCCGGCCAGGTCGCCGATCATCCAGAAGATCATGCTGCGCAGCCGGCCTTCCGGCGCGATCGACAGCATCAGGGTCACCAGGGCCATGCAGGCCGAAGACAGGATCACGCCAGTGAGCAGCAGCATCGAGGTGCCGCCTTCAAGCGCCAGCCCGCCGCGCAGATCGCGCCGGGCCAGCAAATAGAGCAGCATCGACACCGCCACCGCGCCGGCCAGCGCGGCCATATCGACCACGATGGCGCTCGCCATCAGGAGCAGCGCCAGCAGGGCGCCGGCCGAGGCGCCTGCCGAGATACCGAGTACAAAGGGATCGGCCAATGGATTGCGCAGCAGGGCCTGCATCATCACGCCGGCCAAGGCAAGGGCGGCGCCGGTGACGAAAGCCGTCAGCGCGCGGCCGGCGCGCAGTTCGAGCAGCGACGCCGCGAGCGAACTTTCTCCTCGCGCCAGCTGGCGCAGGGCATCCGGCATCTCGGTCAGGGGCAGGGCGATCGAGCCCGTCATCCCGGCGAACAGCAGGCTGGCAAGGGCGCACAGCATTAGCGCGACGACGACGCACAGGGCCCGGCGGCGCTGCGATTGAATGGGGTGATGCATGCGTCTCCTTACGCCAGGTGCAAGCAGCAAAACGCGCACATTATAAGTAGACATCCCGGTCGAGGAGGAAAAAATGCGACGCTTTTTCGCGATGCAGGCATTGCCAGTGTCGTCACGCTTTGCTATAGTCTTGTTCCTCCGACGCACACCGCAGCTTTTAAAGCAGCGACAGCGAAAGAGGCGAGGAGTTGACGAGTTAAGCGAAACATTGCATAATCTCA
>NZ_JAIWIA010000008.1 GCF_020176695.1 Massilia sp. MS-15 | reverse complement strand
GCCGCCATGCGCTCAGTTCGAGCACATCAAGGCGCCTTTAGCCTTGGCTCCTGCTTCATGACCCCAGGGGACATTTCTACTTTGCAGAACAGGGGACATTTCTATTTAGCGTTGACATATCAATCCCTGGGGAAAAACTCGCCCATGGAGGGATCGGGTAGGCTTGCCCGACATCGACCGATTCACCTGAAGCCCGCGCCTTGTCCGATCCCCTTCCGGCCGCCTCGTCCCTGAATGCAGCTTTGAGCCGGCGCTCGCTGCTGCGCGCTAGCGTGCTGCTCAGTGCCGGCGCCTGCGCGCCACTGGTGCTGCCTGCCCTGCCTCTGCCACGGCCGGCGCAGGCGGCGCGCCTGCCGGCCCCGCCTTATGTGCCGACGGCGCCTGACATTGTGCGTCACATGCTGGCGCTGGCCCGGATGAGGTCAACCTGAAGCTGCTGCCGCGCCTGTTGCGCCAGATGCGTGTGTGCAGCCGCGTGGTCTCGCACGACTTCCACATGGGCGCGCAGTGGCCACCCGAGCGGATCGTGCGCGTGCGCGACAAGACCCCGTATGCCTGGACCATCACGCCCGACCTGAAGGAAGCGCTGGCGCAGGCATAAAAAAAGCCGGCCACTGATGTGACCGGCTTTTTTGTCCGGTTCCGATTCGCGCCATGGGCGCAAACCGAACGGATGTATTCTGGTGGGAAGTGCAAGTTTCGAACTTGCGACCCCTGCAGTGTGAATGCAGTGCTCTACCCCTGAGCTAACCTCCCGAAGCGAGGCGTATTATGCCACAGAATCCGGCTGCGGGGGCGAATAATTGCGCCATACACAGGTGCCCTTGACGTTCTTGTCGAGCCCGGCCAGCACCTCCTCGTGGGCGGCCAGTTCGGCCTCGCTGGCGGGCAGCACGAAGATCTCGCCCAGCGGCCCGGCATCGAGCAGTGCGCCGCCCGCGCTCGCCTCCACCGCGACGTCCATGGTCAACGAGTTCTGGCCGCGCGTCATCGCGAGATACACGTCTGCCAGCAGTTCCGAATCGAGCAGCGCGCCATGCAGCTTGCGGTGCGCGTTCGAAATCTCGTAGCGGTCGCACAGCGCATCGAGCGAGTTGCGCTTGCCTGGATGGAGCTCCTTGGCCTGCACCAGGGTATCGATCACGCCGCTGCAGTGCTCGGTGAACGGCGGCAGGCCGATGCGCTGGAACTCGGCGTTCAGGAAGCCGAGGTCGAACGGGGCGTTGTGGATGATGACTTCGGCGCCCTGCACATAGGCGCGCAGTTCCTCGGCGATCTCATGGAACTTTGGCTTGTCGCTCAGGAATTCCGTGCTCAAGCCGTGCACCGCCAGCGCCGCCTCGTCGGAGTCGCGTTCCGGGTTGATGTAGCGGTGAAAATTATTCCCGGTGAGCTTGCGGTTCAGGATCTCGACGCAGCCGACCTCGATGATGCGGTCGCCCGTACGGGGATTCAGGCCGGTGGTTTCGGTGTCGAGGACGATCTGGCGCATGGCGTGGTCTGGCAGAAGAGTTAAAGCGGGCTGAAGTATAGCGCAGCGCGGGCCGCACCGGGCCGCACCGGGCCGCGCCGTCGGCCGACCCAGCCGATTCAGCGACGCACCGTGGCCGCGCCGCGGTTGGCGAGCACGTCGGCGCGCTCATTGCCAGGATGGCCGTTGTGGCCGCGCACCCAGCGCCACTCCACCGCGTGCTGCTGCTGGGCCAGGTCGAGCGCCTTCCACAGGTCTTCGTTCTTGACCGGTTCCTTGGCGGCCGTCTTCCAGCCGCGCGCCTTCCAGCCGTGGATCCATTCCGAGATCCCCTTTTGCACGTACTGGCTGTCGGTATGCAGCACGACCTCGCAGGGGCGGTTGAGCACGCCAAGCGCCTCGATCACGGCGCGCAATTCCATGCGGTTGTTGGTGGTGTTCGCTTCGCCACCGAAGATTTCCTTCTCGTGGCCGCCAGAAACCAAGAGCGCGCCCCAGCCGCCCGTGCCCGGATTGCCCTTGCAGGCGCCGTCGGTGAAGATCTCGACTTTCGTCGAAGGAGATGCTGCCATGCTGTCGCTCGTGTTCATTTTCTGTTCGCCGCCGGCACCGCCTGCGGACGCTTGCTCGTTTTCTTGTTCCATGCAGGTCCGATGATGTGCATGCCCTTGACCCGCTTGATGGCGTGGACCACGTACACGGCGCCCAGGTAGGGCCACCAGCGCCGGCCGGCCGACTCCATCATCGAGAACCGGCTCAGCCAGTGGGCTGTCCGGCACGGCGGCGCGTAGCAGCCGAAATAGCTGCGCGTGGCGCCGAGATTGAGCAATTTTAACCAGTCCTTCAGGCGCGGCATAGAGATGAACTCGCCGGAAGCCGGCAGGTAGCCGTTATTGGTGACCTTGCCCACGCCCTGGCGCATGCCCCACAGGCTGGCCGGGTTGAAGCCGCAGATGATCAACTGACCTTCCGGAATCAGGACCCGTTCGACTTCGCGCAGCACGCCATGTGGCTCGCTCGCGAACTCGAGCACGTGGGGCAGCACCACCAGGTCGATGCTGTGCGAGGCGAAGGGCAGCTCGGCGAAATCGAGCGCCACGGCGATCTGCTTGCCGCCCGCGGCGAAGGCAAGCTCGTCCGCGGTCGAGGTACGGGTCGCCGCCTGCCACTTGTTTGGCATGCGGTTGGCCGCCAGGGCGTCCAGCTGCGGCACGCCGATCTGCAAGGCATTGAAGCCGAAGATGTCGGCGGTAAGTTCGTCGAGGCAGGCTTGTTCGAAGGCGCGCACGTAGGCACCCGCCGGCGATTGCAGCCAGTGGTCGAGCGCTATAATGGATTTTTCCGATGCCGCGCTGTCCATGCCACCCTTTCACACCTTGATTACTTCACCATGACGCGTCCAGCCTCCCAGGACCTGCATGTCCTGACCGTTCCCGCCTTCCACGACAACTACCTGTGGATGATCCATGACGGCGTCTATGCGGCGGTGGTCGATCCGGGCGATGCCGGTCCGGTCCGCGCCGCGCTGGAGGCACATAGCCTCACCCTGAGCGCCATTTTACTCACCCATCACCATGCTGACCATATCGGCGGCGTCCGCGCCCTGCTCGATTCCAGCGCAGCACCCGACACGGTGCCGGTGTTCGGGCCGCGCCACGACGGCATCGGGGAAGTGACCCATCCGCTGGGCGAAGGCGAGCGCATCGCCGTGCCAGGTCTGGCACTGGCGCTGGAGGTACTCGACGTGCCCGGGCATACGCTGGGCCACATCGCCTACGTGCGCAGCACGCCGGGGGCGCACTGGCTGTTCTGTGGCGATACCCTGTTCGGCGCCGGCTGCGGACGCCTGTTCGAAGGCACGCCGGCCCAGATGGCGGACTCGCTGGCCAAGCTGGCGGCGCTGCCCGATGACACCCTGGTGTACTGCGCGCATGAATACACGCTGTCGAACCTGCGTTTCGCCGAGGCGGTCGAGCCCGGCAACGGGGCGCTGGCGCGGCGCGTGCGCGAGGACACGGCGCGGCGTGCCGCAGGCCAGCCGACCATTCCCTCAACGGTCGGCCGCGAGCGCGCCACCAACCCCTTCCTGCGCTATCGCGAGCAGGCGATCGTGGCCAGCCTGGTAAGGGCCGGCCGCCTGCAGGACGGAGCCGCACCGGTCGCGGCTTTCGCCGCCCTGCGCGCGTGGAAGAACGTGTTCGCGTAAGCGCTGGCCCGGTCCGGAGGACCGGGCCAGCCTTGCCTCAGATTTCCTCGTACAGCGGCAGCGTCAGGAACTCCGCAAAATTGTCCGAGGTCGACATCTGTTCGAAGATCTCGGCGGCGCGCGCATAGCTCGGATTGTCTCCATTCGGCGCCACCGCCTTCACCTTGGCCAGCTCTTCCGGAATCATGGCGCGCACCATGGCCGCGTCGACCTTGCGCCCGTCTTCCAGCACGCCCTTCGGGCTGCGGATCCACTGCCACACCTGCGAACGGCTGATCTCGGCCGTGGCCGCGTCTTCCATCAGGTTGTGGATCGGCACGCAGCCATTGCCGGCCAGCCAGGCGCCCAGATAGTGGATGCCGACATTGATGTTGTAGCGCAGGCCGGCCTCGGTGATCGGCGTTTCCGGCTTGAAGTCGAGCAGTTCGGCGGCGCTCACGTTCACGTCCGGACGCTGCTTGCCGATCTGGTTCGGCTGGTCACCGAGCACCTTGACGAACTCCGTCATGGCCAGTTCCACCAGGCCCGGATGGGCCACCCAGCCGCCGTCGTAGCCATCGGTGGCGTCGCGCGCCTTGTCGCTGCGCACGCCGCCCATCGCCACCTCGTTCTTTTCCGGATCATTCTTGATCGGAATGAGGGCCGACATGCCGCCGATGGCCGGGGCGCCGCGCTTGTGACAGGTCTTCAGCAACAGCAGCGCATAGGCGCGCATGAAGGGCGCGGTCATGGTGACCTTGGCGCGGTCGGCCAGGCAAAAGTCCTTGTCCAGCTTGAACTTCTTGATACAGGAGAAGATGTAGTCCCAGCGCCCCGCGTTCAGGCCGGCGCTGTGTTCGCGCAGCTCGTACAGGATCTCGTCCATTTCGAAGGCCGCCAGGATGGTCTCGATCAGCACGGTGGCCTTGATGGTGCCAAGCGGCAGTCCCAGCGCTTCCTGGGTCATCACGAAGATATCGTTCCACAAGCGCGCCTCGAGGTGCGATTCCATCTTCGGCAGGTAGAAGTAGGGCCCGGCGCCGCGCGCCAGCAGTTCCTTCGCGTTGTGCACCATGAACAGTGCGAAGTCGAAGATGCCGCCGGAAACGCGCTTGCCGTCCACCAGCACATGCTTCTCGTCCAGGTGCCAGCCGCGCGGGCGCACCACCAGGGTAGCGACCTTGTCATTCAGGCGGTAGGTCTTGCCGTTCTGTTCCAGCGAGATGGTGCGGCGCACGGCGTCCATCATGTTGATCTGGCCGGTGATCTGGTTGTCCCAGTTCGGGGTGTTCGAGTCCTCGAAATCGGTCATGTAGCTGTCGGCGCCGGAATTGAGCGCATTGATGACCATCTTGCGCTCCACCGGACCGGTGATTTCCACGCGGCGGCAGGCCAGCGCCGACGGGATCGGCGCGATCTGCCAGTCGCCGTCGCGGATTTGCGCGGTCTCGGGCAGGAAATCCGGGCGCTCGCCGGCGTCCAGGCGGCGCGCGCGCTCCGCGCGCGCGGCCAGCAGTTCCTGGCGACGGGGCTCGAAAGCACGCGACAGTTGCGCCACCAGGGCGAGCGCCTCGGGCGTGAGGATCTGTTCGTAAGCTGGCTTGATCTCGGCCGTGATGTCCATGCCGGCGGGGGTGGCGATCGTCATTGCGCAAACTCCTGAAAAGTTGAATAAGCCTTGCGGCCCGGGCGGCGAGGCCGCCCGGCCTTTGTCATACGCTCAAGTATATTCACTTGCACATACCTAAACGATACATTTACGCATATCATCTGTGCATATTTGTATAGAATCGGAGGCCTAGTGGACAAGTTCAGGCAGATTTCCACCTTTGTGGACGTGGTGGCGCGCGGCAGCCTGTCGGCGGCGGCCCGGGCCGAAGGCATCGCGCCCTCGATGATCGGGCGCCGCCTCGATGCGCTGGAAGCCCGGCTCGGCGTGAAGCTGCTGCAGCGCACCACGCGCCGCCTCGCCCTCACCGACGAGGGAGCGGCCTTCCTGGAAGACTGCCAGCGCATCCTGGCCGAGCTGGAAGAAGCCGAGTCCGCGGCCAGCGAACGCAGCGCCCATGCCAGCGGCCACCTGCTGGTGTCCGCCCCGGCCGGCTTCGGACGCCAGCACGTGGCGCCGCTGCTGCCCTCCTTCCTGGCCGAGCACCGCGAAGTGACGGTCAACCTGAACCTGACCGACCGGCTGGTGGACGTGGTCGGCGAAGGGGTGGACGTGGCGATCCGCATTGCCAGCCTGAGCGACTCGAACCTGGTTGGCGCCAAGCTGGCCGACAACCACCGGGTGGTGGTCGGCACCCCGGCCTACCTGAAGCGTCACGGCCGGCCGCGCACGCTGGCCGACCTGGCAAAGCACAACTGCCTCGCGATCAGCAGCCAGGGCAGCCAGCGCGGATGGACCTTTCTCGACCGTGGCAAGCCGGTTACCCTGAAGGTGGGCGGCAACATGCAATGCAACGACGGCGCGGTGTTGCACGCGTGGGCGCTGGCCGGCAAGGGCCTGGCCTGGCGCTCGATGTGGGAAGTGGGGGCGCAGATCGCTTCAGGCGAGCTGTGCACGGTGCTGGACGAGTTCGCGGCGCCGGGGAATGACATCCACGCCGTATTCGCCCAGCGCCAGCACCTGCCGCTGCGGATCCGTGCCTTTGTGGACTTCCTACGGCACAGTTACGCGCAGCCGAGTTACTGGCGGATATAAGCCTCTTACAGAGATACGGGCAGGGAGACAGGCAGAGACACAGGCAAAAAAAATCCCCGGCGATCCGGGGATTTTTTACCATCGCTGGAGAGCGATTACAGCGGCTGGATGTTCGCGGCCTGCTTGCCCTTCGGGCCAGTGGTCACGTCGAACGAAACGCGCTGGTTCTCTTGCAGCGATTTGAAGCCGTTGCTCTGGATTGCCGAGAAGTGTGCGAACAGATCTTCGCCGCCTTCATCAG
>NZ_JAIWIA010000079.1 GCF_020176695.1 Massilia sp. MS-15 | reverse complement strand
ACGTAAGCACTTGATTACGTTAACATTTTCAGTCCCTGCCGAAGCGGAGGCGAACTATAGCAAACTGGAGTAGGAGTCTGCAAGCCCTGTTTTTGCGCGCAGGTTCAAATCCTTCATCAGACTTGCGGCCAGGGCCTCCTCGTCGATTGCCCTGCCCCGCTCCAGCATGGCTGCCGTGAGTGCCTTGTCCCACCTGGCCTCGGCCGCTATTCCGACGAGAGGGCGCGTCACTTCGACCTCCTTGTCCAGCGCCGCACAGTAATCGGCTGCGCCGAATCGCCAGGGAAAAGCACCAAACAGATCGATCACGGTGTTGGCGATCGCAATGCCCGGCCAGTCGAAATCGCCGTGGTAGTGCAGACGGGCGCCAGCCGCAGCTAATTGAGTAAGCAGCGCGCGCTGCGCTGCGGCCGGCATGCCGTCGGTGCAAACCAGCGGTGCGCACTGCGGTCCGAGTGCGTCGGCCGCGATGGCGACCAGGTTCGGGTTTTCGCATACATAGACGTCACGCGAGGCAAGCTGCCATTCTGGTGGTGCGCGTAGCAGTGCGCGCAATGAGAGGTAGGCTGGTTCGCCCTTTCTGTCGCCGGAGCTGCACGGCAGGTTCAGGAACAGCACGGGACGCGCCAGCTCATTGACCAGCACGCCGGCTCCAGCCCATAGCGCGCGCGCCGTTTCCTCTCCTTCCTGTTCGCCGCCCCCTGCCCTTGCACTGCGCAAGGCGGCAAGCACGATGGTCGCGACGGGACTGCCCGGATCGAGCGCATGCGCGTCGCCCAGCACTTGCGCCGCCAGGTGCGAGCGCGGGATGGCCTCCGCTGGCAGCTGCGCCAACACGGCCTGCACCTGCGCGATGAGCTGTTGGGCGGCCGGCAGGCGCACGGCCAGCCGCTTGAGCAAACCGAGGCCGCGCCCGTCCGCGAGAAAAGCGGCAAGCCGGCTGTCGCTCGCCTGCGCACGCAGGGCATCCCAGGCGCGCGCCGTCTCGGCGCGCACCGCGGCCAGGTCGGTCACGGGCCCGTCGAGTAGCTCCAGCGCGTGGCGCAGCGAGGGCGCCAGGCCGGCCTCCTTCAGGCGCGCGTCCAGTTCCGCAACGTCGAAACGCAGCGAACCGGCTGCGCTCGGGCGCCGTCCAAGCAGGCCTGCCAGGGCAGCGCGTTCCGCCTCGCTCAGCTTCCCCAGTGTAACGATGCCGCCGGCGCGGCCGCGCTGGTAGCGGCTGCGCAGCCGTGCTCGCAACGGCGCTAGCGCAGCGCCACCCAGCAGGCGCGCCAGCCGGACATCGGCGTCACTCATTCGGCCTCGCTCATTCGGCAGCGGCGATGTCGGCGACGCCGGGGAAGCGGCGGGCGCCGTCTTCTTCCAGGCGGCGCGCACGGCCGTCCCAACTCCAGCGCGACACGTGGACGGCATCGATGCCCTCGTGCCGCTGCAGCTGGCAGATCGACACGCCCGGCAGTTCGGCATAGCAGGCCCATTCGCGCTCGCTGGTCATGACAAAGTCGAGGTCGAATTCGCGCACCAGCGCCATGCAGTGGGCACGCGCGGCGTCGTCGATGCCGGCAAAGGCTTCGTCGAGCAGCACCAGGCGCGGCGCATGGCGCGATCCGGCATGGGTATAGAAGCTCGACACCGCGGCGAACAGTGGCACCGTCAGCCCGAGCGCGCGTTCGCCGCTGGAGGCGGGACCGGCCAGCGGCCGCCACTGGCCATCCTGCCAGCGCTGCACGCGGAAGCGGTGCCAGCGCCGGTAGTCCAGCGCGCGCGCGAGCAGCTCGAGCAGGCTGCCGCTGCGCCCGGCGTCGTCGCGCGCGCGCTCGGCCGCGATCCTGTTCTGCAGCATGCGCCCCACCACTTGCCGGTCCTCGGGCGACCAAGCGTCATAGCTGGTGTTAAGCAGGCGCTTACGCGCCGCCTCCAGCCCAACCGGCGCGCCTTCGCTGCCCTCCTCGAGCGCCTGCCACTGCAAGCGGAAGCGCACTCCGGTCGAGGTCGGGCGTTTGGCCAGTTCGGTGTTGATGGCGCTTACCCGCCGGTCGGCGTCCTGCAGGCGGCGCTGGATCGCGGCCGCCACCTCGGCTTGCAAGTGATTTTCCAGCACCTCGGTCTCGCGCGCGGTCAGCAGTTCCTGGCGCTGCGCGATCTCGGCGCGAATGGCCGCCTCGATGATGTCCGGACGCTGCGGGCGGCTCTGGTAGACGATGGTGACGATCATGCCATGGTCGCTCGGCTCGGCCTGGCCCTGGTGGCCCAGCGCGGTGAGCGCGCTCTGCAACTCGGACAAATCGCGCGCAAAGGCGCTTTGTACGCGCGACCAGTCCTCGTCCCCGGCATCGACCTCTTGCAGCAGTTGCTCGGCGCGGCGGGCGACGCCGAGCGCCGGGTCGATGCTCCAGGGCGGCGCCGGCAGCTCCAGTTCGGGCAGCGCAATGGCCAGCAGCCCGGTTGCGCTGAATTGCTCGAATCCGTGCACCGCGTTCTGGCGCAGCGCGGCGCGCTCGTCGAGCGTCGCTGCGGCATCCTCCGCCCGCTGGCCGCTGCGCGCGCGGGTCTCGCTGGCAGCGCCAAGCAGCGCGCGCGACTGCTTCAGCGCCGTGTCCCCATCCTGCACCACCTGGCGCAGCGCCGCCAGGCGTGCCGTCAGTTCGTTTACCTGGACGCCAACCCGTTCGCGCAAGGTATCCAGGCGCACCCGCGCCTCCTCAAGGGCCTCGGCGCCGCGCGCCGCCTGCGCGCGGCGTGCAGCAAGCTCGCGCTCGCGTTCCGCGAGACGCTCCTCCTGGCGGCGCCGCTCGGGCAGCAGATGCCGGACTTCCTGGGCGCGCAGCAGCAAGTCCTGCAGCGCCTGCGCGGCGGTGTCGAGCGCGGCCGACACTGCTGCCAATGCGGTGCCGTCCAGTGGCAGTTGCAGGTCGACCGCGTCGTGCTCGCCGGCCGCCCGGGCGGCGCGCCAGGCCTCGAATGCCGCCGCCAGGCGCGTCTCGGCGATCGCCAGGCGCTCGGCAGCCTGGCGCCGCTCGCGCTCCAGCGCAGCGGTCTGTACATGGGCGGAACGCAGATCCGTATCCGAGGGCGCCGTTTCCCATTCTTTGGCTGCAAGACTACGCCGCTCGGACAACAAGGACAAGGTCGCGCCCACCGCGGCCTGCTCTTGCGCCAGGGCGGCCAGGGCGACACTGATCTCGTCGATCCGCCGTCGGCGCGCCTCAGCGCGACTGGACGCCCCGATGTATTCGGCGGCAGGCTTGGCCCAGGCCCCAGCCAGTGCGCCGATGCGGAAGCGCCCATCGGGCGCAACCCAGGTCTCGGCGCCGTCATCGTCCGCGCTGCAGGCAAGCGAGGCGAGCAGGCGCTCAACCAGCGCCGGGTCGAGCGCGCAGGGCTGCGCGGGCGCCAGCCAGGCGCCCAGCGACGCCCCCTGCGCCGGCCGAGCGCACAGCAGCGTGTCGTACGGCGGCGCGCTGGGGCCCGCATCGATTGCGCCGTCCGGACTGACCCAGGCATCGAGCAGGCCGGCCGCTTCCAGCGCCGCTTCGAGGCCAGCCCGCTCGGCCTCACCCTGCACGCCGTCGCGGAACTCGACCAGCTGCCAGAACGGCGCGCCCGGACGCCCGACAGGACGCGCGCCGGGATCGCGCTGGTACGGCGCCGGCGGCGCGCTATCGGCGCCATGCGCCAGGCGCGCGCGTTCCCGCTCCAGTGCCTCGGCCTGCGCGTCCAGCGCCGCGCGGCGCGCCAGCGCCTCTGCTTCGTCCCACGCCAGGCGCAGGCTGCTGTCGTCGCGCGAACGCATCAGGGCGCCGTGCGCAGGATTCTCACCAATCAGGCTGCGGGTCCAGTCGGCCAGCGCGGGCAGCAGCGCCGCACTGTCGAACGCCAGTTCACGCAGTCCCGCCGCGTGCGCGCTCCAGGCCTCCACCAGGCCATCGGCATGCGCCAGCAGCTCGGCCTCGCCGGCCGCCAGCCGCTCCCCCGCGTCGGCGAGCGCATCGGCGCTTTCGCCGCGCCGCTCCTGCGCCGCGTCGCGCGTCTGCGCAGCGTGCTCGATCTCGCGCAGACGACTCGCCACCACGGCGGCATCGGCACGGCGCTGCTGGCCCAGGCTGCGCAAGGCGCGCTGCATCCGCTCATATTCGGCCACTTCAAGACTGGCCAGCTCATCCGGCTGGGCGAAGCAGGCCCGCGCCGCCGCGAATTCCTCGCGCTGCGCCAGCCCGGCCGCCTCGCCTGCGGCATTGAATACGGCGGCGGCCTGCGCGAGCGCGGCGCACGCGGCGTCGGCGCGCCCGGCATAGCCGCGCAGGGCGCCGGCGTCGTGCTCCTGCTGCCGCACGGCGTCGCGCAGCGCCGCCTCGGCTGCCTCCAGCGCGCGCTGTCGCTCTGCCAGGTTGCGGGCCAGTTCGTCGATGCGGTTGGCATCCTGCATCAGCGGATCGGCCTGCATCTCCTCGAGAGCGGCGCGCTGGCGCTGCTGCTCCCCTTCGGCCGCCTCGAGCGACGCGCGCAAGCGGGCTTCCGCGCGCTGTGCGGCGTCAAACGCGGCGCGTGCCTCGCGCAGTGTGTGGCTGGCATTGTCGAAGCCAGTCTGCGCGGCGCGCAGCACGCGTGCCTGGCGCCGCGCATTCACGCGCGCATACTGGCGGTAGCGGCGGTTGAACTGGCCGATCGCTTTCGCCAGTTCGTTCAGCTCGGTCAGTTGCTGGGCATATTCTTCGAGCTGGTTCATGGCCTCGGCCACGTCGGCCAGCAATTCGTCCGGCAGCGGCGCCAGCGCCTCGGTCAGCGCATTCGAGAGGTTGTCTTCGTTGGGTTTCTTCGACAGTTGCGGCTGGCGCAGCTGGATCAGGGTATCCATCAGCGCCGCGTAGCGCGCTTCGCCCAGATGGAACAGGCGCTCGTCGACCGCACGCCGGTAAGCCTGGGCGGTATCGAACAACTGGCCGCTGCCGTCGAGCGCCTGCGCCAGGCGCTCCTTGCCCAGTACTGCGCGGCGCTCGTCGATCAGCCACAGCTCGCGCCCGATGCGCTGGCCTTCGGTAAGGAAATACCAGGTGTCGACCTGGGGCCGCGCGGCGACCGCCGACAGGCCGCAGCCCAGGCTCAGGTAACGCGGCTGGCCATCCTCACCAATGCGGCCGAATTCAATCCAGGCATAGCCGACGCGGCGCTCGAGCTTGCCGAGCAGCAGATTCCACGCCATCTTCTTGGTGGCGTCGCCATCGGGCTCGATGCGCGAGGACTTGATGCTGGCGTCGAACAAGAAGGGCAGCGTGAGCGACAGCACCTTCGATTTGCCGGTGCCGTTATTGCCGCGCAAAAGCAGGTGGCCGTCGCGGAACCAGAACTCTTCGCTATCGTAATGGAACAGCTCGACCAGGCCGATGCGCAAGGGCTGCCAGCGCGTCTGCTGCGGCTCGGGGAGTGGCGGCAGCGCAGGCGCGGCGTCGCTCGAAAACAGGGAATCAGACATCAGAACAAGGCATCCTGGGCGCGCTCGGCGCCCTTGGTTACGGTACGCTTGCGCGCTACCAGTTCGGCATCGCCCAGTGCAAAGCGCGCGAGCGCGGGCAGCGGACACACGCCATTGGCATCGCGCCGGACCAGGCGCAGCATCGCCAGCCGGGCCAGCGCATTGTCGGCAAGTTCGGTTTCGGCGCCGGGTTCGCGCGCGGCCTTCGCCCAATAGCGCCCATATTCGGGAATCATGCCGCGCACGGCCTCGCGGACCTCCGCTTCGGTGATCGGCGCGCCAGGACGGGCGCGGCCGGCGTCTGCCAGGAACTCGGCGACCAGCAAGGTGACGTGGGATGCGGTGCCGGCCGCTGGCATGGCAACGTCGGTCAACTCGGCGCTCTCGTCCACCAGGGCCAGGCCTTCGGCGCGCTGTTCGGCAACGAGGCCGGTGGCTTCGCCCAGGCGCGCGGCGAGCGCGCCGCGCTGGTTCTGGAAGTAGGCGCGCAAGGCCGGGCGGTCGTCCAGTTCGTCGAGATAGACGACCGGATCGTCGAGCAGGCGACGCGCCAGGTAATGACGCATCGCGGTGCGGCGTCCCTCCTCGCTGTCGGGGGTGAACTCTTCGGTCAGGGCGGCAAGGCGTTCGCCGAGGGTCGCCGGCGCCTGCTCGGGCGCCCAGGTCGAGGGCCCGCGCGCAGCCGCCAGCAGGCCCGCCAGTGCGCGCCGCCGCACGTCGTACAAGGCGTCGCCGACCTTGCTCACGAAAGCGTCCTCGTCGCCCGCCACGCGCAGCAGTACGCCCAGCGACAGCAGGTAGCGGCAAATGGCCACCAGTTCGCGCCGCTCGTGGTGGCTGTCGAGCGTGAAGGTGAAGCCGCGCGCATCGAGTTCCGGGTCGGCGGACAATGCCAGCAGCTTCTCGCCGAGGGTACGCAAGGTGATCTGCGGTTCGGCTCGCTCGAGCGCCGCGCACGCAAGGCAGAACAGGATGTAGCGGCGACGGTCGAATTCGGCCGCGCCGCGGCTGGCGTCGGCCAGGTCGGCAGGCCGCTTGTACAGGCGCGCGCAATCGCGCTCGACATGCAGGATCCAGCCCGCGGCCTGCGAGAACCAGTCGCGCAGCTCGCGTTCGTGGCGGCGCACCGCATGAAAGGCCGGGTGCGCGGCCGTCATCAAGGGGCACATCAGCAAGGCGCGCAAGGCATCGCGACGCTCGTCTTCGCGATGGCGCGCCAGCACGTCCCTGAGCTCTGCGGCATCACGCGCCATGTCGGTCTCCGGTAGGCGTGATCGTGAGCAGGTGGTCGCGTCCCGTGAACGTGCCGAAGCTGGTCTGGATGCTGGCGACGCTGTCCGCCGCCAAAGGCGCCAGGCGGATCTGCAGCAGGCCATCGGCACTCTGGCAGCTCACCTCGGCGTCGGGCCCCGCCTGTGCCACGAGCGCCTCGCCTAGCAGGTTCAGGAACAGGCGGAATGCCTGCGCATCGAGCATGCCCAGCTCCGACAGGCGGGTGGCGCGGCCGGTAGCCAGGATGGCGCGCGCCGCATCGATCTGCGCCCGCTCGGCCGCGACGCGCGCGGCCAGCATGGCGCGTTCGGTATCACGCGCGCGGACGTGCGGCGGCGCGCCGCGCGGCGTCATCTCGCCCTGTTCGCGCAGGCGCGGATGCACGCGCACCGGCGGCGCCTCGGCCCAAGGGGTGGATGCCGGCACCGGGTCTGCGTGCGCAGCGTCGGCCTGCAGGCTGAAGTGGCGGGCGGGATTGAGCGCAAAGCCAGCCCGCCACAGCCGGTGGGCCTCGGCATCGCTGCCAGTATCCGCGAACCAGCGCGCCAGGATGCGGAAGTCCGCCGAGCGGTCGCTGCGTCCGCTGCGCCGTTCGTTGAGGCTGGCGACGGCCGCCAGCAGCTGCGGGATTGCGGCCCTGACCTTGGCGCGCAGGAGTTCAGACTGCGCCTGGATGTGCCCGTCGCTGATGAACCAGCGCGACAGGCCACGCCAGCGCTCACGCCAGATGGCCGTGCGCTTGGCCAGGGCGTCCGCCTGCTGCGATTCGTCACCCGGCGCTGCATCGCGCCGTTCGCGCTGCGCGGCAAGCACAAGCAAGGTTTCGATGCGGCCGTCCAGTTCATGCAGGCGGCCGGCAATCGCTCCCGAACGGCCGACCAGGTCGCTGACGAAGCGGTTCAGGTAGTCGATCAGGCGCTGCTTGAAGGCGATCACGGCCTGCACATCGGCCTGTTGCAATTCGATGCTGCGGGCGACGCTGGCCATGAAGGCTTGGGCGTTGTCCGCCAACCCGTCGAATACGCGCACCAGGTCGCGCAAGGCATTGTGCACCTTGGCCGGATCGGGGGCGGCTTCGCCTGCCAGGGCCAGCAAGGCATTCAGCTGGATCAGGATGTCTTCGAGCGCGACGGTTTGCAGTTCGCTATGGCGCGCCAGGGTGCGCGCGAAGGCGGCGAGGCCGGCTTCGACGGCCTCGCCGCCGAGTGACAGCCGGTACAGGAAGCGTGCCCGATAAAAGTCTTCGATACTCGACACCCGCGCCGTATCCGGATGCGCTTCGAGATTGCCCCAATCCGCCAGTTGCGACAGGGCCTGCTGGATTTCCTCGATCGACGGCGTCGCACCGGGCCACTGCGCTTCCAGTTGCACCTCGTCTGGCCGCAATTGCAGCCTGAACTGTCTTTTGGCGGCAGCGAAAGTGTCCATGATGGACCGATACAGGAGGACTTTGTCCGCGGCAACGTGACGGAACAGATCTCCAGCGGATTCAGCAAGCGAGGACATGTTTATGGGAATGAACGAGTGCCCGACTATAGTACCGGCTTGCGCAAAGGTCAACGCGCGATCGAGGGTGGATATCAGAACGGCTGGGGCAGCCCAAGGCCAAACAACTACCGCTCTCGCATTCGCAAGACGCAAAAAAGCCCGCTCAGATCTTCTGAGCGGGCTTTTGCATATAACTAG
>NZ_JAIWIA010000078.1 GCF_020176695.1 Massilia sp. MS-15 | reverse complement strand
GACCATAGCAAGTCGGTCCCACCCCTTCCCATCCCGAACAGGACCGTGAAACGACTTTGCGCCGATGATAGTGCTGCAACCAGTGTGAAAGTAGGTTATCGTCAGGCTAGTTATATGAAAAACCCCGCAGAGTGATCTCTGCGGGGTTTTTTCGTTTGGCTTCCCGATACAGCTCAATGACTCTCGTGGGCGCCAAGATCAACGCCTCCTCCACGCGGACGTTTGATGCCGACGATGTCCAGCAGCGGCGCATGAACGCGCATCCCTCTGTCGATCGCCGGGGACGTGCTCTTTAATCCATAATTGCCCGCGGCTGAATCAGGTGCATAGCGCACGAATTGCGGATCCGCCATGATCGTTCCACTCGCCTTGCCCGCTTTCATCACGAGATTGACGCCATTGCCATAGATGAGATTATTGGCCACGGTGTTGGTCTCGCCAATGCAGTTCTGACCCCGGTAGCAGTACTGGGTAATCCCGAAGCGCGGGTTCTGTACGACGATATTGTTAGAAACGTGCGTGTTGTTTACTACGATCTTGCCTGGCTTGTCGCCTGCACCGATCACGATGCCACCTCCCATGCGTTTCGAACCATTCTGGAACGTGGTGTTATTCGAGATCACCACATCGGTCGCCGCATGCCATAAGTGAATCCCGAAGGATGACGCGCGATAGACGACGTTGTTCTGAATCCTGCCACGCTTGTTCGAGTGGTAAATCCCCTGCACGCCGTTGCAGGAACCGGGTGTCCCGATATCGTGGACCAGGTTCCCGATGATGTCGGCATTGGAGCCAGCATAGTTCGCATTGACGATACCGGCGCCTCCAGCGGAGGTACATCCTCCGGACACTTTGATATCGTGCACATGGTTGCCCGAAATGGTGGTCTGCGAGCCGAGGTTTGCGATCCCGATGCGTCCTGTCCCACTGATATCGAAGCCGACGATATCGACGTGATTGCCGCGGTTTGTCCATACCGCTCCAGTGCCGCTGCCGATAATCCTCGCCGCCCTGGGTATACTGGATACGAAGCTGACGCGCCCTGCTGCGTTCGTCCTGGGGCGGGTAAGCACGTTTTCCCGATATGTCCCTGGCGCGACGTGAATGGTGGTCGAGGGCCTGGCGGCACGCGAGGCTTCGGTGATGCTCTTGAACGGCAGATCTTTCGTCCCTGGATTCCTATCCGACCCATCGCTTGCGACATAGAGATGGTATTGCGTGACTGCGAGCGCATCCTGGGCAGCTTGCGCGGCTTTTTCAATCGCCATGTCTTCCTGTGCGGGTACGTCCTGTTCGAGGGCGCTGATGGCGGGGGGCGGTGCAGGCAAGGAGCTTGCAGCGATCTCTGCCGCATGGGCACCGCCATCATCCATCATTGATATTCCCTCGTGGGCAGTGGACAGTTGCTCTGGCTCGTCCGCGCTTGCTGCACCCGTGACGATCACTGCGTCCACGGCGGAATCGTCCTCCATGGCCGCCGCTGGCGCAGACGCCCTGGCATCGTCCGCACCGCCATCACCGCCACCGCATGCATGCAGGGCAAGGACAGCAGCACAGCACAGCAGAGACTGCACGCTTCGTTTCGATCTGGAGCTAACTGGTTTTCTCATCCGATGATTCCTTCAGTAACATTAAATGGAATCACTATGACCACCTGCATGGCTGAAGTTGCATGCTGATGACGAATGCTTGAGTCTGATTAAAAGCGTACTCGTCCGCGAGTGCCGCCGCATGCGCGGAATATGCTCCTGCCTTGATTTTGCGCAAGAATCACACCCCGCCACACACGCGGCCCGTCGCTACACTTAACGAATTGCAAGTAACGAAGTGCAACTACAAAGTGCAGTCAACTCAGTGCAGGCGGACATGGCCGCGATATTTCCGTTTTTTGACACCGGTGTTCGGATCGCGATCGCCAGCCTGGTCCTGTACGGATTGCTCGCGACAAGCTCCCTCTCCGTCACCATCAGGACGAGCGCAGCGGCCCCCGGCATGTTGCGCCACCAGGTCAATGCGTGGTGGCGGATTTTCCCGGCCATCAGCCTGGCCCTGCTGACCTATCCCTTCGGCCCGTCTGTGCTGGCCTGTACTGTTTTCCTGCTGGCTTGCCGCGAACTTGGCCGGCACTATCGCGGCAAGCCTGCCTTTTTCCGGTTCGGCGCCGCCACGCTTGGCATGTTTGTCCTCCTGGTCGGTTGGCGGCAGCCTGCCCTGGCGCAGTTCCTGATCTCCGGCGCAATCGTCCTGCAGGCCCTGCGCTGTCGCTTGCGTTATTCGCCATGCAGGATCGTCTGGCTGCTGCTGCTCGCCACCACAGGCGCGATGTACGTGCTCACCCTGTTTTCCGCATTGCCTTTCGGGCCGCGTGCGAACCTCGGCTGGCTCTTCTATCTGTTTACTCTCACCGCCCTGAACGACATTGGCCAGTTCGGCGCTGGAAAGCTGTTCGGCCGACGCCGGATCGCACCTGCCCTCAGCCGCAACAAGACCTGGGAAGGCCTGGCAGGCGGCCTGGTGATCTCGCAGTTCGTGAGCTGGACACTTGGCACCTACTTGTCGCTGGCGGATGCAGGCACGCTCGCCCTGTACGCGGCCTTGCTGTCGCTGGCAGGCTTCCTGGGCGACCTCATGTTTTCAGCGGCCAAGCGCAGCCTGGCGATCAAGGATTTCTCGGCACTGATTCCCGGCCATGGCGGGATCCTCGACCGCGTCGACAGCCTGGTGTTGACCGCGCCCCTGCTGTACTGCCTACTTCGCGACATCGCATAAGGACAAGCATGAAGCTCGAGCACCCAAGAACCTGGAGCACCATCGAGTCGGGATTCGACAGCGCCGATGGCACCCGCCTGTTTTACCGCGCGTGGCAGCCGGCGGCTCCCCCGGTCGATCGTCCACCACGGGCACTGATCTTCCTACACCGTGGCCACGAGCATTCGGGACGGATCGGCGGGTTGGTCGAGCGCTTCGGTCTGCATCAGGACTGGGCATTTGCCTATGATGCACGCGGCCATGGCTACTCTCCCGGCCTGCGTGGCGATGCGCCCGACGTCGCCACCCTCGTCGCCGACCTCGATGCCTTCGTGCGCCACGTGGAGGCGCGTCATGCGATCGCACGCGCGGACATGATCGTGGTTGCCAACAGCGTCGGCGCGGTGGTCGCTGCGACCTGGGTGCACGACTACGCGCCGCGGATACGCGGCCTGGTCATGGCGGCGGCCGCCTTCCACATCAAGCTCTATGTACCGCTGGCCAGGCCCGCGTTGCGTTGCGCACTGCGTTTCAGGCGCGCGTTGTTCGTAAGCAGTTATATCCGTCCCGGCATGCTCACCCATTGCGCCGACGAAGCCCGCGCGTATGCCGCGGATCCCCTGATCGCAAAAAGCATCTCGGCCAGGCTCCTGCTTGAACTGGCCGATACGGCACAGCGCATCGTTGCCGATGCCGCCGCCATCGACCTGCCGGTGATGATGCTGGCCGCCGACAAGGACTACGTCGTCAGCGAGGCGCCGCAGCGGCATTTCTTCACGCGCCTGGCCTCGCCACTGAAGCGCTACCTCAGGCTGGAAAACTGCTATCACGCCGTGTTCTATGAACGCGACGCCACGACCGCGGTGCAGGCGAGCGTCGATTTTATCGAAGCCTGCTTTGCGGCGCCGTTACCGGAGCCGGCGTCTTACGCCGCTGCCGATCGGGACGGGACGGCGGCACGCGCCTATGCTGCGCTTGGACGCGGCGGCAGTGTTCCAGCGCGCCTGTACTTCGCCATCCAGCGGCGCATGCTGCGCGTGTTCGGCCCGCTCAGCGAGGGCATGCGGATAGGCCAGGCGCACGGATTCGATTCGGGCGAGTCGCTCGACTATGTGTACCGCGACCAGGCCTCGGGCCGCCTGGGAATCGGCAAACTGATCGACCGCGCCTATCTCGACGCGGTTGGATGGCGCGGCGTGCGCGTGCGCCGCACGCAGCTGCAGCGCATGCTGGCCGAACGCATCGCCGCCCATCCGCGCCAGGAAACGCTGCGCATCCTGGACATCGCAGCGGGATCGGCGCGCTATCTGCTGGAGACGGTCAAGCGCTTCCAGGATCACCGCATCGAGCTGACCCTGCGCGACTATCTGGGCCATAACGTCGACAATGCGCGGCGCCTGGCAACTGACTTGCAACTGCGGGTTCCGATCGCGTTTGGCGTGTGCGACGCGTTCAGCGAAGCCAGCTACCAGGGGCAGGAAGACCTCTACGACATCGCGGTCGTCTCTGGACTGTATGAACTGTTCAGCGATAACGGGCAGGTGGGCGCGTCCTTGCGGGCTGTCGTGCGCTGCCTGAAGCCAGGCGGCTACCTGATCTATACGGCGCAGCCATGGCATCCGCAGCTGGAAACGATTGCCCGCACCCTGACCAACCACCGTGGCCGACCATGGACCATGCGCCCGCGTCCCCAGGCCGAGATGGATGCCCTGGTGGCCCTGGCCGGTGCGCACAAGCTTGAGACAGCGATCGGCGTGGACGGGATCTTTACGGTGTCCTTGGCGCGCAAGGACGGAGCGCCCGCCGTAGACGGTTGAAGATGGTCAGCAGCGACAGGAGCAGCACCAGCAGCAGCAAGCCATTGAACCAGGCTGGCGCGGTACCCGCGGCGAGCAGCAGGGCGGCCAGCCCGAACGCGACGGCGCGGTCGCTCTTGCCCATCGGACCATCGTAGGCGCGGGCCGCGCCGGTCGCCTGGGCCAGCACGCCGGCGAATTCCGCCAGCAGCGCAGCCACCACGACGATCACGACCAGCGGCGCCGATGCGCCGGCGGCCAGCGCGAAAGGCAGGTACAGGGCGGCATCGGAGACCTGGTCGCACAGTTCATTCAGCAGCGCGCCCATCGCGGTCTGCCGGCCGGTGGCGGTAGCCAGCATGCCGTCGAGTGCGTTGAGGGCCATGCGCAACAGCAGGACCAGTGGCAGCGCGTACCAGAGGGCGATACTGGCAGGCGCGATGGCGAGTGCCGCGCCGTAGACCAGCGACAGCGTCATCGCACCGAGCGTGAGCTGGTTGGGCGTCACACCCATGCGCCCGAGTGCGGCTAGCGCGGGCCGCAGGAGCTGCTGGAAGCGCGGTTTCAGCTGGTAGATCGAATAGGACATTGGCGGCGTTTTCTCATGTAAAGGCGGGCGATCAGATGGCAGCGGCTGTAGCCCATGGCGCAATGAAGGTAGACCGGCACACCATTCTCATGCAGGCGAGCGAGCGCCGCCAGCACCTGGAGCAACTGCCCTGGCCGCGGCGCTTGCAAGTCCAGCAGCGGAAAGTGGCTGTAGCCATGGCGCCGCAGTGCCGGCGCTTCCGCCAGCTCGCCGGACAGGTCGATGACATGGCACCCCTGCGGCAGGCTCCTGGCCTCGGCGTCGCTGAGGCGCCGCCCGGTCCACAGGCCGGGGGCCTGCCGGACGAAAGGCGCCTGCCGCCGCTCGCGCAGGCGCACCAGCATCCAGGTCAGCCAGTACCCGGCGAGATAGGGCCAGAACAGCAGCCAGGCGCACAGCGGATGGCGCCCGCCACGCTTGCGCAGGAAGCCGGCGTACCGTCCGTGGTAGGCGGCCGCGACCAGCAACAGCGAGACCGCCGCGTAGGCCGCGAACCAGCTGCGCAGCGCGCCGACCCCAAGCAGTACCAGGAGCGCGGCCATGATCGCGTAATGGAAGGCGACCGTATGGCGGCGCGTTGCGCCTGGACGGATCGCCCGCACCGTCACGGCACCCCACAGCAAGCCGCCGGCAACATCGGGAAGGTGATGCTGCCAGGTGAACAGCGTGCTGGCAGCCACCAGCAATAGCCACGCCGCCAACAGCGCACGGACGGCACCATGGCACAGCGGATGCAACGCGCACCAGATGATCACGCAATAGGCGACGTGCAGCGAGGGAAACTGGTTGAAGGGTTGGTCGACCAGCTCGAGCCAGTGGAACAGCGTTGCAGGCACGGCATCCGCCACCACGGGGCGCGACAGCGAAAAGCGGGCGGGGAAGAAGACGAACACCAGGCAGCCAGTCACGGTGGCCAGCGTCAGGCGCCGGCTGGCAACCCGCAACTGTTCGGCGCTACGCACCAGGAAGAACACCAGGGTAAAAAGCAAGCCCGCGCTGGCGTAGGGCAGCACCATCCAGGGCAGGAAGGGGATAGACGCATCCAGGTCGATTGCGAGGCTGCGCTGCACTTGCCTTTGTTCCTGTTGTGCGAGCAGGTTCGCGATTGGATAGCACAGGCCGAAGATGAGCCAGTTCAGCAGCAGGTGCCGGATGCGTTCGCGCACGGGCAGCTGCGCTGGCGGCCGCCCTGATCGCCCTCCCTGTGCTCGCTCTCGCATGTGGACATTATGCAGACATTGAAAAATACTGAACAGTACCGGCGCTGTCTGGTCCTGGCTGGCGGCGGGTTTCGTTTCGGCTGCTATCTGGGCGTGCACGCGGCGGCGGAAGACTGCGGCCGCGCGCCGGACCTGCTGCTGGCCAGTTGCGGTGGTGCGATCGCCGCGGCGGTGATCGCCGGGCTGCCGGACGCGCAGGCACGCCGCGACTGGCTGGCATCGCCGGAGATGTACGCTTACCTGCGCGGGATCGCCCCGGTGCCGGGCATGTCTCCCGTGCGCGTGCTGGTTGGCGCGGCCCGGCGCTGGCTGGCGCGCGCAGCGGCGCCGCGTGCCGTCGACCTGTTCCGCGACCATCTGTTTGCGCTGCCGCCGACCATGCCGCTGCCGCTGACGGCTGCCGATGCGGGATGCCCGCCCGCATTGGCCATTGTCGGCGGCCAGCTACTGTATGGGGCGGACGCCGTGGGAAGCGCCCGCGGCACGCGGCAGCTGTTCGCCCAGGTGCTCTTCTGCCCTGAGCGTGCGGCAGCGCTGCTGGAAGGGATGCCGGCGCCGGCGGCCGATCCACGCTGGAGCGGCGGTGCCATCGCCAGCGCCTTGCGGGTGGAATGCGCGATGCCGATCGCCGATGCGGTGCGGGTGTCGATCGCCGATATGTTCTATTTCCCTGTTCACGTCTGGGCCGGCCGGTCTTACACCGGCGGAGTAATCGACCTGTTTCCCATCGAGCTGGCGCAGCGGCTCGCACGCGAGGTGCTCATGGAGCGCAAGATACCGTTCAACCGGTGGTTGGCCCTGCCGGCGCTGCGCACTGTATTCGGCATCGATGGCGCGGCGCGCCTGCGGCACGTGCATGTCCAGCATGCCGATGCCTGGTTCGACACGCGCGACGCTGTCCGTGCCTTGCGTGGGTCCGGCATCGGCAAGCGCATCTTCTGGCGCCGGCAGCGCATCGGGCTGGCCGTGCCGGACAAGCATGCAGCCTATGCCGCGCAGGTGCGCGCGCAATGGGAGTATGGCTACCGCAAGGGCATGCTCGCCTTCGGTGCGAGGGGCGCATGAAAGTCATGGTCATTGGCGGCGCCAGCGGCATCGGGCGTGCACTGGCCCTGCATTACCTCGCGCAGGGCGCGCAGCTGGCTGTCTGCAGCCGTAGGCTTGCAGGGCCGGGCTGCGACTGGCTCACCCTGCATCCGCAGGTGCGCGGCTATGGATTCGATATCGCCGACCGCGCGGCGCTGACAGACGCTATCCGGCATTTCGGCATCGGGGGGCTGGACGTGCTGATCGTGACAGCAGGTCAATATGCCGACGCAGCCACGTTGGCTGCGCAACCTGACGCGGGTATCGGCATCGTGCAGACCAACGTCCTTGGCCTGGCCCAAGCCTTCGATACGGCTGCTACGCTGATGCGGGAGCAGGGCCATGGCCAGTTGGTCGCGGTGGCGTCGATCGCGGGACTGCTGGAAGAGTATCCGGGCGGCTCGCTGTACAGTGCCAGCAAGCGTGCCGCGATCGGCATCTGCGACGCCTACCGTAAGGCCCTGCTGCCTTTCGGAATCGCTGTCACCACGATCGTGCCCGGCTATGTGGACACCGCACGCCTGCGTGAGCTGAATGGCGGCGACGCCGGCAGCAAACTTTTTCTGCAATCCGAAGCCGCCGCTGTCAGGCGCATGGTCGGAGCCATCGGGCGCCGCGAAGCACATTTTATCTTTCCGTGGCAGTTGCAGCTGATGGCGCGGCTGTTCAATCTCCTTCCAGCAGGCCTGCAGCGACTGCGCCGGAAGTGATCATGCGAGAGCAACGGGAGAACTCATCGGTAGTGCAAGTCGGTCCCAGAAGCGATCGTGGATTGGCAGCAGCAGTACATTGCACAATGGCTCCAGCACGGCGGCCAGGCCGCCAAACGCGAGCGAGCCGGTCGCCGCATACATCACGCCGAAGGCGACCGCCATGTGCAGTAGTGCCTGGCTCAGCTTTTCCGCCGCGATGGCGATGGAGGGCCCGAAGCGAGACGACGTGCGGCGGCGCCACACGAACCAGGCACGCTCATGAAAGGGAAGCAGCAGCACATTCATCATTGGCTCGACAAGGATCGCCAATCCACCGACGAGCGGTGAGCCGGTCAGGGCGTAGGTGATCGAAAATGCGATGATCAGGTGAGCTGCTACCTGGCTAGTTTTCTTTGCGACGGCGACCATGGTTCCATTCCCTCTGCTTTGCTAACACTGCAGAGTGAATGATAACGATCCTCACTAATAGCTAAAA
>NZ_JAIWIA010000077.1 GCF_020176695.1 Massilia sp. MS-15 | reverse complement strand
ACCTTGCTGCGCCTTACGAAGCGTTGTGTTCGTCAGCAGCAGAGAAGTGAGATTATGCAGTGTTTCGCTAAAACCGTCAACCCCTCGTTCGCTTCGTTGCAGATTGCTCTGCGGACCGTTGCCAACTTAACCATTTGATTTTGTTGGCCTTTTCTGTCGCGCTTTGCAGCGCTCCCGAAGCGGAGGCGAACTATAGCAAATCCTGACGTTCGATAGCAAGGCCTTTCGACATCGATTCGCGCTAAACGAACAGCCACCATGGGCCAGCACGGCTATGATGGCGATCTGTCCACTTTGCATTATCGTCATGCACCGCCATCTGCCTCGCTCGCCACTGCTTGCCGCCTTGTTTGGCCTCTTTACGGCCCCGGTCCTGGCCCAGTCCGTACCGCCCGTGTCGGTTGTCGTTGTCAGCGGCTCGCGCACGGAGCAGGAAAGCTTCGATCTGCCCGCTGCGATAAGCGTGGTCGATGCCGGACGCATCCAGGCCGGCCAGCCGCGCATCAACCTGTCGGAATCGCTGGTGGCGGTGCCTGGCATCGTGGTCCAGAACCGCCAGAACTATGCGCAGGATTTACAGGTATCCTCGCGCGGCTTCGGCGCCCGCTCTTCCTTCGGCGTACGCGGGGTCCGCCTGATCGCGGATGGCATCCCCGCGACCATGCCAGACGGACAAGGCCAGGCGGCCACGTTCAATCTCGACATGGCCGAGCGCATCGAGATCCTGCGTGGTCCCTTTTCCGCGCTGTATGGCAACCATTCTGGTGGCGTCATCCAGTTGTTTACGCGCGATGGCGAGGCTCCGCCTTTTGTCGAGCTGTCAGTCACCGGCGGCAGCGATGGTTTGCGCAAGCGCGATATCAACGCCCAGGGCAAGACCGGCACGCTCGGCTACGTCCTCGACGCTTCGCGCTTTGAAACAGATGGCTACCGCCAGCACAGCGCCGCGGTCCGCGACCAGGGGTATGCCAAGCTGACATTGCCGACCGGCCGTGACGGGAAGCTGAGCATCGTTGCGAATGCACTCGACCAGGACGACACCCAGGATCCGCTCGGCATCACCTGGGACAGTTTCTCGCGTGATCCGCGCGCGGGCGAGACCGATACCACCGATACCGCGTCGCCGCAGCGCAGTTTCGCGCAACGCTACAACACCCGCAAGAGCATCGCCCACCAGCAGATCGGCCTGAACTGGCAACAGCGTTTCGGAACCAGCCGACTGCAACTGACCGCCTATGGCGGCCAGCGCCAGGTGATCCAGTACCAGTCCTTTTCACGCGCCTTCCAGCAGCCCGCCAGCCACTCCGGCGGCGTCATCGATTTCGATCGCGACTTCCGCGGCATGGACCTGAATTGGCAGGATGTCCGTGCGCTCGGTTCAGGCACGCTGCGCACCACCGCTGGCGTGGAATATGCCGATTCCGAAGACCTGCGCCAGGGCTTCGAGAACTTCCTTGGCACCCAGCTCGGCGTCAAGGGCCGACTGCGCCGCGACGAGCGCAACCGCCTGACCAGCATCGATCCCTATGTGCAGACCGAATGGGAGTCCGGTGCCTGGATGCTGACGGGCGGCCTGCGCCATACGCGCCTGAAAGTGGCCGTGCGCGACCGTTTCCTCGACAATGGCGACGACAGCGGCGGCAGCGTCTACCAGGGTACGGCACCGGTGCTCGGCATCCTGCGCAAGCTGACGCCCTCGCTTAACCTGTACGCGAGCGCGGCGCGCGGTTTCGAGACACCGACCCTCAATGAACTGTTCTACTCGGCCAGCGGCGCCGGTTTCAATTTTGGCCTGGAACCCGGCCGCAGCCTCCACCTCGAAGTGGGCGCGAAGGCGATGTTCGGCCAGCATACGCGGGCCGAACTTGCCCTGTTTCAGGCGCGCACCCGGAACGAACTCGTGGTCGAGGCTTCGAACGGTGGCCGCACCAGCTACCGCAACGCCGGCAGCACCTTGCGCCAGGGGATGGAATTATCACTAGCTTCGCGTTTCGCCGGCGGCTGGAACGCCCTGGTCTCGGCCAGCCTCCTGCGCGCCGTCTACGACGAAGGTTTCGGCAGCATCCCGTCCGGGAACCGGCTGCCTGGCGTACCGCGCGCCAACCTGTTTGCGGAACTGGGCTGGACGGCGAAGGACGATGCGCTCAATGCCGCGCTCGAGGCCCAGGCCGCGAGCCAGGTGCATCCAGACGATGCCAACGCGGCGGTGCCGGCGCCCGGCTATGGCATCCTGCACCTGCGCCTGCAGGCGCGCCAACAACTGGGACGCTGGCATCTGAAGGAATACCTGCGCGTCAATAACCTGCTGGACCGCGACTATGTCGGCTCGGTGATCGTGGCCGAAGCGAACCGCCGCTTCTACGAAGCCGCGCCGGGGCGCAACTGGCTGCTCGGCATCAGCGCGCAATACCGGTTCCGGTGAGTTGGGACGGCGCCGGCAGCGCGGTCGCCGGATAGAGCTGCGCCAGCACGGCGTCCGCCACCGGCACCAGCGTTTTCTCGGCCAGCGCAATGGCCGCCTCCCCATCCGGCGCGGCGCGCAGGGCGCGCCACAAGGCCGGCAGGTCGCCCGCATGCGCCGCGACTGCTCGCTCCACCTCCGCCTGCCAGAAGGGAGGCGCTTCGCTTTCCACATAGTTGCCGCGCCCGCGTCCAAAATGGGCCACCGCCAGGTAGCGCAGCAGGCCGCCAGTCAGCAGCGTCTGCAGGAAGGCGTCGGCAAACTGCACGGTGTGCTGGTTGCGGTCGGTCCCCACATTGAAGCCCCAGGCTGCGCCAGCCATGGTCAGCGCACCGACGATTGCCCCCAGCAGCGCCCCGCCGCCGAGGGTAAGACCACCTGCCATCAGATCGGCCGACAGGCCGGTGGCCGCGCCCGAGACCATCGCGCCCAACAGGCCGGCCTGGGCCCGGTCCACCGGCGCGCGCACGGCGAAGTTCTCGCGCACGCGCGCATTGATCGCGCCCGCTTCGCCAGGGTCGAGCTTGTGCAGGACCAGCATGCGTGCCGTGGTGCTGCCAATTTCATCGTTCAGGCGTTGGACCAGCGTAGCCATTGCCAGTTCCTGGCGCTTCTGCTCGTCCTTGCCCAATCCGACGGCCTTGAGGGCGGACCTGAACAGCCCCTGGCCTTCCGAGGATACCTCCTGGCGGTCGCGCGCGGCAAAGGCGAGCAGCTCCGCCACCAGGTGCAGGGCATTGCGGTAGCGCCGCTGGTTGGCGTCTTCCCAGGCAGCCAACAGGCGGGCATAGCCTGCCTGCCTTGCAGGTTCGATGAGCTTGCCGATCGCATCGTAGAACACATGTTCATGCACCCAGCAGCGGGCAAAGGCGTCCAGCGGCAGTACTTCCTTCACGACAGGGAAGCGGGCCAGGTGCTGCTTCCAGCGCCCCTGCTCGGCCGCCTCTTCGCTGCCCGGGCGCGGCGGACCCATCTGGTTGAGCAGCACCGCGACCGGTTTGCCCA
Source organism: Massilia sp. MS-15 (assembly GCF_020176695.1). Lineage (GTDB taxonomy): Bacteria > Pseudomonadota > Gammaproteobacteria > Burkholderiales > Burkholderiaceae_D > Telluria > Telluria hydrophila. The sequence goes on along the minus strand of NZ_JAIWIA010000077.1, from coordinate 2,539 downwards.
GCCATTCGAGGATCTTCATTTCGGATGGCAGATAGCCGGCATCCTGGGGAGATTCGGACGAGTTCACCAGGTAGAGCACGACGTCGGCCTCTTCCTTGGCGGCGCGCAGGGCCTGCTGGCTAAGCCAGAAGGGCTTGTCGCGGTAGCGGTCGAACACTTCCCGCAGGAACCAGCCGATCGGATTGCCCGACATCGACAGGCGCTTGAGCAGGCGTACCGAGTCGCCGAAGCCCGGCGTGTCCCACAACACCAGGCTGTCACCGGCCGCGCTGGTTTGCAGCAGGTGGGCCTCGGCGAACTGGGTTACGTGGGCGGCATCACGCACTTCGCCCACATCCATGCCGACCAGGGTGCGCGCCAGGGTCGTCTTGCCATTGTTCGTGTGCGAGACGAGCGCGAACTGGATCTTGACCGGATCGTCCATCAGCGCAGCTCCGGCAGACGCAGGCCGGCGCCGAGTTCGATTGGATACTTGCCTGGCTCGAGCAGGTTGACGAAGGTGGCCGAGGTGCCATGGAAGCTGCAGAACTGGCGCCACAGCGTGCTGCGTTCAGCCACGCGCTCGGCGCTGCCGGACTGGCTGCCGATACGCTCGGTGAGCGGCGATTCATCCACCAGCACGGCCACGCCGCGGCGCACGTGTTTTGTCAGGTAATCGAGGAAAGCGCCATGGTTTTCCTTTTCTGGCGTGGCGGACAGGCTGAACAGGACCGCTGTGACGGTGATGCCCGCTTCATCGGGCTGCAGGTCGCGCAAGGCCTCCTTGGCGTCGATGCCATACGCGCTGGCAGGACGCAGCTGGACCCGCGCCTGGGCGCCAAGGGCCGCGGCCGCGATCGACCACAGGCCGCGGTCACGTGCTTCGTCTAGCGTGTAGCTGTAAGGGAGCACACGCAAGAGCGCCGGAGAACCGGCGCCGATGCTGTCCGCCAGCTTGCGGAAATACGGCTGGTCGAGGTCGAGCGGGAAGCTGTTTGCCAGCCGCCCCGCGCGCCAGGCGGCGAACCCGGCCAGCAGCACACGCGGCAACACGACCAGCAGCAGCAGGGTTGCGCCGTAGAGATGGACCCAGCGCTCGCCGCTGGCGGCAGCCACGACGCGTCCGAAACGCAGCTGTTCGATCTCTGCCAGCGAAAAACCTTGGAGGAAGGGGAATACGTTCATTGCCGGCATGAACAGCCAGGACAACAGTGTATGGACCTGAGAAGCATCCAGGAACGTGCTTTCCCAGCCGACGACGTATTGGGTCAGCAGACCGCGCGCATACAGCGATGCGATGGCGCCGAGGGCGAAGCAGGCTGCAGCCAGGTGGACCGTGCGGCTCAGCCGTGCACGGGTGAGCGGTGCGCTCAGCCCGGCCCACTCGCCCATGAAGCTGGTAATGCCGGCCGCCAGCGGCGCGGGCAGCTTGCGCGGGACGGCCAGCTTGCCCAGACTCAGGCGGCGCAGCAGGCCCGGGCTGGCCCAACCATGGCGCTTGCCAGGAATGCAGGCCAGGACAAGCACGGACAGGTAGACCAGCAGGTTCCAGCCTATGATCAAAAGAAAGGGGGCGGAAAGCAAATCGACCCGGTGCGGATCGGCGATGCGGTCGATCAGGGCGCCGCTGACCAGGGCCAGGAAGGGCAATGCCAGCCAGAATCCCGGCAAACCGAGCCGGCGTTTGGCAAAAGCGCCAAAGGCCGGGTTGCGTTCCCCGAGGCGTTTCAGGATCTGTTCCGAGCGCTGCTCCAGGAAATGGTGCTGGGTCATGGCGGACTTGTCGTCGGCTGCCTGCCAGGCTGCCAGTTCCTTTGCACTGCGGCTGGCGTACTTGCGATCGTCCTCGCTCAGCACCTCGTGATGGATGTCGGCGGATTCAATGGCGCGCACCAGCACGGCATTGCGTGCGACCTGTTCTTTCATGCTTCTCCTGTCATGGTTGAAATGGCAAGGCTGACAGGTGCATTGTGCCCCAGATTCCGATCGCAGGCAGGAGGGACAGCGGTGGACACAAAAAAGCCCGGACATGCCGGGCGCTGGGCGGGCTGGCGCGGTTCAGCTGCGAGGCGTTTTCTGGTTTGGCCGGCTAGCATAGTCCGACGCCGGCTGGTCTGGATGTCCCTGCAAGCCCCGGGCGCCACCTTGCCCCGAATCCGACTGTTGCGAACCAGCATGCTGGGATTGTTCCATCCCGCCCTGGCCGGATTGCTGGACTTCGTGGACGCGGTTCATCTCGGCCTGCGCCTGCATGCGCTGACCACGCTGGCGCGCGCTCCAGCCGCCGCCTTGCGAACTGCCGACACCGCCCCGCGCATTGCGGCCGAGATCGGATTGCTGAGAGCCCGTATGTGCCACCGGGAAAGGCGATTCAGGTCCGCCGCGCATCACCGCTCCCGGTGCGCGCGATTGCAGACTGCCCTCGGCAACGCTGACGGTTTTGGGTTTATGGATGCCGCGCGAACGATTCACGCCACCCAGGTTCTTTTCCTTCGATTTCATGGTCCTTCCTCCGCTTTGCTGACGCAATGGACTGATCATGCTCGTGGAAAGTGATGTG
>NZ_JAIWIA010000076.1 GCF_020176695.1 Massilia sp. MS-15 | reverse complement strand
CACCCAGGTTCTTTTCCTTCGATTTCATGGTCCTTCCTCCGCTTTGCTGACGCAATGGACTGATCATGCTCGTGGAAAGTGATGTGCTGTATAGGATAAGTCTCCGATCCGATGTAGGAATCACCGCACGAATACCGTTCAGGTAGCGAACAAATGGCGGCCCCATCGTGCTCAACGTCAACATCGTAACAAAGTACCCCTCCTAAAATGGCATACGGCTTTCTTCGGAGAACACTCCATGTTGAGTACACGGCTTGCCTTGCTTGAGCTGGCACGACAACGACGGCTGTCCGCGTCTGCCTACGAAGAGTTGCGGCACATTGCTTCCTTGCGCGAATCGGTGCACTTGCCGGAAGCGACCGTGCGCCAGCGCGTACGCATCCTGGCCGCCGCGCTTGCGGGCCTGGGGCTGATTTTCTTCCTTGCGGCAAACTGGGAAGCCCAAAATCCTTTTGCCATGTTCCTGTTATTGGAAACATTGCTTGCGGCAGCGTGTTATGGCGCTGCGCGCTTCGTCCGGTTTCGGGTAGGGCTTGCCTTGTTTGGGCTGCTCACGATCGGCACGATGTTCGGCTTTTTCGGGCAGCACTATCAATCGGGTGCAGATCCATGGCAGTTGTTTGCCTTGTGGACTGCCCTGGCCCTGCCCCTCGCGTTGGCCAGCCGTTCCGATCTCGTGTGGTCGGTCTGGGTCGTCGTCGCCATGTGCGGCGTCTCGACCTGGCTCGCGGCACACGGCGGGAGAAGCTGGTTCGGGCCGACAGGACTGCATATCCAGTTGACAGCCATGCTTGCGGCCCTGGCGATTCCTCTGGCGCTGTCCGCCCCCTGGCGCACCTGGAGCGGTGCAGGAATCTGGGCGCAGAACCTGGCCCTCCTGTCGGCGGCCGGCCTGGCCACGACCTTGGGAGTGACGAGCCTGTTCGATTCGAATAGCCCGATGTTCTGGCTCGCGCTCCTGGCGCTGTGCCAGCTGTTCACCTTCTTTACCAGCCGGGCCGCCTTCGACACCTTGTCGCTATCGATCACGGCCTTGGCGATCGACGTTCTACTGGTATGCGGGGCGGTCAGGCTCGGGCTGGAATTCCGCTCATTCGGGGCCTTGCTCGTCCTTGTCGGGCTTACCGCCGTCGCGGCACTCATGTCGAGCGCGATGCTGATCATTCACTTGTATCGCAAACAGTCCCGTGAAGGACAAGACCGTGACCAATCGAATTGATGCGATCGTACGTGACGCCCTTGCACGTGGACTGGTCGATGCCACGCTGCTCGATGCGGAGAAATCCGGCCATCCCTGGCCTGTCGTCGTGCTGACTGCGTTTGGCGCCCTGCTGGCAGCATTGCCTATTTGCGGCCTGTTTGCGCTCCTGTTTGTCAATAGCAACAGGGGCACGGAATTGTATGTCCTCGGTCCCGTCGTACTCGGCTGCGCTGCTGCCATGCTGCGCGTTCGCAAATTGCCCTTGTTTTTGGAGTACCTCGGCGTGTGCCTGTTGGGCAGCGGCTTGTTCATGGTATGGGTGCCACGCGGGGCTTACGACGACGACGCGATATGCGCCGTCGCAGCGCTTGCCGTGGCGCTTGCGGTACGCCAGGCCTGGATACGGACTGTATGCTGTGCCCTTGCTGTTTTCATGCTGGACAGGGCCTTGCTCGCCGTCGATGCAACCACGCCGTTAGCGCAGCTCATCCTATGGAACAGGTGTTACCTCATGGTCGGCGTATGGCTGGCGGGGCATGCACTCTTGCGCAGTGCCGAGCGTCAGGGCAAATACAGCATTGCATCTGGCGTGGAATCGCTATTAATCGGCCTGGGAATAGTCAATGTCCTGATGCTGGCCTATCAGTCAGGTCAGTCATTTCTCATCAGCCAAATATTGCCCGACCATGACTGGCTCAGCCTTGGCAGCCATGATGCGTGGTTCGGGTATGCACCGCCATTTCTTACTGCTGGCGCCGCGCTCGCGGCTGGCGTCTGGCTCGTTACACTCAAGCGCTTCGACGGGCGATTGCTGGGAGTATGCATTCCAGTCTTCGTCCTGGTGAGCTGGTTCGCGACTTCGCTTGGCGCCCTCTTGCTCATGGCCGCCGCCTGTCTCGTCTGGGGCCGGCCACAGCTCGCCAAATTGACAGGCCTTGCCGGACTATGGACGATCGGGTCGCTCTATTACTGGCTGGGATGGCCACTGCTCTATAAAAGCGTATTACTGTTCTCTGCTGCCGGCGTGCTGCTTTTCGCCAGCCCATGGCGGGAGCGCAGGATCGCAGGCGAAGCAGAGTGCGATTCCGACCTGCAGACCGATCGGCGCAAGTGGACGAAAGCGGGCCTGATCGCGCCTGCGGTAGCGGCCCTCCTCATCCTCAACGTTGGTATCTATCAAAAGGAACAGATCATACGGCAGGGCCAGAGCATCTTCGTCGAGCTGGCACCCGTCGATCCCCGTTCCCTGATGCAAGGCGATTACATGGCACTCAATTTCGCCCGGTCCGGCGATCTGGACGCCGACCTGGACGGCGACGATATCGAAGCGCCCTATTTTGCCATTGCACAGCGCGGCGAGAACGGCGTCGCCACGATCACGCATATCCACGATAAGCGCTCTCCATTGAAGGACAACGAAGTTCTTATCGAGGTAACGCGTCAACGGGGAAGACTCGCCTTGCCGGCCAATGCATGGCATTTCGAAGAAGGCGATGGAGAACGATGGAGCAAGGCGAAATACGGTGAACTGCGCGTGGATGGGCAGGGTCGAGCCGTGCTGGTCGGCTTACGGGGCGCTTCGCTTGAAAAGTTATAAGCGTAAAAGCAAAAAACCCCGCAGAGATCACTCTGCGGGGTTTTTCATATAACTAGCCTGACGATAACCTACTTTCACACTGGTTGCAGCACTATCATCGGCGCAAAGTCGTTTCACGGTC
>NZ_JAIWIA010000075.1 GCF_020176695.1 Massilia sp. MS-15 | reverse complement strand
AAGGACTTCCGCGCCGTTGCAACGCGTTACGACAAGCGCGGCCATAACTACCTCGCCGCAGTCATCGTGGCGACAATAATGTTATGGCTTCCCTGAACTCAGTCAGACAGACCCTAGTGGGCGTGCGCGAGTGCCACCCTGGCGACAGCCAGCGCCGCGGGCAGGGCGTCGGCAGCCGGCACCGCCAGGTCGGGCAGCACGCCTGTGCCGAAGTCGGTCTTCGACACGGCATTCACGGTGCTGATGGTGGCGACGTGGGCGACCAGGTGCGGCGTGACCGGTTTGCCAAAGGCGCCATGGCTGCCGCCCCGTGTCTTCTCGCCGACAATCGTGGCGCGCTTCAGTTGCTGCATGGTATAGGCAAAGTTCTCCGCCGCCGAGAAGGTCTCCTTGCCGACCAGGATGTAGACCGGCTTGCGGCTGCCGAAGCGCTTGGCCGCCTGGGCCGGCCTGGTCCAGCTTTCGGTGCTGGTGCCCCGTTTCCGGTCGCTGCGGGTGAACAGGTGGATCGGCTCGTCGTCGAACAGGTAGCTGGCCAGCACCGGAATCAGTTCGGACGATCCGCCGGTGTTGCCGCGCAGGTCGAAGACCAGGGCCGCGGCGTCGGCCACCTCGCCCATGAGGCTGTCGACGAAGGCGCCGGCTTCCTCCGGTCTGGCAAAGCCGTCGAAGCGGATGAGTGCAATATTGCCCTCGAACCGTTGCAGGGGAGCGAAGTAGTAGTTGGCAGCGCGCAGCTGGGCGAGGCGCTCTTCCTCGCGACGCTCGAACGCGGCGGGATCGGCCGCCGGCGAGCCGGCCAGCTGGTCGTCTTCGTGGTACAGGACCCCGGTGTGCGACTCCTTGCAAATCAGGTCGATATGCGCGCTCAACACCTTCGCCAGTTCGCGCGAGGAGGTGATGTCCTCGTACTCGCCGCGTTGCAGGCGCGAGCGCAGGTCACGCGCCATGCGCTGGCCGACTTCCGGATCGAAGTAGATCTTCTCGAACTGCGTGGCGATATCCTGGATTGCCTTGCTGCGCTCTTGTGGTGCGAGTCGGGCGTCGGGTGCGGCGACAGCCATGAGAGGGATCGTCAGAATTAGCGCGGCTGCCAATGTCGAGAATGTTTTCATGCCTGCTCCGGGTAGGTTTCGACGCCACATCCTAGCAAGCGCGATGCCGCGGGTCCATTCGCCATGCATGGCGCGCTTCGCAGGGGCGAAAAAAAACCGCATCGGAAGATGCGGTTTTTCGCGTGGAGCGGGATTCAGGCAGCGGCGCGCACCGGCGTCAGTTCCTTCTCGCCCTCGGCCGGCACGCGGCCATGCAGCACGGCGTCCATGCGTTCAGTGTCGAGTTCCTTTTCCCACTTCGACACCACCACCGTCGCCACGCCGTTGCCGATGAAGTTGGTCAGGGCACGCGCTTCGCTCATGAAGCGGTCGATGCCGAGGATCAGGGCCATGCCGGCCACCGGGATGGTCGGCACCACGGCCAGGGTCGCGGCCAGGGTGATAAAGCCGGCGCCGGTGATGCCCGATGCGCCCTTCGAGGTCAGCATCGCCACCGCCAGGATGGTCAATTCCTGCATCAGGGTCAGTTCGGTGTTGGTGGCCTGGGCCACGAACAGGGCCGCCATCGTCATGTAGATATTGGTGCCGTCCAGGTTGAACGAGTAGCCGGTCGGGACCACCAGGCCGACCACCGGCTTGGAGCAGCCGAGGCGCTCGAGTTTACGCATCAGGGCTGGCAGGGCGCTCTCCGAGGAGCTGGTGCCGAGCACGATCAGCAGTTCTTCCTTGATGTACTTGATGAAGCGGAAGATCGAGAAGCCGGTGTACTTCGCGATGGCGCCCAGCACCACGGCCACGAACAGGAAGCAGGTCAGGTAGAAGGAACCCATCAGCTTGGCCAGCGGCAGCAGCGAATCGAGACCGTATTTGCCGATGGTGAAGGCCATCGCGCCGAAGGCGCCGATCGGGGCGGCCTTCATGACGATGTTTACGACGCCGAAGATGGCGTGCGAGAAGTCTTCGATCATCTTGGTCACCGGGCGGCCGCGCTCGCCCATCATCGACAGCGAGAAGCCGAACAGCAGGGCGATCAGGAGCACCTGCAGGATGTCGCCCTTGGCGAAGGCATCCACGAAGGTGTTCGGGATGATGTTCATCACGAAGTCGATGGTGCTCTGGTCCTTGGCCTTCTCGGTGTACTTCGCGATCGAGGAGGCGTCCAGGTGGGCGACGTCGACGTTGAAGCCGGCGCCCGGTTTGAGCACGTTGGCGACCACCAGGCCGATGGCCAGCGCGAAGGTCGACACGACCTCGAAGTAGAGCAGGGCCTTGCCGCCGACGCGGCCGATCTTCTTCATGTCCTGCATGCCGGCGATGCCGGCAACGACGGTACAGAAGATCACTGGGGCGATGATCATCTTGATCAGTTTAATGAAGCCGTCTCCCAATGGCTTCATCTTCGCGCCCAGTTCAGGGTAGAACACCCCCAGCAGCACGCCGAGCGCAATCGCGATCAGCACCTGGACATACAGAATCTTGTAGAAAGGCTTTTTCATGGCAACTCTTCTCAGAGAAGTTTGTGGTGTTGCCATCTTGTCGGAAGCGGATCGCCTTATCTATTGTGGATATCCGCAGGCCTTATATCTGGTATGTGGCCGGGCAGGGGGGGCGGCGCTCAGGGGCGCCGGAACACCTCGCCACCCTTCATCACGAAGCCTACCCGGGCGGCGGCCGCGATATCGGCGGTCGGGTCGCCGTCCACGGCCACCACGTCGGCCAGCATGCCGGGCTTGAGCGCGCCAAGGTCGCCGCGGCCGAGGATCCCGGCCGCCACCACGGTGGCCGCGCGCATCGCTTCCAGCGGCGTCATACGCGCCACTGGCGCCTATGACTCCCCAACTTGACCAGCCAGGCCAGTTCGCGCGCATTGCTGCCGTGCGCGAACACGCCCACGTCGCTGCCGTTGCCGATGGTAACGCCCACCTTGCGCGCCAGTGCGAAGGCGCGCTGCGCCGCGTGCATCGCGGGCGTTGGCGGCCCGCCACGCACGTGCTTCTGGAAGTATTCGCCGGTCGCCTCCGGCGCCGTCAGGGTCGGGATGTAGGCGGTACCGCGCTCCTTCATCAGGCGGAAGGTCTGTTCCGAGGCGCCGTAGCCGTGCTCGATGGTGTCGGCGCCGGCCAGCACCGCCGTGCGGATCGCATCGTCGCTGCTGGCGTGCACGGCCACCTTGCGGCCGCTGACGTGGCTGGCCGCGACCATCGCCTTCATTTCCTCCATGCTGAAGGTGGGACGGGTGCTGCCGTCGATGCCGGTGCGGTAGTCGCCGTAGATCTTGATCCAGTCGGCGCCGCGTGCCGACTGCTCGCGCACCGCCCTGGTGACGTCATCGACGCCGGTGGCCGGTTGCGCGCCGTAGGGGATGGCGAGGTCGGGGCGGTAGCTGCGTTCGGCCGGCCCGTAGCTGTAGCTGGCCACGATCGCGCGGGTGGCCACCAGCAGGCGCGGACCAGGCGCCACCCCTTCGTCGATGGCGCGCCGGATGCCGACGTCGGCATAGTCCGCGCCTTCGGTGCCGAGGTCGCGCAGGGTGGTGAAGCCGGCCTGCAAGGTGCTTGCCGCGTGGCGGCCGGCCAGCATGATGCGGTAGGCCGGGGCCTCCTTCAGCACCTGGTCGTCCCAGCTCGCCTCGTTGTAGGGGTGGAGCAGGACGTGGGAGTGCAGGTCGATCATGCCGGGGATCAAGGTTTTACCCGGCAGGTCGATGCGCTCGGCGTCGGGCGGGACGCTCAGCTGCGCCGCCGGCCCGACCGCCGCGATGCGTCCCTGCGCGACCAGCACCGCCCAGCCGCGCTGGGGCTGGCCTTCGCCGGTCCAGACGCGCTCGGCTGTCAGGAGGACTGGATGGGCGGGAGCGGCGGCGTCGCTTGTGCCCGCGTAGAAGTTGAGGAGGGTTGCTGCCAGGATGCTGGACAGGATGCGCACGTCGGCTCACTTTTCTTGTCGAAAGCGCCATCATAAGCAACAACGTGTGCAATGAGAAGAACGGTGGCAGAACTATCGATCAGGCCGTTCGGGTTGATGGACATGTGCCGCTACACTCGGTTAGCATGGACTTATAAGTAACTAACAAGCCCAAGGAGACCAGTATGAAGCGCCGTTTCGAACTTGCCCAGTTGCGCCGTCCACCCAATCGTTTGACCGCCGACGAATACGCGATGTACGGGCTGGCCGGCCGATCGTGGGCGGAGAAGGCGGAATTCCTGGGCGTGCAGTCGGGCACCGCGGTCAATTCGAACAACGAGGTGGAGTCGGTGGCGCTCACGCGCGACAAGCTGGTCACCTATGGAATCCTGAGCCTGCACGGCTTTCCCTTCCCCGCGATCCGGGCGGTGGGCCATGTGGCGCGCGGCTTTCCCGGCGCGGCTTCGCTGCCATCGGTGCAAGCTGTGGAAACCTACCTGGAACAGGAAGCGCAATTCCCGCTATTCATGAAGCCGATCGCCGGCAACGGCGGCGCCGGCTCGGTCTGGGTGAGCGGCTACGCGGATGGCATGCTGCGGCTACGCGACGGCAAATCGATCGCGGTGGCCGACTACTTCAAGCGCTGGCTGTCGCGCGAAGGCATCCTGCTGCAGGCCGCGGCCAGGCCGCATCCCGAGATTGCGCGGCGCATCGGCCCCAGGCTCTCGACCGCCCGGGTGGTCGTGCTGGTCACCGAGCGTGGCCCGATCGTCCACCGGGCCGTGCTGCGCATCCCGGCTGGGAACAACATGATCGACAATTTCCGGCATGGCGCCACCGGCAACCTGCTCGGGGCCTTCGAAGTCGATAGCGGCGAAGTGTTCAACGCCATCGGCATGCGCCAGGGCCGGCCGGAACCGGTGGCGGCGCACCCCGATACAGGCGAGGCGCTGGTCGGCTGGACCGTACCCGACTGGCAGCAGGCGAAGGAGATCTGCCTGCGCGCCGCGCCGCTGTTTCCCGGCATCCGCTACCAGTCCTGGGACATCGCCTTCACGGAAGAGGGCCCGCAGACCATGGAAGTGAATTCGGGCGGCGACGTCGACGTGCTGCAGCTGGCGTCCGGACGCGGCATCGCCGACGCCACCTGGTGGGCGCTGCTGCGTGAACCAGCGCCGCGCAGCCTGCTGCGGCGCTGGTACATGCGCAGCGGTCCCTGGGCGCGGCATTCCTGAGCCGCCCCTGGCGCTTACTGGGCGGTCCAGCCGCCGTCCATGTTCCAGGCCACGCCACGCACCTGGTTGCCGGCCGGGCTGCAGAAGAATACGGCCAGCGCGCCCAGTTCCGCCGGGGTCACGAACTCGCCGGAGGGCTGCTTCTCCGCCAGCAGCGCCTTGCGCGCCGCGTCGTTGCTCAGGCCATCGCGCGCGGCGCGGTCGTCCACCTGTTTCTGCACCAGCGGGGTCAGCACCCAGCCCGGGCAGATCGCATTGCAGGTCACGCCGGTGGCGGCCAGTTCGAGCGCGGTCACCTTGGTGAAGCCGACCAGGCCATGCTTGGCGGCGACATAGGCCGACTTCCCGCTCGATCCGACCAGGCCGTGCACCGAAGCCAGGTTGATGATGCGTCCCCAGTTCTTCTGCTTCATGCCGGGCAGGGCCAGGCGCGTGGTGTGGAAGGCGGAGCTCAGGTTGATGGCGATGATCGCATCCCACTTCTCGGCCGGGAATTCGTCCACCGTGGCCACGTGCTGGATACCGGCGTTGTTGACCAGGATGTCGACGCCGCCGAAGCGCTCGGCCGCGAAGCGCATCATGGCCTCGATCTCGGCCGGCTTGCTCATGTCGGCGTTGTGGTAGGCGGTCTGCACGCCGAACTCGGCGCCGACGTCGGTGTACAGTTTTTCGATCTGCTGGGCGTCGCCGAAGCCGTTGAACACGATGTTGGCGCCCTGTTCGGCAAGCGCGCGGGCGATGCCCAGGCCGATGCCGGAAGTCGAGCCGGTGACGAGTGCGGTTTTACCACTGAGCATACTGGATGTCATTGCGTCCTCTGGTTTGGATAATCGGGTTCGGGTTGCTTCTCTAGAATTGGTAGAATTCTAATCGCAACGCCGATTAAAATGGTGCGTTGCGATGATGAAGTGAACAATATTGCCATGACCGGGAGCGGACGCAGGGTGGACGACAGCGAAGCGAGAGTGAACAGCGTGCAGTGCAGCTCGCCCGCCGGCCTGCATCGGATGGCCTACAAGGAGTGGGGCGACCCGCGCAATCCGCGCGTGCTGGTGTGCGTGCACGGCGTGACCCGCGTGTCCGACGACTTCGACCACCTGGCGCGCGCCTTGTGCGACACCTACCGCGTGGTCTGTCCCGACGTGGTCGGGCGCGGGCGTTCCGGCCGCCTGCGCGATCCGCGCTACTACACGGTGCCGCAGTACGTGGCCGACATGGTGACCCTGATCGCGCGCGTCACGGCCGCCGCGCCGGATGGCGGCGAACCCGGCGTGCACTGGTTCGGCACCTCGATGGGTGGCCTGATCGGCATGGTCCTGGCCTCGCTCGACGATTCGCCGGTGCGCAAGCTGGTCCTGAACGACATCGGCCCGGTGCTCGACGGCGCCGCCATCGCCCGCATCGGCGAGTACATCGGCCAGGACATCCGCTTCCCCGACTTCGAGACCGGTGCCGCCTATGTGCGCGCGGTGTCGGCATCCTTCGGCCCGCATAGCGAGCAGGAATGGCACAAGCTGGCCAGCGACGTGCTACGCCAGGACGCCGACGGCCAGTGGGTGCGCCACTACGACCTCGGCCTTGCCCAGCCTTTTCGCGCCATCACGCCGGATAGCGCCGCCGCCGACGAAGCGGCGCTGTGGGCGGCATGGGACGCGATACGCTGTCCGACCCTGCTGGTGCGCGGCGCCGAGTCCGACCTGCTGTCGCGCGCGACCGCGCTCGCCATGTGCGCGCGCGGGCCGAAGCCGCGCCTGGTCGAGTTTGCGGGCGTGGGACATGCCCCTACCTTCGTGCGGCCGGAGCAGATCGCGGCCGCACGCGAATTCCTGGTTGGCGCCGACTGAGCGCCACCTTCATTGAGAAAGCAGATATGGAAATCAAACGACTTCACGTAGGCAAGCGCCTGTCCGAAACCGCCATCCACAACGACACCGTCTACCTGGCGGGCCAGATCGCCGAAGACACCAGCCAGGGCATCGAGGGCCAGATGCGCGAGGTGCTGGGCCATGTGGACCGCCTGCTGAACGAGGCCGGCAGCGACAAGTCCTGCATCCTGATGTGCCAGATCTTCATCTCCAGCATGGAACACTTCGACGGCATGAACGCGGTCTGGGACGAATGGGTCGCGCAGGGCCACACCCCGCCGCGCGCCACGGTCGAAGCGCGGCTGGCCAATCCCGCCTGCCTGGTCGAGGTCTGCATCACCGCCGCGCTGCGCTGACCGGCCTCGATGGTATCGACCGTATTACCGGGTGACGCGGCCGGCGCGCTGGTACAGGGCCTGAGCGCGGAAGACGGCGCGCGCGTCCAGGCAGCCCTCGACTACGCTGGCGGCGCCTATGGCGACCGCCTTGCCAGTTCGGGCCAGAACGCGTTCGAGTTCTCGCTCGGGGTGGCGGGCACCCTGGCCTACCTGCGTACCGATGCCGAGACCCGCATCGCCGGGCTGCTGTTCGAGCTGGCCCTGATGGACCCGCAGGTGGGCGGCGCGCTCGAGGAAGGCTTCGGCAAGGAAGTATCCGACCTGGTGCAGGGCGTCTACCAGCTGATCCGGCTGCGGGACCTCACGGTCGGCAAGGAAGGAGCGGGCACGGCCCGCGGCGCCGGCAAGAATGCCGCCCAGCAGGCTGCGGCCCAGGTGGAAACCCTGCGCAAGATGCTGCTGGCGATGGCCTCGGACATGCGCGTGGTCCTGATGCGCCTGGCCTCCTGCGCCACCACGCTGCGCTACTTCGCCGACCAGAAACGCTTCGACGACACCACGCGCGACTATGGCCGCGAGGTGCTCGACTTCTACGCGCCGCTCGCCAACCGGCTGGGTATCTGGCAGCTCAAGTGGGAACTCGAGGACCTGTCCTTCCGCTTCATCGAGCCCGATGCCTACCGGCAGATCGCGAAGATGCTCGAAGAGAAGCGCACGCAGCGCGAAGGCTTTGTCGCGTCCTCGATCAGGCGCTTGCAGGATGAACTGCAGGAGGCGGGCATCCGGGCCGAGGTCTCGGGCCGCCCGAAGCACATCTACAGCATCTGGAGCAAGATGCGCGGCAAGGAGCTCGATTTCTCTTCGCTGTACGACGTGCGCGCCTTCCGCGTGATCGTGGCCGACGTCAAGACCTGCTACACCGTGCTGGGCATCGTGCACAACATCTGGACCCCGATCCCGAAGGAATTCGACGACTACATCTCGCGTCCCAAGCCGAACGGCTACCAGTCGCTGCACACGGTGGTCACGGCCGACGACGGGCGCCCGCTGGAAGTGCAGATCCGGACCCAGGAGATGCACAATTTCGCCGAGTACGGCATCGCCGCCCACTGGCGCTACAAGGAGGAGGGCGGCTCCAGCTTCAAGAGCCAGAAATACGACGAGAAGATCGCCTGGCTGCGCCAGCTGCTGGCCTGGAAGAGCGACGTGGCGGACGTGGTGGCGGGCCAGGAAGACCTGCAGAAGGAGTGGGTCGAGAAGCTCAAGGCGACCACCCTCGACGACCGCATCTTCGTGCTGACCCCGCAGGCACGGGTGCTCGAGCTGCCGCAGGGCGCGACCCCGATCGACTTCGCCTACCACCTGCACAGCGAGGTGGGGCACCGCTGCCGCGGCGCCAAGGTGGACGGCGTGATGGTGCCGCTGAATACGCCGCTGCGCAACGGCCAGACCTGCGAGATCATCACCGCCAAGGGCGCGCCCGGCAGCGCCGGGCCGTCGCGCGACTGGCTCAGCCCCGGCTACACGGTGAGCAGCCGCACCCGCTCCAAGATCCGCGCCTGGTTCCATGCGCAGGAACAGGCCGAGACGCTGGCCCAGGGCCGGGTGCTGGTGGAGAAGTCGCTGCAGCGCGAGGGCAAGACCGCGGTCAACCTGGAGGCGCTGGCGCAGAAGCTGGGCTTTGCCAAGGTGGACGAGCTGTTCATCGCGGTCGGCAAGGAGAAGTTCAGCCTGCGCCATGTGGAGGCGGCCCTGCACGAGGCGCCGGAAGCGCCGCCCCAGGTGGACGAGGCGGTGGTCAACAAGAGCCGCGCCTCGAGCGTGGAGCAGGGCGCCAAGTCGGGCGTGCTGGTGGTCGGCACCGAAGGCCTGATGACGATGCTGGCCAAGTGCTGCAAGCCGGCGCCGCCAGACCCGATCTGCGGCTTCGTCACGCGCGGCAAGGGCGTGTCGATCCACCGCCTGAGCTGCAAGAACTTCGCCGAGATGCGCGCCAAGGCGCCGGAACGGGTGATCCAGACCGAGTGGGGCGCGGCCGGGCTCGAGACCGTGTACCCGGTCGACCTGTTCATCCTGGCGATGGACCGCCAGGGCCTGCTGCGCGATATCTCGGACGTGTTCATGCGCGAGAAGATCAATGTGATCGGGGTGAATACCCAGAGCGCCAAAGGCCAGGCGCGCATGGTCTTCACCGCCGAGATCGGATCGACCGGCCAGCTGCAGAAGGCCGTGAGCGCGATCGGCGAAGTCAAGGGCGTGCTGGAGGCGCGCCGCCAATGAGGGAACGAGGCGCGACAGGCGGACGCGGTATCGATTTGATACAAAAATCTGGCACACCCATCGGTATTTGTATCATATTGACAGCATGCGCCGCAGCCTGAACCTTCACCTGCGCCCCAGCCTGTGGGGCCTCGCCCTGGCGCGCTACCTGCGCAGCTGGTGGTACATGACCCACCTGGGCGCGGTGGCGCTGGTGATGGCGCTGTCGCCCTCGACCTACAACCGGGCCAACCGGCTGGCGGCGGCACGCTACATCTATGCCAGCACCTGGCAGGTGCTGCCCTGGTTCGGCGTCGCCTCGAGCCTGGTGAGCCTGGTCATCATCCGCATCGTGCTGGTCACGGCGCGCAGCTACGGCCTGTCGCACTTCGCGCTCGAGATGGTGGTGCGGGTGCTGGTGCTGGAACTGATCCCGCTGGCGGCCGCGATGTTCGTGGCGCTGCGCGCCAGCATGGCCTTCGACGCCTCGGCGCTCGGCCTGGCGCGCGCGGGGCTGTCGCCCCAGGCCGCGACCGAGGAAGCGATGCGCCGGATGCGGCGTGACCTGGTGCCGCAGCTGCTGGCGAATTCCTTCGCGGTGCTCAGCCTGGCGATGGTCACCAGTGTCATCGTGCTGGTGCTGGCCTACCTGAACGTGTACGGTCTGCTGCCCTGGGGCGTGGGCGACTACACCCGCACCGTGGGCCGCGTGTTCTCGCCGACGGTGACGGTCGGCTTCGTGCTCAAGACCCTGTTTTTCGGTCTGGCCGTGGCCCTGATTCCGACCGCCGCCATCCTCGAACTGCAGCGTTATCCGCGCCGGCTCAGCTCCACCGTGCAGCCCGGCGCGGTGCGCCTGCTGTTCGTGCTGCTGGTGATCGAGGCCGCCTCGCTCGCCCTGAAATATATCTGACCACCCTACCTAGCGCACCGACCATGAGCGAACCCTTGCCGGACCAAGCGAACCCTGTCGAACCCCAGCATGTCGAACTGAAAGCGATGATCCTGCTGGCGGCGATCGGCATCCTGGTGGTCGCCTTCATCGGCTACGTGATGCATGCCCGCGGCGTGTTCGAGCCGACCCAGCGCCTGGTGCTGGAGACCGATGACTCGAGCGGCGTCATTCCCGGCATGGACATGACCTTCGCCGGCTTTCCGATCGGACGCGTGAGCCAGGTCGAACTGGCACCCGACGGCAAGGTGCGCATCCTGGTGGACGTGCAGAGCAAGGACGCGAAATGGCTGCGCACCTCGAGCGTGTTCACGCTCGAGTCCAGCATCGTCGGCGAGACCCGGCTGCGCGCCTTCACCGGCCTGCTGAACGATCCGCCACTGCCCCCCGGCGCCACCCGCACGGTGCTGCGCGGCGACGCCACCGCCGAGATCCCGCGCATCGTGGCCACCGCGCGCGCCCTGCTCGAGAACCTGGAAAGCATGACGGCGACCGGTTCGGACATCAACGCCAGCCTGGCCAACATCAACGAAGTCACGGGCCGCATGAATGGCCCCGGCGGCGTGCTGGGCGGGGTAATGGGTGGCGACCAGGAGGCGCGCCGGCTGCGCGAGGCGCTCGACCGCATCAATTCGCTGCTCGGCAAGACCGAGCAGCGGGTATACGGCAAGGACGGGGTGATGGACGACGCCCAGGCCGCGATGCGCCAGCTGCATGTGGTGCTGAGCGACGCCAGCGCCACCCTCAAGAAGGTGGACGCGGTGCTGGTCGAAGCCCAGGCGGTGGGCAAGAATGCGCGCGTGGCCACCGAAGACCTGGGCGTGCTGCGCGCCGAGGTCGACGCCAGCCTGCGCAAGGTCAACCGGCTGGTGGACGAGATCAACCGCAAGTGGCCTTTTGCCCGTAGCAACCAGGAGATCAAGCTGCCATGACACGATACGCATTTTCCGTACTGGGCGCGCTGGCGCTGTCGGCGCTGCTGGCCGCCTGCGCCGGCAAGCCGCAGGCGCCCGAGTGGCAGCTCGACGCCAAGGGCGCCCTCGACGGCGCGGTGGACGATTACCTGAAAGGGCACGCCAGCGCCGCCGACGCGGGGTTCCGCACGGCGCGCAGCGCCAGCACCGGCACTGGCCGGCCCGACTACGTGGCCCAGGTCGAACTGGTGCGCTGCGCCGCGCGCGTGGCCAGCCTCGACTTCGACGACTGTCCAGGCTACCAGGCGCTGGCGCAGGATGCGACGCCGGCCCAGCGTGCCTATGCCGATTACCTGTACGGCCGCTGGCAGGGACTCGACTCGGCGCTGCTGCCCGAGCAGCACCGCGCCGTGGCCACATCCGGACAGGTGAACGGCGTGGCCGATCCGCTGGCCCGCCTGGTCGCCGCCGGTGCGGCGCTGAAGGCCGGGCGCCTGACGCCCGAGGGCATCGATGGGGCAGTGGAAACGGCATCCGGCCAGGGCTGGCGGCGGCCGCTGCTGGCCTGGCTGGGCGTGGCCGCGCAGCGTGCGGAGGCAAGTGGCGATGCGCAGGCCCTGGCCTTGCTGCGCCGCCGGATCGCGCTGGCCTCGGGCGAGCGTTAGGCAAAGGGCGCAGTCAACCGGCCTATGGATGAGGACTGAACTGCCGAGGTAACGGAGGCAGCGCCCGAAAAAAAAGCCCGCACGGGGCGGGCTTTGGAAAGGAACTGGCTGGCGGCCATGACCGCCATCCGATCACTTCTGTTTCTTTTCCTTCTTTTCCTTCTTGTCCTTCTGGCCTGCATCGCTGTCCGCTTCCAGTGCCCAGTCGAGCTCGGTGGCGAACATGCCGTCGGCTTCCGTGCCTTCTTCCGTATCGGGCGGGCAGATGCCGGTGCATTTCGGCTTTGGTGGCGTGGCGTAGGCGACGGTGGCGAACGCTGCGGCGGCAATGGCGAGAACGATCTTCTTCATGTGAATTCCTTGAATGCTAGTTTTCGAATTGCCAATATTGTATCGGCGACCTGTTGAGTATAAGCATGGGGTCGATACATGTAAATAGGAAAGGACTTAGGGCCAAGTTGGCCCCAGAAGTATGTGGTTGGCAGGAAACGCCTGAAATGGGCGCGCCACTGTGCGCGCCAGCCTCAGGATGCGTTCGCCGCCTGCGCGGCGGGCTGGCGCAAACGCCAGGGCAGCATATTGTGGATGGTGGTTGCCGCGAGCGCCGCCTGGCCAGTGGCCACCGCGATCTGGTTCAGTCCCCGGGTGACGTCGCCCACCGCGAACAGGCCGGGGACCTGGGTGCGGCAGTGCTCGTCCACCAGCAGCTTGCGGCACTCCACCGTTTCGGCACCCAGTCCGCTCGCCAGGTCGGAGCGGGCATTTTCGCCCAGCATCGGGTAGAACACGTCACACAGGTAATCGGTGCCGTCGCGCGTATGCAGCACCGGCTTCATGTCCTCGCTCATGGTGACCCCGGCCAGCGGCGACTCGACCAGGGTGACGCCGGCAGCCGCCAGGCGCTGGCGCTCTTCCTGGTTCAGGGTCGAGACCGGCCCGCGCTCGAACAGCAGCACGTCGGCGCTGAAGGTGCGCATGAACAGGGCGTGGCCCACCGGGTTGGCGTCGGAGGTGACCACCCCGATGCGCTTGTCGATGACATCCCAGCCGTCGCACACCGGGCACAGGCGCACGGCGCCGCAGCGCACGGCCTCGTCCCAGCGTTCGACCGGCATCCCGGCATCGGCCACGCCGGTGGCCAGCAGCACGGTGTGGGCGCGGATCTGGCAGCTTGCGCCGCCATCGGCCGGCGCATAGTCGCCGACGAACACGCCGTCTTCCAGGCGCAGGTCAAGGATTTCGCCAGCCATCACGCTGCCGCCATAGTTCGCGAGCTGGGCACGCAGGTTCTCCAGCAGCCGTACCCCGTTGATCCCTTACGGGACCCCGGGGTAGTTGTGCGAGACGGGAATCCAGGACAGGCGGCTGTTGCCCTTGTCGACCAGGGCCACGTGGCGGGTGAAGCGGCGCAGGTAAACGCCGGCCGTGAGTCCGGCCGGTCCGCCGCCGATGATGAGCGTGTCGAAAACTGTGCGGTGGCAATCCATATGAGCAGTATGCTGAGCCTTCGTCGTCTCGGCTATCGGCGTGCGGGCCAAGGATGGGTAAGACGCCGCTTACAGCGCCAATCGGAAGGCCAGGTATTGCCGCGCCCGGATCCGCATGGGATGATGCGTTTTCCTTCATCAACCTGCAAGTCAAGCTGATCGGTATTCCATGTTCACGGTTTCAATCAAGGGCGTGCTTGCCACGGCCTCCGGCGGCATCGTATTGTTGATGAACGAGCGGAAGGAATGGGAACTTCCTGGCGGACGGATCGAAGCAGGTGAGACTCCCCAGGAATGTGTCAGACGAGAGATTCACGAAGAGTTGGGCCTGTCCGTGTCTGTTGAAGATCTACTCGACGCCTATCTTTTTGAAGTCATTCCAGGCAAGCATGTATTCATCGTGAGCTACGCGTGTACGCTCGAGGGCCGCTTCGATCCGCGGATCAGCCATGAGCATCAGCGCTTCGGTGTCTTCCAGCCGGATGCGCTCCCGCCGAACCTGCCGGACGGCTATCGTTCGACGATCACGCGCTGGCAGCTCAGGCGTTCGCCAGAGCAATCGCTCCGCCTGGTGCCTTCTCCGGCAAATACCTGAGCGTCCGGCCGTGCGGAAGGTCTCTCAACTCATCTTTCTCCCCGGCGCCTCCGGCAGTACCGAATTCTGGCGTCCCGTGGCCGGGCGTATCGAACATCCGGCGTCACGGGTGTATGCGTGCTGGCCGGGCTTCGGCGGTGTCCCTCGGGATCCTGAGGTGCGCGGCATCGACGACCTGGTTTCCCGCATCGTTGCGGACATCGACCGGCCCAGTGCCCTGATCGCCCAGTCGATGGGAGGCGTGGTGGCGATACTCGCCGCGCTGCGCAGGCCCGAGCTGGTCACCCATCTGGTCTTGTCCGTGACCTCGGGCGGGATGAACATGGCAGCCTTCGATGCGCAGGACTGGCGTCCGGCCATGCGGGCCGCCGCCCCCGGCTTGCCGGACTGGTTTGCCAGCCATGACGAAGACCTGACGCCCCACTTGGCTACGCTGCGCATCCCGACCTTGCTGCTGTGGGGCGACGCCGATCCGATCAGTCCGGTGGCGGTCGGGCGACACCTGGCCTGCGTGCTGCCGCACGCGGATCTGCATGTGCTCGAAGGCGGCGACCACAATCTCGCGTCAACCTGCGCGGACCTGGTGGCGCCGCTGATCGACCGTCACTTGTCGTCCTGATGCCGGGCGCCGATCGCCGCGCCGCCGGGCGTTAAAGCGACTTGCCGCCCGCCGCTTCCGGCTGCAGGGTGACGTGGTCGATGCCATGCCGTTCGCGCAGCATGGCGCGCACGTCTTCCAGCACGGTGGGCCAGCGCTCGAGGCTGGCGATCTCCAGGTGCCCGATCAGGGCAGGGTGGCCGGGCGACATGTCCCACACGTGCAGGTCATGCACGCCCAGCACGCCGTCGACCGCCTTCAGGTGGGTGCCGATTTCCAGGTAGTCGATGCTGGCCGGCACGCCTTCCATCAGGAAGTGGTAGGACTCGCGCAGGATCCCGCTGGTCGAGCGCAGGATCAGCATGGCGACAAACAGCGACAGGATCGGGTCGACCCGCAGCCAGCCGGTGAAATAGATGATGGCGCCCGAGGCGATCGCGGCGACCGAGCCGAGCAGGTCGCCGAGCACGTTGACCAGGGCGGCGCGGGTATTGATCGAGGCTTCCTCGCGCGACAGCACCCAGGCCACCAGCAGGTTGATCGCGGCGCCGATCGCGGCCACCACCAGGACCACGCCACCCTGCACCGGTTCCGGATGCAGCAGGCGCTGCACGGCTTCCCAGGCGATCCAGGCGACCAGCAGCAGCATCGCCAGGCTGTTGACGAAGGCGGCCAGGGCCTCGGCGCGCACCAGGCCGAAGGAATGCCGCGCCGAGGGCGGGCGGCGCGCGATGGCCTGGGCCAGCAGCGCCAGGCCGAGGGCGGCGGCGTCGGTCACCATGTGGCCGGCGTCCGAGATCAGGGCCAGCGAGTTCGAAAAGAAGCCGGTTACCGCTTCGATCAGCGCGAACAGCAGGGTCAGGCCGAGCGCCAGCGACAGCGCGGCCTGGCTGCGTCCCTCGATCACGTGCGCATGGCGGGCATCGCCGTCGAGATGGGCGTGCAGGTGTTCGGAAGCAGGCTCGGCTTGCTGTGCGGGCATGGTCAAATGGGCAAAAGGAATCGTGGCGCTAGTGTAGAACAAAGCCCGGCGGGCGGGGCGAACCAGATCGTCTGGAAACTTTTTTGGGCGCAAGACTGTCAACGCTAAATAGAAATGTCCCCTGTTCTGCAAAGTAGAAATGTCCCCTGGGGTCATGAAGCAGGAGCCAAGGCTAAAGGCGCCTTGATGTGCTCGAACTGAGCGCATGGCGG
>NZ_JAIWIA010000074.1 GCF_020176695.1 Massilia sp. MS-15 | reverse complement strand
CGGCGCCGGCACCAGCAGCACCGGGCTCAGGCCCATCTGCTCCTGCTGGGCAGCGGCATTGGCCGCCTGCTGGGCGATGGTATCTGCCAGGCCCGGTTCGATGCCGGTGCCGTCGCCGCCCTGCCCCATCGCCTGCATCAGCAAGCGCTCGAGGCGGTTGTCGAGGGTCATCACCGACAGCTCGTTGGTGCCCGGGAACAGCTGCTGCACGATGGCCCGGCCCAGCGCCACCCGCACCATGGCGGTCAGCTCGCCCGGATCCTGGGTCTGCACCGCATATTCCGACAGCGACTCGATGATGGTGCGCATGTCGCGGATGTGCACGCCTTCCTGTAACAGGTTCTGCAGCACCTTCTGCAGGGTCGACAGCGACACGACCTTCGGCACCAGGTCTTCCACCAGCTTCGGGGTTTCCTTGCCCAAGTGATCCAGCAGCGCCTGCACTTCCATGCGGCCCAGCAGTTCCGAGGCGTGGGTCGTGATCAGGTGGTTCAGGTGGGTCGCGACGACGGTACCGGCGTCGACCACCGTATAGCCAAGGCTCTGCGCCTCGTCGCGCAGGCTGGCGTCGATCCAGGTGGCCGGCAGGCCGAAAGCCGGGTCGACGGTGGGTTCGCCCGGCAGCGTGCCGCTGGCCATGCCCGGATTGATCGCCAAAAACTGGCCGTTCATTGCCTCGCCCGCCCCCACTTCCACGCCTTTCAGGGTGATGCGGTAGCCGGACGGCTTGAGTTCCAGGTTATCGCGGATGTGCACCGGTGGCGCCAGGAAGCCGACTTCCTGGGCGAACTTCTTGCGGATGCCCTTGATGCGCTTGAGCAGTTCGCCGCCCTGGTTCTTGTCCACCAGCGGAATCAGGCGGTAGCCCACTTCCAGGCCCAGCGTATCGACCGCCATCACGTCCTGCCAGGTCGCTTCTTCCGACTCGGTCGGACCGGTGCTGCCGCTGACCGCGCTGGCTGCCGCGGCCTGTGCCGCCGCTGCCGCTTCCTTGGCCGGCTGGTCCTTGCCGCGCTTGGTGATCATGTAGCCGCCGCCGCACAGTGCGCTGCCCAGCAGCAGGAACACCAGGTTCGGCATGCCCGGGATCAGGCCCAGCGCAAAGATGATGCCGCCGGTGATGTACAGCACTTCCGGGCGGTTGAGCAGCTGGTTGGTCACCTGGCTGCTGATGTCGTCTTCGTTGGCGACGCGCGAGACCACCATACCGGCCGCGATCGAGATGATCAGCGAAGGAATCTGGGCCACCAGGCCGTCACCGATGGCCAGCAGCGTGTACACCTCGGAGGCTTCGCCAAAGCTCAGGTCGTGCTGGACTACGCCGATGATCAGGCCGCCGATCACGTTGATCAGGGTAATCATGATGCCGGCGACCGCATCGCCTTTCACGTATTTCGAGGCACCGTCCATGGCGCCGTAGAACTCGGCTTCCTGCGCCACTTCGCTGCGACGCTTGCGGGCGTCGGCTTCGCCGATCAGGCCGGCGTTCAGGTCGGCGTCGATCGCCATCTGCTTGCCCGGCATGGCGTCCAGGGCGAAGCGCGCGCCCACTTCGGCGATACGTCCGGCGCCCTTGGTCACCACCGAGAAGTTAATGATGGTCAGGATGATGAAGACGACGATACCGACGGTGAAATTGCCGCCGATGAGGAAGTGGCCGAACGCCTCGACCACCTTGCCCGCGGCCGCCCCGCCGGTGTGGCCTTCGGTAAGGACGATACGGGTCGAGGCCACGTTCAGCGCCAGGCGCAGCATGGTCGAGATCAGGAGGATGGCCGGGAAGGCCATGAAGTCGAGCGGCTTGACCGTGTACAGGGCGGTCAGCAGGACGATAACGGACAGTGCGATATTAAAGCTGAAGAACACGTCCAGCACGAAGGCCGGCAGCGGCAGGATCATCATCGCCAGCAGGATGATGATGAAGATCGGGGCGGCGAGCGCGCTGGCGCCCCGTGAAGCGAGCCCGTTCGTCCATGCCGGCAGTTTGATGCTGTTCATTCGTGCAATGCTCCGCTATTCGTATTTGTAGGGTGGGCGGGTCTCCCGCCCACGCGGTGATTGTTATCGGCTCCGCTTTCGCGCCGGATGATCTTGCCGCCAACTATCACCGCGTTGGCGGAGGATCCGCCCACCCTACGTGGATCGCTTACTGCAACGGGCCGGTATTCGCCCCAGGTCCCTTGTACGCCGGGTCGTTCGGGTCCATCTCGGCCGGTACCGCCAGCTTGCGCGGACGATCCGGGTAGTTGCCTTCGCCCTTCTTGTAGGCGCGCAGCTGGTAGACATAGGCCAGCACTTCCGCCACCGCCGAGAACAGCTTTTCCGGGATTTCTTCGTCGATGTCGGTGTGCTTGTAGAGGGCACGGGCCAGGGCCGGGGCTTCCAGCATGGTCACCTTGTGTTCGACGCCGAGTTCGCGGATCTTGGCGGCCACGTCGTCCACGCCCTTGGCCACCACCCGCGGCGCGCCCTTCTGGCCGTCGCTGTACTTCAGTGCCACCGCGTAGTGGGTCGGGTTGGTGACGATCACATCCGCAGTAGGCACATTCTGCATCATGCGGCCGCGTGCCATTTCGCGCTGCATCTGGCGAATCTTGCCCTTGATCTGCGGATTGCCGTCCGACTCCTTCGACTCCTGGATCATTTCCTGGCGCGTCATCTTCATCTTGTCGTGGTAATGCCAAAGCTGCCAGGGCCCGTCGATGGCGGCGATCACGCCCAGCGCGCCGACGATGAAGAGAAAAGCCTTGGCCATCAGCTCGCCCACGTGGGCGCTGCCGGCGTTTAGCGGTTCCACCGCCAGGCCAAGCATGGCCTCCTTCTGGCCCATGATGACGACCCATGCCACGGCACCCACCACCAGGGTCTTGGCGATGGCCTTCAGCAGTTCGACCAGGGAATTGGTGGAGAACATGTTGCCGATGCCGGAGATCGGGTTCAGCTTCATGAAGTTGGGCACGAAGGCTTTGGACGAGAAATTCCAGCCACCGATCAGGAGCGGCGACGCAAGCGCGACCAGCATGATGAGGCCGGCCAGCGGCAGGCAGGCCAGCAGCACGGCCACCAGGTCGGTGGTGATGCGTTCGATCAGGATAGCCGGGTTGTAGACCTGTTCGCGCGTGAGTGAGAGACCCGACTGCAATGCCTGGCCAAGCTTGTCCGCGAGCGAGCCGCCGGTCATCCACAGGCCGGCGCCGGCGGTCATCAGGACCGTGAACGTGGCCAGCTCCCGCGAGCGGGGAACGTCGCCTTCTTCACGAGCCTTTTCCAGTCTTCTGGGTGACGCTGGTTCGGTCTTTTCTGCGTCGCTGTCTTCTGCCATTGCCGTTTCCGTGTATCGCTTGTGCGTAGTGCAAGTTCAGTATTATCCCTGATGTTGCCTCACAGCTATACATCGAACAGGCGGGGAAAGTAGCGTGTATTCACACTGTGATGGGACACGGGACAGGAAACACATGGAAACAGCCGCGCCCCTTGAACTTTGTGTCAAAATGTCACAGTCGGGACTTACTTTTTAACTGGAAGAAATGTTTTGGTAATATAATCTGCTTTCAACTCCCCTGATTCGTGAGATCAGAATAACCAAGGATTTACCTATGAAAAAGCTTATCGCCGTCACCGCGATCCTGAGCCTGCTGTCGGCTCCGGTGTTTGCACAGTCCACCCCTGCCCAGCCACAGACTCCTGCTCCGCAGACTACTGCTGGCGCTGGTAGCTCCACGGGTACTGCTGGTACTGCTGGTACCGCCGGTACCGCTGGTACTGCCGGTGCCGCTGGTGCTGCTGGCACGGGTGGTCTGCTGGGCGGTACGGCCCTGGCCGGCCTGTCGACCACGGCCCTGATCGGTATTGGCGCCGCTGTCGCCGCCGTGGCAGTCGCTGCTTCGAATAGCGACTCGAGCACCAGCCACTCGGCTACCTCGCACCAATAATCTGACGGACGCTTGCCGTCCCGAGGTAAACGCACACTGGCCGCATCTGCGGCCAGTTCTTTTTGTACGTCGGGACATATAAACAAGGCGCCGTGACAGCGCCCTGCCATTTCAATACGTTCCACTCCAGGTCACGGCGATCTGTTTGGAACCCGGGGTAATGGCAAAACGCGAATCATCCCGCTGGGCCTGCCATAGCCAACTGCCGATCGCGTACCCGACCACGCCGCCCGCCACGACATCCGATACCCAGTGCTGGCGGTCGGCGACGCGGCCGAGCGAACCGACTGCAGCCAGGCCATACAGCCAGGGTGCATCGTATTCCTGCGCAAACGGAGTCACCGCTGCGAACGCCACTGCAGCATGATTCGAGGGGAAGGAAGCGTCCGAGCGCTTGCCTGCACGGCTACTTGCTCCCAGTTCCTCGTTCGGACGCGCACGGCCGATTACCCGCTTGCTCACCATGGATACACCGGCCGCGCCGGCGATCGATTGCAGCGAGATGATGCCCATGTTTTGCATGCGATTGTCGCCAAAGGCGACCGCCGCACCCGCGGCACCGGCCAGCACGACCGGCATGGCCTTGCCCGCCTTGCCCCATGCGTCGAGGACGCGGTTGTCTTCCCGTGGGCGGACGAAACGGTCGACTGGCTTGTCGAGCGCTGCGCTGGCGAGCACGGCGCCCCCGGCCAGCAGGGAACCCTTCGCCCACTGCGGCAAGGTCGGTGCAGCAGATACGGACTGCTCCACGCGCCAGCGGAAACGCGGCCAGGCATCGGGCAGCCGCTGCACAGGTCGCGTGATCACGTCGCGCTGCTGCTCGTCCCTGCGCTCGGCAAAATTCCCCAGCCCATCGTAGGCATTCAGGTCACGGCGCGGATCCTCGAACAGCTCGTACAGGTCGCCCGGGCTGGCCACCATCTGGCCCACGTCGCGGGTCCAGGGCGAGATTGCGAAGCCGGCAACTGCCTGGCTATCCGAAGGCAGCGTGATATTCAGGGGAATCGACAGGAAGATACCCTTGTCGTTGTACGGATCGGCCGGCGTGCCGGGGCTGGTGATGTCCCTGCCGTTGGTCCTGGTGAACCAGGCGCCGATCTCCACGCCGGAGCGGAAGCGGCGCTTGAATTCCAGGCGCACGCCTTCGTCCTTCGCCAGGAAGCGGCCCGCACGGCCGGTGACGGTGACGTCATAGGGCAGCTGGTAGTGCAGCGCGCCCAGCGCGGTCACAGTCTTGTAGTCGCGCTTGCCGAGCCATCCCTTGACGTCACGCTGCTGAAGGGCGTCGACGGTCAGGTCCGCCGCCCAGCGCCGGTCCTGCGGCAAGTACAGGACCTGGCCGCCCGCCCCGCGAAACATCTCTTCGTACAGGCCACCAGACGCGCGTGCGTACCAGTGCTCGTCCAGGGTCATGTACTTGTTTACCAGGGCGCGCTGCAGCTTGAAGCGTCCGCCGCGCTTGTATTCGGCGATGTCGGTGCGCACGTGAGGCAGCACGCTGTTCGACGGCTGCGTAACGCCTGACACATTCTCGAACAGGTTCAGTTTGAAGGCGCTGTTGAAGTACAGTCCTTCGCCCAGGCGCTTGTCGTAGTTCGCGGCCACCGCCGTTTCGTAGCGCAGGGCGCCGCTTGGATCGTTGAAGAACAGGGAGAACTTGGGCACCAGCTTGAAGCGGTTCGCCTCGCGGTCTTCCGAGCTGACCTGCACGAAATTGCCATCATGGTTGAGCTGCACGCCCAGCGCCGCGCCATCGTCGCGGATTGCGGCCAGCAGCCCCCCCTCCTCACCCACCTTGTCTGCCGGGTTCGAATAGCGCACCAGCATAGTCTGCAGGAAGTTTTCGCGCTCCACCAGGCCGGTCAGGTAGTCCGACAGGCGCTGGATGTCGAAGAATTCGTAGGTGGCGATCGGCTGTTCGAGCTTGGTGTAAGTGACGTGGATCGCGCGCACGCCGGTCGGTGCGAAGGCCAGCGCGGTACGGCTGGCTCGCCCGACCGCGCGGCCCATGTCCGAGATCCGGTTGTTGGTCAGCGACAGCCGCAGCGTCGCGCCGTCCAGCTCCACGCGCACGTTCTTGTAGTCCTGCCTGACGAGGGCCTGTACCAGCGCGGCTGGATGGCCGCTGCTGCGCCATTCTTCCAGGCTGACGCGGGCAGGTGCGTTTTTCGCCTGGAAATAGGCTGGCTCGTAAAGCTTTGGTATGAATTCGCGTTCGGAGAACGGGATACTGATGTAGGCGTTGGCGCTGAAGTGGTCGCGGTGACGGGCGACCTGGGCGCCGAGCCAGCCCCAGCGGTATTCGAGACCGACCGACGGGCCCTTGCGGCGCTCGCCGGCTGCGGTTTCTGCGGCACGGTGGTCTTTCGTGTAATCGTTGGCATCGTATTCCGCCACCAGCGCCCAGCCCGAAGCGCCGAGCGGCGCCCAGCGCACGCCGCCGAATACGCCGTCGGGCCGCCGTTTGCCATAGCCAAGGCTGGCCTCGATATTCCTGGCCTTGCCGAAGACCTTGGAAGCGACCACGTACCGGCCCTTGAACAGTTCGGTGCCAAACAGGTCGGTTGCGCCGACCGAGAGCGCGGGCAGCCACTCCGATTCCTCGAGCAGCTGCAACTTGCCGTCGAACACCTTGTCCTTGTAGCGGCCATACTCGCTGCCGTACTCGCCTTTCACGTCGGTGAAGCCGGCGATGCCGCTGATCGAGACATAGCGGCCCGTTACCTGCAAGAAGGGCAAGGGCGTGGCCGTGACCCACAGGCTGCCATACGGGCGGTCGTAGGCGTATCCTACGGATACGGTGCCGTCCGCTTCGACCCTGGCGTTCGGCATGTTGATATAGCCGGACTGGCCCTGCACGGTGGGCGTAACGGCGAGGGCGTTTGCCGTGCCGAGCACGAGCAGGCCGCACCAATGGTGCTTGAGTAGGTTTTTCTTTGCTTTGGACACGAGCGGATGCGAGGTAAGCGCTAAATAGGGGCGTTGCTGCCTGTTGAAGCCGGCATGAGGCCGGAAAGCCCGGCGGTCGGCAGGCGACCAGCCGCTTTTCGGAAAGAAGCTGGATTTTAACATGTGGCAAAAGACCATCTCGACATTCGCACGACCTGTGCCTGGCGAACCAAGGCTCGAGAATCGGCCTGCCAGAAGACTGTTGCCGATCAGGGCGACGCGTCCGCCTTGCCGATCTTTACTGCGACGCGGCGCAGGGTATCGGCGCACAGCGCCACGGCGCTTTCCGTGGTACCGGCTTCCGTGTAACAGCGCAGTTCGGGCGCGTTCCCCGACGGGCGCAGGTGCACCACTTCGCCAGAGGCAAAGGTCAGGCGCAGTCCGTCGGTCTCGTCGTAGTGCACCACATGCCCGCCGTCCGGGACCAGCCAGGCGCTGACGCTGGCGAGATCCTCTCGCAGTGACGCGATCAGTGCACGGCTGGCCTCGGCTGGCACCTCCTGGATGCGGTCGCTGGCGGTATAACGCGCTGGCAGGCTGGCCGCCAGCTTCGACAGCGGCAGGCCTCGCTGCACTGATGCGACCAGCAAAGCCAGGATGGGCAACACCGCGTCTCGGGTAGGCAAGGCCTTAAGGGTGTACTTCCCGAGTTGCACATCCGTGCCCACCAGGAAGCCGCCATTAGCCTCGTAACCGCCTACCACCGTAGCCGCCGGAGTAGCCTGCACCGCCGTTTCCATACCGGCGATCACATATGGCGAACCAATGCGCGTACGGACCACGTTCTGGAATGAGCCGCACTTTTCGACGACGGTGTTGCTGTTCACCGGCGTTACCACAACATCGACGCCCAAGATCTGTGCGCACAGTACGCCGACCACGTCGCCGCGCAGCCAAATACCGTTTTCGTCGCCGATCAGCGGCCGGTCCGCATCGCCGTCGGTCGAGATGATGGCATCGAACTCGTACGCTTGCGCCCATGCCCGGGCCTGGGCGACGTCTTCGGGACGCACCGCTTCCGTATCGATCGGTACAAAGGTATCGGTGCGGCCCAGCGACCTGACCTCGGCGCCCATGTTCTGCAACAGGGTGCGCAGGACATCGCGCGCAAC
Organism: Massilia sp. MS-15; assembly: GCF_020176695.1. Lineage (GTDB taxonomy): Bacteria > Pseudomonadota > Gammaproteobacteria > Burkholderiales > Burkholderiaceae_D > Telluria > Telluria hydrophila. The sequence goes on along the minus strand of NZ_JAIWIA010000074.1, from coordinate 3,343 downwards.
GCTGGAATGCTCGTACAAAACCACGCGCTTACCCGCCAGCGCACCCACTCCGAACGCGCTCACATAGCGCGACACATATGCAGCTTCGGCGACGCCATCGGCTTTAGGCAATCCGGCAGGCGACCAGCCTTCGGCCAGTGCGACTTCCGCATCCAGCATGGCGGCCTCATCGGCTTTGGTGATCTCGCCTTCCGCACGGTAGAACTTGATGCCGTTGCGGTCAAACGGAATGTGGCTGCCGGTCACGACAATGGCTGGGGATTGCCGCAACGAAGCGTAATACGCCACCGCGGGCGTGGGCAATGCGCCGACGAATACGACGCTTTTGCCTGCATCGCGGACGGCCTGGGCACACGCGGCAGCAATCGCCGGGCTGCTGGGACGCAGGTCGTGTCCCAGCACGACTTCCGTGGCATCGGTCGCTACCGCCTGCAGGAAGGCCTGCGCGTAGGCGCCACACAGCGCTGGACTCATGGCCGAGACCAGGCCCCGTGCGCCGCTGGTGCCGAACGCGACGCCGCTAGTTTGAGAGATTTCGAACAGTTTCATTGACTTTCGTTGTGCTATGCCTGACTGCCGTTGGCACGCCATCTGACAGCTTCACGTGCCTGACAATATCAAGAAATAAGGGAATTCAACTCTCCTATTGTCTCACCTGAGATAGAGAAGCGCTGAACTAATCGATTTCTACTATTTCGGCGTTGCTTGGATGACGGCAAGCGCCACCGCCAAGTTTGTCGCCTGGGGTGGTAATCCCCCCATTTTTAGAGCACGCTAAAAGTAGAGGTTAAGCGGCAAGGGCCAATTTCTGTTTTGGCGTAATACCACCGAGCGCCATGTTGGGCCGGTCGTGATTGTAGGTCCACAACCAGTCGGTAGCAAATTCCTGGATTTCCTGAAGCGTCTCGAACAGGTGATGGGCAAGCCAATCGTAACGCACGGTCCTGTTGTATCGCTCGACGTAGGCGTTCTGTTGGGGCTGGCCAGGCTGGATGAAATCGATGCGAATGCCGCGCTTTGCGGCCCAAGCCAACGTCACTGCGCTGATGTATTCAGGACCGTTATCGCAGCGGATGGCTTCGGGTTTACCTCGCCATTCGATGATCCGGTCGAGCGAACGTATCACGCGCTCGGACGGCAGCGAGAAGTCGACCTCGATACCGAGGCCTTCGCGGTTGAAGTCGTCGATCACATTGAACAGCCGGATGCTGCGCCCATCGGCGAGCTGGTCGTGCATGAAGTCCATCGACCAGCTCTGATTAACCGCGGTCGGTACCGCCAGCGGCAGCGGCTTCTCACGCACCAGGCGATGGCGCGGTTTGATGCGCAGGTTCAGCTCGAGCTCCCGGTATATCCTGTAGACGCGCTTGTGGTTCCATTTGAAGCCCTTCACGTTGCGCAGGTACAGGAAGCACAGCCCAAAGCCCCAGTTGCGTTGGTTGTTCGTCAGCCGCACCAGCCAGTCGGCAATGAGGATGTTTTCCGCATCCAGCTTGGTCTTGTAGCGGTAGCAGGTCTGGCTGATGCCAAACGCTTTGCACGCCAGCTTGACCGTGGCTGCCCGCTCCGTTACGGCCCATTGCGCCATCCCCCGCCGCTGAGATGGCGCTACCATTTTTTTGTGAGCGCCTCCGCGACGATCTCGGCCTTGAGGCGCTCCTCGACGTACATCTTCTTGAGCCGCCGGTTTTCCTCCTCCAGCTCCTTCATGCGTGCCATCAAAGAGGCATCCATGCCCCCGAACTTGGAGCGCCACTTGTAGAACGTGGCGTTGCTGATGCCGTGCTCGCGGCACAGCTCCGGTACCGGGCTGCCGGCTTCGGCTTGCTTGAGGATGGCGATGATCTGGCTGTCGGTAAAGCGGGACGTCTTCATGTAGAGCTTTCTGTATCTTAAGTAGAAAATTCTACTTCTGAACGCGCTCTTTTTGTGGGGGGATTACCGTTCCAATCCCGTCTTTCTGCTGCGTGGCGGACTAAATACCAAAGAATGCCGCCCAGTTCATGCACTGCGGTCCGAATACGCTGCCATGTACTTTCCGCTGGCGTCCCCCCACCTTCGTTTTTCTGGTCTAAACGCGTCGAGGGCATTGCTACGGTTTCCACGCCTGCCCATGCAAATACCATCCTTGCACGGCGCATGTGATACTCGTCCGTTACCAGCAACACTGTCCTGATTCTTTCCTGCTGCAGCAAGCGGCCACAGAATTTTCCGTTTTCATAGGTGTTGACCGAGGTGTTCTCAATCCAACGTGCACATAGGCCGTGCGCCTGAAGAACCTGCTGTATCCCATCCGCGCCTTCCCCGCAAACCATCAATGGCAATGCGCGCTCTCGCTGGAGTGCAAGGGCGGCCGTAATCCGGTTCCGCGCGCGCACACCGTCAGCCGGTCCCGTCAGCACGACGATCACCTCCACAGCCTGGAGTTGCGGGCCCTTTAACCCGGATTGGTGCTGGGCTAAGGGGCTCTCGAGGAAATCGGCGACCAATTGAGGACTAGACACCGTACCTAGCAAAAGACCCGCACAGGCCGCGACAACGAGAAACCGCAACGATTTCATGGCTGATTCGGGACTGGCCGAAGTCGCTAGTCGAGCAGGCCAAGCGCCAGCGCCCTGCCCGGATCAACGACGCTGCGGCACGACAGGGTGAGCCTGTCCAATCCTTCCGGAACATAGAGCGGAACCGGTACCGGAACCGGGCTGGATTCCGTGCGCTGAGCCGACGGACGACGCGTTGGTTCGGCGGCCGGCCTCCCTTTCAGCATTTCGAACAGGGAAGCCCCCACGCTGGAAAAGCGGATCGACAGCATCAGGTTTCTCTTTGTGTCTTCCGACCAGGCATTCGTATTGCACGCGCTGATGCGCGATGCAGGTATGCCGTACGCCTGGTTCAGCCATTGAGCCCATGTGGTCGCCTGGCGTCCGGAAATCAGGGCTTTCACGGCCCGCGACGGCCCAAACGCCGTCGCCGGCAATTCCAGGCTGCGGCAGACTGCCTCCGCTACCACGTCGACGTCCACCACATTACAGATCCCCTCGCCACCTGCAGGTAAATAAATGCGCTCGGTGCACGTCAGCTTCCGAGCGAAACGGTCCCAGGAACCGCCTGCCCCGACGACAATGCTTGGCTGTAGCAATGCCAGGGTAAGCGAAGGGTGGTTCTTCAAACCGCGCGAAAACGCGCGCTCGAGCTGTTCCTTGCCGACAACGTAGGGAATACGCGCTGGACACCCATTGCTTTGCTCGGTAATCGTTTCGGCACGGTTGTCATAAGTGGCGAAGGAACCAAACGCAACGATCCTGCGGACATCGCTACGCGCTGCCGCGGCACAAATCGCATC
>NZ_JAIWIA010000073.1 GCF_020176695.1 Massilia sp. MS-15 | reverse complement strand
TTTCGGCACGGTTGTCATAAGTGGCGAAGGAACCAAACGCAACGATCCTGCGGACATCGCTACGCGCTGCCGCGGCACAAATCGCATCCGCCCATTTCACATTCAAGCTTTCCACTGCGCCGTAATGAGCACAGTGAACGATTGCGTCGCACCCCTCCAATTCATGCGCAAGCGCATCCTGATCACTCAGGGCAATCATATTGCCCTGCCGGTCGTTCACCATGGGGCGCAGGTCGAACCTGCCGCGTGCGCGCTCGATAAAGCGGCTTCCAATGAAACCGCTGGCGCCTGTTACTGCAACCTTCATCATCACAAAGCACCTTCCATTAAATGCTCTCCAAGCCGTAGGGCCAGTGCACAGATCGTCAATGAGGGATTCGCGTTCCCGCCGGTTGGAAATACCGATCCGTCACAGATCCATACGTTACGTATCCCGTGCACCCGCAAGTTGGTATCGACCACCCCATCGGCCGGATGCGAGGCAATACGCGCGGTACCGAGGTGGTGCGCTGCGGAAGTAAACGATTTACTCCAATTTTCGCTGGATGGGAATTCGTCGAACTGGTACTGGCTGTCGTTCAGGGCTTCGACCGTAATCCGCTCGATAAACTGGCCGATGTTCCGGCTATCCTGCTCGGACACCTGCCATGAGACGCGCGCGATCGGATAGCCATACCGGTCCACGCTGGTCGAAAGGCTTACCCGACTATCCCGGTAGGGGGTTTGCTCAGTCACGAAGAACAGGTCGGCCGCGCGATAGCGCAGCGGCAGCGCGTAACGGTTAGCGATGATCCGATAAAGAACCGCCGGGTTGCCAATCAGGTTCCTGAGATGCTTCAGGCTCAGCTCGCGCATGTTTCGAACTGCAATGAGACTGATCAGGATATCGTTTTCCGCTTGCGGGGTTGCACCCGGGATTGCGGGTCGCAGATAAAGATTTGAATTTGCACCAGCAGCGCCATCCGTGGGCACCAAGCCGATCCTGAACCGGTTTCCCCTCTTTTCACGTATGTCCGAATACAGTGCTGCCCGAACCGCCCTGCGGAACCGGATTTTCCCGAGGAAGCCCATTGGATGGTCCATCAGATACCGACCAACGTTGCCGGCATCGTTACCCAGGCCGGCTGCGCCAAAACTACGCGAGTTCAGCAGCAGGCGCGGGGTCTCGAGCGCACCGGCCGCGATGACGAACCTGCGCGCACGGATCTCGACTTTCTTGTCACCCAAGCCGACAATCACGCGATCCACCCGGCCCGGATCGTCCTCTGACCTGATTAGCTCAAGTACGGTACCGCCTGTCATGAGTTCGATGCTGCCGGCATTGGCGGCTTCCCTGAGGTCATGCTTCAACCGTCGCGGTTTGCCCATCACCCGGAAAAGCTTGGGTCGGAGGCGGCTTCGGTCGAAGCGGATGTCGTTTGCCAGCTTCTGCGAGCGATCCTGCAGCATGTCGAAATGCGTCAGCGCAGGTTGGTCGAAACCAAGAAAGCCTAGCGCTTGCGACCAATACTTCAACATTTCTTCGTATGACAATGGCCAGCCCGAATACTGTCCACAGAGCGAGGAGGAGAAGTCTCGACGGTCCAGTGGACTAACTACGCCATGCCACAGGTTCGTCGATCCGCCCAATTCGATAGCCCGCGACTTTTCAAGCCCGAAAGGACGGCCCGCCGACTCATGATTGACGCTCAGCGAACCGGGCTGATCGTCACCGGCTTCGATCAAGAGGGGAGTGAGGCCACGGCGCGCCAATTCGAGCGCAAGCGTCCCGCCACCCATGCCCGAGCCAATAATGCAAACGTCTCTTTCCATGCTCATCATGAGTGCTTACCCTCCTCCGTACCGTGCAGGGCGGGAGCGGGGCTATGTTTTCCCCGACCAAACAAAGCAATGCCCATGACGGCCGTCATCGTGAGTTCTCCGACCAGAACACTGCCGACACCGCTAAGCGGGCCATATTTATCCGCAAATACAAACAGCGAGGTCAGCGACACCAGAGAGCCGGCAACGGCGGCGCTGACCACTGCAACGTCGCGTCCGGAAGGCAGCAGGTAATTCAATGCTAGCGCAGCGTTAATGCCGAGAACGGGCAGCAGCAGGCACATAGTCCGCAGGACTGCGAGGCTGCCGGCGTCGCTGTTACCCCAGAAGATATTCAAGAGCAGGGGCGCAGCGATATATACCCCAAGCGCCGCAACGACGCTACCACCGACCTGCAATGAGGATACATAAATCGCCTGCGAACGGGCCTGTCCGGCATCACTCCACAACCGCATCACATGCGCATAACCGACCTGAGAAATTACGAGGAGCAGGGACTGGATCGCTGTAACGATGCGCTCGCCTTTTTGATACGCTGCGAGATCGCTGGCGGAAATCAAGTAGGCCAGCAATACAGGCGTTGCCATATGCACGGCACCCGCGGAAAGCTTATGTATAAATAAGGGAAATGCTTCGCGCAAGGTAGCGCCGATGCGCCGGAGTTCAGGAAATGCAAGTCCGGCATCGGTGTGGATATTATTGACGAGCCACCATATGCCCAGTGCACGCGGGAGTGCCCATGCCAGGACAACCCATTCCCCGCCGCCGGGCAAGAAAGCAATTGCGCCGACCGCCGAAAAGGAGCCGATGTTTGCGACGAATTCCGTGCGCACGAGCCGGCCATATCGGTCCGTTGCCTGGAAATACCATAAAGGGCGAAAACCATACGTCGCGATAGCCAGCAGTACACCAGTCACGTTAGCAAAGCTCATCGGGAGAACTCCGTTGCTCCAGATGATAGGAAACGCAGCGACGGACGCGATCAGGAACAGGAACAGGCGTGTAAAGTGGATTTCGCTTGCGACCTCGCGCATGCGCCCCTGCTGCAATGCGATCGTCGCCATGCGCACCGCGGACAGGTGGAATCCGTATTCAACCGGGATCGCCAGTAAAGCGCCCAAAGCCTGCGCGTACAAGAAGGCCGACAAAGTGGGGTTGTCGAGCGCCCGTGAAACAATCCAAAGGGTGACGAATGGAAAAACGTAACCGAGTGCCTGCACGAAACCAAGCGACAGTATCGCTCTATGCATGACGTGCCCTCAGTTGGGCAACGGTCGCGCGCAAAAGGGTACCCGACAGGTAGGTGAAAATGCCTGCAGCGAAGGCCGGCCGGCCCGTCAGGATCAATTCCCGCGTCAACAGGCCAATAACGTTTGCGATGTTCCTTCTCAAAGCAGAATGTGAAGTGCTTTGCGCGCCGTGAATCCGGTAGCGAAGCAGTGGCTGAGGAAGGTTGGCAAAGCGGCTCTGGCGCCGTGCCAGACGCAGCCACAGATCCCAGTCTTCAGCATACAGGCCATAGGCATAGCCACTCGCTGCGAGTACCGAGGCCCGTTTGAACATGACTGTCGGGTGCGGCATGCACGACTCGTAGGGCAAGCGGCGAATGATGTCCTCGTGCGAATGGTTCAAGGCGCTTGGCTTGCCGATAGACTGGCCTTTTTCGTCAATGTGCACATACTCTGTCCCCAGCACGTCGACCTCGGGATGTGCTTCCATGAACGCGAACTGGCACGCCAGACGTTTCGGCTCACAGACGTCGTCTGCGTCCATGCGCGCCACGTACTTTCCCTGTGCTTCCTCGATCGCCAAGTTCAGATTGAAAGGCAACTGCCCGATCGACGTGCGGTGTAGTTTGATACGGCTGTCACTGAAACTGTTCAGGTAAGTCCACAGCTCATCGGTGCAACAGTTGGCCACGATGATGAGTTCGAAGTTGCGGTGCGTCTGGTTCAAGACACTTTCAATTGCTTCCTGCAGAAAACCGTCGTCGCGATTGACTGCCAGTATTACGCTGATGTTCGGTAAGTCTGCGCTCATCATTTCCTCAACGCGGCGGGGAACACCAGGAAGCTTCGCAGTAGGCGCTGCAACCGGAACAGTTTGCGTTCCACCAGCAAGCGGTATACGCCTTCAAGGCCAGCTTTCTGCATCCATACAGGTGCACGCTGCAGTCGCCCCGACAGAAAGTCGAGCGTGCCCCCACAACCGATAGCAATTTCAACGTTCAATTGCTGCAGCGCGTCACGATTGTCATCGATCCAGTACTCCTGCTTCAGCATGCCGAAGGCGACGAACAGGTAGTCCGGCTTGAATGCGCGGATGCGGTTCAGCACATCCTGCTCCCACTCCGATGGAAAAGGATACTCGGCGAGCGGTGGCGAATAGCCATCGATTTCGATGCCATACTTTTCCTTGGCAACCTGGCATGCTTTTGCGTTGGTTCTTTCGGACGCCCCCAGGAAAAATACACGCTTGTTGTATTTCGCTGCATGAGCGAGCAACTCATAGGCAAAATCGGAGCCGCTGATCTTCTCGAACTCCACCTTCTTGGGCTTGGCCATCACTTTTGCAAGCCAATACGGCACCTGCCCATCGAAGGTCGAGTAATCATTCGAGATAATCCCGGCCAAACGACGTTCGTGTTTTGCTCGCACGATGAAATCGGCATTAACCGTTACGATAACGGTCATTCTCTCGCGTTGCTCCAGCAATGCTTTCGAAGTCAGGCCTCGAAAAGTCAGGCCTGCAAACTGAACCGTGTCTGTCACGATACGTCCTTTTTTTTCAACTCACTACACCATTGATTAAATTCCGCGCCCGAAAAATGGCGCGCTACATATGACTGTGCTTCAGCGCTGGCACGTTCCCACGCTGCCTGGTCGCGCGTCAGTTTCAGAATCGCTTTAGCGAATTCTGCAGGCGTATCGCCAACGTGGACACAGTCGTGCCAGTCGCGCGGGAAGCCTTCGATCCCGACCGAGGTTGTTACTACAGGCAAACCGTGGCTTAAAGCATTCAAAATCTTGATTTTGATGCCGGAGCCGGACAACAGCGGGGCTACAAAGACTGATGCGGCATCGTAGAAAGGCGCCACGCTCGGGACTCGTCCCTGCCAGTGCAATTGGCATCCCTGCTTCCCGCCCAGCATCTTCAACTTAGCCGTCGGTTGACCGCCGAGGATATCGAGCTCCATTTCACCTGGAAGGAGTGATGCTACTTCCTTGATGAACCAACCCAGTCCTTCTTCGTTTGGCTGCCAGCTGAGCGTGCCCGCGAAGAGCAGATTCCCTCCGTATCTGCCGTAGCGGCGCTCCTCGATGTTCACGCTCGGGTTGAACACCAGGCCACACTTCGTGGAACCGATCTTGCGTACCTCTTCCAGGTCCGCGCTGGACAAATAGTGGACCTCATCGGCTTCTGCACATGCCTGCCTGAGGTAAGTCGCAACCCTGCGTTCCTCAAGCAAGAGGGCCAGCTTCGTCGGCATCCGCTGTGTTTCTGCAGCCCGCGCGAACAGCAAGTGCTCTGCATTATGTAAATGTAAAATCGTCCTCACGGATCCGAATTCGCGTGCAGCGGGCCACACCAGCCAGTGATCGGCATAAATATAATCCCAGTGCTGCTGCTGCAAACGCCGGCATAGTCCCATAAAAGCACTGCTTTTGTTCCGCCATACACTGATCGGCAAGCCGGAAATCAGGGACTGCAGGTAGGTCTTCCCATTGCGCGGTTTGACTTCGCCTGCCAGGTAAATGGCCTTCACGCCCGGCATGCCCTCCGTGGGAGCGAGATCGCCGGCCGCACCAAGGGCGGCGATAGTCACGTCCGCGTTGGAGCTCATCGCCTTGATGCGCTCCAGCGTGACCTGCAGGCCACCGCTGTGCGACTCCGCCCCCGGGCACACGGGCGTGATGAATAAGACCTGGGGTCGCCGCTGCGTAGGCTCAAGCATGTGGAGCCCCGATCTTCTCGACGTCAAAAGCACCTTTGATGAATGAAGTTCCGAGGGAAAGGAAAATTCCCCAATAAAGTCGTTTCGGCCTGATTATCGTTGCAACGAAATATTTGAGCCATAAGAAGAAGAAAAACGGCAGGACAGACGGGAAACCGCGCACGACGGTCCATCCGAGAAAATAACCGAGCGAGCCGTGATTATTGGCCGAAGACGCGAACTTCCAAGGGTGAAAAACCGCCACATCG
>NZ_JAIWIA010000072.1 GCF_020176695.1 Massilia sp. MS-15 | reverse complement strand
CAAAGATTACAGTCACGGATGTATCGAGGTCGAGACGAGATTTTTCGCCGTTTTGCGATCACGTGCGACAGCCAATTCACGCGGCTACTTCACCTTGAAGGTTAAGTATATTCCTGGAAGAGTAACAAACGGAGAAACCCGTGCCTAAATGGATTCAACTTCTACTGTTGCTCGGTACATTTAGCAGCTTGGCCTTGAATGCTCGTGCTGAGCAAATTACCTTTGCCAATGAGTTGGCGGCCTGTGTGACAATCAAGACGATCACTACATCAACGGCATCGAACATGGTGGTGGCGAGCACTAACATTCAATTACGCAAGTCAATTGGCGAATGCGGGTGTCTTTCGGCGCTTGCGGTTTATATCAGCAGTGTGGACCGCGGAGGTGTTCAACAGATACTACAGGAGGGATTGATCAGGCTCGACAGTGACGGGGAAAAAAACCTTGTTCTTGCGACTGAGCCGAGGCTGCTCGAAAATAAGGCAGTACAGGTGCGATTGGTCTGCGCCCCGCCCTTATAGATATTGTTTGCTGTCGAACCTTGTTAGCGCACTTAGCGCGCGGTCTTTTTGTTGCGCTCCAGGCGTTTTATTACGTCTGGAGAATGATGCGCGCAAGGCTCCCGTGCGCCGGAGGCTCCCTGCCTACCGTGACCCCATCCCGGCAGTAGCCATGCTAGGCTTGTCCAATCGACCGGACAGGAGAGCAGTAACGATGAGGAACATGCATGGCTGGCAGCGGCGCCGGGTGTTGGGTGGGAGCCTGGCGCTGGCCGCCTGTACCCTGCTGTCGTCCTGCGCCAGCCTGGTCGGCCCGCGCAAGGTGGAAGTCCCGCTGCACAAGCTGCAGGCTGGCCTCGAGCGCCACTTCCCGCTCAATCACCGTCTGATGCAGGTATTCGACATCCGCCTGTCGCGCCCGCTGCTGTCGGTCCAGCCGGAGCAGGGCCGCGTCGCGCTGGCGCTCGATGCATCCGTGTCGCCACCGTTCGTGCGTGACGCCTGGAACGGCAGCCTGGCCTTTTCAGGACGCCTCTATGTCGACCCGGGCCGCCCGGCCGTGATGATGGCCGAGCCGCGCGTCGAGCGCCTGGCCATCGGTGCCAACCCGGAAGCGGAACGCCAGCTTGCGCGCGTGGCCAGTTCCCTGATCGATACCGTGGCGCGCGACCTGCCGGTTTACAGCTTCGACATGCAGGACTTGCGCTATGCCGGCGTCCAGTACGTTCCGGTGCGGATCGAGACGACCCGCTCGGGCTTGCTGGTCACGCTCGAGCCGGCCCGCTAGCCTGGCAGGAGGCAGGTGTTGTGCGCCTGCCGAATCGGCGTGACGGGATTGCAGAGCCGCGTCAATCGGCGCACACTAGGACCGGATACAGGAGGGTAGTCCGAAGCGCGGTTCCACTGCGGTCCGCGCTTGATGTTTCTCATAGGCATGATGTTCCACTGAAGTAATCTGCATGGAACGCAGTCTGTCGCAGGGGGTGATCTTGGAACCGATACAGGAAGTTTTTCCGGACAACGGGCTCGCCGCCGAGCCAGTGCTTGCCGCGGTGGGAGGACGCGTTCTAGCCATGCCGGCGCGCCTGAGTTTGCCGCCGAAGGGCGCGTGCTGGTATTGCGAGAAACCGCTCGACAGCGTCCGCCGTTTCTGCGGCAAGGCCTGCGCCGATTCCTTCGACGAGGAAGCGGAGTTCACCCGCTAGGACCTGGGCTGCGCAGCGTGCACAGCGGGCAGTGTCGCCAGCGCCCGTTCGAAATCGAAGGCCGCCACGGCCTGTTCCAGTTCCGCCATGCGCGCCTCGCCGAGGCGTGCGCACAACCCGGCGCGTTTGCGTGCCACGAATTCCTGGGCGCCGCTGTCGCCAAGGTCGAGCAGGGTACATAGCTGCGCCATGTCCCCGTCATCCAGCGTGCCTGAGCCGCCCGCCTCGGGCACGGCGGCGGACGCCAGCAAGGCATCCACCTGTACGATCACGCGCGCCAGTTCCGTGTCCATCCGGGCCGCCAGGGCATGGTCGGCGGGGGCGCCGGCGCGCAGACCGTGTTCCAGCTCCTGCGCCAGTGCGCGCAGGGTGCGCGCTTCGATCATCGCGGCCGCGCCCTTGATGGTGTGGGCGAGGCGCTGCGCCAGCGCCAGGTCGGCGGCGGCCAGCGCGGCGCGCAGGTGCGCCACGGCGCCGGCATAGTCGGCGCGGAAGCGGGCCACGACGCGCAGGTACATCGCGCGGTCGCCCATCAGCCGGTCCAGGCCGGTGGCGACATCGAGCGCAGGCTCGCCAGGAGAAGGAAGGGGGCTCACCGCGTAGTGAACGACCAGTCGCGGCTTACCGGGGCGCCGTTCACGGTGCCCGAGAAGCTGACCTCGTAGGTGGTGCCGCCTTTGAGCACGGCCAGCGGGATGATGGCGATGGCGCTGCGCCTGGCCGGGTCGGCCGACGAGTTCACCACCTGCACCTGCAGGTTGGCACCGCCACGCGGACGCACCGTGAAACGCTGCATCGCCAGCGGGGCATCGATGTTGGCATGCACGCTGATCGGGTAGCCGACTTCGTTGATGCCGGCGACCGGGTCCGGCTCTTCGCTGTCGCTCAGGAAGTTCGGCAGCACGCCGGCCTGGCCGCTGAAGGGCCAGGTGACCACGGTATTGGCGGCGATGCCGGGGCCGAAGCCGTTGCGGGTCGCGAAATCGGCGGTGAAGTAATGGTAGCCGCGCGCGCTGGTCGCGGCGCCGGTGCCGATCTCGCGGAACTTCGGCTCGAATATCACGAAGCGATGGTAGATCGCGGTGATCAGCTCTTCGGCCATGTAGAAGCCGCTGCCATTGGCCGCGCCCGAGATCACTTCGCCGAAGGCATAGCCCGCGGCGGGAATGAGGTAGCCGGCCGCATTCAGGCGATCGCGCAGCGTGGCGCCGGTAAAGCCGGGCTTGCCCGCCACCTGGTCGTGGCTCATCAGGTTGTTGGTGCGCAGGTATTCCGAGTGGCCGAGCGCGGCGTTGTTGATCATGACATTCTCGGTGACGGCCGGCACGCCGAGCTGGGCACGGCGGTAGTTGATCCAGTTGCGGCCGTCGAGGGCGGTATTGTTGCTCAGTACCGGCGCTACGGGGCCACCCGCCACGGGAGGAAGGCCGGCGTCCGGCGGCGCGGCTGCGGACGGCGAGGCCACGACCGCGCCGGCGCTGTCGCTCCCGCCACCGCAGCCAGCCAGGGTCGATGCGGCCACCAGCGCGGCAATGAGGAAACGCCAGCGAGGCATATAGCTCATGTTGCAACTCCTGTCAATACTGTGAAACGAAGCGCCATTCTAGAGCAAAATGCCGTGCCACGACGGGCGGGGTGCTGCGCAACGCCAGCTTATTTCGCTCCCTGTAGAATAAGACATCGATTTGATTGCCGAGTGCTCATGACACCCACCACCTCCCGCAGCCGCGCCCGACTGGCGCGCGCCAAGTTCGCCCTGCCCAGCTTCGTTACGCTTCTGTCGATCGCCTGCGGCTTCGGCAGCATCGTGATCTCGGTGGACAATGCGCACGTCGGCGCGCCCGGCGACTACCGCCTGGCCGCGATCCTGCTGGTGCTGGCCGGGGTATTCGACGCGCTCGACGGCTTCGTGGCGCGCGCCACCAATACCCAGTCCAGTTTCGGCGTGCAGCTCGACTCGATCGCCGACGTGATGAACTTCGGCTGCGCCCCCGGCCTCCTGCTGTATTGCTATGGATTCGCCCAGCAAAGCGCCGCGCACCCGACCCTGGTGCGCATGGGAGGACTGGCCTGCTTCGTGTTCGTCGCCTGCGGGGCGCTGCGACTGGCGCGCTTCAATGTCATGGTCGGACGTACCGACCCGCGCTACTTCGTCGGCATGCCGATCACCGCCGGCGCGGCCTGCGTGGCCTCGGTGGTGGTGGCCTGGCCTGCGCCGGCAACCACCATGGCGCAGTGCTTCGCGATCATCGCCCTGATGATCGCGGTGGGCACGCTGATGGTGTCCACCATCCGCTTCCCCAGCTCCAAGCACCCGCGCGGCAAGGTGATGCTGGCGCTGCTGGGCGCGTGCGCGGTGTTGCTGGCGCTGCTGCAGACGCGCTTTTTCGTGCTGTTTTTCCTGCTCTACGTGTGCGCGACCCTGTTGCTGAACATCGCCTGGCGCACCGGCTGGCGCGGCATCGCGCCGCCGGTAGTGTACGAAGACTGAAGGCTGCGCGCGGTCCTGCGCCTACGCGAACTTGTCCAGCATCGCCGCCAGGTGCGCCGCGCGCGCCTGCGCTTGCGCGAGGTCGGCCGCGTTGCCGGCCTGGGTCTGGATCGCTCCCGCCAGCAGCTGCACGAAGGAGCGGTCGAGCGCCTTGCGCGCGGCCGCCATCTGCTGGGCCACGGCGTCCACGTCGGCCGGTTCGGCCGCCAGCGCCACCAGCTTCTGCACGCCGCGCAGCTGGCCTTCGATGCGCGCGAGCCGGTTCAGCAGGTCCTTCTTCTGCTGCGCGGTGAGGGCGCTGCCCTCCACCATCCTGAGCGGACTGTCCGCCATGTCAGGCCACCATCTCAGGCCACCTCGTGCCCGCGCGCGGCGCGCAGGAGGCGGAACCAGTCCTCGCGCGCCAGCCGGATGCCGGCGCCGGCCACCGCGTCCCGGATCGCTTCCAGGCGGCCGCTGCCGGTCAGCGGGATCGGACGGCTGGGCAGCGCCATGATCCAGGCGAACAGCACGCTGGCGAGCGGCTGCTCCATGCGCGCGGCGATCTCGCCGGCCACGGTGCGCACATCCACCGCACGCGCATCGCTGGAGGTGAACAGGCGCCCGCCGCCCAGCGGCGACCAGACCATGGGAGCGACGCCCAGGTCCTGCAGGCCGTCGAAGGTCTGGTCGAACATCGCGCCGGTGGCCAGCGGCGAGAACTCGACCTGGTTGGTGGCCAACGGCACGCGCCGGTTCAGGCATTCGAACTGGTGCCGCGTGAAGTTCGACACGCCCACGTGGCGCACCTTGCCGGCCTGCTGCAGGCGGGTAAAGGCGCCGGCGATCTCGTCGAAGTCCATCAGCGGGTCCGGGCGGTGGATCAGCAGCAGGTCGAGGTGGTCGGTGTGCAGCTGGCGCAGCGAGGCCTCGGCCGAGGCCACGATGTGGGCGGCGCTGGTGTCGTAGTGCTGGATGCCGTGCCGCGGATGCTTGCCGGAGATCAGGCGGATACCGCACTTGCTCACCAGTTCGATGCGCCCGCGCAGCGATGGCTGCGCGCGCAAGGCTGCGCCGAACAGGCTTTCCACGCCATAGTCGCCGTAGATGTCGGCATGGTCGAAGCTGGTCACGCCCAGCGCGAGGCAGGCTTCGATGAAGGCCACGCGCTGCCCGACGTTCATGTCCCATTCGTGCATGCGCCACATGCCGGCCACGATGCGCGAGAGTTCGGGACCGCCTTCGCGGGTGCGGATGCGCGGGCAGTACAGGTCGGTGGGGGAGATCGTCATGGTGGAAGGAATCACGGGGAGTGTCCGATTATAGCGGTGCGAGGCAGTAAAAAGCCCGTCCGGCTGTGCGCGGGACGGGCTGTCATGCATGACGCCGGGATTACTGCATCCAGAGACGCATCGAATCCCAGGCACGGCCGAAGATGCTGGCTTCCTGCACTTCTTCCAGGGTCACCACCGGCAGCGCCAGAAGCGGCTTGCCGTCCACCATCATCTTGACGGTGCCAACCTGCGCATTGCGCGCCAGCGGGGCGACCAGCGGGTCCTTGTATTCCAGGGCCGCCTTCATCTTGCCCGCCACGCCCTTTGGCACGGTCACCAGGATGTCGCGGTTGAAGCCCAGCTTCACGGTCGATTCCGCACCCTTCCACACCGGCACCGACTTCACCGTCTGGCCCTTCGCGTACAGCTTGACGGTGTCGAAATTCTGGAAGCCCCAGTTCAGCAACTTCTGGCTCTCCTGTGTGCGCACGTCGGGCGAGCTGGTGCCCAGCACCACCGAAATCAGGCGGCGCTGGCCGGCATTGCCGTTCGGGCGGCGTGCCGAGGCGATCATGCTGTAGCCCGAGGAATCCGTGTGGCCGGTCTTCATGCCATCCACGGTCGAGTCGAGCCACAGCAGGCGGTTGCGGTTCTGCTGGGTGATCTTGTTGTAGGTGAACTGCTTGATCGAGTCGATCTTGTAGAACTCGGGGAAGTCGCGGATCACGTTCGCCGCCAGGATCGCCAGGTCGCTCGCGGTCGAATAGTTGTTCGGATCGGGCAGGCCGTGGGGGTTGGCGAAGCGGGTGCCCTTCAGGCCCATGCGCTGCGCTTCGCGGTTCATCAGGTTGACGAAGGTGCCTTCGTCACCGGCCACGGCTTCGGCCAGGGCCACCGCCGCGTCGTTACCGGACTGGATCATCAGGCCGTGCAACAGGTCGTTCACCGATACCGGGACTTTCGGATCGATGAACATCTTCGAGCTGCTGCCGTCGACCTTCCAGGCGCGTACCGATACGTTCACCATGGTGTCCAGGCTCACGCGCTTGTCGTGGATGGCGCGGAAGGTCACGTAGGCGGTCATGATCTTGGTGAGCGAAGCCGGCTCGATCCGGGCGTGCTGGTCTTGCGCGGCGATCACCTGGCCGCTGGTCGCGTCGAGCAGCAGCCAGGACTTGGCTGCAATGGTCGGTGCCGGGACGGTCTGTGCGCTGGCCGAGGCCATCAGCAGGCTGGCGGCCATGGCCGCTAACAGTTTTTTCATGGGAGAGTTCGTCTGTAAAAAATGCCAATGCAGAAGTGCGCAAGGCAATACGGCGCGTCGCTGCCCCGGTATTGCCTTAAAAGAAGAGACTCATTATTGCACAGCGACCGGATCAAATGTCACGTCGCCACATTTCCACGACAAGATTTTTAATGTGGCCGAGCTTGCGATGGAAGAAATGGTCGGCGCCCGGGATCACGGTCACCGGGATGTCGAGCGGGCGCGCCCAGTCGAACACTTCCTTCAGCGTGATCGTATCGTCCAGCTCGCCATGGATGAGGATGGTGTCGGCAGGCACCGGCGGCATCGGCCATTTGCCGGCGGCGGTGCCGACCAGCACCAGGCGCTCGGCGGGACGGCCTTCCTGGACCAGGCGCTGCTGGAATTGGGCCTGGACGAAGGTACCGAAGGAAAAACCCGACAGGGCCACCGGCAGGCCCGGGTACTGCGCGGTCATGTGGCGGTACATGCGGTCCATGTCGTCCACCTCGCCGCGGCCGTCGTCGTGCACGCCTTCGGATTCGCCCACGCCGCGGAAGTTGAAGCGCGCCGTGGCGTAGCCGAGGGTGACGAAGGTGCGCGCCAGGGTCTGGGCCACCTTGTTTTCCATGGTGCCGCCGTACAGCGGATGCGGGTGCGCCACCAGCGCGATGCCGCGCGGTGCGCCGTCCGGCAGGTCGAGGATGCACTGCATCTTGCCGGCGTGGCCGTCGAGGGTAAACTTGTGCGAAAACTTGTTCATGACTTGCTTGCTACGGGTAAGAGAGCGGGTAGGGATCAGATCTTCAGGCGTTCCACGACCTTGCCGCCCACCAGGTGGGTGTCGATGATGTCGTCGATGTCGGCGTTGTCGACATAGGTGTACCAGGTGCCTTCCGGATACACCACGAGCACCGGGCCTTCCTCGCAGCGGTCGAGGCAGCCGGATTTATTGATGCGCACCTTGCCCGGGCCATTCAGGCCGAGCGCCTTGATGCGCTTCTTGGCATGCTTCTGGGCGCCCTCGGCGCCGCACTTGGCGCAGCTGGGACGGGCGTCCTTGCCTTCGCGCTCGTTCAGGCAGAAGAAGACATGGTGCTGGTAGAAGGGGCGTTCGTCGTTCATCTCGGTCTCGTCTAAAAAGGTGCCGGCGCGCCGCGCCAGGCACAATGATACGGCATAAGGCGGCCTGGCCCAGCCTAGGGCGCCGGCTCGGGCGCGGGCGGCTGGGCTTCCTGCCGGTTCAGTTGATGCGAGGGCAGTAGCAGGAACCACAGGGCAAAGAAAGGCCACAGCAGCGCCATGAACTGGGCCGCGCCATTGAAGTTCAGGAATTTCCCCTGTACCCAGCCCTGCAGGGTGGAGGCGAAATAGGGGTTCACGGGCACCGTGTTCACCACGACCAGGCTCAGCACCAGGCTCACCACCGCCAGCCGGCGCTGCGCCACCTGCGGCGCGTACACCAGGCCCGACAGCATGATCAGGCCGATCAGGAAACCGCCTTCGGCGCCGGGCGTGACCCAGACGAAGGCGTTATCGGGCCGGAACAGCAGCGCGATCGACAGCGTCTTGACCAGCAGCGCCACCGCGAGGATCGACAGCATCAGCAGGAAGCGCGGGGCGCCACGCCGCACCAGGCACATCAGGGTCAGGACGGCGCCGGTCATGCCGCAGGCGGTGATGATGGTCTCGGACAGCCAGTACTGTTCCGCCGTGATCACGGCGTCGCCGCGCAGCATGGCCACCAGGTCGATATCGGCGTCGAACCAGCGCGACAGCCAGCCGGAGACGATCGGCAGCACCTGGCCGTGCCCGAACAGGTAGCTTTGTGGATAGATCTGCGCCAGCGGCCACAGCGCCACCAGCACCAGGCCCTGGCTGGCGTAGGGCGCGAACCAGCGCCGCCGCAGCTGGAACAGGCGGCTGCGGTCGAGCAGGCCGGGCGCCCACCAGGCGCCGAGCAGGGCGCCCAGCAGGCAGCCGCCGGCATTGGTGACCAGGTCCAGGTTGGAGGGCACGCGGCTGGGCAGGAAGTTCTGCACCGCTTCCATCGTCATCGTGACCAGCACGCCGGCCAGCGCCGCCAGCAGCACCGCCCACACGCCGCGGATGCGCGGATACACCGACAGCACCAGCAGCACGCCGAGCGGCACGTAGCCGATGACGTTGACGCCGACGTCGAAGCCGGTCCAGTAGCGTGGCTTGACCAGGTTCAGGAAGGTGAACAGCGGCAGGCCGCTGTCGCGCCAGCCGGAGAACGGGTACCAGCTGGCATACACGATCAGCAGCAGGTAGGCCAGCAGCGCCGCGCGCGAGATGGGCGAGCCGCGTCCTTCGCGCGGGCGCTCGCGCAGGTCGACGGCGACCTTGGCGCGGTTCATCGCTTGCGGGTGTCGAGCGTGGCCAGCCAGGCCAGCATGTCGGCCGCGATGCCATCCATGCTGGCGGCCAGCGCGCGCGCGCCGCCCGCCGCGTCGGCACTGGCCGCCGGGGTGGTGCGCGAGAAGCTGCGCTGGTCCACCAGGCGGTGGTCGTTGAACAGCGAGGCGCGCAGGGCGACCTGGCCTTCGCTCTGGCTCACGCCGCCGAAGGCATGGACGAAATCTTCCACTTCAACGCGCAGCAGCGGCACCCCGGTCGAGGCGTCGGTGGCCGACAACACCTTGATGCCCGACTGCGCCAGGCGGGTCTTGATGCGCTGGGTAACCAGCTGCAGCGGACTGCTGGCCCAGCGGCTGTTGGCATAGGTATGGGCCTGCAGCGCGTCGGCGTAGTTCAGGCGGTAGTACATGCGCTCGTTTTCGAGCGCATCCGGACCGGTGGCGTCCATCACCACCAGCGCGGCCGGCGTGGCCGTCGCCGCCCCCTGGCCGGCCGGCGTGGCGCGCATGGCGGCCGGGCCGAAGTCATAGGTCGTGTTGTCCTGGACCTTGCTGCCGGCGCAGCCGGTCAGCAGCAGCGCAGCGGTGGCGGCGAGGACGGTGGCGGGGCGGGACAGGAAGCGGAGCGGAAAGGCGGTCACGGTGGTCCTCATTTGGTCGGTGGCACAAAGCCCGGTTCGCCCGGACCCGGCCGGGCGCTCGGCGCGCCGAACAGGATGCTCTGCGGGCGGTCGGACAGCGAGGTGGCGGTGCGCTTCACGGCGCGCAGGGCGCCGCGCGCCTCATCGGTCATCTCGACGACGTGGGGCAGGGTTTCGAGTTCGAGTTCGCTGGTGGCGGACTGCAGCGAGCCGATGGCGCCGTTCAGGCGTTCGAGCGGGCCGTCCGGGCCCTGCAGCCGGGTGGACAGCGCCTTGTAGCTGTCGGCGGTCGCGTCGACGCTGCTGGCCGCGGCGTCGAACGAGTCCAGGCTGCGATCCAGTTTCGCGGTGAGCGCGGGCAGGCGCGCGAAGGTCGGCTCCAGCTTTTGCGGGATGGCCGCGTAGGCGTCGGCCGCCTTGCCGATGCTGTCGAAGGCGCCGATGATGGTCCGCTGGTTTTCCGGGGCCACCATCTTGCTCAGGCTGTCCGTGATCTGCTCGGTCTTCTCGAGGATGGCCAGGCCGCGCTTTTCCAGCTGGTCCAGCAGGCCCGGGCGCAGCGGAATGCGCGCCGGCCGGTCTTCGCGCTGCGCCAGGCGCGGCGAGCCGGTGCGGTCGTCGTCGAGCTGGATGAAGGCGATCCCGGTCACGCCCTGGTAGCCGAGCGAGGCGAAGGTGGTGGTGGTGATCGGCGAATCCTTGTCCACCGACAGGCGGATCAGGATCTGGCCGGTGACGCGCGGGTCGAACACGATCTCGTCCACCCGGCCGACCTCCAGGCCGCGGTAGCGCACCGTGGCCTGCGGGTTCAGGCCCGGGATCGACTGGGTGGTGACGATCTCGTAGGGCACCAGTTCCGTGCGGTCGCGGTTGAACCACAAGCCGGCCAGCACGGCCGCGATCACCAGGGCGATCGTAAACACGCCTGTCATCAGGGCATACGACCTGTTTTCCATATCAGTCCTCCGAATCGTTCTGGGCGTTGCGCTCTTCGAGCACTTCGAGCGCCCGCTGGCCGCGTGGACCCAGGAAAAAGTGTTTGATGAACGGGTGCTGCACCCGCAGCACGTCGCACGCCGGCCCCACCGCCAGTACGTGCTTCTCCGCCAGGACCGCGATGCGCGAGGACAGCGCGAACAGCGTGTCGAGGTCGTGGGTGACCATCACCACCGTGAGTTTCAGCTCGCTGTGCAGGGTCTGGATCAGCGAGACGAAGGCGTCCGACAGGTCGGGGTCGAGGCCCGCGGTGGGTTCGTCCAGGAACAATAGACGGGGTTCGAGGGCAAGGGCGCGTGCCAGCGCGGCGCGCTTGATCATCCCGCCCGACAGGTCGGATGGCATCTTGTTGGCGTGCTCCGGCCCCAGGCCCACCATGTCCATTTTGAGCAGCACGGCGTCGCGGATGACGTCTTCCGGCAGCGCGCGCAGCTCGCGCATCGGCAGGGCGATGTTGTCGAACACGGTAAGCGCCGAGTACAGCGCGCCCTGCTGGAACAGCATGCCCCAGTGGTTGCGCATGTGCTGCAGCTGGTCCGGCTTGGCCTGGCTGATGTCTTCGCCGAAGACCTTGACGCTGCCCTGGCTGGGCCGCTCCAGGCCCAGCATCTGGCGCAGCAGCACGGTCTTGCCGGTGCCGGAACCGCCCACGATGCTGAGGATCTCGCCGGCATAGATGTCGAGGCTCAGGTCCTGGTGCACGACGGTGCGGCCGAAGCGCGTCCAGAGATTGCGGATCTCGACCACCGGCGGGCCGACATCCTCGTCCGGCCGCTTGTTCAGGCGCTGCGGCGTGCGCTGTACGGTATCGGCCATCAGAACCCCACGTCGTTGAAGATGATGGCGAACACCGCGTCGGCGAGGATCACCACGGTGATCGCCGTGACCACCGCGGTGGTGGTGCCGCGCCCCAGGCTTTCGGTGTTCGGCTTGATGCGCAGGCCGAAGTGGCAGGACACCAGCGCGATCAGCATGCCGAACACGCAGCCCTTGAGCAGGCCGATCGTGTAGTTCACCACCGGCACCGCGTCCGGCAGCTTCTGGATGAAGTAGCGGAAGGCCAGGCCCAGCTCGATCTTGGCCGAGACCATGCCACCGATCAGGGCCATGGCGTCGGTCCATACCACCAGCAGCGGCATCGAGATGGCGAGCGCGATCACCTTCGGCATGATCAGGCGCTGGCCGTGCGAGATGCCCATCACCAGCATGGCGTCGAGTTCCTCGGTCACGCGCATCACGCCCAGCTGCGCGGTGATCGAGGAGCCGGAGCGGCCGGCCACCAGGATCGCCGCCAGCAGCGGGCCCAGTTCGCGGATCACGGCCATGCCAAGGATGTTGACGATGTAGATGTCGCCCCCGAACATGCGCAGCTGCTGCGAGGACAGGAAGGACAGCACGATCCCGATCAGGAAGCCGACCATGGCCGTGATGCCGAGCGCCTGGAAGCCGGAGTGATAGATGTTGGCCGAGATCTCGCGCCAGGGTCCCCCCTGCGGACGGCGCAGGAAACGGCCGATGTCGAGCACCAGCTGGCCGATCAGGCTGAGAAAGCCGCGCAGGTGCTCGAAAAAGGACAGTACGCCGCCGCCCAGCACGATCAGCCAGTGCAGCGGACTGACGCGGTGGCGCGGCAGGGCCAGCGCGCTGGCCTTCTCGATGCGGCCGAACAGCTCTTCGTGGTGCGGGTCGAGCCGCAGGCGTCCGGGACGCCGCTTGCCCCAGGCATTCCAGAACATCTGGGCGCCGACGTGGTCGAGGCGCTCGATGCCGGACAGGTCCCATTCGAGGCTGTCCTGGTTGCGCAGCGCGCGCAGGGTGCGGGTGATCGCCTTCAGCGCGCCCTTCTGGGTCAGCGTATGGATTTGCCAGACACCGCTCGCCACGACAGATTGGCCCGCGCCGCCGGCGGATGCGGGCGCTGCGGGATGCTGGATGGTTAATATTGGCGCATTTTCAATCTGCATTGCGCCAGTGTAAAAGAGAATCGTTATCGCTGCTACACGCTACCTAACAGAGCGCCGCAGCCGGCTCAAGCCGCCAGATGGCGCAGCTGCCGCTCCGGCACCGCCGCCGCCGGCCTGGCCGCATGCGCGGTATCGAGCTTGCCCGCATAGTCGGACGCCAGCAGTGCCGCCGCCTCCACCGGTGCCATGCCGCGCAGTTGCAGCCATTCCTGCACCAGCCTGGCCAGCTTCTCGAGGGCGATGCGGTGGGTGGCGTCGGTGCGGGTGTAGAGCCAGTCCGCGAAGGCCATGAAGTTGTCGAATGGCGCTTCGCCCAGCAGGGCACGGGTGCTGTGCGTAAAACGGCCCGAGTTGGCCACCAGGTCCCAGTAGCGCGCGAAGCGCACCAGGCGCTGCATGGTCGCGAAGTCGATCAGGCTCGTGGCCAGCACGGTATAGGGCGGGTAGGGATCGTAGACCATGCCGAAAGCCTCGGTATGACGGATGATCGGCGTGCCGCGCAGGCGTTTCAGGATGCCGAACTGGATTTCCTGCGCCCCGAGTTTGACCAGCTGGTCAAAACCGCGGGCGAAACTGGCGACGTCTTCGCCTGGCAGACCGGCGATCAGGTCCACGTGCAGGTGGGTGCTGGCGTGTTCGGTGAGCCAGCGGATGTTGTCGGCGGCCTTGGCATTGTCCTGGCGCCGGCTCACCAGCGCCTGCACCTCGGGATTGAAGCTCTGGATGCCGATCTCGAACTGCAGCGCGCCCGGCGGGAACTGCGCGATCGATGCCTTCAGCGCCTCCGGCAGGTGGTCGGGCACCAGCTCGAAGTGGGCGTACACCGGATCGTCCGGGTGCGCGGCCAGCTTGTCGAGGAAGAACTGCATGATGCGCAGGCTGGTCTTGACGTTCAGGTTGAAGGTGCGGTCGACGAACTTGAACAGGCGCGCGCCGCGTGCATACAGGGCTTCCATCTCGCCCAGGAAGGTCTCCAACGGGAAGGGCCAGGCCGTCTTGTCCAGCGAGGACAGGCAGAACTCGCACTTGAACGGGCAGCCGCGCGAGGCTTCCACGTACAGCGTGCGATGGGCGATGTCCTCGTCGCTATAGAGCGAATAGGGCAGGGCGATCTGCGCCATGGGCGGCTGCACGCCGGCGTGCACCTTCATCAGCGGCTGCGGGCCGTCCAGGATTTCGCCGCACAGCTTCGGAAACGTGACATCGCCCCAGCCGGTGACCACGTAGTCGGCCAGTTTCACGATCGCCTGCTCCCCCAGCTCGTGCGAAACCTCGGGGCCGCCCAGCACCACGCTCACCTCCGGGGCAACACGCTTGAGCATGGCCACCAGGCGGGTGGTCTCCTCGACGTTCCAGATATACACGCCAAGGCCGACGATGCGCGGCGCGTGCGCCAGGATGCGTTCGACCAGGTCGGCGGTCTTGGCGCCGATGACGAATTCCTGGATCCGGGTCTGCTCCTGCAGCGCGCCCATGTTGGCCAGCAGGTAGCGCAGGCCGAGCGAGGCGTGCGTGTAGCGGGCGTTGAGGGTGGAAAGCAGGATCGTCATGGCGGGAGCGGGGGCGGAAAAGCGAGAAGCTGCCATTCTAAGCCCTGGCGCCGGCGAAAGCGCTGGCATTTTGCCAGGCCGGCTCCGGGTGTTGCCGCCGATTTGACTATCCTTCCTGTCAGTTTAGTCACCATGCATGACACGCCAATATTGTTTAGAGTTAAAGTGATGTACCTCTTTCAATGTCTCTTCGCGCGCTCCGGCCGCAGAAAGCGTTCCATGCAAGCCCCAGCACTTACCAGCCTCCCCTACCGCATTGTCCTCGGCTCCGCGCTCGCGCTGGCGCTGGGTGCCTGCAGCAGCGATCATGACGGCGATGCGACCTCGCCGGTGCAGCCGCCCGTGCAGACGGCTTCGCGCATCGAGGTCGAGCTCTCGCGCACCACCTATGGGGTGCCGCACGTGCGCGCCAACGATTTCCGCAGCCTGGCCTATGGCCTGGCGCACGCCTATGCCCAGGACAACCTGTGCATGTTCGCCGACTCGGTGGTGACCGTGCGCGGCGAGCGCGCGCTGTTCTTCGGTCCGGGCGCCAAGCCGCGCCAGCGCACCGACGACGAGTACGGCGGCGGCAGCAACTACATGGACGTGACCAACGAAGAGAGCGACTTCTTCTTCAAGGGCTACCTCGACATCGAGCAGCTGCGCGCCAACTATGCCGCTGGCCCCGCCGAGCCGCGCCAGCTGCTGGAAGGTTTCGTCGAAGGCTACAACCGCTATCTCAAGGACAACGCCAGCAAGCTGCCGGCCGCCTGCGCCAACGCCAAGTGGGTGCGTCCGATCACGGTCGACGACATGTACCTGATCGTGGCCGAGAAGGCGCTGCACGCATCGGGCCAGGCCTTCGCGCGCGACTTCGTCAACGCCGGCCGTGTGCCGGGTGCCGCCGTGAGCCTGGCCAAGGCGTCGCCGCGCCGGGTCGACGGCAAGGCCCTGCTGGCCCAGGTCGAGCAGTCCAAGGCATCTGGCCTGGGCAGCAATGCAATGGCCGTCGGCAAGGACCTGTCCGCCAATGGACGCGGCCTCCTGTTCGGCAATCCGCACTATCCCTGGACCACCACCGACCGCTTCTACCAGGCCCACCTGACCGTGCCGGGCAAATACGACGCGATGGGCGTGATCATTGGCGGCGTGCCGGCGATCGTGATCGGCTTCAACAAGGACGTGGCCTGGAGCCACACCGTCACCACGGCCAACCACTTCACCACCTTCCGCCTGGCGCTGGACCCGACCGATCCGACCGGCACCACCTATCTGTACGATGGCGAGCGCCGCAAGATGACCTCGAAGACCGTCTCGGTCGATTCGCTGCAGCCGGACGGACAGGTAACCAAGCGCAGCAAGACCTTCTACTTCAGCCACCAGGGCGCCGTCATCGTGCGTGCGGCCGCCGGCCTGACCTGGACCTCGACCGCGGCCCACGTGCTGGCCGACCCGAACCGCTACAACACCCGCATGCTCGAGCAGTGGCTCGGCATCGGGACCTCGACCAGCGTGCGCGGCCTGAAGGACTCGCTCGACAAGGTGGTCGGCCTGCCATGGGTGAACACGGTCGCCGCCGACCGCGACGGCAATACCCTGTACGCCGACGCCAGCGTGGTGCCGCACATGAATGCCGACAAGTTCGTCAACGGCTGCCTGCTGCTGCAGGCGGCGCTGCTGTTCGACGGTTCGCGCAGCAGCTGCGGCTGGGGCCAGGATGCGGGCGCGCCGGCCGGCATCTATGCACCGGCAACCGCGCCGTGGATGATGCGCACCGACTACGTCGGCAATTCGAACGACAGCTACTGGCTGACCAATCCGAAGCAGCTGCTGGTCGGACCGGCGCCGCTCGGCTTCTCGCCGCTGTACGGACGCGTCAACGCCGAACAGTCGCTGCGTACCCGTATCGGCTTCCGCCAGTTCGATGAACTGGTGGCGCAGAAGGGCAAGCTGACCCTGGCCGACATGCAGGCGCTGGCCTTCTCCAACCGCGTCAACGCGGCCGAACTGGTGCTGCCGGAACTGCTGCCTGCCTGCGCCGCATCGGAAGATGCGCTGGTGCGCCAGGCCTGCACCGTGCTGCAGGGCTGGGACCGCCGCGCCAACGTCGACAGCCGTGGCGAAATCCTGTTCCGCGAATTCTGGGCTGGCGCCAACGCGATCCCGAACAAGTGGGCGGTGCCCTTCGATCCGCGCGACCCGGTGAACACGCCGCGTGGCCTGGCGCCGACGGCCACCCCGGCGATGCTGACCGCCCTGCGCAACGCGGCCCAGAAGTTGCAATCGCTGAACATCGCACTCGACGCCCGCCTGGGTGACTACCAGGTCGAGCCGCGCAACGGCGTGCGCATCGCTATTCATGGCGGCAACGGTAATCAGGAAGGCACCTATAGCGCGATCAGCATGCGCACCGGCCTGACCAAGGACGGCTACGTGGGCGTGAACCACGGCCAGAGCTACATCCAGACCGTCACCTTCGATGCGCAGGGCCCGATCGCCCAGGGCATGCTGACCTATAGCCAGTCCACTGATCCGAAATCGCCATGGTATGCCGACCAGACCCAGGTCTATTCGCGCAAGGAATGGCCGGTGCTGCCGTTCACGCCGGAGAAAATCAAGGCCGATATGAACTACCTCACCACGACCTTGCGTGAATAAGTGCGGTATGCATGGTGAATTGCCATGAGTAAAAAGGGGTGCCTACAATGGGCACCCCTTTTTTTGGATCGGCCAGCCATGCTTCTCACGAATATCGAAACCATCCCCGGCAAATCCATCACCGCCTGCCATGGCGTCGTCTCGGGCAGCTCGGTGCGTTCCAAGCACGTCGGCCGCGACATCATGGCTGGCCTGAAGAACATGGTTGGCGGCGAGCTGCGCGGCTATACCGAGCTGCTGGAAGAATCGCGCGAGCAGGCCACGAATCGCATGAAGGCGCAGGCCCTCCAGCTGGGCGCGAATGCGATCGTCAACGTGCGCTTCTCGACTTCTTCGGTGGCGGCCGGTGCGGCCGAGATCTACGTCTACGGCACCGCGGTCACGGTCGGCTGAGATGGAATACCTGATCCTGCTGGTATTCTGGTCGGTGCCGGTGGTGCTGGGCTATGTGTTCGGACGGGCTGCCGAGTCGCGCCACTACCGTTCGATCCACGCGCGCGAGAAAGCGCAGCTGCAGATGCCCGCGACCTCGCTCAAGACGCTGCTGCGCGGCGCAGACGTGGCACGCAGCGAACTGGTAACGGGCAGCGTCGTGATTTCGATCGACTATTTCAAGAAGGCCGCATCGGCCCTGCGCTCGCTGGTAGGTGGACCGGTCAAATCCTACGAGACCCTGCTCGACCGCGCCAAGCGCGAAGCCATCCTGCGCATGAAGGAGGGCTGCCCTGGCGCGGACGAGATCATCAACATCCGGCTGGAGACCATGCCACTGGCCGGCAGCCAGCGCGGCCAGGTGACGAGCGTCGAAGTCCTGGCCTATGGCACCGCCATCTATTATGTGAAACATGAAGTACCGATCGGCGCTGCCTGAACATAACGACAACGTTTCGCACGAGCATCCGCTCAAGGATTTCCTGTTGATCCTGGGCGGGCTGTCGCTGGCGGTGCTGGCGCTGGTCTGGGCGCTGGGCCTGGCGGTGGACCTGGTCGTGGACAAGATGAGTCCCGCCACCGAAGCGCGGATCACCGAATGGATGGCGCTCGAGCAGCCCAGGCGCGATCCGGCGTTCGCTGCGCGCGAGGCCTGGCTGCAGTCACTGGCGGATGGCATGCGTGCTTGCGCCGGCGTGGGCGGCCCGGTGCAGGTACGGATGCGTCAGGCCGGGGATGCGAATGCCTTCGTCATGCCCGGGGCGACTGTCATCGTCCATTCGGGGCTGCTCGCGCACCTGCGCTCGGAGAACGGCATGAGCTTCGTGCTGGCGCACGAGCTATCCCACCTCGTTCACCGCGACCACATGCGTGCGCTCGGGCGCAGCCTGGTCATCGTCGCGGCGGCCACTATGCTGACCGGGGACGGTTCCTGGGCCGCTGGCCTGCTGGCGCCGGCCGAGCACCTCGGCCAGTCGTATCATTCGCGCGAGCGGGAAACCGCCGCCGACATGGGCGCACTGCGGATCCTGCAGTGCCGTTACGGTCACATTGGGGGCGCGACGGAATTCTTCACTTCGCTACGCACGAAGGATGCGCAGGCGCCGGCCTTGACGCATTACCTGGCCTCGCACCCATCGGCGCAGGCACGCATCGAAGCGCTGGAGCGTGCCATCCGGCAGAGCGGACTGCAGGGCGGTTCGGTGCGCCCCCTGCCGGGTCTGTGACTTTTTCGTCGACAAGGAAAAAGTGGGCCTTGACGCATCTCATCGGCTCGCGCATAATCTCATTCCTCTGCTGCTGACGAACAAAACGATTCGGAGCGATAGCAGAAGGCAGAACAACGGTTCTTTAACAATCAACAGTCGATAAGTGTGGGCGTTTGATGAAGGTGCCGGCTGAGCTTGCTCAGCTGCATACT
>NZ_JAIWIA010000071.1 GCF_020176695.1 Massilia sp. MS-15 | reverse complement strand
ACCTTGCTGCGCCTTACGAAGCGTTGTGTTCGTCAGCAGCAGAGAAGTGAGATTATGCAGTGTTTCGCTAAAACCGTCAACCCCTCGTTCGCTTCGTTGCAGATTGCTCTGCGGACCTTGCTAACGTAACCACTTGATTCCGTTAACGATTTCGGTGCTGGCCGAAGCGGAGGCGAACTATAGCAATCATCGTACTTTCCCGCAAGGCCCTCGTCAACAAAGGCTAGAGAAGCCAGTCGATGGGCAATAAGGACAACAACTGCACGGCCACGCGCTGCCAAACGCTCGTGCCAGGCTCCTTGTCGTGGCGCCTCAGTTTGCCGCCAGTTCGCTCCAACCAGTAGAGCCGCCCCTTCCCATCCAGGCGTACTTCATAGGCTGTTTCAGCCACGTTGTTATCAAGCAACTTGTCTAGTTGCCCAGCCAGTCGTGCGCTATCGATGACCAGGCCCATTTCGGTGTTCAGGTCAATCGAGCGCCGATCCATATTAAAAGAACCTACGTACACCGCACGTCCATCCACGCCGAAAATCTTGGCATGCAGACTGGACGCGGAGCTGCCAAAGCGTCCCTTGCCGCGCTCTGGTAGCTCGGCGCCCCATCTGCGCCGCAGCTCGAAGACTGACACGCCGGCCTCGATCATTCCGCGACGCCACTTGGCGTATCCGGCGTGGACGGCCGCCACATCCGTGGCCTCCAGGGAGTTGGTCAGCAGGCGCACCTGTACGCCCCTACGCGCAAGCTCACCAAGAGTGCGCGCAGCATCCTGGCTGGGAACGAAATAGGGCGACACCAGGTCGATTTGCCGTTTCGGTTCGCCGAACAGCCTGCGCAAGCCAACGGCCATGCGCTCATCCGGATCAGCTTTGCCGAGCGCTTTCGCCGGATCGTCGCTCACCATGCGAGTCAGGCTCCAGTCAAGAGACAGTCGTCCCTGCACCAGCTGCTCGCCGAATGGAGAGGTCCGGATCGCGTCCAGGTAACGCTGGGCTGCAGGCTGCGTGCGAAATGCTGCCGCGCGCCCTGCCAGAACGCCCGGACGCGCCGCGTCTTCAGTGGCGACCAGCGCCATCACGGGATAGGCGGAGGCACTGTTCCAGTAGCGGTCGAAATCCTGCGCCACCTCGCGCACTACCGGGCCAACCGCCAGCACGTCGAGATCGACGAACAACATGTCTCCCGCCGCGCCGAAATATTCATCGCCGACGTTACGCCCGCCCACGATGCTCGCCTGGCCATCTGCCGTGAACGACTTGTTATGCATGCGCCGGTTCAGCCGGCTGAAATCGGCAAGGTAGCCCAGGCTGCGCCAGCGGCGCAGCGCAAATGGATTGAAGAGCCGCACCTCGACGTTCGGTTCGCGGTCGAGGGCTGCCAGCACCGGATCGAGTCCGGTCGTGTTGTTATCGTCCAGCAGGAGCCGGACCCGTACGCCGCGTACCGCGGCTTCGCGCAGGGCATCCAGCATCAGCGTACCAGTCAGGTCGTCGCGCCATAAATAGGACTGGACGTCGAGACTGCGCTCGGCCTTGCGGGCCAGCAGGACGCGTGCAGCAAAGGCATCGCGCCCGTCGATCAGGGGATGGATCCCGGAGCGGCCGGGATGCGCGGCCGCCAGCGGGGCGATGGCCTGCCCCAGCAGTGTCGTGTGGGTGCCGTCCAGCGCGAAGCTGGCGGTGCGCTGGCCCAGCGGCGGCAACGCGCTACAGCCATAGGCCGCCACCGCAACGATGACGATGACGAGCGCCGCTGCTCCTCGACGCAATGCCGGGAACGCCGCCGCCCGCATCGCTTACATTCCTTCGAAGTCCGGCTTGCGCTTCTCGAGGAAGGCCGCCATGCCTTCTTTCTGGGCCGGCGTTCCAAAGCCGGCGTGGAAGTAACGGCGCTCGTAGCGCACGGCTTCGCTCAGCGGCATCTGGTAAGCCTGGTTGACGCAATCCTTGATCTGCATGGCGACCGAGACCGGCATGTCAGCGATGCCCTGGGCAATCTTGATCGCTTCTTCCATCACGCTCTCGGCCGGATAGACACGTGACACCAGGCCGGTGCGCTCGGCTTCGGCAGCGTCGATCATGCGGGTGGTGAGCAGCAGGTCCATTGCCTTCGATTTGCCGATCGCGCGCGGCAGGCGCTGGGTGCCGCCAGCGCCCGGCGTCACTCCCACCTTGATTTCGGGCTGGCCGAACTTGGCGCTCTCCGCGGCGATCAGGAAGTCGCACATCATGGCCAGTTCGCAGCCGCCGCCCAGGCAGTAGCCCGACACCACGCCGATCACCGGCTTGCGAATGTTTAGGATGTGCTCCCAGTTGCGGCCGATGTAGTTACCCGGATAGGTGTCCACCGCATAGGTGTAGTTCGCCATGGCCGCGATGTCGGCGCCGGCAGCGAAGACCTTGTCGCTGCCGGTCAGGACGATGACGTTGACAGCCGGATCGGCGTCGAACTTGAGGAGGGCATCACCCAGTTCATTCATCATGTTGTCGTTCAGCGCATTCATCGCCTTCGGGCGGTTCAGGCGCACCACGACGACCTTGCCATGGTTTTCAATCAGCAGATCTGCATATTCCATGTGACATTCCTTGTAAGATTAACCGGATAAAAGCTTGGATGGATTGCCGGGATTGTAACGTCTCACAGGCTGGCGAACACGGTATGATGATTTGTTCAGCAATATCTTGTCGGTGAGGATGGCAAGCGATGCTGGTAGCGCTCGCGCTGGTCACCGTGCCGCTGGCCTGGTGGCTCGACATGCTCACGCCGCGCACGTGGTCGGCGGCAGCGGGGAGCAGGTGTTCCTGACCTTCTCCCTCGGGCGCTACGGCCTGGTCGCGGCCCAATCGAAGTTCGCGGCCACAGAATCGGCGGCGCGTGTGGTCGGCCCGGGCATGGCCGACGGACTGATACAGCCGCCGGGCGCCCCGATCGCCATCTGTGCAACGTGGCCGGCTTCATCGTCTCGTTGCTCAGCCTGCGCCGCATCCGCGCGCGCGAACCGCAGCCGCCGGCCTCGAACGCGCATCCGCTGGCGGCATCGCTGCTGGTCAAGCCCCTGTTTAAGCGTTTCGGTACCGGCGGCGGCATCCTGGTCGGCCTGGTCGTGTCGGCGCTCGGTTTCGCCATGGTCCCGACCATCCCGGCCGCGCTGTTCGGCCGCACCGCCTGGACCGTGGCCGCGTACGTCGTCGTGGTGCTCTGGATCGACTGCGCGTGCCGGCCTCGGATGGATCGCCGCCGGCGCCGTCCTGCTGGCGGCCGGCGGGTATTCGGAACGCGTCTGAAGGAAACGAGAGGGTAAGCGCGCCTAGGGTGTGGATCGCGGCAACAGCACCCAGACCGTGCCGCGCTGCTTCATCTTGCCCGCCCTGTCCATCGCCTCCGGCCCGAAGCCGTAGAAGAAGTCGGCCCGCACCGCACCGCGGATCGCCCCGCCGGTGTCCTGCGCCATCATCAGGCGCTGCAGCGGCAGTTCGCTGCCGGCTTCGGTCGTCGCCAGGTACAACGGCGCGCCGAGCGGGATGAAGGACGGGTCGATCGCCACCGAGCGCCCAGGGGTGAGCGGTACGCCAAGCGCGCCTTTCGGACCGAGCGAAGGATCGGGCAGCTTCTCTTCACGGAAGAAGATATAACTGGGGTTGACGTTGAACAGCTCCTGGCGCCGCTCCGGATTGGCGGCGATCCAGGCGCGGATACCCTGCGCCGTGGCCTGCTCGGCGGTGAGCTCGCCCTGCTCCACCAGCCAGCGGCCGATCGTCTTGTAGGGATGGCCGTTCTGGTCGGCATAGGCCACGCGCACGGTCTCGCCACTATCCAGCTGCACCCGGCCGGAGCCCTGCACCTCGAGGAAGAAGGCTTCGACCGGATCGTTCACCCACAGCAGTTCCTTACCGGCGAAGGGCGCGCGCGCGATCTCGGCGCGGGTGCTGTACGGAACCACGGTCTTGCCCGACAGGCGCCCGCGCAGGCGCATACCCTTCAGCTGCGGATAGACGCTGGCCAGGTCGACCGTGAGCAGGTCGTCCGGCACCCGGTAGAGCGGCGTCTGGTAAGCGCCGCCGCGCTTGCGGGCGCCGTACAACATCGCTTCGTAGTAACCCGTGATCAGGCCGGTGTCGGCCCCATCGGCGGCACGTACCAGGTTGGGCACGAACCAGGATTCGAAGAAACGCCGTACCGCAGCGCCATCGGCGGCGTCGGTCGCGCGCGCGGCGGCGCACACGGCCTTCCATTCAGGCCTGCTGGCCAGGCCGCGGCAGGTTTGCAACAGCGCCGGCCAGGCCTGGCGCAGGTCGTCCTGCTCCCACCCAGGCAGAGCGCTGAAGGTGGTTGGCGTCATCAGGGGCGCGGGCGCCGGCGGCTGGACCGGTATCACCGCCTGCGTGGGCTGCTCCGGTACATAGACCGGACCGACCGGCGCCGGCATGCGCACCGGTGCCGGCGGCGTGGTCGAGCAGGCTGCCAGCAGCGAGACGAGGACAAGCGAAGCGGTTACACTGCGGCGTGTTGAAAGCATAAGGACCGATATGTGGATCTTGATGGTGGAAGCTGGGGTGGCGCTGTTCCTGCTGGTCTTTATCGTGTGGTGGACCATGTTCGCCGGACGCGAGGACGTGCCCGAAGACCCGGTACAGGAAGAGCGCGATAACAAGCAATAATCAGTGCAGCGCGCCCGGCTGCGCCAGTACGAATTCCGGGATCGGCACTTCGAAGCGGTGCCCATCCTCGGCCACGCAGAAGTATTCGCCGTACATCGAGCCCTGCGGCGTGCCTACCTGGGTGCCGCTGGTGTACTCGAACTGCTGGCCCGGCTGCAGCAGCGGCTGGTGGCCGACCACGCCCAGGCCGCGCACTTCCTGCGTCGCGTTGCTGGCATCCGTGATCACCCAGTGGCGCGAGATCAGCTGGGCCGCGATGCTGCCCGTGTTCTGGATCGTGATGGTGTAGCTGAACACGTACTGGTCGCGGTCCGGGTTGGACTGCTCCGGCAGGTACTGGGTCCTGACCTGGACAGCGAATTCATAGGCGGGCATGGTATTCCTTGCGTGATCGTCAATGGTAGGCGGGCGCCATGTGGCGCAAACGGCAATCATACCGCGCACCGCCGACGCGCGGCGCCGCCGGCGCTGCAGCCCAGCCCTGCATGGGCGTAGAATACGGGCTTCGTCCTTACCAGCACCTCACCATGACCACCTACCGCATCGCTCCCAGCATCCTGTCCGCCGATTTCGCCCGCCTGGGCGAGGAAGTGCGCAATGTCGTCGCCGCCGGCGCCGATATCATCCACTTCGACGTGATGGACAACCACTACGTCCCGAACCTGACCATCGGTCCGCTGGTATGCCAGGCGATCCGTCCGCATGTGCAGGTGCCGATCGACGTGCACCTGATGGTCAAGCCGGTCGACCGCATCATCCCGGACTTCGCCAAGGCCGGCGCCAACATCATCACCTTCCACCCGGAAGCCTCCGAGCACATCGACCGCACGCTGCAGCTGATCCGCGACCACGGCTGCAAGGCCGGCCTGGTGTTCAACCCGCACACGCCGCTGCACTACCTCGAGCACGTGATGGACAAGATCGACATGATCCTGATCATGTCGGTGAACCCGGGCTTCGGCGGCCAGTCCTTCATCCCGCAGGCGCTCAAGAAGATCGCCATGGCACGCCGCATGATCGATGAATCGGGCCGCGACATCATGCTGGAGGTCGACGGCGGCATCAAGGCCGAGAACATCGCCGAAGCCGCGGCCGCGGGCGCCGACACCTTCGTCGCCGGTTCGGCCATCTTCGGCAAGCCGGACTACAAGGCCGTGATCGACGCCATGCGCGCCGAACTGGCCAAGGTCGGCAAATAATGCGGGCCGGCGCAGCAGGCATCCGGGCCGCCATCATCGACCTGGACGGCACCATGCTCGACAC
Organism: Massilia sp. MS-15; assembly: GCF_020176695.1. GTDB lineage: Bacteria > Pseudomonadota > Gammaproteobacteria > Burkholderiales > Burkholderiaceae_D > Telluria > Telluria hydrophila. The sequence goes on along the minus strand of NZ_JAIWIA010000071.1, from coordinate 5,943 downwards.
GGTGCCCGACTTCGAGGCGGCACTGAACGGCATGCGCGCCGGCCTGGGCCTGGGCCCGATCACGCAGGACACCATCAAGCCGCTGGTCGGCAAGGGCTCCGAGAAGCTCGTGCGCGATGCCCTGCTGCTCGACTGGGACGCGGCGCGCGTGGACGCTATCTTCGATGAAGCGCTGGCCGGGTACCAGCGCCACTACCTTGCCATCAACGGCGATCGCAGTACGCTCTTCCCTGGCGTGCTCGAGGGGCTGGCCGCACTGAAGGCGCAAGGCCTGCGCCTGGCCTGCGTGACCAACAAACCGATGGCCTTCACCACGCCGCTGCTGGCGCAAAAAGGATTGGCGCCCTGGTTCGAGCTGGTCTACGGCGGCGACTCCTTCCCGAAGAAGAAGCCGGATCCGATGCCGCTGCTCGGCGTGTGCACCGCGTTCGACCTGCCGCCTTCGCAGGTCGTGGCGATCGGCGACTCCTCGAACGACGCCGAAGCGGCGCGTGCCGCGGGCTGCCATGTGCTCACCGTGCCATATGGTTATAACCACGGACGGCCTATACAAGAAATCGATTCGGATGGTATAGTGAGTTCGCTGCTGGATGCAGCCGCGTTAATATCTGCACATAACGACACCGCAAGACAAGTCATCTAACCATGTTTTTCACCAAAAAACACACTGTCAACCAGACCGGCGCCCTTGAGGCCTGGCTGTGGCGACGCTGGCAATCCTGGGCTAACTGACCCGTATCGATTGCTGCCGGCGGACTTCGTCCATCGGCAGGTTTTTTGAAGTGAACCACCGCCCTTCCCTTTCCCGGGCGGTCTGGAGAAAAGCATGACCGAACTCGAATTCCGCTCGCTGGCCAGCCAGGGCTACAACCGCATTCCGCTGATCGCCGAAGCCTTCGCCGATCTGGAAACCCCGCTGACCCTGTACCTGAAGCTGGCCCAGTCCCAGCAGGCCGGCAAGAACACCTTCCTGCTCGAGTCGGTGGTCGGCGGCGAGCGCTTCGGACGCTATTCCTTCATCGGCCTGCCGGCATCGACCCTGATCCGCAATACCGGCAAGCGCACCGAGGTTCTCAGGCATGGCGAGGTCGTCGAGACCCACCAGGGCGACCCGCTCGCCTTCATCGAACAGTTCCAGGCGCGCTTCAGGGTGGCGCTGCGTCCCGGCATGCCGCGCTTCTGCGGCGGCCTGGCCGGCTACTTCGGCTACGACACGGTGCGCCACATCGAGCGCAAGCTGGAACACGGCTGCCCGCCAGATGCTCTCGGCCTGCCGGACATCCAGCTGATGCTGACCGAAGAGCTGGCGGTGATCGACAACCTGTCCGGCAAGCTGTACCTGATCGTGTATGCCGATCCGTCCCAGCCGGAAGCCTATGCGCGTGCGCGCCAGCGCCTGAAGGATTTACGGGTGATGCTGCGGCGCAGCGTCGACGCGCCCGTGACGTCCAGCTCGGTGCGGACCGAAGCGGTGCGCGATTTTTCAAAGGAAGACTACCTGAAGGCGGTCGCCCGGGCCCACGAGTACGTGATGGCGGGCGACCTGATGCAGGTGCAGATCGGCCAGCGCATCCGCAAGCCCTACGTGGATTCGCCGCTGTCGCTGTACCGCTCGCTGCGTTCGCTGAACCCTTCACCCTACATGTACTACTACGATTTCGGCGACCTGCAGATCGTCGGCGCCTCGCCCGAGATCCTGGTGCGCAACGAAGCCCTGCAAGGTGCTGGCAACGAGGGTGGCAAGAAGGTCACGTTGCGCCCGATCGCCGGCACCCGCCCGCGCGGCGCCACGCCCGAGCACGATGCCGCGCTGGCGGCAGAGCTGCTGGCCGACCCGAAGGAGGTCGCCGAGCACGTGATGCTGATCGATCTGGCGCGCAACGACATCGGCCGTATCGCGGAGACTGGCAGCGTCAAGGTCACCGACCGCATGGTCATCGAAAAATACTCGCATGTGCAGCACATCGTCTCCAACGTCGAAGGCCGGCTGAAGGATGGCATGTCGAACCTCGACGTGCTGCGCGCCACCTTCCCTGCCGGCACGCTTACCGGCGCGCCGAAGGTGCGCGCGATGGAAGTGATCGACGAACTCGAGCCCGTGAAACGCGGGATCTATGGCGGCGCCTGCGGCTACCTGTCCTTCGGTGGCGAGATGGACGTGGCGATCGCGATCCGCACCGGCGTGATCAAGGACGGCAACCTGTACGTGCAGGCCGCGGCCGGCATCGTGGCCGATTCCATCCCCGAGATGGAATGGCTGGAAACGGAAAACAAGGCGAGAGCCGTGCTGCGCGCGGCCGAACAGGTGCAGGACGGCCTGGATGGAGAGTTCTGACATGCTGCTCATGATCGACAACTACGATTCCTTCACCTACAACCTGGTCCAGTACTTCGGCGAGCTGGGGGAGGACGTGCGCACCGTGCGCAACGACGAGATCACCCTGGACGACATCGAAAACATGGCGCCGGCGCGCATCTGCATCTCGCCGGGACCGAAGGCGCCGCGCGATGCCGGCATCTCGCTCGACATCCTGCGCGCGTTCAAGGGCAGGCTGCCGATCCTGGGCGTGTGCCTCGGCCACCAGGCGATCGGCGAAGCCTTCGGGGGCAAGGTGATCCGCGCCAAGCAGGTCATGCACGGCAAGACCTCGCTCGTCGCCCACACCGGCGAAGGCGTTTTCAAGGACTTGCCGAGCCCCTTCACCGTGATCCGCTACCACTCGCTGGCGATCGAACGCGCGTCGCTGCCGGACTGCCTGGAAGTGACGGCATGGACCGACGACGGCGAGATCATGGGTGTGCGCCACCGGGACTACGACATCGAAGGGGTGCAGTTCCATCCCGAGTCGATCCTGTCGGAACACGGCCACGCGCTGCTGAAGAACTTCCTGGCGCGCTGAGGCGCCTGCGTCCCCATCACGTCTAGCCCTACTGGAACCGCCATGCCGATCACCCCACAAGAAGCCCTGCTGCGCTGTATCGAACACCGAGAAATCTTCCACGACGAGATGTTGCACCTGTTCCGCGAGATCATGTCGGGCCAGATGTCGCCAACCATGGTTGCGGCCTTGACCGTGGGCCTGCGCGTGAAGAAGGAAACCATCGGCGAGATCACCGCCGCCGCGCAAGTGATGCGTGAATTCGCGACCAAGGTGCCGATGGCCGACACCACCGGCCTGCTCGACATCGTCGGCACCGGCGGCGACGGCGCCCATACCTTCAATATCTCGAGCGCTTCGATGTTCGTGGCGGCCGCCGCCGGGGCGCGCGTGGCCAAGCATGGCGGGCGCAGCGTGTCCTCGTCCTCCGGCAGCGCCGACCTGATCGAGTCGCTCGGCGCCCAGATCGACCTGAAACCCGAGCAGATCGCCCAGTCGATCGCCCAGACCGGCATCGGCTTCATGTTCGCGCCGAACCACCATGCGGCCATGAAGCACGTGGCGCCGGTGCGGCGCGAGCTGGGCGTGCGCAGCATCTTCAATATCCTGGGGCCGCTGACCAACCCGGCCGGCGCGCCGAATATCCTGATGGGCGTATTCCACCCCGACCTGGTCGGCATCCAGGTGCGGGTGCTGCAGCGTCTCGGCGCCCAGCATGCGCTGGTGGTCTGGGGGCGCGACAACATGGACGAAGTCTCGCTCGGCGCCGGCACCCTGGTCGGTGAGCTGGTCAATGGCGAGATCCGCGAGTACGAGATCCATCCGGAAGACTTCGGCATGGCGATGGTCTCGAGCCGCAACCTGAAGGTGGCGAACACCGCGGAATCGAAAGCGCGCGTGCTGGAAGCGCTGCGCGGCGAACCGGGGCCGGCCTGCGACATCGTGGCCCTGAATGCCGGCACCGCCCTGTATGCGGCCGGGGTGGTGGCCTCGATCGAGGAAGGCCTGGCGAAAGCGCGTGCCACGATCGCGTCGGGCGCGGCCCTGGCCAAGCTCGAGCAATTCGTGCAGGTAAGCCGCCAGCTGGCAGGAAATCACTGATGTTCGTCTCCAAGCAACACTAAGGTTCCCATGTCCGACATCCTGAACAAGATCCTGGCCGTCAAGGCGGATGAAGTGGCCGCGGCGAAGAAGGCGCGCGACCTGGCCAGCCTGCGCCGCGAGGTGGAAAGCGACCTGGAAGCACGCCGCGCCATCCGCGGTTTCGAAAACAGCCTGCGCAACAAGATCGCTGCCGGCCAGGCCGGGATCATCGCGGAAGTGAAGAAAGCCTCGCCCTCGAAAGGCGTGCTGCGTCCGGACTTCCAGCCGGCGGCGATCGCGCAGAGCTACGCCGAACACGGCGCAGCCTGCCTCTCGGTGCTGACTGACGTGCAGTTCTTCCAGGGCTCGGTGGACTACCTGCGCCAGGCCCGTGCGGCGTGCGCGCTGCCGGTGATTCGCAAGGACTTCATCGTCGACCACTACCAGGTGTACGAAGCGCGCGCGATGGGCGCGGATGCGATCCTCCTGATCGTGTCGGCACTGGACCACGGCCTGATGGCGGAACTGGAGGCTTGCGCGTTTGACCTCGGCATGGACGTGCTGGTCGAGGTGCATGACGGCGACGAATTGACTGCGGCGCTGAAACTAAAGACTCCGCTGGTGGGCATCAACAACCGCAACCTGCGCACCTTCGAGGTGTCGCTGGATACGACGCTCGGCCTGCTGCCGAGGATTCCGGCAGAACGCCTGGTGGTGACCGAGTCGGGCATCATGGGCCCTTCTGACGTGAAGCGCATGCGCTCGGCGGACGTGCACGCCTTCCTGGTCGGAGAGGCCTTCATGCGGGCGCCGGAGCCCGGTGTGGAGCTGCAGAGGTTGTTTGGCTGACATGCAGGGCTGAATAAGCTCGGCGGAACCAAGGATGAATGCGCAACGTCGAAGTTAAGCGCCCTCGAGGCGCCAACCTGCGACGCTACATTCATCTGTCATGGACATTTCTTTTCGCAGTAAAGCGCTGCATGCGCTTTTACCAGTCACCTCGCTGGTGGTCCTGTGCGGATGTGCCAGTTCCCCGTACCCCGTCCCCGGCGAAGAACACAGCACCATCGTCATCGAACGCGAGCCGATGGCCGCTCCGCCGCCGCCGCCATCCCTCACGCTAGACGCCTACAAGGCGCACGTGGCGCGCCACATCGTCGAACGCAATGCCGACCGTACCTTCAGCGGACGCCTGCCGCCGATGCTGCCGGCAATCGTCGTCGTCAACATCACTGTAGATCGGGACGGCCGGCTGGCCGATGTGCAGGTGCAGCGCGCCCGGGATCCAGATGCCGCCAGGGTGGCGCTGGCCTCGATGCTACGCAGCAGTCCACTGCCACGGCCCCATGGCCTGCTTGCCGCAAACAGCCGCGCAATGACCTTTTCGGAAACCTTCCTGTTTGACCGTGACTACCGTTTCCAGTTAAGGATTCTGGCCGCTCCGCAATGATCGAGACCTGGCGCGCCAGTATTTGTCCGGCACGCCAGTGCGTTCACTGCGAGCCGCCGGCAACGGACTGTGCCGGCGCGTCCACGCCTGCCTTTACCGTTGACGTCGCCACTGGCGGGGCAACGACTGCCGTGTGGCCCATCATGATCTGGAACAGGGTCGGGTAATCGTAGGCCGCGCCCGATGCTATGTCCACGCCTACGCCGATCACGCCGCCGAAGACGATGTTACCGAAGGCCATGCCCTTGGTCGATGACTTGATGGTCGCAATGCCCGCTTCCATGCCCGGCTTTTCGCAGCGCACGCTCATGTCGCCGTAGGCGCGGCGCACGGTAACGGTACCCGGCGTGGTCACGTAATATACGCCTTTGTCGTTCTCCAGTTTGCAGGTAGCGCCGTCCACGTTACCAGCGGCTTGCCGGGTTTCGACCGAGACGATCTGGTTGGTGCCGCTGACGATCGATGCACAACCGGTCAGGCTGGCCGAAACTGCCAAGATGGCGAATGGAAGGACGGAGCGAAGGCGTTTGG
>NZ_JAIWIA010000070.1 GCF_020176695.1 Massilia sp. MS-15 | reverse complement strand
GGTCAGGCTGGCCGAAACTGCCAAGATGGCGAATGGAAGGACGGAGCGAAGGCGTTTGGACATGTCGATTCCCCTGGAATACCGGTTTGCAACCGGAATAATTTTTGGAACGACATTTATAAGGAAAGTGCTTCAATGAATCAACGGATATTTACTACGAGTAAATATCCGTTGTTTTCCTGGTTTATTTCCGGTTAAGTACATTCAGCACTGCCATGCTCATGGCCTGCGCGGCGGTCTTGATCGAGGGCTCCGGTACCGGCGCGTAGGAGGGCGAATGGTTGAAGGCGATCGGCTTGCCGCCTTCCCGTTCGGCTTCGAGTACCGTTTGAGGGTCGTAGACGCCCGTGAAGAAGAACATCGAAGGAATGCCCTCGTTGACGAAGAGCGAGAAATCTTCGCTGGCGGTCATGGCCGGCATGCGCTGGGCGTTCGCGGCACCGAAGGCGTCCTTGAACACGGCTTCGGTGCGGTTCACCAGGGCTTCGCTATTGACGATGGCGGCGCCGCCGCTGATGAGCTGCACGTCCGGCGCCGGTGCCCCGGCCATGGCGGCCGACGCATTCGCCACGCGGCGCACGCCGTCGAGCAACCTGGCGCGCACGGCCGGGCTGTAGGAACGGATGGTGCCGCGCACCTGCACGCTGTCCGGGATGATGTTGCCCACCGTGCCGCCCTGGATCGCCCCGATGGTCACCACACCGAATTCCTTCGGATCCTTCTCGCGGCTGACCACGGTCTGCACGTCGACGACAAAGCGGGCGGCAACCAGGATCGGATCGAGCGACTTGTCGGGCGCCGAACCATGGCCCCCACGGCCCTTGAACACGATCTCGATCGCATCCGAGTTGGACGAGACCGGACCGGCATTGAAACCAACCGTGCCATGCGCCAGCGGCCAGGAATGCAGGGCAAATGCGTAGTCCGGTTTGGGAAAGCGCGTAAACAGGCCGTCGTCCAGCATGGCCCTGGCGCCGGAGACGATTTCTTCCGCCGGCTGGGCGATGTAGACCAGCGTACCTTTCCATGTCGCCTTCATCTCCGCCAGCGTGCGCGCGCTGCCCAGCCAGCCGGCCATGTGGACGTCGTGGCCGCAGCTGTGGGTGACGAAAGTCTCGGCGCCATTGTTCATCGCCCTGGCCCGGCTGGCGTAGGGCAGGCCGGTCTTTTCTTCCATCGGCAGGCCGTCCATCTCGGTGCGCACCAGGACCGTCGGGCCGGGGCCGTTCTTCAGGAGCGCGACGATGCCGGTCTTGCCGACCTTTTCGGTGACCTCGAAGCCGAGCTTGCGCATCTCATGGGCCAGCTTACCGGCGGTGCGCACTTCCTGGAAAGCGATTTCGGGGTGGGCGTGCAGGTCCTTGTACACCGTGTCGAGCCAGGGGTACATGGCGTTGACGCGGGTGTTGATGTCGGTTTTCACGGGAACCGGGAGCTGGGCGGAGGCAGAGCTGGCGGCCAGGAAGAGGGTGACGGCGATCAGGGCGGTTTTCAAGCGGAGCCTCGGTTCAGGTTGGAGTTGAACGCGTGGGCGGAGAATCCGCCCACCCTACGAACAGCCTTTACATGCTGCTGGGGCGCTTCAGGAGCGCGGCTTTGCGGCCGGGCGCCGCCGGCGCCAGGCTGATGCCCGGTGCGCGCTCGCCCTGCAGGATCACCTCGAACGCCATCAGCTCGTCGCGCCGGAAGGCGTGGATGCGCACCGTGTCGCCGACGCGGTAGCGGCCCAGCAGGGTGTCCACGTTCGACGGGTTGCCGGTGGCGCGCAGGCCGTCGATCGCGATGATGACGTCGTGCGCGGACAGGCCCGCGCGGTGGGCGGCGCCGCCTTCGTGCACCTGGCTCAGCTTGGCGCCGAGCGGATCGCGGCCGATGTTCGCGTCGAGCGAGGGCTTGCCGCTCTTGCGCTCGTCCACCAGTTTCAGGCCGAAAGGCGCGTACAGCTTGGCCAGCGGCAGGTCTTCGGTGCCGCGCACCCAGCGCTCGAACTGGGTGCGCAGGCGGGCGCCGGCCACTTCGTCGAAGATGGCCTCGACCTGCGCCTCGCCCACGCCACGGCCGCCGCCCTGGTAGAAGTCGCAGCCGAAGCGTTCCCACAGCACGCGCATCACGTCATCGAGCGACCTGGCGCCATGCGTCCTGGCGCGGATGGTGAGATCGAAGGCCAGGCCGATCAGCGAACCCTTGGTGTAGTAGCTGATGATCGCGTTCGGCGAGTTCTCGTCCTGGCGGTAGTACTTGCTCCAGGCGTCGAAGCTGGACTCGGCCACGCTCTGCTTCAGGCGTCCGCTGCCGCGCAGGACGCCGGCCATGGTCTTGGACAGCAGCTTGAAATAGGTGGGCTCGCCGATGATCCCGGCGCGCACCAGCATCAGGTCGTCGTAGTAGCTGGTGAAACCTTCGAACAGCCACAGCAGCGGCGTGTAGTTCTCCACCTGCAGGTCGTAGGGTGCGAACACGGCCGGCTTGATGCGCTTGACGTTCCAGGTATGGAAGTATTCGTGGCTGCACAGGCCGAGGAAGCGCAGGTAGCCCTCGCCCGGTTCGCCGCCCTTCGGCGTTCCCAGGCCCGGCAGGTCGGCGCGGGCGCAGATCAGGGCGGTGGAAGCGCGGTGTTCCAGGCCGCCGTAGCCGTCGCCGACCGCCATCGTCATGAACACGTAGCGTTCCATCGGGGCCCGCTTCGTTTGCGGTTCGAAGAAGGCGATCTGGGTTTCGCAGATCGCCTTCAGGTCGGCCTGCAGGCGCGCCATGTCGAGGTTCGGCACGCGGCCGGTGACCACGATGTCGTGCGGGACGCCATGCGCCTTGAAGCTCGCCAGCTGGAAGTCGCCCATCTCCACCGGATGGTCGATCAGCTCGTCGTAGTCGCCCGCGACATAGGTGCCGAAACCGTAGCGCCTGGCGCCCAGTTCCTTCATCGCGGTGGCGACGCGCCAGGTCTTCGCCGCCGGGTCGGCGGGACGCTGGATGTCGACCTGGTGCGGCCGGTCCTCCTGGCCAAGCACGCGCAGGAAGACGCTGGTGCCGTTGAAGAAGCCATGGGTCTGGTCGAGGTGGGCGGCGCGCACCGACAGGTCCCAGGCATATACCTCGTAGTGCAGGGTCAGGGGGCCGGCGCTCTTCGCGGCGCGCCAGCTATGCTTGTCCAGCTTGGCGAGCGCCACTTCCTGGCCGCCGCTTTCGGCGCGGATGCGTACGATGTTGCGGGCGAACTCGCGGATCATGTAGCTGCCCGGGATCCATGCCGGCAGCGCGAACACCTGCCCGTCCGGATCGGGAGACGCCACCGTGAGCGTGACATCGAACAGGTGGCCGGCCAGGTCCTTCGGCACGATGGTGTAGAGGATGGCCGGCTGCGTTTTCTGCGAAGGTTTTTTCATTTGATTGTTGTTCATGCGGCAGGAATATCCTTCCAGTGTAATCGGATTCGATCACGACTGGAAACAATGACATGCATATGTCCCGACGCTTGCGCCGCTCACGGCGGGAGGTCGGCCGGCGTATCGATGTCGCGCAGGATGCCGGGATCGTCCACCGCAACCCCGGTCACGGGATGCAGCGCCAGCAGCCGGCGCGCGCCCTGCTCGCCCGCCATGGCCAGCAGCGCATCGCGGTGGACGGCGCCGAAACCGATGGGATTGCCGCGCTGGCCGCCATGCAGCGGCGCCGCGATGCCGGCGCCGCCGAGCAGCGCGTCGCGCAGCGCGGCCAGGGTCGATGGCGCCACCCAGGGCATGTCGCCCAGCGCCACCAGCCAGCCGTCCGCGGGCAGCGACTGGCGCACAGACTGCCGCACTGCATGGGACAGCGAAGCGCCCATGCCGCTGTCGGCATCCGGGCACACGCTCACTTCGCAGCCGAGCGCGCGCAGGAGCTCGCCCACGCCGCCATCCGCGGGCGGCACGACGGCGAATACGCGCGGCACGCAGGACAGCAGCAGGCGCGCGCTGGCGGCGACCACCGGTTCGCCGCCGGGCAGGCGCTGGAGCAGCTTGTTGCGCGCGCCGGCCGGATCGAAGCGGCGCCCGCGTCCCGCCGCGAGCAGGATGCCGGCCAGGGAGGTGCCGCACATGCCCGTCAGGCCGAAGCCAGGTCGAAGGGCAGCTTGCGCAGGCGCTTGCCGGTAAGCCGGAACACGGCGTTGGCGAAGGCCGGCGCCAGCGGCGGCAGACCGGGCTCGCCGATGCCGGTGGGCGGATCGTTCGAGGGCACGATGTGCACCTCGACCTGCGGCATCTCATGGTGGCGCGCGACCACGTAGTCGCTGAAGTTCTGCTGTTCGACCACGCCATCCTTGAGGGTGATGGCGGCGCCCGGGAGGGTCATGCCCAGGCCCATCAGGGCCGCGCCCTGGATCTGCGCCTCGATCGACAGCGGGTTCACCGGCTGGTTGCAATGCACGCCGGCGACCGCGCGATGCAGCTTGGGCACGCCATCCGCCACCGAGGCTTCGACCACCCAGGCCACCACCGAACCGAAGGACTCGTGCACGGCCACGCCCCAGGCGCGCCCCTTGGCCAGCTTCCTGCTGCCGTAGCCGGACTTCGCCACCGCCAGGTCGAGGGCCGCGCGATGGCGCGCATGCTTCTCGCTCATCAGGCCCTTGCGGTAGGCGACCGGGTCGACCCCGGCGATGTGGGCCGCCTCGTCGATCAGGGTCTCCATCACATAGGCGGTGTGGGTGGAGCCGACCGAACGCCACCACAGCACCGGCACGTTCTGCTTCACGCCCTCGACACGCAGGTTCATGGGCACCGCATACGGCTCGCCCATGCCCTCGACCGTGCTGCCGTCCACGCCATCCTTGACCATGCCCTGCTCGAACATGGTGCCGGCCATGATCGACTGGCCGACGATCTTGTGGTCCCAGGCGACGATCTTGCCTTTCCCATCGATGCCGAGCTCGGCGCGATGCACGTAGGACGGGCGGTAGTAGCCGCCGCGGATGTCGTCCTCGCGGCTCCATACCAGCTTGACCGGGCCGCTCTTGCCAGCCGCGCGCCAGGCCCTGGCGACGCGCACCGCGTCGCCGACCCAGTCCGAGGACAGCACCGCGCGGCGGCCGAAGCCGCCGCCGGCCATCATGGTGTGGATCATCACCTGCTCCGGCTTGAGGCCGAGCAGGCTGGCGGCCACCTGCTGGTCGACCGTCTGCGACTGGGTGCCGGCCCAGATCGTGCAGGCCTCGGCCTGCAGGTCGACCACGCAGTTGAGCGGCTCCATCGGTGCATGCGCCAGATAAGGGAATTCGTAGAGCGCCGAGATCTTGCGGGCGGCGCCGGCCAGGGGCGCCATGTCGGCCTTGCGCGCGACACTGCCGCCAGGCGCATTGGCAAGCTGGCGGAATGCCTCCAGCTGGCGTGCACTGTCGACCTTCTCGACCGCGCTGGCATCCCATTCGGCCTGCAGGGCATCGCGCCCCTGCTTCGCCGGCCAGTAACCGGTGGCGAACACGGCGACGCCGCGGGCGCCGCGGTCCAGTTCCACTTCCAGCACCTCCACCACGCCTTTCACGGCGCGCGCGGCGGCGGCATCGAACCTCGCCACCCTGGCGCCGAACACCGGCGGACGCGCCACCAGCACGCTCACGGCATTCTGCGGCGTGAAGTCGATGCCGAACTGCTGGCGCCCGCTCGACTTGGCGCGCGCATCGAGGCGGCGCATCGGCTTGCCAATGTAGCGGAAGGCTTTCGGCTCCTTCAGCACCACGGTGGCGGGGACCGGCTGCTTCATCGCGGCATCGGCCAGTGCACCGTAGCTCGCCTTCTGGCCGTTCGGGCCCAGCACCATGCCTTTCGCGGTACTGCAGCGGCCCGGCTCGACCTTCCACTGCTCGGCCGCCGCGGCGACCAGCATGGCGCGGGCGCGGGCGCCGATCTCGCGGTATTGCAGGAAGCCACGCGCGATGCTGCCCGAGCCGCCGGTGATCTGCATGCCGAAAGCGGGATCCTTATAAACGTCGCCGGCCGGGGCCAGCTCGCCGCGCATCTGCGACCAGTCGGCGTCGAGTTCCTCGGCGATCAACATCGGCAGCGAGGTGTGCACGCCTTGGCCGAATTCGAGGCGGTTGACGATCACGGTAACCGTGTTGTCCGGAGCCACGCGCAGGAAGGCGTTGGGCGCGTACACCCTGGCCTGCGCGGCATGGGCGAAGCGGTGGGCGCCCGGCAGGGTAAAGCCCAGCACCAGGCCGCCGGTGGCGGCGCCCGCCGCTTTCATGAAGCCGCGGCGCGACAGGCCGGCGCCGGCGGCACGCGCGCTGGCCGCGCGGTCGATCCAGTCGAAGTTCATGGCGCGCTCCTCAGGCCAGGGTCTGGGCGGCATCCTTGATGGCCGCGCGGATCCGTTGATAGGTGCCGCAGCGGCAGATGTTGCCGCTCATCGCGTTGTCGATGTCGGCATCGTTCGGGCGCTTGTTGGTGCGCAGCAGGGCGACGGCGCTCATCACCTGGCCGCTCTGGCAGTAGCCGCACTGGGGCACGTCGTGCTTGACCCAGGCGTCCTGCACGGCCTTGCCGACCTGGTCGCTTTCCATCGCTTCGATGGTGGTGATCTTCATGCCCTGCACGCTGCCGATCGGCGTCACGCAGGCGCGGATCGGGTTACCGTCCAGGTGCACGGTGCAGGCGCCGCACAGGGCCGCGCCGCAGCCGAACTTGGTGCCGGTCATGTCGAGGTTGTCGCGCAGCGCCCAGAGAATGGGCGTGGCGGGGTCGGCGTCGACCTGGAGGTCGCGCCCGTTGATGTTCAAGGTAATCATGTTCTGCTCCCTGTTTTGGACTGCGTGTTGTTATGTTTTTCGTAGGGTGGGCGGATTTCCGCCCACGCGTTCAACTAGCGGGAGCACTGCCGCAGAGCAGGCACTGGCTGAACGCGTGGGCAGCAAAGCTGCCCACCCTACTTGAGCGACTGCAGCTTGGTTTCCAGGCCCTTCAGGTCGATCGCGCCCGGAATGCGCGAACCGTCGGTGAAGAAGATCGCCGGCGTGCCCTGGATGCGCAGCTTCTGGCCCAGTTCCACCACCTTGTCGTTCGGCGTCTCGCAGGCGGCTGGCGCGGTCGGCGGCAGCTTGCCGTTGATCATCCAGTCATCCCAGGCCTTGACCCGGTCCGGCGCGCACCAGATGTTCTTCGACTTCACGAAGGAATCCTCGGACAGGATGTTGTACATGAAGGTGTAGATCGTGATGTTGTCGACTTCCTTCAGCGTGGTCTGGCGCAGGCGCTTGCAGTAGCCGCAATTCGGGTCTTCGAACACGGCGATCTGGCGCTTGCCGTTGCCTTTCACCTGCTTGAGCGCGAGCTCGAGCGGCAGGTCGCTGAACTTGATCTTGTTGATCTCCTCGACCCGCACCCGGGTCAGGTTGGTCGAGGTCTTGGTATCGTAGACGTGGCCGATGAACAGGTAGTCGCCCTTCTTGTCCGTATACAGGATGTCGCCGGCGACGCGCACTTCGTACAGGCCGCTGTACGGGGTTTCGCGGATCGACTCGATCTTGGCGCCGCTCAGGCGCGGTTCGAGCGCCTTCCTGATCGTGGCTTCGGTGGTGTTCTGCGCTTCCACGCAAGAGGCGAGCAGGCCCGTCGCCAGCAGGACGGCGACCTTGGTTTTCAACATGACAATTCCTTAATAGATTACTTGCCCATCGCGTGCGCCATCAGGCGCCGCTTAATTACTGGCAATTTGTCGAGCAAGTTTAAGCCGAAATTACGCACGACGCGCACCGGCTCGAGGTTGGCGCCGAACAGGCGTTCGAGCCCGTCGGTGGCCCATTGCATCAGCAGCACGTCTTCCTTGCGCTTGCGGGCGTAGCGGGCCAGCACCCGCTCGTCGGCGATGCCACGCCGGTCTTCGCGTTCGCGCAGCACCTGCAGCAGGTCGACGATGTCGCCGAAGCCCAGGTTCATGCCATGCCCGGCCAGCGGATGCACCGCGTGGGCGGCGTCGCCCACCAGCGCCACCCGCGGCGCCACCATCGAATGCGGGCGCACCAGGGCCAGCGGCACCGCCTTGACGTCTTCCGGCTGCAAGGGGCGCAGGGTGCCGAGCTTGTCCTCGGCATACTCGGCCAGGCGGATCGCCAGTTCGCCGAGCGACTCGTCCATCAGCGTATCGGCCAGGGTTTCCGGGGCCGACCACACCAGCGAGACGCGCTTGCCTGGCAGCGGCAGCAGGGCAATGATGCCATCGGCGCAGGTGAACCACTGGTAGGCCACGCCATGGTGCGGCTTGTCGCAGGCGAAATTGGTGACAATGGCGCGCTGGTGGTACATGCGGTAGTCGACCCCGATATCGCACTGGCCACGCACCCAGGATTCGCGGCCGTCGGCGCCGACCACGAGTTCGCAGGCGATGCTGGTGCCGTCCTCCAGCGCGACCTTCGCGCCCGTCGCGCTGCAGGCGAGGTCGCAGGCGCAGCCGGACACCACCTGCACATTGGCCGCGAACTTCAGGGCGGCGTCCAGCGCGCTGTTCAGGTTGCTGTCCTCGACGATCCAGGCCAGCGTGCCGACGTGGGCGCCGAAGGCGTCGAAGCCGAGATTGCCGCCCTGCGCACCATCGCCCTTGATGTCCATGGCATCGACGGCCTGTACCCGCGCCAGGTCGAGCGCACCCCAGACCTTCAGCGACGCGAGCAGGTCGTGCGCCGTATGGTTCAGGGCATACACGCGCACGTCCCACGGTTTTTCCGCGGCGGACGCGTTCGGCGTCTCGGGCGCCGGGCGCGCGGGCGGCACCAGGAGAGTGACGCTATACCCGGACTGGGCAAAACCGAGGGCGGCCGTCTTGGCGATGGCGCCGTTTCCGACGATGCAGACGTCGCTGCGGTACTGGGCGGCGAGCTTGGTGGTAGTAGTCATGAAATACATTATAGCGAGATGTCAACAGCGCGCCGCTGTTCGCGCTTCCTGGCGCCATGGCGGCGGCGGATCAGCGCGCGGGGGCTGTCAACGCTAAATAGAAATGTCCCCTGTTCTGCAAAGTAGAAATGTCCCCTGGGGTCATGAAGCAGGAGCCAAGGCTAAAGGCGCCTTGATGTGCTCGAACTGAGCGCATGGCGG
>NZ_JAIWIA010000007.1 GCF_020176695.1 Massilia sp. MS-15 | reverse complement strand
GCGCTGGTTCTCTTGCAGCGATTTGAAGCCGTTGCTCTGGATTGCCGAGAAGTGTGCGAACAGATCTTCGCCGCCTTCATCAGGGGTGATGAAGCCGAAGCCCTTCGAGTCATTGAACCATTTAACGATGCCAGTTGCCATTACAATTTCCTATTTCAGTTAAGTGGGCTTGCGCCCGTTTAAGATCGTTTGAAGAAGCAAGAAAGGAATGACAGACAGACTGCACTACTACCTACAACCCAACGATCCCGCATTATACCGAATAAAAACGGTGTGGCACGCACTTCGCAAAATAAAAAAAGCAGATATCCGCAACATTCCCCATAAAAATTCCTCGATTCAACTTTTATGGCCCTGTTTTCGTTTCGGTATAGGGAAAATATAGGCTAACGACTGCCCGCAAATTTGCGAAGCATCAAACGATTCAGTAATGCACGATTGCAACCCGGCATAGGATGCGAGACCGACCGGGCTGGCGGCAAAGGCTCAGCCCAGGCTGCGCGGATCCCGCCGCGCTGCCTCCACGAACCCGTTCAGTTCGCCGACCCAGGCTGCCCAGTCGCGCGCGGCGACGGTCTCGAAAGCGGTCAGCACGCGCAGGCGCTGCTCCAGTGCGCGCGCATCGGCGCCCAGGCCGCGGTAACCGAAGGTGACGGCCGAACCGGCCATCGTGTGCAGCATGGCCTGCAGTTCGGCCGCGGCTCTGGCCGGCGCCTGCGGATCGAGGTCTTGGCCGAGCGCGGCCAGGCGCGCCAGCGTGGCCGGCAGCCCGGCGGAAAACGCACCGCTGGCGGTGGCCAGGCGCGTGAAGAATTCCCGATCGGCGGCTTCCATGCTGGCGGCTTCCCGTGGCCTTACTTGGTGCCGAAGATGCGGTCGCCGGCGTCGCCCAGGCCCGGGACGATGTAGGCGTGCTCGTTCAGGTGCGAGTCGAGCGAAGCGACATACACCTTCACGTCCGGATGCGACTTCTGGAACACCTCGATGCCCTCGGGCGCGGCCACCAGGGCCAGGAACAGGATCTGCTCGCTCGCCACGCCACGCTTCTTGAGCACGTCCACCGCGTGCACCGCCGAATTGCCGGTGGCGATCATCGGGTCGCACAGGATGAAGGTGCGCTCGTTCGTGTCGGGCAGGCGCACCAGGTATTCGACCGGCTCATGGGTGTCCGGGTCGCGGAACACGCCGATGTGGCCGACGCGCGCCGAAGGCACCAGTTCCAGCAGGCCGTCGCTCATGCCGATACCGGCGCGCAGGATTGGCACGATCGCCAGCTTCTTGCCGGCGATGACCGGGGCCTCGACCGTCACCAGCGGGGTCTGCACGGTGCGGGTGGTCAGCGGCAGGTCGCGCGTGATCTCGTACCCCATCAAGAGCGTAATCTCGCGCAGCAGCTCGCGGAAGGTGCGGGTCGAGGTGTCGTGCTCGCGCATGTGCGACAGCTTGTGCTGGATGAGCGGGTGGTTCAGGATGTACAGGTTGGGAAAGCGCGGATCTTGTTTCATGGTCGGTATCGAACTGGATGGGGTGTGAAGCACAAGACCGGCATTATCCCAGCCATGCCGGTATTTGTCCTGTCTTTCTGCAAATCGGCCGGCTAGTCGCCGGTTGCGGGCGGCAGCGCGCGCCGCAGGATCGCCGCGCAATCGACGGCGTCCGCGCCGCTCGCGGCCAGGCGCCCGAACGCGCCGCCCGGCGCGCGGGCGATGCGCGAACCGACAAAGGCGGCCGACACATGGGCGGGCGCGTGGCAGACCAGCAGCGCCGCCTGCACCGCCAGCACCAGGCGCTCGGCCAGGACCCGCGCCCCGCCTTCGTCGCGGGCCAGGGCCGGCAGTTCGTCCAGCAGGCGCTGCGCATAGGCGGCGAAGCGGGCGTCGCGCGCGGCCGCCGGCGCCAGCTCGGCCGCCAGCGCCGCATGCGCCTCGGGCAGCGACTTGCCGAGCACGCGCAGCACGTCCAGGCACATGACATTGCCCGAGCCTTCCCAGATCGAATTGACGGGGAACTCGCGGTACAGGCGCGCCAGCGGGCCATCCTCCACATAGCCGTTGCCGCCCATGACCTCCATCGCCTCGGCCCCGAAGGCCGGGCCGCGCTTGCAGATCCAGTACTTGCCGGCCGGGGTCAGGAGACGCCCGAGCAGGGCCTGAGCCGGATCGCCGTCCTGGTCGAAGCAGCGCGCCAGCCGCAGCGCGAACGCGGTGGCGGCCTCCGACTCGAGTGCGAGGTCGGCCAGCACGTTCTGCATCAGCGGCTGTTCCGACAGCAGGCGCCCGAAGGCGCTGCGCCCGCGCGCGTGGTGCAGCGCGTGGCACAGGGCCGCGCGCATGATGCCGGCGCTGCCCAGCACGCAGTCGAGGCGGGTGTAGCCACCCATCTCGAGGATGGTCGGGATGCCGCGCCCGGGCGCGCCCACCAGCCAGCCGAGCGCACCCTGGAACTCGACTTCCGACGAGGCGTTCGAGCGGTTGCCGAGCTTGTCCTTCAGACGCTGCACCCGGATCGGATTGCGGCTGCCGTCGGGCAGGAAACGCGGTACGAAGAAGCACGACAGGCCAGCGCTGCCTTCGGCATCGGTCTGGGCCAGGATCAGGTGGGCATCGGCCTGGGGCACCGAGAAGAACCATTTGTGGCCGACGAGGCGCCAGGCGCCGCCGCCGCCCTCCCCGAGTGGCTCGGCCCGGGTACTGTTGGCGCGCACGTCGCTGCCGCCCTGCTTCTCGGTCATGCCCATGCCAACCAGCGCGCCGCGCTTCTGCGTGACCGGCAGCGAGCGCGGATCGTACTCGCCGGACAGCAGCTTCGGCAGCCACACCTCGGCCAGCGCCGGCACCCGGCGCAGCGCCGGCACGCTGGCATAGGTCATGGTCACCGGGCACTGCACGCCGTTCTCCACCTGCCCGAACAGCAGGTACTGGGCGGCGCGCGCCACCTGGGCGCCCGGGCCGGGCGCGCGCCAGGGTGCGGCGTGCGCGCCGGCCCCGATCAGCAGTTCCATCAACGCATGCCAGGCCGGGTGGAACTCGATCTCGTCCACCCGCCGGCCACTACGGTCGTAGCTCACCAGGCGCGGGCCGTGCAGGTTGGCCAGCCGCGCCAGGTCGAGCACGCCGGCCTGGCCCAGCTTCTCGCCGAGCGCGTCCAGTCCGGCCTCGGCCCAGCCGCCGCCCTCGCGCACCAGGGCCTCGCCCAGCGCCGGGTCGCAACGGAACAGGTTGATGTCGGCGAAAGGCGCCGCCTGGTTGCTGACGGCATGGGTCTCGAAAGGATTCATGGAAGGCAGGCTCCTGTAAAATGTTGCGCCAAAGCATCATCTGCATGTAATCTCGCCGTCATGACAATCCGGTTTATTTGCCAATTAGAAATAATCAGCGACAATGCCAAGGCGCGCTTGCTTGTAAAGGCAGCAACACGCTAACCCAAAGGCGCTGCCGGTGCAAGCTGCGCTGCCCGCCGCATGGAGCGAATGCGGCTGGGCTTGTGATTTTTAATGCCTTTTGGAATCGTTCGATGCTAGATTCACGATTGGTTTGGTAAGCTTGCATGGTTGATGCGCCGCCCCGGCATCCCGGCACCACGAAGGCAGAAGACTCAGAATGCACATCAGTTCCACCGCCGCCAGGTTCGAGCCATGCACCCAGGCACCGACCCTACCCGACAGCCTGCTCGACGCGGTCGGCGACGTCGCGTTCCGGGTCACGCTGGACGGCAAGGTGCGCTCCGCCAGCAGCCGTGCGCTGGATCTGACAGGGGTCGAACCCGGCGCCCGTTCGCTGGCGGCGCTGGTGCACGACGTCGACCAGCCCGCCCTGCGCGCCGCCCTCGCCAGCGCCGCGGCCGGCGAGGCGCCGGCGCTGGCCGAGGCGCGCTTTCGCAGCGGCGAGCGCGACATCTGGTTCGAGCTGCGGATCGCGCCGATCGCCACCAACGACGACGCACCGCTGCTGGTCGTCGGGCGCGACATGTCGGCCCAGCACGCCACCGAAGAACGCCTGCGCCACCTGGCGACCCACGACCCGCTGACCGAACTGCCCAACCGCGTGCTGCTGTCGGACCGCATCCGCATGGTGATCGCCAGTGCGCGCCGCTCCGGCCAGGGCTTTTCGGTGGCGGCCATCGGCCTGGACGGCTTCAAGCGGGTCAATGACGGCCTCGGCCATGCCGTCGGCGACGCGGTGCTGCGCATGGCCGGGGCGCGCCTGCGCCGTACGCTGCGCGACAGCGACACCCTGGCGCGCGTGGGCGGCGACGAATTCGTGGCCGTGCTGCCCGGCTCGGCCACGCCGGCCCAGATCAAGCTGGTCACCGGGCGCCTGATGGCGGCCCTGCAGGCGCCCTTCGAGGTCGACGGCCACACCATCTACCTGGCCGGCTCGATCGGCGTGGCGGGCTATCCCGAGCACGCGGACGACGAAGTGCGGCTGCTGACGCTGGCAGACACCGCGCTGTCGCGCGCCAAGGAAACCGGCAAGGCGCGTACCGTCGTCTACAGCGTGCGCGAGGGCGCCGCGCCGGGCCACGACATCTCGCTCGAGGCAGCCATGTTCAGCGGCGTGCGCGAAGGCGAATTCCAGCTCTACTTCCAGCCCATCGTCGACGCCAGGAACCGTACCATCGAAGGCTTCGAGACGCTGATGCGCTGGAAGCACCCGACCCTCGGCATGGTCCCGCCGGTGCGCTTCATCCCGATCGCCGAGACCAACGGCCTGATCAACCTGCTGGGCGCCTGGGCCCTGAAGGCGGCCTGCATGCAGCTGCGCCAGTTCGAGGAAGTGGCCGGGCGCGAGCTCTACATCTCGGTCAACATCAGCCCGCGCCAGTTCAGGAACGACCGCTTCCTCGAGGTGCTCGACGATGCGCTGGCGCTGTCCGGGGTCCCTGGCAGCAAGCTGGTGCTCGAGATCACCGAGGGCACCCTGATGGTCGACCCGCAGCATGCCGAAACCGTGCTGGGCGCGATGACCGAGCGCGGCGCCCGCATCGCGATCGACGACTTCGGCACCGGCTACTCCAGCCTGGCCTACCTGAAGCGCTTCCCGATCTCGGTGCTGAAGGTCGACCGCGCTTTCGTGAAGGACCTGCCCGGGGCCGCGAAGGACGCCGCGATCTGCAGCGCGGTGCTCGACCTGGCCAAGCACCTCGATCTGTCGGTGGTGGCCGAAGGGGTCGAGACCGAGGGCCAGCTGGCCTGGCTCGACGACCTGGGCTGCCACTACGTGCAGGGCTTCCTGACCGGCAAGCCGATGCCGGCGCACGTGGCGCTGGCGGCCCTGAAAGAAGACCTGTACACCGAATTCCTGCCGCACGAGGACCGCGCGCACCAACCATGACCACACATCCCGCCCCCCAGCGCTCAGCGCGCGCCGACGCCACCCTCTCCCTGCTCTGGGAGCGCATCCGCCGGCGCGGCGACATGCCGGGATTCACCAAGGCGATCAGCGCGATCCTGGCCTCGATGCGCGGCGAGGACGAGCGCGAATTCTCGATGACCCAGACGGTGCTGTCGGACCCGGTCCTGACCCAGAAGGTACTGCGCCTGGCCAACAGCGGCATGTACTCGGCCTTCGGCCAGCGCATCAACACGGTCTCGAAGGCGGTGCTGGTGCTGGGCACGGAAGCCATCGGCCACCTGGCCCTGGGCCTGAAGCTGATCGAGGAACTGTCGAAGTCCACGCCCGACACCGAGAGCGCCCACATCGAGATGGAAAAGGCGGTGCTGGCCGGGATGGTGGCGCAGCAGATCGCCGCCAGCGCCGCCTCGCGCGACACCGAAGAAGCGGTAGTGTGCTCGATCCTGCATTCGCTGGGACGCATGATGGTCACCTTCTACATGCCGGAGCGCTGGAGCCAGCTGCGCCAGGCCGGCGGCGCCGGCGGCGAGGAAGGCGCGGCCGAGGCCGTGCTGGGCCTGTCGCTGGAAGCGGTCGGCCGCGCCACCGCCGAGCACTGGGGCCTGCCGCGCAACCTGATCGCCGGCATGCGCCGGCTCGATCCGGCCGAACGCGCCGAAGGCTTTGGCCACGACGACTGGCTGGCCGCGCTGGGCACCATGTCGACCCAGGCCGCCGACGCCCTGTGGCACGACGACGAGGCCGCCGCCGAGCGCGTCAGCGCCCTGGCCGAGAGCTATGCCCCGATGCTGGGCGTCGAAGCGAGCGGCCTGATCGGCGCGATGGACCGGGCGCGCGACAGCGCCGCCACCGACCTCAGCATCGCCCCGCTGGCCAGACCGGCCGAGAAACGCGCCAAACTGGCGGCCGCCACCCGCAAGCGCATCGCCGGCAACCGGGTCCTGATGAGCGGGGTGTCCGACATGCGCGACGCCGGCGCCGAGGCCACGCCCGGCCAGATGATGTCGATGGCCCTGGAAACCATGCACAAGGGCCTGAGCTTCAGCCGCTCCTTCGCCTTCCTGCGCAACCGGCGCGAAGGCTGCTACACGGCGCGCCTGGGCCTGGGCGAAGGCTGCAAGGCCATGCTGCCGCGCCTGGTGTTCGACGATGTCTACGAGCCCAACGTATTCCACGCGGCGCTCGGCAGCGACCGCGTGATCTTCATCGAGAATGCGCGCGACACCCGCTTCGCCGCCAAGCTGCCCGGCTGGTGGAAAGGCACCCTGAGCGAGGCCCTGTGCTTCGTCGTGATCCCCCTGTGCGCGCACGGCCAGCCGGTCGGCTTCATCTATGGCGAGTGGGACGACAGCTTCCCTTCGGTGGTGCTGAGCCAGACCGAGTTCTCGCTGCTCAACGACCTGCGCGGACTGGTGGTGCGCAGCGTCGAGCGGCGCCACCAGGCGGAGGCCGCGGCACCGGCCACGGCCCGGACCTGAACGTCCCCCTCAGCGCAGGCGCGGCGTCTGCACCCGCACGTCGCCGCACTGCGCGCGCTGCATCAGCGCATGGTCGACCAGCACCAGCGCCAGCATCGCCTCGGCGATCGGGGTGGCGCGGATTCCCACGCAGGGGTCGTGCCGGCCATGGGTCTCGACCAGTAGCGGCTTGCCATCCTTGTCGATCGAGCGGCGCGGCGTGCGGATCGACGAGGTCGGCTTGATCGCGATCGAGACCGTGATGTCCTGGCCGGTCGAAATCCCGCCCAGCACCCCGCCCGCGTTGTTGCCGACGAAGCCCTCCGGGGTCAGTTCGTCGCCGTGTTCCGTGCCCTTCTGCGCCACCGCGGCGAAGCCGGCGCCGATTTCCACCCCCTTCACCGCATTGATCCCCATCATCGCGTAGGCGATGTCGGCGTCGAGCTTGTCGTAGATCGGCTGGCCCCAGCCGACCGGCACGCCGCGCGCCACCACGTCGATGCGCGCGCCGATCGAGTCGCCCGCACGGCGCAGCGCGTCCATCTCGGCCTCCATGCGCGCCAGCAGGGCCGCGTCGGCACTGGCCGCGAAGAACGGATTCGCATGCACGTGCTCGAAGGACTCGAACGGCACCTCGATGTCGCCCAGCTGGCGCATGCAGCCGAACAGCTCGACGCCGTGGTGCTCGCGCAGCCACTTCCTGGCCACCGCGCCAGCGCCGACCACCGGCGCCGTCAGGCGCGCCGAAGAACGCCCGCCGCCGCGTGGATCGCGCACGCCGTACTTTTGCCAGTAGGTGTAGTCGGCATGGCCGGGACGGAAGGTCTCGGTGATGTTGCCGTAGTCCTTGCTGCGCTGGTCCTCGTTGTGGATCAGGAGCGCGATCGGGGTGCCGGTGGTCACGCCCTGGTAGACGCCGGACAGGATCTGCACCCGGTCCGCTTCCTGGCGCTGGGTCACGTGGCGCGAGGTGCCCGGCTTGCGGCGGTCGAGCTCGGGCTGGATGTCGGCTTCGGACAGCGCCATGCCGGGCGGGCAGCCGTCGATGACGCAACCGATCGCCGGCCCGTGCGACTCGCCAAAGGTGGTAACGGTGAACAGCTTGCCGAAGGAATTGCCGGACATGATGGGCCAATCGTCGAAATGTGGGACCTGGAATTCTACCAGTCCTGCGCCACCGCCGAGGGCGGGGGCCTGCGTCCGCCGCCGTTGACATAGTTGCCGCAAAGATACATTTCTGCCGGCAGTCGTCGATTCGAAGCCGTTGGCTCGACAAATCAATATATACTGGGAGCACCAATGCCAAAGCAATACTGGAGAAGTAGCGCATGCCTGCCCCGATGACGCCCCCGGGCGACCCGAGTGACCAGGACGACCTGGTCTTCGCCGACGAGGCCGTGGCGCCCCCATCCTCCGCGCCCTGCGCAGCGCGGGCCAGCTGGCGTATCCTGATCGTCGACGACGACGCCGACGTCCACACCAGTACCACCTTCGCCCTCCAGAACGTCGAGATGCAGGGCCGCCCGCTGGAATTCCTGCATGCGCATTCGGCCGCCGAAGCCTACGCCCTGCTCGCGCGCGATCCCGACATCGCCGTGGTCCTGCTCGACGTGGTGATGGAGCGCCCCGACGCCGGCCTGCAGCTGGTGCGCCAGATCCGCGAGGAGCTTGGCATGATCGACGTCCGCATCATCCTGCGCACCGGCCAGCCGGGCTACGCGCCGGAACTCGAGGCGATCCGCGGCTATGACATCAACGACTACCGCACCAAGTCCGAACTCACGCGCACCAAGCTGTACACGGCGATCGCGGCCGCGGTGCGTTCCTACCAGCAGCTGCGCGCGCTGGACGCCAGCCGCGCCGGCCTGGAACACATCCTGTCGGCTGGCACCCAGCTGATGACCCTGCACGGCGTGGGCGACGTGGCCCAGGGCGTGCTGCGCCAGGCTGCCACCCTGCTCGGCCAGGAAGCGGGCGGCGTGCTGTGCGTGCGCGAGGCCGGCGCTGCCCGCCCGGAATTGCTGCGGGTGGTCGCCGCGGCCGGCGCCGAGGCGAGCCTGGCCGGCGCCGAACTGGACCCGCAGCGCCATCCCGCCCTGGCGGCGGCGGCTGCGCGTGCCCTGCGCGGGGAGAGCGGGGCTGCGGCCGAGGGCTGGCTGGCGCTGCACTTCCCGGGCAAGGCCGGACGCGACTTCGGCGCCTGCATCCCCTTCGGCCGCCAGCCGAGCGAGCTGGAGCGGCGCCTGCTCGAGGTGTTCGCCAGCATGGTGGCCGTCGGGCTCGACAACGTGGAACTGGTGACCCACCTGAACCACGCGGCCTTCCGCGACGGACTCACCGGCCTGCCCAACCGTACCCGCATGGTCGAGCTGATCGACGCCGTGCTGGCCGGACCGCGGCGCGCCACGGCCATTCTGGCGCTGGTCGATCTCGACCACTTCGCGGAAACCAACGACGCCCTCGGCCACCATTTCGGCGACCTGCTGCTGGCCGCCGTCGGCCGGCGCCTGAAATCGCGCCTGCAGGATGGTGGCCCGGGCAGGCTGGAGCTGGCGCGCATCGGCGGCGACGTGTTCTGCGTGCTGGGCGATGCCGCCACCGTGCAGCCGGCCGCGATCCAGACCCTGTTCCGGGTGCCCTTCCACATCGACGGCCAGGATGTGCAGGTGGCCTGCACGCTGGGCCTGGTGCGGCTCGGCGAACACGACGGCACCGGCGCCGACGCCCTGAAGGATGCCGACATCGCGCTCAAGCGCGCCAAGTCGCAGCGGCGCGCCGGCCATTTCTATTTTTCGCGCAGCATGGGCGTCGAGATCCGCGAGCGGGTGAGCATGATGCACGCGCTGCGCAGCGGCTTCCAGCGTGGCGAGCTGTTCCTGGCCTACCAACCCCAGGTCGACCTGGCCACCGACCGCGCCTTCGGCGCCGAGGCGCTGCTGCGCTGGCGCACCGAGGATGGCCGCCTGATCGGGCCGGACCGCTTCATCCCGATCGCCGAGTACTCGGGCCTGATCGTCGACATCGGCGAATGGGTACTGCGCCAGGCCCTGGCCGAGCTGGTGCGTCTGCGCGCGGCCGGATACCGGACGCTCACGATGTCGGTCAACGTATCCCAAGTCCAGTTCCGCCATCCGCAGTTCGTCGAGATGCTGCGCCGCGCGCTGGTCCAGACCGGCGCGCCGCCGGAGTACGTGGAGCTGGAAATCACGGAATCGATGGCGATGGAGGAGCCGGCCCTGCTGGTCGAGAAACTGGCCCAGGTCAAGCGCACCGGGGTGTCGATCGCGATCGACGACTTCGGCACCGGCTTCTCGTCGCTCTCGCACCTGCAGCGCCTGCAGGTGGACCGGCTCAAGATCGACCGCACCTTCGTCACCGAGATCACCGGCTCGGCGCGTGGCAGCAGCATCGCGGAAATGGTGATCCAGCTGGGCCGCAACCTGGGCCTGTCGGTGATCGCGGAAGGGGTCGAGGACGAGCGCCAGGCCCACATCCTGCGCTCGCTGGGCTGCCCGCTGGCACAGGGCTTCCTGTACGCGCGCCCGATGTCGCCGGAAGACCTGCAGGCCTGGCTCGGCAAGCGCAAGCTGATCGAAGCCGCGTAGGGTGGGCGGATCCTCCGCCCACGCGGTGATCGCCAGCAGCCGAACAGCCGCGCCAGCCCCGATCGACGCTATGGACGCCGGGTAGTCCGGCGCCAACAACTCAGTCTTCCGCCGCCTGCTCCGCCGGCCAGTCGCGGATATACGCCTTCAGCATGCGGTTCTCGAAGCTTTGCGCTTCCAGCACCGCCTTGGCCACGTCGTAGAAGGAAATCACGCCCAGCAGGGTGCGGGCGTTCATCACGGGCAGGTAGCGCGCGTGCTTTTCCAGCATGATGCGGCGTACCTCGTTGACTTCGGTGTCCGGGGTGACGGTGATCGGGCTGTCGTCCATCACCTTGCGCACGGTGCCGCTGCCGAGCGCGCCGCCACCGGCATGCAGTTCCTTGATCACTTCGCGGAAGGTCAGCATCCCGACCAGGTCGCCGTATTCCATGACGACCAGCGAGCCGATGTCCTTTTCCGCCATCGTCGCGGCCGCCTGCACCAGCGGCATGTCGGGCGTGACGGTATAGAGGATTTCGCCTTTCACCTGCAGGATCTCGGAGACTTTCATGGTGGCCACCCCGTCCGGTTGGTTGGTGATTGCTGCAATATTTGCTTGATTCATAAGGCTGACTGTAGCCGATGCCCGCCAAAAAATCCAGCCTCGCACGGCCGCCCCCGCCGGCGCATGTTGCGCAAATATAATTTGGTGCTACGATGCGGGCCATCGCGCCGCGCGGCGCGCTTCACGGATGAGTCACCAAGATGAGCGGTCCCCAGTACCCCGGCTTCGACACCCTGGCCCTGCACGCGGGCAGCACGCCCGACCCGGCCACCGGCGCGCGCGCCACGCCGATCCATTTCACCTCCGCGTTCGCGTTCCGCGACTCGGACCATGCGGCGGCGCTGTTCAACATGGAGAGCGCGGGCCACGTCTATTCGCGCATCTCGAACCCGACCAATGCGGTGCTGGAGGAACGCATCGCCGCGCTCGAGGGCGGCGTGGCCGCGATCGCCACCGCCAGCGGCCAGGCCGCGATGCACCTGGGCCTGGCCACCATCGCCGGGGCCGGCAGCCACGTGGTGGCCTCGCGCGCCCTGTACGGCGGCGCCCACAACCTGCTGCACTACACGATGCGCCGCTTCGGCATCGAGACCACGTTCGTCGACCCGCGCGACCTCGATGCCTGGCGCGCCGCGATCCGGCCCACCACCCGGCTGCTGTTCGGCGAAAGCCTGGGCAACCCGGGCCTGGACGTGCTGGACATTCCGGCCATCTCGGCGCTGGCGCACGAGCACGACCTGCCGCTGATGGTGGACGCCACCTTCACCACGCCCTGGCTGCAGCGCCCCTTCGACCTGGGCGCCGACCTGCTGTTCCATTCGGCCACCAAGTTCCTGTGCGGGCACGGCACCGCGGTCGGCGGCCTGCTGGTCGACGGCGGCAGCTTCGACTGGGATGCGGCCCATGCGCGCAGCGGCCGCTTCCCGGAGCTGTGCGAACCCTATGACGGCTTCCACGGCATGGTGTTCGCCGAGGAATCCACCGTCGGCGCCTTCGCCCTGCGCGCCCGGCGCGAAGGCCTGCGCGACTTCGGCGCGGCCATGAGCCCGCACAACGCCTTCGCCATCCTGCAGGGCATCGAGACCCTCGGCCTGCGCATGGAACGCCACGTCGCCAATACCCGGCGCGTGGTCGCGTTCCTGGCCGCGCACCCGGCGGTGAGCGCGGTGTCCTATCCGGAACTGCCGTCGCACCCGGACCACGCGCTGGCCCGGCGCCTGCTGCCCAGGGGCTGCGGTGCCGTGTTCACCTTCACCCTCAAGGGCGACCGCGCGGCCGGCCGCCGCTTCGCCGACAGCCTGCAGCTGTTCTCGCACCTGGCCAACGTGGGCGACGCCAAGTCGCTCGTGATCCATCCGGCGTCGACCACCCACTTCCGGGTGCCCGCGGACCAGCTGGCGGCCAGCGGCATCGGCGAAGGGACGATGCGCCTGTCGGTCGGCCTGGAAGACCCGGACGACCTGATCGAGGACTTGAAGCGGGCCCTGAAACTGTCGCAGAAGGGAGCCTGAGATGCAGTACGAGATCCACGGCCTCCCGGCCTATGCGTATACCGGCGGCAAGGCCTTCGACCGGGCGCTGCCAGCCATCGTGCTGATCCATGGCGCCCAGAACGACCACTCGGTGTGGGCCCTGCAGAGCCGCTACCTGGCCCACCACGGCTACGCCGTGCTGGCGCCCGACCTGCCCGGCCACGGCCGCAGCGCCGGCCCGGCCCTGGCCAGCGTGGAAGCGATGGCGGACTGGATCCTGGCCCTGCTGGCCGCGGCCGGCGTGCGGCGCGCGCTGCTGGCCGGACACAGCATGGGCTCGCTGGTGGCGCTGGAAGCGGCGGCGCGCGCGCCTAGGATGGCCGCGGGCCTGGCGCTGCTCGGCACCACCTACCCGATGAAGGTGTCCGACACCCTGCTCGAGACTGCGCGCAGCGACGAAGGGGCGGCGATCGACATGGTCAACATCTGGTCGCATTCGTCGATCGCGCACAAGCCGTCCTTCCCCGGCCCCGGGTTCTCGGTGATGGGCGGGGCGCGCCGCCTGATGCAGCGCATGTCGGCGCGCAATCCGCACCAGCTGTTCCATACCGATTTCGCGGCCTGCAACCGCTACGCCGGCGGCGAGGCCGCCGCGGCGGCGCTGGACTGCCCGGTGCTGTTCGTGCTCGGCAAGAAGGACGTGATGACGCCGCCCCGTTCCACCGCCCTGCTGACCGGCGCGGTGAAGCATGGCACCATCCTCGGCGTCGACGCCGGCCACCAGATGATGGCGGAGGCGTCCGACGCGGTGCGCGAAGGCCTGGCCGCCTTCGCCGCCAAGCTGCCCTTCCAGGAAATCCCATGAGTGCACGCCACGCCAGCTTCGCGGAGTTCTATCCCTACTACCTGAGCCAGCACGCCGACCGGCGCTGCCGGCGCGCCCATTTCATCGGTACCACGGCGGCGATCGCCGCGATCGTGCTGGCGCTGGCCACCCGCAACGGCTGGTGGCTGCTGGCCGCCCCCATCGCCGGCTATGGCGGCGCCTGGGTCGGCCACTTCTTCTACGAACACAACCGGCCGGCCTCGTTTTCCCGGCCCTGGCTGTCGTTTCGCGCCGACTGGGTCATGTACTGGCAGATGCTGAGCGGAAAGCTCAGCTGGTAATACCCGGCGCGCCGGGGGCGCCCGGGTGGGCGCCGAAATGCCCGGCCAGGCTCTGGTCCAGGCCCTGCTCCACCGCCGCTTCGACGCGCCGCGCCAGCGCCGCCGTGTCGAGCGCCAGCGCGTCGCGCGGCACCGGCTGGCCGGCGCCGCCATCCGCGCCGGCCGCGTCGAACACGAACAGGCGGTACACGTCCGCCAGGCGCAGGCGCGCCGGATCGGCCAGCAGTACCCAGCCGTCGGCGGCAGCGCCAGCTCCGGCCCCGGCCTGCGCACAAAGCTGCCAGCGCCCGCGCTGCGGCGCCTCGTCCTGCACCCGTCCCACCCAGCCGGCGGCGACCATCTTCTCCAGCAGCATGCCCATCTCGTCGTAGCCGATCCGGGTATGGTCGCGGATCGCGGCGCCCGGTACCAGCGCGCTGCCGCTGGTCACGGCGCTGTCGTACAGCACCTTCAGCACGGCCATCGCATCGACGAACATGCCGCCCGGGGTGGGCCGGTGCTTCCAGCGCTCGTACTTCACCACCGGCAGCGCCGCCGCCAGCACCGCGCCCACCAGGGTGATCAGCCAGGACAGGTACATCCAGACCAGGAACAGGGGCAGCGCGGCCAGCGCGCCGTAGATCAGCGTATAGCTCGGGAACTGGGCGATGAACAGCGCGAACAGGCGCTTGGCCAGCTCGAACGCGCAGGCCGCGGCCAGCCCGCCCCACAAGGCGTCGCGCCAGTGCACGCGCCGGTTCGGCACCGCCATGTAGAGCAGCGTGTAGGCGCCGGTGCTCAGGGCCACCGACACCAGGGTGTAGAACAGGGAACCGAGCAGCGGCAGCGAGCGCGCCAGCCCGCCGGTGGCCGTAAACAGCTGGGACGTCGCGCTCAGCGAGAGGCCGACCAGGATCGGCCCGAGCGTGATCAGGGCCCAGTACACCAGCAGCCGCTGCGACCACGGACGCGGACGGCGCACGCCCCAGATCTGGTTGAAGGCGCGCTCGATCGTGCCCAGCATCGCGGTAGTGGTCACCAGGAGCGCGGCCGCGCCCAGCAGCGACAGGCCCTTGGCCTTGCTGGCGAACTGGGTCAGGTTGGCGCTGATGGTATTGGCGATCGCCTTCGGCATCAGGGTCTGCACGAACCAGGTGTCGAGCGCCGCGCGCAGCTGGTCGAACACGGGGAATGTGGTCAGGATCGCCAGCACGATGGTCAGCAGCGGCACCAGGGCCAGAGTGGTGGCGAAGGTGAGGCTGCCCGCCACCTGGGGCAGGCTTTCCTCGCGCAGGCGGCGCCGGGCGAAGCGCAGCAGGTCGCGCAGCCCGGCCGGCGTCAGGCCGCGCGCCGCCGCGGCTTCGCCGGTGCCGCTGCGGCCCGACAGGGAGTGGAGGGTTCTGGAAAGCATCCGGCTATTCGATTCGTCCCGCAAAGGGCATGTCAATTGAGCAAAGCGACCTATAATACCAACGATGAAGCCGACCCAGACTCCCAACCTGATCATTCTCGTGCTGTACTACTCGCGCCACGGCGCCACCCGCAAGCTGGCTGAACTGGTCGCCCAGGGCATCGAGAGCGTGCCGGGGATCGAGGCGCGCCTGCGCACGGTGCCCGCCGTCTCCACCGTGGCCGAAGCCACCGCGCCCGACATTCCCACCGAAGGCGCGCCCTATGTCGAGCTGGAGGACCTGCGCGAGTGCGCCGGCCTGGCGCTCGGCTCCCCGACCCGTTTCGGCAACATGGCGGCCGCCGTCAAGTACTTCCTCGACGGCACCGCCGCCGACTGGGTCAACGGCACGCTGTCGGGCAAGCCGGCGGTGGTGTTTACTTCCACCGGTAGCCTGCACGGCGGCCAGGAGTCGACCCTGCTGTCGATGATGCTGCCTTTGCTGCACCACGGCATGCTGGTCATGGGCCTGCCCTATACCCACCCCGAACTGATGAACACGGCCAGCGGCGGCAGCCCGTACGGCGCTTCGCACTGGGCCGGCGCCGATGGCAAGCGACCGTTGAGCGAGGACGAGCGCGTGCTGACGATCGCGCTCGGCAAGCGCCTGGCCACGGCCGCCCTCAAACTGCACGGAATGCACTGATGGATACCGCAAAAGTCTTTCATGCCGGAGCGATCGCGAGCCTGATCTGGCTCATCGGCTGGCTGGTGGCCTGGGAAGTACTGGTCGCGCCCCTGCACCCGGGCGGCTCGCTGCTGGCCCTGAAAGCCCTGCCCCTGCTCCTGCCCCTGCGCGGCGTCATCAAGCGCGACCTGTACACCCTGCAGTGGTCGTCGATGGTGATCCTCGTGTATTTCGCTGAAGGCGTGGTGCGTGCCTGGGCCGACACCGTGCCGGCCTCGCGCGCCATGGCGATCGGCGAGATCGTGCTGGTGGTGGTGTACTACGCCTGCGCCCTGCTGTTCCTGCATCCGTACAAGAAGGAAGCCAAGCGCCTGGCCAAGGAACTGCTCGACAAGGTCAAAGTGCCCCATGACTGAGGCGCTGCTGGCGCGCCTCGGCGCGGTCGTCGGCGCGCCCCATGTCCTGGCCGATGCCGCCGCGATGGCGCCTTTCCTGGAAGACTGGCGCGGCCGCTTCACCGGCCGCGCGCGCGCCGTGGTGCTGCCGGCCGACACCGCGCAGGTGGCCGCCGTGGTCCAGGCCTGCGCCGCCGAACGGGTGCCCATCGTGCCGCAGGGCGGACGCACCGGGCTGGTGCTGGGCAGCGTGCCCGATGCCAGCGGCAGCGCCATCGTGCTCTCGCTGCGGCGCCTGAACCGGATCCGCCAGGTCGATGCCGCCAACGGCAGCATGACGGTGGAGGCAGGCTGCATCCTGGCCGATGCGCAGGCCGCCGCGCAGCAAGCCGGCATGCTGTTCCCGTTGTCGCTGGCCAGCGAAGGCAGCTGCACCATCGGCGGCAACCTGTCCAGCAACGCGGGCGGCACCGCCGTGCTGCGCTACGGGAACATGCGCGAACTGTGCCTGGGCCTCGAAGTGGTCACGGCACAGGGCCAGGTGTGGGACGGCCTGCGCGGCCTGCGCAAGGACAATACCGGCTATGCGCTGCGCGACCTGTTCATCGGCGCCGAAGGCACGCTGGGCGTCATCACGGCCGCCGTGCTGAAACTCCATCCGCAACCGAAGGCGGCCCGCAGCGCCCTGGTGGCGCTGCACACGCCGCAAGACGCGCTGGACCTGCTGTCCCTGCTGCAGGCGCGCTGCGGCGCCACGCTGACCGGCTACGAACTGATGTCGGCCTTCTGCCTCGACCTGGTCGCCAGCCAGTTCCCGGCCCTGCCGCGGCCCTTCGCCGCGCCGCCTCCGTACACGGCCCTGGTCGAACTGTCGAGCGAGGAATCGGATGCGCACGCGGCCGGCCTGCTCGAGGGTGCGCTCGGCGCCGCGCTGGACGCGGGCGTCGCCTGCGACGCGGTCGTCGCAAGCTCGCTCGGCCAGTCGCGCGGCCTGTGGCAGCTGCGCGAACACATCCCGCTGGCCCAGGCCGCGGCCGGCAAGAACATCAAGCACGACATCTCGCTGCCGGTGTCCGCCATCCCGGAATTCATCGCGCGCACCGGGGCCGCCCTGGCAGCGGCGCATCCGGGCTGCCAGGTGGTCTGCTTCGGCCACCTGGGCGATGGCAACCTGCACTACAACGTCGCGCCGCCACCCGGCGTCGCGCACGCGGCCTTCCTGGCGCAGGAACCGGGCGTGAACCGCATCGTGTACGACGGCGTGGCCGCCTTCGGCGGATCGATCTCGGCCGAGCACGGCATCGGCGCGCTCAAGCGTGGCGAACTGGTGCGCTACAAGAGCGCCGTCGAACTCGACATGATGCGTGCCATCAAGGCTGCGCTGGACCCGCTCGGCATTATGAATCCCGGCAAAATCCTGTGATCCCGGAGACGACATGCTGAGAATACCCGTTCTGCTGCTGTGCTGCCTGGCCGGGCCGGCCGCCGCCGCAACCGTCTACAAGTGCATCGAGAATGGCAGGCCGAGCTACAGCGACCGCCCCTGCGGCCGGACGGCGGTGCAACTGCCGGCCGCCAGCAGCGGCGCCGATCCGGAAACCCTGGCCCGCCTGGCGCGCCAGAGTGCCCTGGTGCAGGACATCGAAGGCGCGCGCGCGTTGCGCGAACAGAAGGCGGCACGCGATGCCGCGCGCACCGAACGCGCCGCGGCCGTGCAGCGCCGCCGCTGCGACAAGCTGCGGCTGGAGGCGAAATGGGCGGGTGAGGATGCCGCGCGCGCCGCGAAGGACGACGCCGGCGCGGCGCGCGTCAAGGCAAAGCGCCAGGCCGAGGCGCTGGCGGCGGAGTGTCCGCCCTGAGCCCGGCTTCCACCCTGCTGGCGCGCTGGCTCCTGTTCGGCGAGTGGCGCGCACACCCGGTGCGGGCGCTGCTGGCGGTCGCCGCGATCGCGATCGGGGTGGCGATGGGTTTCGCGATCCACCTGATCAACGCCGCCGCCTTCAACGAGTTCTCGGCCGCCGTGAAAAGCCTGTCCGGCCAGGCAGACGTCCAGGTGGCCGGGCGCGAACCGCTGTTCGACGAGGCGGTGTATGCGCAACTGGCCGCCGATCCGCGGGTGGCGGTCGCTTCTCCAATACTGGAACTGGCGGCCGGCCTGCCCGGGGCCCAGGGTGCGCTGCGCATCGTCGGCATCGACGCCCTGCGCGCGGGCTACATCACACCCGACCTCGCCGGCGTGCCCGCGGAAGGCCGCATGATGGACGTGCTGGCGGACGACGCGGTCTTCCTGTCGCCAGCCGCCCTGGCCTGGCTTGGCAAGCGCCCGGGCGACACCCTGGTGCTGCGCGCGGGCGCGGGCGACGTACGGCTGCGGGTGGCCGGCCAGGTGGCGCGCGCCCGCGCCGGCCAGCGCCTGGCCGTGATGGACATCGGCGCCATGCAGTGGCGCTTCGGCCGGCTCGGACGCCTGGCGCGGATCGACCTGAAACTGCGCGATGGCGTCGACCGTGGCGCGTTCCGGCGCGCGCTGGCGCAGGACCTGGAGCGCGCCTATCCGGGCCGCTTCGCCGTGCGCCAGCCGGACGACGGCGACCAGGAACAGCGCAACGCCAACCTGAGCCGTGCCTACCGCGTCAATCTCACGGTGCTGGCCCTGGTAGCCCTGTTCACCGGCGCCTTCCTGGTGTTTTCCACCCAGGCGCTGTCGGTGATGCGGCGCCGCGGCCAGTTCGCGCTGTTGCGCGTGCTGGGCTGGGAGCGCGGCCAGCTGCTGCGCCAGGTGCTGCTCGAAGGCGCCAGCCTGGGCGTGGCCGGGGCCCTGCTCGGCGTCGCCGGCGGCTATGCGCTGGCGGCGCTGGCGTTGCACTACTTCGGCGGCGACCTCGGGGCCGGCTACTTCCCCGGCATCCGCCCGCGGGTACAGTTCACGCCGGTGGCGGCCACCATGTTCTTCCTGCTCGGCCTGGGCGTCGCCCTGCTCGGCTGCCTGGCGCCGGCCTGGGACGCGGCGCGCGCCCGCCCCGCCCTGGCGATCAAGTCCGGCGCCGACGAGGTGGCGCTCGCGCGCCTGGCACGCGTGTGGCCGGCCCTGGCCTGCCTGGCGCTGGCGGCCGGCCTGGCGTTCGCGCCGCCGGTGTTCGAGCTGCCCCTGTTCGGCTACCTGGCGATCGCCCTGCTGCTGGTCGGCGGAATCGGCCTGATGCCGCGCCTGGCCGCGGCGGGCTTTCGCGCGCTGGAAGCCTTGATGAACCGGGCAAGGCGCGCGCCGCCGGTGCTGGCGCTGGCCGTGGCGCGCCTGGCCAACGCGCCCGGCCAGGCCTCGATCGCGCTGGGCGGGGTGCTGGCCAGCTTCAGCCTGATGGTGGCGATGGGCATCATGGTGTCCAGCTTCCGGGTCTCGGTGGACGACTGGATGGGCCACATCCTGCCGGCCGACCTGTACCTGCGCAGCGCCGCCGGCGGCAACACCGGCTTTCTCACGCCGGAGCAGCAGGCGGCGCTGGCGGCGCTGCCAGGCGTGGCCCAGGTTCACTTCCTGCGCACCCGTCCCGTTTCGCTGGCGCCGGACCGGCCGAACGTGGTGGTGGTCGCGCGCGACATCGATGCCGGCGACCCGGGCCGGCTGCTGTTCCTGGTCGGCCAGGCGGCTAGTGCGCCGCCCGGCGCGCGCCCGGCCTGGGTGTCGGAAGCGGTGGTCGACCTGTACGGCGCGCGCCCTGGCGCCACCATCACCCTGCCGCTCGGCGGGCGCCAGGCCAGCTTCTTCGTGGCCGGCGTATGGCGCGACTATGCCAACCAGGCCGGATCGATCGTGATCCGGCTGGCCGACTACCGCGCCCTGACCGGCGAGGCCGAGGTCAGCGATGCCGCCCTGTTCGCCGCGCGCGGCGGCAGCGCCGAGGCGCTCGCGGCCCAGGTACGCGCCCTGCCCTTCGGCGGCGCCCTGCAGCTGATGTCGGCCGGCGAGATCCGCAGCGCCAGCCTGCGCATCTTCGACCGCAGCTTCGCCGTCACCTACCTGCTGGAAGCGATCGCGATCGCCATCGGCCTGTCCGGCGTGGCGGCCAGCTTCTCGGCCCAGACCCTGGCGCGCGCAAAGGAGTTCGGCATGCTGCGCCACGTGGGCGTCACGCGTGGCCAGGTGCTGGGCATCCTCGCCTTCGAGGGCGGCCTGCTCACGCTGCTGGGCGTGGCCTGCGGTTTCGCGCTGGGACTGGTCATCAGCCTGATCCTGGTTTATGTTGTGAATCCCCAGTCCTTTCACTGGACGATGCAGCTGCACCTGCCGTGGACCTTGCTGGGGAGCGTCGCCGCCGTGCTGGTCGGGGCCTCGGTCGCCACCGCGCTGGTGTCGGGACGCTACGCGCTGTCGGGTGGTCCGGTACGCGCAGTCAGGGAGGATTGGTAGATGCGCGCAGCACTGGTGTGGTTCCTGTTGTTCGTGCCGATGCTGGCTGCGGTCCCGGTGCACGCCGAGCCGCCGCGCTTCGCGCCTGTAACCCCCGGCAGCGCGCTGTCCTTCCCGCAGGACTACGGCGCCCATCCGGAATTTCGCACCGAGTGGTGGTATGTCACCGGCTGGATCGAGACCCCGGATGGCAAGCCGCTCGGCTTCCAGGTCACGTTCTTTCGCAGCCGCACCGAGCACGATCCGCGCAACCCGAGCGCGTTTGCCCCGCGCCAGCTGGTGATCGGCCATGCCGCCCTGTCCGACCCGGCGCTGGGCCGCCTGGTGCACGACCAGAAGAGCGCGCGCGAAGGCTTCGGCCTGGCCTGGGCGCGCACCGGCAACACCGATCTCAAGCTCGACGACTGGCGCATGGTGCGCGACAGCGGCGGCGACTACCGGGTGACGATCCGCTCCAGCGAACTGACGCTGGAACTGCGCCTGCAGCCCACCCAGCCGCTGCTGCTGCAGGGCGAAGGCGGCTACTCGCGCAAGGGCGCCAGCCCGCAGTACGCCAGCCACTACTACAGCGAGCCGCAGCTGAAGGTGAGCGGCAAGGCCGGGCGCGCCGGCAGCCTTCCGGTGGCGGTGACGGGCAGCGCCTGGCTCGATCACGAATGGTCGAGCGAGGCCCTGCAGCCCGATGCCACCGGCTGGGACTGGATCGGGGTGAACCTCGACGACGGCGGCGCCCTCATGGCTTTCCAGATCCGCAGCAGGCAAGGTGATAAACTATGGGCGCACGCCACCTTGCGCGACCGCGCGGGCCGGGTGACCCGCTACACGCCTGAGCAGGTGAGGTTCACGCCGACCGCGCACTGGAAGTCGCCGCGCACCGGCGCCGAGTACCCGGTCGCGTTCGACGTGGCGACCGGCGGCCTGCGCTGGCAGCTCGCTCCCCTGCAGCAGGACCAGGAGCTCGATTCGCGCCGTTCGACCGGCGCGGTGTATTGGGAAGGCGCGATCACGGTCAGCCGCGATGGCCGGCGCCTGGGCCGCGGCTACCTGGAAATGACGGGCTATGTGCGCCCGATGAAGCTTTGAACGAACAAGAATACGAACGACGCCCACGCAGACGATGACTTCCAGTACCACCGGCACGACCGGTATCCCCGATACCCCCGATACCCCCGACACCGGCGGCGCCGCCCGCAAGGGCAGCCTGGCCGCCTTCAAGGGCCTGCTGCCCTACCTGGCTCCCTACCGCCGCCAGTTCCTGCTGGCCGGCATCGCGCTGCTGTTCGCGGCCGGCGCCACGCTGGCGATTCCCGCCGCCTTCAAGCAGATGATCGACCACGGCTTCGGCGCCAGCGTCGGCGCGCGCGGCATCGAGCACGTGAATGCCACCTTCCTGGCCCTGTTCGGGGTGGCCGCGGTGCTGGCCGTGGCCACCGCCGCGCGCTTCTACATGGTGTCCTGGCTGGGCGAGCGGGTGGTGGCCGACATCCGCGCCGCCGTCTACCGCCACGTGGTGCAGCAGAGCCCCGCCTTCTTCGAGACTACCCGCACCGGCGAGGTGCTGTCGCGCCTGACCACCGACACCACCCTGATCCAGACCGTGGTCGGCACCAGCATCTCGCTGGCGCTGCGCAATACCCTGCTGTTCGGTGGCGGCCTGGTGATGCTGTTCGTGACCAGTCCGAAGCTGACCGCCATCATCCTCGGCCTGCTGGTGCTGGTGGTGCTGCCGATCGTGCTGTTCGGGCGCCGCGTGCGCAAGCTCTCGCGCGACTCGCAGGACCGCATCGCCGACGCCTCGGCGCTGGCCGGCGAGATCCTCAACGCCATGCCGACCGTGCAGGCCTTCACCCACGAGTCGATCGAGGCCGGGCGCTTCCAGCACTCGGTGGAAGGCGCCTTCGGCACCGCGATCCGGCGCATCCGCGCGCGCGCCACGCTGACCATGCTGGCCATCGTGCTGGTGTTCGGCGCAATCGTGTTCGTGCTGTGGCTCGGCGCCCACGCGGTGCTCGAAGGGAACATGACGGGCGGCGACCTCGGGCAGTTCATCCTGTACGCCGCGATCGTGGCCGGCTCGATCGGCGCGCTGTCGGAAGTGATGGGCGAAGCCCAGCGCGCCGCCGGCGCCACCGAGCGCCTGCTGGAACTGCTGGCGGTACGTTCCGATATCCAGGACCCGGCGCACCCGCGTCCGCTGCCCCCGCGCCTGGCGGGCGGCGCCCGCGTCACGCTCGACGAGGTCAGCTTCAGCTATCCGTCGCGCCCTGACAGCGCCGCGCTGTCGCACCTGAGGCTCGACATCGCCGCCGGCGAGACCGTGGCCCTGGTCGGCCCTTCGGGCGCGGGCAAGACCACCCTGTTCCAGCTGCTGCTGCGCTTCTACGACCCGCAGGCAGGCAGCATCCGCCTGGACGGCATCGACATCCGCGACCTGTCGCTGCACGCGCTGCGCGATGCGATCGGCATCGTCCCCCAGGACACCGTGATCTTCTCCAGCAGCGCGCTGGAAAACATCCGCTACGGCCGGCCCGGTGCCAGCGACGAGGAAGTGATCGCGGCCGCGAAAATGGCGGCCGCCCACGAGTTCATCGAGCGCCTGCCGCAGGGCTATGGCGCCTTCCTGGGCGAGCGCGGCGTGCGCCTGTCCGGCGGCCAGCGCCAGCGCATCGCGATCGCGCGCGCCCTGCTCAAGAATCCGCCGCTGCTGCTGCTGGACGAAGCGACCAGCGCGCTCGATGCCGAATCCGAGCGCCTCGTGCAGCGCGCGCTGGAGGCGGCGATGGTGGGCCGCACCACCATCATCATCGCGCACCGCCTGGCCACCGTGCAGCGCGCCGACCGCATCATCGTGCTGGACGAAGGCCGGGTGGTGGAAGCCGGCACCCATGCGGCGCTGGTGGCGCACGGGGGCGTGTACGCCAACCTGGCGGCGCTGCAGTTCGGCGCGCACGCGCCGGCCGTGGCCTAGCGGAGTCGAACGCGATGAGCGCGATGAGCGACAGCGCGCTGCAGCGCCAGTGCCACACGGTGCTCCCGGGACACCGCGCGCGCACGCCGGCCGAGCTGTTCGCGGCGATGGCGGCATGGTGCGAAGCGAACGGCGTCGAGCACGACGTGTACGGCAGCGGCGCCCTGCTGCAGGCCTTCGAGGCGCGTATCGCGCAGCTGCTCGGCAAGGAAGCGGCCGTGTTCTGCATCAGCGGCACCATGGCCCAGGTGACGGCCCTGCGCCTGGCCTGCGAGGACCGCGCGCGCACACTCGCCGCGCTGCATCCGACTTCGCACATCTTCGTGCACGAGCGCTCCAACTACCAGCTGCTGGGCCACTTCAAGGCGCTGCAGGCGGGCGAGCGGCACAGGCCCTGGACGGTGGCCGACCTGGCGGCGATTCCCGACCGGCTGGGCGCGGTCGGGCTCGAACTGCCACTGCGCGAGATCGGCGGCCAGCTGTCTTCCTGGGACGAACTGGAGGCGATCAAGGCCCATTGCCAGGCGCGCGGCGTCCACCTGCACATGGACGGGGCGCGCCTGTGGGAAGCGGCCGCCGGCTACGCGCGGCCGCTGCATGAGGTGGCGGCCGGCTTCGATTCGGTCTATGTTTCGCTGTACAAGGGCATCGGCGGCCTCGGTGGCGCCATGCTGGCGGGTAGCGGGGAATTCGTGGCGCGCGCCGCGGAATGGTTCCGGCGCCAGGGCGGCAACGTGATCCACCGCTCGCCCTATGTGGTGGCGGCGGCGATGGACTTCGAGGCGCGCCTGGCGGCGATGCCGGACTACCTGGACCGCACCCGCTTCCTGTACCGGGAACTGGCGGCGCACCCGATCATCCGCGTCAACCCGGCCGCGCCGCAGGTGAACATGCTGCACCTGCATCTGCCGGTGCCGCCGGAGCGCGCACTGGCGATCCGGCGCGAGCTGGCCGAGCGCCACGGCACCTGGATATTCAACCGCATTGCCGGCGGTGTAATGCCCGGCACCAGCTACTTCGAGCTGTATGTGGGCGATAACCTGCTGCATGCGCCGGACGAGCGGGTGCGCGCCGCGCTGGCGCTGTTCGCGCACGCCCTCGCCACGCCGGCCCGAGAAGGCGGACCTTAGCGATCCGGCGCGGAGGCGATCCGCGCATACCACCCGGCGTACGGGGTGTTCTTCACCATCCGCCGGTTGTAGTCCGGGGCGCCGTCGCTCCACCACACGGGACCGCGCTCGCCCAGCGCCCGCTTGGCCTGATCGACCGCGGTACGCGCGGCGCGCTCCGCTTCAGGCTCGCCCGCGCGCCTGGCCGCGCCGACCCGCCGGCGCGCCTCCATCAGCGCATCGACCAGTTGCTGGCGCCGTTGTTCCGGCAGCGCGGGATTGCTGCTGCGCCAGAGCCGGCCGCGTACGACGAAGTAGCGGCCGTCCGGCGTGCTCGGGTAGCGGTCGGGTTCTGCCATGGCGCCAGTCTAGCGCAGCGCGGCGGCGGGCAGCGTCCGCCAGCAGTCGGGCGCGCCGGGCGGCCGCCGCGGTGTCGCCTGCCCTTGGTAGAATCACGCGTTTGCATATTGCCCAGTTCCATGCCACGACCCGCCCCTGCCGGCGCGCCCCTGTACGCGCGCATTGCCTTTGCCGTCCTGTGCGCCGTGTTCGCACTGGCCTGCCTGGCAAAGGCGCGCCTGATCGGCGACGGCATGGAATACCTGGCCATGGCGCAGGGCTTCGTCGCCCACGGTTCGCCCGAACTGCGGCGCTCCGACGTGGAAGCGTTCAAGGCCATGCCGCCGCATGCGCTGGCGCGCGCGCGGCTGCAGCCAGGCATGCTCGAACCGGCCCTCGAACGCATTGAGCGCGACGGCGACATCGTGCACGGATTCGCGCGCGCCCTCGACGGCAGCGTGCGCGCCATCCACTTCTGGATGTACTCGCTGCTGGCCGCGCCCTTCTACGCGCTGGCGGTGGCGCTCGGCCAGAACCCCTTCATGGCCCTGGCCGCGCTGAACCTCGCCATCCTGGCGCTTGCCGCCTGGCGCCTGGTACGCTGGTTCCCCACCGCCGGGCTGCCGGAACTGTCCCTGCTGCTGCTCATGGGACCCATCTACTACACGGTGTGGAGCGGCCCGGAACTGATGGCCGGCTGCTGCGTGTTGTTCGCCGTGCTGGCGGCGCTGCGGCGCGACCTGGCGCTGACGGTGGCGCTGGCTGGCCTGGGCGCAACCCAGAATCCATCGATCGCCGGCCTGATCCCGGCCGCCGCGGGCTATGCGCTGCTGTACCGCTGGCGGCCCGCGCTGGCGCTGGCGGCGCCCCCGGCAAGCGCGCGCCGGCTGCTGCGCGCCGTCCTGCTGATCGCGGCAGGCATCGCCCTGGCCGTGCTGCCCTACTGGTACAACCAGCGCTGGTTCGGCACGCCGAGCATCATCGGACACTATTACACCGACCCCGGGCTGGTGCGCCCGGAGCGCCTGTTTTCCTTCCTGTTCGACCTGAACCAGGGCCTGGTGTTCGGCCTGCCAGGACTGTTCTCCTGCGCGGCGGCATTGCTGCTGGCCTGCGCGCCCGAGCGGCGCCGCGCCTGGATGCTGCACACGGCGATCGCGCTGCTGCTTTGCCTGGGCCTGGCGCTGCCGACGCTGGCGGCGAGCAACTGGAGCAGCGGCGCGATCGTCGTCGCGCGCTACGCCTATTGGACGGCGATGCCGCTGCTGGCGGTCGCCCTGGCGGGGCTGGCCGAATGCGCGGCGCGGCGGCGCTGGAGCGCACTGGCGGTGGCCGTGCTGCTGCAGGCGCTGGCGGCCTGGCTGGTGCTGCCGCCACGGCATGCGCCGACGCGGCATGGACGGCTCGCCGGATGGGTGCTCGACCATGCACCGCAGCGCTACCATCCGGATCCGGAAATCTTCCTGGAACGCGAGCGCGGCCGCGAGGACTTCACGACCCACGACCAGGTGGTGTTGCACCGCGGGCCGCAAGGTCCGAACAAGCTGCTGCGCTTCTGGGCCAACAGCGAGGACACGGCGGGGCTGTGCGCACCGGGCAGCCACCTCGCCGCGGGGAGGATCGTGACACTGGCCTCGGGCTGGCGCTATCACGACGCGCCGCTGCGCTGCATCCCGGGCGCGGCGCCGGCGCTGCGCATCGCCGTCGGGCCGGCGCCGTCCGCGGGCCTGTCGCTTGGCGCGGGCTGGTCGCCGGTGGCGGGCCAGTCGGTCTGGAACGTGGGACAGCGGGCGCGCCTGCGCGTCACGCCGCCGCCGGGACGCCAGGTGCGCGCGCTCGGGCTGGTCGGCTACTACCATGCGCATGGCGTGCGCGCATCGCGCGTCGTCGTCAACGGCACCGACCTCGGCACCCATGCCCTCGGCCAGGCCCCGCTCGCGCTGCCG
This sequence comes from Massilia sp. MS-15, assembly GCF_020176695.1. Classification (GTDB taxonomy): domain Bacteria; phylum Pseudomonadota; class Gammaproteobacteria; order Burkholderiales; family Burkholderiaceae_D; genus Telluria; species Telluria hydrophila. Next base: position 263,473 of record NZ_JAIWIA010000007.1, on the reverse strand, counting down.
GAGGCGCTCGGCGCCGCACCCGTGCTGGACATCGCGCTTACCCACACCCGTGCGCCGCGGCCCACCGGCGGCAGCGATCCGCGCCCGCTCGGCTTCTTCCTGCACGGCGTCCACCTCGAATTCGCGCAGTAAACGACCTGCGCGGCGGGCGGCGGCACGGATGCCGGTATTACAAGCTACAATAGCGGGCTGTCATCCAATTCGATCCCCATGCGCCAATACCTCGACTTCATGCGCCATGTGAAAGAGCATGGCGCGGTCAAGACCGACCGCACCGGTACCGGCACGCTCTCGGTGTTCGGCCACCAGATGCGCTTCGACCTGCAACAGGGCTTTCCGCTCCTGACCACCAAGAAGGTCCATCTCAAGTCCATCATCCATGAACTGATCTGGTTCCTGCAGGGCTCGACCAACATCGCCTACCTGAAACAGAACGGCGTGAGCATCTGGGACGAGTGGGCCGACGAACACGGCGAGCTCGGTCCGATCTACGGCTACCAGTGGCGCAGCTGGCCCACGCCTTCGGGCGGGCACATCGACCAGGTGACCCAGGTGCTGGACCAGATCCGCCACTCGCCGGATTCGCGCCGGATGATCGTCTCGGCCTGGAACGTGGCCGACGTGCCGGCCATGAAGCTCCCGCCCTGCCACGCCCTGTTCCAGTTCTACGTGGCCGACGGCAGACTGTCCTGCCAGCTGTACCAGCGCAGCGCCGACATCTTCCTGGGCGTGCCCTTCAACATCGCCTCGTATGCGCTGCTGACCCACATGATGGCCCAGCAGGCCGGGCTCGAGGTGGGCGAGTTCATCTGGACCGGCGGCGACTGCCACCTGTACAACAACCACCTGGAGCAGGTGGCGCTGCAGCTGTCGCGCACCCCGAAGGCCCTGCCGCGCCTGGCCATCCTGCGCAAGCCCGACTCGCTGTTCGACTACCGCTACGAGGATTTCGCGCTCGAAGGCTACGATCCGGATCCCGCGATCCGCGCGCCAGTGGCGGTCTGAGCCTGCTGTCCCGGACGCGCGTCAGGCCATGCATATCGCTTGACACGTCCGTTTTAATACAACAACAATTCAGGTCTTGAACACGATGGAGCGCACACGATGATGCCCGAGGCACAAGCAACGGCCGGCCCGCGCCTGAGCCTGGTGGTGGCGATCGATGCCAGGGGCGGCATCGGGATCGACAACCGCCTGCCCTGGCACCTGCCGCAGGACCTGGCGCACTTCAAGCGCGTCACCCTGGGCAAGCCGGTCATCATGGGACGCAAGACCTTCGACTCGATCGGCCGTCCGCTGCCGGGGCGGCGCAACATCGTCATCACGCGCAACCCCGGCTGGTCGCACCCGGGCGCCGAGTGCGCCGGCTCGCTGGCGGAGGCGCTGGACCTGCTGGGCGGCGCGCCGGCCAGCATCATCGGCGGCGCCCAGGTCTTCAAGGAGGCGATCGCGCTGGCCGACGCCATGATCGTCACCGAGATCGACCGCGTCTACGACTGCGACACCTTCTTCCCGCCGATCGAGCGCGCCGTGTGGCGAGAGACGGCGCGCGAACCGCATCCGCCCGAGGCGGACGGCCCGGCCTACGCCTTCGTCACCTATACCCGCAGGGAGGCATGAGATGGCGGAACCGGGAACGCGCCCTCCGGGCTCGCGCGGGGGCGACGGCTTCGCCGGCAAGGTGGCGGTCCTGATCGCGATCCTGGCGACCCTGGGCACCATGTTCGGCTTCATCGGCAGCGCCGCCCACAGCAACGCGGCCCTGTACAAGAGCAACGCCGCGATCGCCAAGACCAGCGCCGCCAACGCCTGGGGCCACTATCAGGCCAAGGCCAGCCGCCAGAACCTGGCCGAGCTGGCCTCCGAGCTGCCGGGCGTGGACCAGGCCCACTACCGCGGCGAGATCCAGCGCTACGGGCAGGAGAAGGACGCCATCCGCCAGGAAGCCGAGCGCTTCGAAGCGACCTCGGACACCTGGAATACGCGCTCGGAGAAGGAGCTGCATCGCCACCGCCAGTGGTCGGCCGCTTCGGTGGCCCAGCAGATCGCGATCTCGCTGGCCGCGATTACCCTGCTGTCGCGCCGTACCTGGCTGCTGACCCTGACCAGCGCGGTGGCCGCCTTCGGCATCACGCTGGCCATCTTCGCGGCGCTCCAGGCCGATCCGCTGCCCTTCTCGTCCGGGCCGCTGGCGGCCGCCGTGGGAGCGGCGCTGCTGACCGAGGCCATGCGCCGGCTCGGGCGCCGCCTGGGCGGCTAGTGTGCGCCAGCGATTGCGCGCACTGGGTAGGCTTCATGGCCAGAATCGCAAAATAATTGCACCGGTGCGCCTGATTTCTGCGAAAATCCGTTTCCTCTTTTCCCCGGTGCCGCTGCCGGCGTCCGCTCCCTCCCGGGCCGGGCGCTTGCGCGGCGCTTCGCTTTGGAGCTGTCCATGAAATTTCGTTTCCCCATCGTCATCATCGACGAGGACTTCCGTTCCGAGAACACCTCCGGTCTCGGCATTCGCGCGCTCGCGGCCGCGATGGAGCAGGAAGGCATGGAGGTGCTCGGCCTGACCAGCTACGGCGACCTGTCCCAGTTCGCCCAGCAGCAGTCGCGCGCTTCCGCCTTCGTCCTGTCCATCGACGACGAGGAATTCGGCGGCGGCTCGGCCGAGGAAACCGATTTCGCCCTGACCGGCCTGCGCGCCTTCGTCAAGGAAATCCGCCACAAGAACGCCAACATCCCGATCTACATCTACGGCGAGACCCGCACCAGCCGCCACATCCCGAACGACATCCTGAAGGAGCTGCACGGCTTCATCCACATGTTCGAGGATACCCCGGAGTTCGTGGCGCGCCACATCATCCGCGAAGCCAAGGCCTACCTCGATTCGCTGGCGCCGCCCTTCTTCCGCGCGCTGGTCAACTACGCCTATGACGGTTCGTACTCGTGGCACTGCCCGGGCCACTCGGGCGGCGTCGCGTTCCTGAAGTCGCCGATCGGCCAGATGTTCCACCAGTTTTTTGGGGAGAACATGTTGCGCGCCGACGTCTGCAACGCGGTCGAGGAACTCGGCCAGCTGCTCGACCACACCGGCCCGGTGGCGAAATCCGAGCGCAACGCCGCGCGCATCTACAACGCCGACCACTGCTACTTCGTGACCAACGGCACCTCGACCTCGAACAAGATGGTGTGGCACAGCACGGTCGCCCCGGGCGACATCGTGGTGGTGGACCGCAACTGCCACAAGTCGATCCTGCACTCGATCATCATGTGCGGCGCGATCCCCGTGTTCCTGATGCCGACCCGGAACAACCTCGGCATCATCGGTCCGATCCCGCTGGAAGAGTTCACGCCCGAATCGATCGCCCGCAAGATCGAGGCGAATCCGTTCGCGCGCGAGGCCGTCAACAAGAAGCCGCGCATCCTCACCATCACCCAGTCGACCTACGACGGCGTGGTGTACAACGTCGAGACCCTGCGCGAAATGCTGGACGGGAAGATCGACACCCTGCACTTCGACGAAGCCTGGCTGCCGCACGCGGCCTTCCACAGCTTCTACCAGAACATGCACGCGATCGGCGAGAACCGCCCGCGCGCCAAGCAGTCCATGATTTTCTCGACCCAGTCGACGCACAAACTGCTGGCCGGCCTGTCGCAGGCCTCGCAGGTGCTGGTGCGGGAATCGGAAACCGTGAAACTCGACCAGGACGCCTTCAACGAGGCCTACCTGATGCACACCTCGACTTCGCCGCAGTACTCGATCATCGCCTCCTGCGACGTCGCCGCGGCGATGATGGAAGCGCCGGGCGGCACCGCCCTGGTGGAGGAGTCGATCCTGGAAGCGCTGGACTTCCGCCGCGCCATGAAGAAGGTCGACGCCGAGTTCGGCGACGACTGGTGGTTCAAGGTCTGGGGCCCGGACGTGCAGTCGGAAGAAGGCATCGGCACCCAGGAAGACTGGATGATCCACGCCGAGGACGACTGGCATGGCTTTGGCAAGCTGGCCCCGGGCTTCAACATGCTCGACCCGATCAAGTCGACCATCGTGACCCCGGGCCTGTCGCTGGACGGCCAGTTCGGCGAGACCGGCATCCCGGCCTCGATCGTGACCAAGTACCTGGCCGAGCACGGCGTGATCATCGAGAAGTGCGGCCTGTACTCCTTCTTCATCATGTTCACGATCGGCATCACCAAGGGTCGCTGGAACACCCTGGTGACGGCGCTGCAGCAGTTCAAGGACGACTACGACCGCAACAAGCCGATGTGGCAGGTGATGCCGCAGTTCGCCTCGGCCAACCCGCGCTACGAGAACCGCGGCCTGCGCGAGCTGTGCACCGAGATCCACCTGTTCTACAAGCAGTACGACGTGGCGCGCCTGACCACCGAGATGTATTTGTCGGACATGGTGCCGGCCATGAAGCCCTCGGACGCGTTTGCCAAGATGGCGCACCGCCAGATCGAGCGCGTGGCCATCGACGAGCTGGAAGGCCGCATCACCGCGATCCTCTTGACGCCTTACCCGCCGGGCATTCCGCTCCTGATCCCGGGCGAGCGCTTCAACAAGACCATCGTGGATTACCTGCGCTTCGCACGCGACTTCAACGAACGCTTCCCGGGCTTCGAGACCGACGTGCACGGGCTGGTGAAGCGCGAGGTGGATGGCAAGCGCGGCTACTTCGTGGATTGCGTGATGCAGGATGCGTAAGCCGCAGTAAGGGCACGAAAAAAGGGGCGCAAGCCCCTTTTTTACGCCCAAACATGCCAGATCGTAGGGTGGGCAAGTCTCTTGCCCACGCGGTCAACATACGTTGATGCAGCCCGCCCGTCCGCCCAAACCCACGCCGTCGCCGCGCGACCGAACAGTGCCAGGCGCAAGCCCCTTTTGCACCAATGAGGTCGTGTCAACGGCGTTTGAGTTCGACCGCAGCGGCGGATGCAGGCGCGGGTGCCGCAGCCTCGCGCATCTCGCGCCGTGCGTGCGTGACGACCGCATACGCGGCGGACAGGCCCAGCAGGCCCATGATGGTGGCCACCAGCAGGTCCGGCAAGCCGCTGCCGGTTCCGAACACGCCCAGGGCGGCCAGCATCACGGCCACGTTGGAGATCGCATCGTTGCGGGTGCACAGCCACACCGAACGCATGTTGGCATCGCCGTTGCGGTAGGCCCACAGGAGCGCTCCCACCGCGCAGTTTGCGAGCAAGGCAAGGAAACCGACCACACCCATGGTTTCCGCCTTCGGCACCATCCCCAGCTTGAGATGCCAGAGCGCGGTGCCGAGCACGAAGATGCCGTAGCCACCCATGGTCGCGCCCTTGAGCAGCGCGGTGCGCGAGCGCCACACCGGTGCCAGCCCGAGGACGAACAGCGAGATGCCGTAGTTGGCGGCGTCGCCAAGGAAGTCGACCGCGTCGGCCAGCAGCGCCACTGAGCCGGCCGCCCAGCCGGCGAAGATCTCCACACCAAACATCAGCGCATTGACCCAGAGCGCGATCCAGAGTACGCGCCGGTAGCGCGGATCGACCGGCGGCTTGCCAGTGGAGCAGCCGCCGCTGCAGCAATCAGCCATTCGGGTTCAGCCCATCAATATGATTCAATGTAGACAGGATAGCGCAAAATCCGAATCAGGTTTTCGGCAGCGTCACGCCATGCTGGCCCTGGTACTTGCCGCCGCGGTCCTTGTACGAGGTCTCGCAGACTTCGTCCGACTCGAAGAACAGCACCTGGGCGCAGCCCTCGCCGGCGTAGATCTTGGCCGGCAGCGGCGTGGTGTTCGAGAACTCCAGGGTCACGTAGCCTTCCCACTCGGGCTCGAACGGCGTGACGTTGACGATGATGCCGCAGCGCGCATAGGTCGACTTGCCGAGGCAGACGGTCAGCACGTTGCGCGGGATGCGGAAGTATTCGATGGTGCGCGCCAGCGCGAAGGAATTCGGCGGGATGATGCAGACATCGCTCTTGACGTCCACGAAGGAATTCGAATCGAAGTTCTTCGGGTCCACGATGGTGCTGTTGATGTTGGTGAACACCTTGAACTCGTCGGCGCAGCGGATATCGTAGCCATAGGACGAGGTACCCCAGGAGATGACGCGGCGGCCGTCCGATTCGCGCACCTGGCGCGGTTCGAAGGGTTCGATCATGCCAGTCGATTCCGCCATGCGGCGGATCCATTTATCGCTCTTGATAGCCATAGTCGGGATTCCAGAAAATCAATCCCGCGATTCTACGCTAAACGCTAGCCGCTGGCATCTTGCCGATGTCCGCCGGCGCACCGCGCAGCAGGCGTTCGATCATCGCGTGCGTCAGGTGCGCCGTTTCCTCCGGTTTTTCGAGCGGATACAGATGCCCGCCCTCGATCGTGACGAGGTGCTGGCCGACCAGACGCCGGGTCGCGTCCAGCCCGGCCTGGCGCAGCTCTTCGGAATGGCTGCCGGCGATGAAGCCGATCGGCAGCGGATAGGGTTCGCGCAGGATCGCGCCCATGTGGTGCGGCAGCGTGTTGTAGATGCGGGTCTCGACGCTGCGGTCGAACCGCAGCTGGACACCTTCCGGATGCGGCTTCAGTCCGTGCTCGAGGTAGTCGTCGAGCGCGCCCGGGGCCCAGGCCTGGAACATCGGCTTGGCGATGAAGTGCTGGTAGGCGCTGGCGCGGTCCGGCCACACGTTGCGGCGGCGCTCGGAAAAGCGCGCCGGCGAAAAGCGCGAACCCATGCCGCGCCGCTTGATGAACTTCCAGGCCAGGGCGCGCCAGCCGGCCACCACCGGCGAGTCGAGCATGACCACGGCGCACGCCAGGTCGGGACGCTGCTTGGCCGCCATCATGCTCAGCATGCCGCCCAGCGAATGGCCGACCAGCACCGGCGGGCACTCGTACCCTTCCAGCTGGTGGATGAGTTCTTCCACCAGGCCCTGCCAGCCATCGCCCACCGGGAAGCGCGGGTCGTGGCCGTACATGTCGTGGGCGCGCAGCTCGTAGTGCGCTGCCAGGGCCTGGAACAGCCGGCTGTAGGTGCCAGCCGGGTAGCTGTTCCCGTGGGAGAAGTGCAGCAGGGGTTTGCTCATGGACGGGATGCCGTTATCAACACCGAAGCATTGTAATGAAAGACGGCTGCGGGCGGACGCCGTTTAGAGGGGTTCGCCTATACCCGGGCCGTGCCGGTCGCGCCGGCCTTTCCTGCGCCCCAGCATGGCGATGGCCGCCAGGCCCGCGGGGAACATCGCGTAGGGAGCCGGCTCGGGCACCGGCTGCGCCACGGCCGGACCGCCGGGGTTCAGGATGTAGCTGACGCCGACCAGGGTCTGGGCCAGGATCTGGTGGTGGTCGTTGATGTCCATGCCCCAGGCATCCAGGTCGCTGATCCCCGGCAGGTCGTAGACCTCGCCGCCGCTGTACAGGAAACCCATGTAGCCGCCGAATACCCCGACCACCTCGCCATGGCTGTTGATGCCATAGGCGACGCTCGACATGTCCGGTCCCATCTGCTCGCCGAATTTGTCGATCAGCATGGTCCCCAGGTCGATCAGCCTCCCCTCCGGCGTCCACAGTGCGGCGCGCCCGCCCGCTTCGCCGGCGGCGTAGCCGGCATTGTTCACGACGCGCGCATGGCCGCCATTGCGGCCACCTGTGTCGAGCAGCATGACTTCCCTGCCGACGAAGCGCGCGGGGCGTTGCTTGCTACTTCCATACATGGAGGCGGTGCTGCCGACAACCATGCCCGTATCGTTGACGTCCCAGCCGAAGCTCAGGTAGTCATCCCAGCCAAGCAGCGACACCGACCCGTCCGGCCGCAGCAGCGTGGCATAGTCCGTCGGACGGCGGGCGCCCGGCTTGCGTACATCCTCGATCCGGCTCGCGACCTCGCCATGGATATTCAGGCCATGCGTGCCCAGGTGCGGGCCGAGTCTGGCCACCGAACCGTCCGGATAGTGCAAGGCGCCATTGTAGACCATGACACCGGCATCGTTGATGTCGATCATTCCGGTACCTGGCGCGAGGTAGCCCAGCTTGCCGCTACTTGCAACGAAGAACTGGTCGTCGCGGCCCTGTGGATAGGTGAAACCGACGACCTGGCCATGGTTGTTCATGCGCACGCCATAGATTCCTTCGCCGACCACGGTGGCGGTGTAGTGCGGTGTCGCGTGGACTGGTGCGGCGGTCCCGCACAGGAGCGCAAGCAGCGCGGTGGAAAGAAAGCGTGCGGTACCCATATTTTTCCTCGTTAAGAATTACATAAAGAGCAATGGATACTATTGCATCCAGACACGCATCTATTGGGATAGAACAATTTTCTGCTGCCAAGGCTTGCATGTTCCAGGCTTCTCTACCTGCCGTGCCAATAACGCTTGCGCGTTTGCCGATAGGCGCTCAGCGCCAAGGCCGGGCCAAACTGCAGGGTGACCGCGCCGGATTCATCGGTCCGTAGGCGCCGGATGCCCAGGCCGGCATAGCGCGCGTCGACCTCCGCCTTCGGATGGCGGAACCGGTTGCGATAGCCAACCTGGAAGATGCCGACGCTGGGCCCGACCGCCTCCAGGAAGGCCGCGGTGGACGAGGTGCCGCTGCCGTGGTGCGGCGCCAGCAGCACGTCCGCCCGCAGGCGTCCGGCGGCACTGCGCAGCAGCGCCCCTTCCTGGGCCGCCTCGATATCGGCCGCCAGCAGCATCGCGCGCCCGCCGGCGCTGATGCGCAGCACGCAGCTGCGCGCGTTGGCCTTCAGTCCGTGCAGCGCGTAGCTGGCGGCATCCGGACCCAGCATCTCGAAGCGCACGCCGTCCCAGCGCCAGTCCTGGCCCGCCTCGCAGCGCAGGTGGCTGCGCGCCGCGCGCCGCGCCGGATGGCCGGGGCCGAGGGACGAGCGCAGCTGCGCCACCTCGATGCCGCCCAGCAGCGTGAGTGCGCCGCCCGCGTGGTCGGTATCGCCGTGCGACACCACCAGCGTATCGAGCTTCCCGATGCCGCGCCCGCGCAGGTAGGGCAGCAGGATGCGCCCGGCCGCGTCCACGCCGGGCGCGTAGCGCGGCCCGGTGTCGTACAGCAGCCGGTGGTGACGGGTTTCGACCAGCAGGGCCATGCCCTGCCCCACATCGAAGGCGGTGACGGTGAAGCGGCCCTGCTCCGGCGCTGTCGGCAGCCCGATCAACATCGGCAGCCAGGCCGCCGCGCCGGCCCAGCGTCGCGGCCAGCCGCGCGGCGCCAGCATCCAGGCCGTACCGAGCAGGGCCAGCGCGAAGCACCAGGCCGGCGGCGCCGGCGCCTGCAGCACGGCCAGCGGGCTGGCCGCCAGCAGCCGCAGCCCGTCGGCCAGCAGCGCAAAGACGAAATGGGCCAGGCCCAGCACCGGCTGCGCCAGCGGTGCCGGCAGCAAGGCCCCGAGCAGGGCCAGCGGGGTCACCAGCAGGCTGACCACGGGAATGGCGACCGCATTCGCGAGCGGACCCGCCAGCGACACCTGGGCGAACAGCAGCATGCCCAGGGGAACCAGCCCGAGCGTGACCGCGTACTGGGTGCGCGCGGCCGCGACCAGGGTGCGGCGCCAGCCGCCGCCGCCCTCCGGCAGCCGGCCGAGGCCGGCGTACAGGATCACCGCCACCGCCCCGAACGACAGCCAGAACCCGGCGCCCAGCACCGCCCACGGATCGACCAGCACCACCACCGCCAGCGCCAGGCACAGCACATGCGACAGGCTCACCGTGCGGCCCCACCAGAGCGCGGCCGCCACCACCGCCAGCATGTAGAAGGTGCGCTGGGCCGGCACCCCGAAACCGGCCAGCAGGACGTAGAGCAGCGCGACCAGGGCCCCGGCCAGGGCCGCCGCCTTCTGCGCGGGCAAGTGCAGGGGCCAGGCCGCGCCCGCCAGGAAGCAGGAACGCCGCCACAGCATCGACACCGCCCATGCGCCCAGGCCGGCCAGCATGGTCACGTGTAAACCGGAAATCGACACCAGGTGGCTGATCCCGGTGCGGTTGAACACATCCCAGTCCGATTGCGCAATGGTCCGCTGGTCGCCGATTACCAGGGCCACGATCACGCCGGCGTAGCGCTTGCCTGCAAGCTGGGCGAAGAGGTGGCGGCGCAGCGCGGCGCGGGCACGCTCGACCAGGTGGCCAGGGCGCACCACGAAGGCGGCCAGGCGCCTATTCCCGGCCGGCCGCACATAGCCGGTGGCGCGGATGCCCTGCCCGAGCAGCCAGGCTTCGTAGTCGAAGGTATGGGGATTCGCATTGCCGTGCGGGCGCTGCAGGCGTACCTGCAGCTGCCAGCGTTCGCCCGGCCGTACCGGCTCCGGATCCGCGGCCTCGCCCCGGCGGCTGTACCAGGACAGCGCGATTCGTCCCGGCACCACGGCGCCCGGCGTCAGGACCCGTTCGACGCGGAAATTGAAACGCGTACCGCCGTCCATCGCCTGCGGCAGGCTGTCGACGGTGCCGACGATGGACACGTCCCTGCCCTCCTGCGCCCGGGGCAGCGCGTCGGCCAGCGCGAGGTGGGCGGCGATGGCGGCCCAGGCGGCGCCGCAGAGCGCCGCTGCCAGCAGGGTCGCGGGGGGGCGGCGCAGCGTACCGAGGGCCAGCGCCGCCGCCACGGCCCAGGCCAGGGTGGCGACGGCCGGCAGCTCGGCACGGGTCTGCAGCCAGCAGGCGCCGAGGACGAAGGCCAGGATCGCACAGCGCATGGTCGCGTTTCAGGCAGCCGAAGTAGTGGGGAGTCCAGCATTCTGCGCGGCGGCCGCGCGGATCGGTAGAGGCAACACAAGCCCGATCCATGCATGGCCGCAGCCGCTGGCGGGCCTGCCGGCGATTCCGCGAAACCTTGCGAAGGCGCAGTCATTGACTTGCCCAGCTTCAATCCGTGGAAGCTGAATGCAAATAGAGTGAATTCGCGTCAATGTCCTGCGGGCAGCCGATGCGCTCCGCTCGCGCCCTCCCCCATGCACGAGAAACGTATGCCGAACCGATCCCTGACTGGTCTTTTCGCACTCACCTTGTCCTGCTGGCTCTGGCCCCTGTTTCATTCGCTTGGCATCGAGCTCATCGAGGCATCCGGCTACGCGCTCAAGCTCGGCGCTTACCTGCTGAACCTGCTGGCGATGGCGGCTTCCATCGTCCTCGCCGTGCCGCTCAGCTGCTCGCTCTACCTCGCATCGAGGCGCCAGCACGCCCCCTTGAAGCCAGCGCGGATCGTCCGGCTGGTGTGCGGGTCCAGCATCGGCATCAGCAGCCTCATCATCGGGCTGTTCGCCTGGATGAACATGTTCTGCCTCGTCGGCGCCTGCCCGCGGCCGAACTGAAGCGCCCGGGTTTGTCCATGCCAGGCCGCTGCGCAAACCCGGCTTCGCGCAAGCTGCTGGTCCTGGCCCACGTCGGTGTCGCGCTGGCCGTGTGTTTCTGGATTGCCTTCGGCTTCGCCGGACTCGCGCCAGCGCAGGAGATCACGGCAGTCGCCTCCCTCGTGCTGCTCCCCTTCCTGGGCGCGCTGCTGCTGGCACTGGCGCGGCGCAAGCGTGCGGCGGCCCGCTTCGCCATCTCCCGGCTCGCCAGCCTCGCGACCCTGATCTGCTTTCCCGTGCTGTACTGGGCGATCCTGATCTGCCTGTGGCTGTTCTAGCCGGCCACCACCCGGGTGCATGCCGCCTTACCGCCCGCACCGGATGACGCTAGGGGGCCAGGCGCACCGCCAGCCGCGGCAGCGCCGCCAGGGTATTCGCATGCAACGCGGCGCACACCTCGTGCACCCCGATTCCACGCAGTTCCGCCAGCACCGCGCCGATGCGCGGCAGCTCCTCGGGCGCGTTGCGGCCCGGGTGGATCCAGCACGGCGCGATGTCCGGCGCGTCCGTCTCCAGCACGATGGAGGCCAGCGGCAACTGGCTCGCCAGGCGCCGGATCTGCAGCGCGCGCGTAAACGTCATGTTGCCGCCGAAGCCGAGGTGGAAACCCAGGTCGATGAAGTTCTGCGCCTGCTGGAAGCTGCCGTTGAAGGCATGCGCGATGCCCGACGGCGGGCGGATCTGGCGCAGGTGCTTGAGCACCTGGTCCTGCGACTTGCGCACATGCAGCATCACCGGCAGTGCCAGGTCGCGCGCGATGCGCAACTGCTCGCGCAGGAAGCGATCCTGCTTGGCGCGCATCGCCGGTTCACACAGCTGCGGGAGGAAGAAGTCGAGCCCGATCTCGCCGATGCCGGCAAAGGCCGGGTCCTCCAGCGCCGCCGCGGCCGCCGCGCGCAGGGCGTCCAGGTCCTCGTCGCGCGCCTGCGGCACGCAGATCGGATGGATGCCGAGCGCATAGCTGACGTTCGGCGCGCGCGCGGCCAGTCCGGCGACCGTTGCAAAATTGGCGCGCTCCACCGCCATCGCCACGATCGCCGCAACGCCGGCGCGCCCCGCGCGCGCGGCGATCTCCAGCGCGCCGGTGCCGAATTCCGCGGCGTCGAGGTGGCAGTGGGTGTCGATCCACATGGCTAGCCGTCGACCGCCTGCAGGCCGTGTTCGGTGAGGCGCAGCACGCGGTCGCAGCGGCGCGCCAGTTCCATGTCGTGGGTGACGATGACGAAGGCGGTGCCGAGGGTGCGCGACAGTTCCAGCATCAGGTCGAAGATCGACTGGGCGGTGCTGTGGTCCAGGTTCCCGGTCGGTTCGTCGGCCAGCACGCAGGCCGGCTCGGTGACCAGGGCGCGCGCCAGGGCCACCCGCTGGCGTTCGCCGCCCGAGAGTTCGCCCGGACGGTGCACCACGCGCTTGCCCAGGCCGACCCGGCCGAGGATGGCCCCGGCCTTGGCCAGCGCCGCGGCGCGCGGCTCGCGCCGGATCATCAAGGGCATCATGACATTGTCCAGCGCCGAGAATTCCGGCAGCAGGTGGTGGAACTGGTAGACGAAGCCGAGCGAGGTGTTGCGCAGTTCGCCGCGCCGCGTCTCGGACAGGGTGGCGAAATCCTCGCCCAGCAGGCTCACCTTGCCGCGCGAAGGCGTGTCCAGGCCGCCCAGCAGGTGCAGCAGGGTCGACTTGCCGGAGCCGGAAGCGCCGACGATGGCGACCCGCTCTCCGCGCCCGATCGAGAAATCGATGCCGTCCAGGACCTGCACCGTGTAGTCGCCCTGCTTGAAGGTCTTGCCCAGGCCGCGGCAGGACAGCACCGCAGCGGTGGAAGGATTGACTGGATTATTCATAGCGCAGCGCCTCCGCAGGTTTCACGCGCGACGCCGACCAGCTCGGGTACAGGGTCGCAGCAAACGCCAGCAGCACCGATACGCCGCCGATCTTGAACACGTCCGGCCAGCGCAGGTCGGATGGCACCGCGCTGATCAGGTAGATATCTTTCGACAAGAACTGCACTCCCAACAGGTTTTCGATAAAGGGCACGATGACGTCGACGTTGAGCGCCACCAGCACGCCCCCGCCCACGCCGATCAGGGTGCCAAGGATGCCGACCAGCGCCCCCTGCACCATGAAGATCTTCTGGATCGAGCGCGGCGAGGCGCCCAGGGTACGCAGGATGGCGATGTCGGCCTGCTTGTCGGTCACCGTCATCACCAGGGTGGACACCAGGTTGAAGGCGGCTACCGCGATGATCAGGGTGAGGATGATGAACATCATCTTCTTCTCGGTCTGTACGGCGGCGAACCAGCTGGCGTTGAGCTTGGACCAGTCGCGCATCTCGAGCTCGCCCGGCATGCTCTTCTCCAGCTGCTGCGCCACCAGCGGCGCATCGCGCATCTCGGCGATGCGCAGGCGCAGGCCCATCGGCGCGTCCAGGCGCTCCATGCGCTGGGCGTCCTCGATGTGGATGAAGGACAGCGCGCTGTCCAGGCGCGGGTCGCCCGCTTCGAAGATGCCGGCCACCGTGAAGCTGCGGCTGCGCGGCAGCAGGCCGGCCGGCGTCACCTGGCCCTTGGCCAACATCATGGTGATGCGGTCGCCAATGCCCACGTTCAGGGCGCGCGCCAGTCCGTAGCCGAGCACGATGTTGAAGCCGCCCGGCTGCAGGGCGGCAAGGCTGCCGGCACGTACCTGGCCGGCCACCTGCGACACCTTTTCCTCCTCGCCCGGCAGGATGCCGCGGATCGCGGACGGACGCATGGCGGCGCCGCTTACCAGGAGGCCCTGGGTCTCCACGAAAGGCGCCGCGCCGCGTACCTGCGGGTTGCGCGCGGCCTGGGCGGCGGCGGCGCGCCAGTCGGGCATGCTGCCGCTGCGGTCGAACACCTCGATGTGGGCCAGCACCGAGAGCATGCGGTCGGTGACGTCCTTCTGGAAGCCGTTCATCACCGACAGCACGATGATCAGGGCCGCCACGCCGAGCGCGATGCCGGACACGGAGATCAGCGAGATGAAGGAAATGAAGCCGTTGCGGCCGCTGCGCTTGCCGGCGCGCGTGTAGCGCAGGCCGACCAGCCATTCGTAGGGCAGGTTCTGGGTCAGTCTCATGGTGCGATGGCGGTAAGCGTTGTCATTCGTAGCGCAGGGCTTCGGCCGGCTTCACGCGCGCGGCCGACCAGCTCGGGTAGAGGGTGGCGAGGAAGGCCAGCAGCACCGCCACGCCGCCGATCCAGCCGACGTCGGCCCAGCGCAGGTCGGACGGGATCTCGCTGATCAGGTACACCTCCTCCGACAGGAACTGCACGCCGAGGCTGCGTTCGATGAAGGGCACGATGATGTCGATGTTGAGCGCCACCACCACCCCCAGCAGCACGCCGAGCGCGGCGCCCAGTAGCCCGACCAGGCTGCCCTGCACCATGAAGATCCCCATCACCGAGCGCGGCGAAGCGCCCAGGGTGCGCAGGATCGCGATGTCGGCCTGCTTGTCGCGCACCGTCATGACCAGGGTGGAGACCAGGTTGAAGGCCGCCACCGCCACGATCATGGTCAGGATGATGAACATCATGCGCTTTTGCGACTGCACGGCGGCGAACCACACCGCGTTCACCTTCGACCAGTCACGCACGTACAGCTCGCCCGGCAGGCTGGCCTGCAGCTCGGCCGCCACCTGCGGCGCGCGCGCCATGTCGGCCAGGCGCAGGCGGACCCCGGCCGGCGCGGCAACCCCCGCCAGCGCCTCGGCATCCGCGATGTTGGCGAAGGCCAGGGTGGAGTCGAACTCGTAGTGCCCGGCCTCGAAGATGCCGGCCACCGTCAGCGGCCGGGTGCGCGGCGGCGCGGCCGCGCGGCCCGCGGACTGCGCCGTGGCCTGCAGGTCGGCCGGATTCGAGGCCAGCAGCAGCGTCACCCGGTCGCCCACGCCGACGTCGAGCGCCCTGGCCAGCGCGCGCCCGATCACGATGTTGTAGCCGTCCGGCCGCAGCGCATCGAGCCGCCCCGCGCGCATGTGGCGCGCCACGTCCGACACCTTCGCCTCGCTGGCCGGGTCGATCCCGCGCAGCAGCACCGGCTTCATCACCCCGTCGCTGAGCAGCATGGCCTCGACCTCGGCGAAGGGCGCGGCGGCGCGCACCTCGGGATGGCGCAGCGCCAGGGCGCTGCTGGCGCGCCAGTCCGGCATCTGGCCGCGGGCGTCGAACACCTCGATGTGGGCCAGCACCGAGAGCATGCGCGCGGTGACTTCCTTCTGGAAGCCGTTCATCACCGACAGCACGACGATGAGCGCCGCCACGCCGAGCGCAATGCCGGCCACCGACGCCATCGAGATGAAGGAAATGAAGCTGTTGCGCCCGCTGCGCTTGCCGGCGCGCGTGTAGCGCAGGCCGACTTGCCACTCATAGGGCAGCTTGTGGGTGATGCTCATGAAATCCGTAAATGTGTGTGATGGGTTTGCCAACCCGGCAGTTTGCCAGACATCGCGCTTTCATGGCGCAAAAGAAAGCATGGCGCGTGTGGCGGACCTGCCCGCCGCCGCCCCGGCGGCATTCGCTGAAGCCGTATTTGCCCTAAAATAGCGGCATGCCGCACATTACGCTCGTCCTGCCCCACCTGCTCCCGCTTCCCGAATTCGCGCCCGACCTGGCGCGCGCCCTGCAGGCCCCGGCGCTCGCCGCCCTGCTCAGCCGCACCAGCGCGTACGGCCGCAGCAGTGCCGCGGCGCTGGCCGACGGCGCCCAGGCCCTGCCGCACGAAGCCTGGCTGGCGCGCGCGCTCGGCCTGTCGCCCGAGGGCCGGCCAGCCTTCGCGGCCAGCGCCATGCGCGGCTTCGGGCTCGACCCGCGGGATGGCACCTGGTACATCGTCAACCCGGCCCACATCCAGATCGCGCGCAGCCATTCGATGATGGCCGACCCGCGCCAGCTGCAGCTGGACCAGCCGGACAGCCGCGCCCTGTACGAAGCGGCGCGCCCGCTGTGCGAAGAGACCGGCCACCCGCTGCTGTACGGCGACGCCCAGACCTGGTTCCTGCGCGCCGACGACTGGGACGGCATCGACAGCGCCACCCCCGACACCGTGGCCGGCATGGACCTGAGCGACTTCGTCCCGCGCGGCCGCCACGCCCTGCCGCTGCGCCGGCTGCAGAACGAGGTACAGATGCTGTGGCACGCGCATCCGGTGAACGCGGCGCGCGAAGGGCGCCGCCTGCCGGCGGTGAATTCGTTCTGGCTGTGGGGCGCATCCCTGGCGATCACGGGCGGCGCGCGCCTGGCCCCGCCCGTGATCGCCGTGGACGCGCCGGGCTGGGTGCGCGGCCTGGCGGCGCGCAGCCTGGAGCGCCTCGACGGCGTCGAGGACCTGCTGGCCGGAGATGGCATCGTGGTGGCCGGCAGCCTGGCCGAAGCCGCGCTGGCCGCCGACTGGGGCAGCTGGGTGCAGGGCGTGCAGCAGCTGGAACAGGCCCTGTTCGCGCCGCTGCACGCGGCGCTGCTGGGGGGCCGCATCAAGACGCTGCGCCTGGTGCTGAGCAGCCGCGACGCCCTTGCCGAATGCACCACCACCGCCATGGCGCAGCGCAAATTCTGGCGCCGCCCGACACTGGAACGACTGACGTGAGCACCACCAAGCATACCAAGACCCGCATCGCCACCCGGCCCTGCCCCTTCCGCACGTCGGAGCTGCTGCGCCAGGGCGGGGTGCACCCGGTGCTGGCCCGCATCTACGCCGCGCGCGGCCTGCAGGACCCGCGCGAGCTGTCCAGCGAACTGGCGGCGCTGGTGCCGCCAGCGGCGCTGCGCCACATCGATGCGGCGGCCGTGTTCCTGGCCGACGCGGTCGGCGCCGGCAAGCGCATGACCATCGTCGCAGATTACGACTGCGACGGCGCCACCGCCTGTGCCGTGGCCCTGCGCGGCCTGCGCATGATGGGGGCGAACGTCGACTACATCGTGCCGAACCGCTTCGAGTACGGCTACGGGCTGACGCCCGAGATCGTCGAACTCACGGCGCGCGAGACATCGCCGGACATCATCATCACGGTCGACAACGGCATCGCCAGCATCGACGGCGTCATCGAGGCGAACCGGCGCGGGATCGAGGTCGTGGTCACCGACCACCACCTGCCGGGCGACGCGCTGCCGCCGGCGCGCGTGATCGTCAATCCGAACCAGCCGGAATGCGGCTTTCCCAGCAAGCACCTGGCCGGCGTGGGCGTGGTGTTCTACGTGCTGCTGGCGCTGCGCGCGGAACTGCGCCGGCGCGGCGTGGTCGATGCCCAGACCCAGCCGCGCCTGGACAGCCTGCTCGACCTGGTGGCGCTGGGCACCGTGGCCGACGTGGTGCGCCTGGACGCCAACAACCGCATCCTGGTGGCCCAGGGCATCCGCCGCATGCGCGCCGGCCGCATGCACGCCGGCGTGGCCGCGCTGTTCCGGGTAGCGGGGCGCGAGGCGCGCTGCGCGTCGCCCTTCGACCTCGGCTTCGCGCTGGGACCGCGCCTGAACGCCGCCGGGCGGCTGGAAGACATGTCGCTCGGGATCGAATGCCTGGTGACCGACGACCCCGGCCGCGCCTGGGCGATCGCCCAGCAGCTCAACGAGATCAACCTGAAGCGGCGCGAGATCGAGGCCGAAATGCAGGACACCGCGCTGCTGCACCTGGACAGCTTCGAGCCCTCGGGGGCAAGCACCATCAGCGTGTTCGACGACGGCTGGCACCAGGGCGTGATCGGCATCGTCGCCTCGCGCCTGAAGGAGAAGTTCTACCGGCCGACGATCACCTTCGCGCCGGCGGGTGACGGCTGGATCAAGGGCTCGGGCCGCTCGATTCCGGGGTTTCACCTGCGCGACGCGCTCGACCTGGTCTCCAAGCGGGTGCCGGGCCTGATCGACAAGTTCGGCGGCCACGCGATGGCGGCCGGCCTGTCGATCCGGGGCGAGCATTTCGACAGCTTCCAGCAGGCCTTCGAGGCGGTCGGCAAGGCCTGGCTGACCGAAGCGCAGCTCGAGCGCATCATCGAGACCGACGGGCCGCTGGAGGACGAGTTCTACTCGACCGCCTTCATCGAAGAGATGGACAGCCAGGTCTGGGGCCAGGGCTTCGCCCCGCCCGTATTCTGCGACGAGTTCCGCGTGGTGAGCCAGCGCATCCTGAAGGAGCGCCACCTGAAGCTGCTGCTGGAAAAGAACGGGCGGCGCTACGACGCCATCTGGTTCGGCCACACCGACAGCCTGCCCGAGCGCGCGCGGGTCGCGTTCCGGCTCGACGCCAACGAATACAACGGCGTCACCAAGGTCCAGCTGCTGGTGGAGCACGCCGAGCCCGCGTAGGGTGGGCGGCTCGACCGGCCAGGCTGCGCAGCCGCGCCGGCCATGCCGCCCACGCGGTGATTGTCAGCCGCAGGATCGTCCGGCACGCAAGCAGCCGCCAGCGCTCATTTCGCGGGCGCCACGAAATCCGACCCGCGGTCGAACACCACTTCCCACTGCCCCGGCGCCTTCAGGCGCCAGATCGAATTGAAGCGCCCGATGCGCTGGCCGGCGGCGTTGAACACCGGCCCGCCGCTATACGCCAGCGTGCCGGAATCCACGACTTCCACCTCTTCCGGCTGCCAGGAGAACGGCGCCTCCGGCTTGTCGTAGAACTGGCGCCAGCCCCTGGCGATGGCGGCCTTGCCGCGCAGCGGGCCCTCGTTCCCGAAGAAAATCGCCTCGTCGGCGAGATAGCGCTTGAAGCCCTCGAAATCGCGCGCCTTCATGGTGGCGGCGAAACCGCGCTCGGCCTCCATCACCTGCCGCTTCAGCGCGTGGTTCGAGTCGCGGGCCTGGGTGCCTGGACTGGTGGCAGCCGCGGACAGTATCACGCATGCCGCAAGAAGAGAAAGCGAACGCGGGCGCATCGGTGTCGGTCTCCTATGTGTTGTAGGGGCTTTGCTGAAGCTTTTCTATACAGCAAGACCGGCAATTCTGGCACGGGCATACCATGCTGACAACCAATCCTTGCCAGGATTCCGAAACCGGAGTATAACGAATCCAATTACGGAGAATCACGATGAACCTGGCCTACTCCTACCCGCGCAGCCGCTATGAGCCGGCGGTGCTGACCGACCTGAACTCGCGTGCCGAGCGCGAGCGCCTGTCGCGTTCGGCCCTGCTGGGATTCTTCAAGCTGGCCGCGGCCTGGAAGCTGCGCGACGACGACGCGCGCGAACTGCTCGGCGGCCTGTCCTCGTCCACCTGGTACGACTGGAAGAAGAACCCGGACCGGGTACTGGAAGTGGACCGCATCACCCGCATCTCCTACCTGCTCGGCATCTACAAGGCCCTGCACATCCTGTACGGCGACGCGCTGGCCGACGAATGGGTGCACCTGCCGAATACCAACGCCGTGTTTGCCGGCCGTACGCCGCTGGCGGCGATGCTGGGCGGCGGCCTGCTGGCGATGCAGACGGTGCGCAAGCTGCTCGACGCGCGCCGGGGAGGCCTGTGATCTTGGCGCTGCTACCCCGCCTTACCCCGCTACGCCAGTTCGACACCTGCCGCCTGATTCCCTCCCGCTTCGCCGATGCGGAGGACTCGGTACTGGCCCCGCTGGCGGACAACGACGCCGTGCTGCGCGACCTGTTCGAGCTCGACAACGCCACCAACGAACGCCTGCGCGGCGAATCCGGCCTGCTGCCCGGCATCGGCGTGGACGAGCTGGTGTTCGGCCTGCCCAACTTCCGCATCGTGAACGCCGCCTTCACCTATGCGCGTCCGGAAGGCAGCCGCTTCAACGACGGCGAGCGCGGCGCCTGGTACTGCGCCTTCGCGGCCGAGACGGCACTGGCCGAAGTGGTGTTCCACAAGACAGTCGAATACGCCGAGATCGGGCGCTTCGACGACAGCGTCAGCTACCAGATGCTGCTGGCCGACTTCAACGCCAGCTTCCACGACCTGCGCGGCCTGTCCGACTTCGAGGCCTGCCTGGACCCAAGCAGCTACATCGCCTCGCAGGCGCTGGCGCTTGAACTGCTGGAATGCGGCTCGATGGGCATCATCTACCCGAGCGTGCGCCATCCGGGCGGCACCAACCTGGCCTGCTTCCGTCCCGCACTGGTGGGCAATGTGCGCAAGGCGCAGACCTATCGGTTAACATGGCGGGGTTCGCCGCAACCGGCGGTCGAGATCACCTGAACCAGCAACAAGCGACAAGCAACAAGCAACAAGCATAGAAGCAGATGAAGACCAATCCTGACAAAGACACCGAACTGCACGACAAGATCAACCGCGAGACCGCGCGCGTGAAGTGGAGCGAACTGGAACGCCACTTCGCCAGCGGCGCGGTGATCTGGGTCAGCGAGGAACTCGACCTGATCGATGTCGCCCTGCGCATCGCGCACGACGACAAGGACAGCATCGGCACCTGGATGGCGGCGGGGTCGGTGGCCAAGGTGAGCGACACCCAGGCCCAGGCCTGGACCGCGGCCGACGCGACGCTGTGGGCCTCGGTGGTGAGCCCCTTCGTGCTGGTGCAGCCGCAACGGCGCCAGCTGCACTGAGGGCGGCGCGCCTAGCGCCTCATCCCGGCGCGGTGCGAGAGCGCGTGCGCCGCGCGCCGCATGTACTGGTTCGCCTTTTCCGGGTCTGGTTCCAGCATGCCCAGCTGCTGCCAGGCTTCCGGGTAATCCAGCTCGGCCGCCGCCTGCAGCCAGCGCCGCGCGGCCGCTTCGTCCCTCGCCACCCCTGCCCCTTCGAGCAACATGCCGGCCAGCAGGAACATCGCTTCCGGCATGCCGCGCCCGGCGGCCACCTGCAGCCAGTGCGCGGCCAGCGCCGCGTCGCCGCCGGCGCGGTAGGCCAGCGCGCGCCGGAACGCGAGGTCGCCTTCGTCGCCGTGCTGGGCCCAGGCCGTTCCCGCCAGCGGCGCCTGGAGCAGGGTGGCCATTACCAGCGCCGCCAGCGCCGCGCCCAGCCTGCGCTTCATTGCGACAGGTCGATCGCGTACAGCGCGACGCCCTTGCCGCGGCCATCGTCGGCCGCCACCTGCTGCACGCCGCGCAGGCCCGCTTGCGCGGCCAGCGCCGCCATGCCGGGCGCCGACGGGAACACCACCGGCCCGGCCGTCTTCACCGGCGTGAAGCGCCAGCTGCGGCTGGAGGCGTTGGCCGCGCGGGTCAGCTGCCCGGCCTTGCGGACATAGGCGATCAAGACGTCGCGGCTGTTGTCGGGCGAGGCGATCACGGTCTTGCTGCCGTCCAGGCCCGGGCAGTGGCCACCGCCGCTGGCGCGGTAGTTGTTGGTCGCGACCAGGAATTCCTGGTCCGCCGCCACCGGCCGGCCGTGCCAGCTCAGCTCGCGGATGCGTTCGCCCGGCGCGCGGGTGACGTCGATCTCGTAGCGCAGCTCGCTCGAGGTGGGGGTGTCGAAGTTGTAGCTGGCCACGTCCAGGTTCACCAGTTGCTGCGGCGCCGTCTCGGCCGGATCGATGGTGCGGAAGCGCTGCGCCGCCTTTTCCAGCCAGGCCTTGAGGCCGGCGCCGTCGACCTTCACCGCATACAGGGCATTCGGGTACAGGTAGAGGTCGGCCGCATTGTTCAGCGCCAGCGGACCGGCCTGCACATCGGTGTAGTCGGCCGCGCCGGCCACGCCGCTCTTGAACGGCGCCGTCATCGACAGCACCGGCAGGTCCTTGTACTGCGGCAGGTTGGCGGCCACGTAGTCCTGCACGTACGCGGTCTGGGCCTGGTTGACCACCTGCAGCGCCGAGACGTCACCGACATCGGCGAAATAGCTCGACATGCGGAACTCGGTCGCGCCCACCGGGGTCTTCACGTAGCGGATGGTGGCCTCGTGCTCCGCCTGCACCAGCCGCATGACGGCCGGGTCGGCGTCGACGAAGCTTTTCGCACCGGTCTGGGCGGCGCGTGCCTGCACCACCGTGCGCTCGCGTTCGACCAGCCAGCGCTTGCCGTCGTGGCGCAGCTGCAGCTGGATCACGCCCAGGTGCTTGCCCCACAGGTTGGGCATCACGGTGGGCACGCCGTGCACCAGGCCCTTCGCCTTGTCCACTCCCGGCAGGTTGAACTGCGGGACCGTGCTGTCCGCGTTCGGGAACAGCTGGTGCGAGTGGCCCAGCAACATGGCGTCGATGCCTTCCACCTTCGCCAGATGCCAGTTGGCGTTTTCCATGGCCGGGCTGTACGGACTGGCGTCCAGGCCGCCGTGCGAGATGGCGACCACCAGGTCGGCGCCCTTGCGGCGCATCTCCGGCACGTAGCGCCGGGCCGCCTCGACCACGCCCTGTGTATACACCCGGCCTTCCAGCCAGCGCCTGTCCCATTCCATGATGGTGGGCGGCGCGAAGCCGATGATTCCTACCCGCAACTGGGCGCGCACCGGCTTGCCGGCGGCGTCCAGCGCCTGCACCTGCTTCTCGATGATCGCGTAAGGTGCGAACAGCGGCTTGTTGGTCTTCGCGCTGACCACGTTGGCCAGCACCATCGGGAAAGCCGGGCCGGCGCAGCGCCGCGGCTGCTCCACGCCGGCCACCTGGAAGCGCTTGCCGGTTACCTGGCCAAGGAAGGCCAGTCCGTAGTTGAACTCGTGGTTGCCGATCCCCGCGCCGTCGTACTTCAGGCCGTTCATCACCTTGTAGATGCCGAGCGTCTCGCCGCAGCCCACCGGCTTGACCTGGGCCTGGTAGTCGGCCAGCGCGGTGCCCTGGATGGTGTCGCCATTGTCGAGCAGCAGGGTGTTCGGGAATTCCGCGCGCGCCTGCCGGATCAGGGTCGCGGTGCGGTCCAGGCCATGCGAGGGTTCGGGCGCCAGCTTGTAGTAGTCGTAGCCCACGACGTTCGCATGCAGGTCGGTCGTTTCCAGCAGCGCCAGGCTGACGGTGGTACCGGCCGCCGCCCTGGCTGGCTTGGCTGGCTTGGCGGCCAGCGCGGGAACGCTGAGGAGCGCCGGAAGCAGCGCGATGCAAATTTGGTAAGGCAAGTGAGTGGCCATGGGGAAAGAACGGAACAAAACCGGGCGATGATATGCCAGTACGGCGCTTCCGGGCAAGGGAGGCCTGTGGCTGCGGCCCTGGATACGCCATCCCCGGCGCCGTCCTCGGGTATAATCGAAGGTTCGATTCAATGCACGTTTAAACCTCTTAGAAGACTGCCAAAGACCATGGAAGCTGAACGCATCAATGCCATTTCCTCCCTGCTGAACGACCTGACCAGCCGTGAAGCCGAACTTCGGAGGTATCTTTGACTTCGATCGCAAGTCGGAGAAACTAGAGCAGGTCAACCAGGAACTCGAAGACCCGACCGTCTGGAACGACCAGAAGCGGGCCCAGGACCTCGGCAAGGAAAAGAAGGCCCTCGAAGCCGTCGTGCTGACGCTCGAGAAGGCCAGGGCCGACCTCGCGGATGCGACCGACCTGTTCGAGATGGCCAAGGAAGAAGGCGACCACGACACGCTCGAATCGATCGGCGGCGACGCCGAGGCGATCCAGAAGATCATCGAATCGATGGAATTCCGCCGCATGTTCAGCAACCCGATGGACCATGCGAACTGCTTCATCGACATCCAGGCCGGCGCCGGCGGCACCGAAGCCCAGGACTGGGCCTCGATGCTGCTGCGCCAGTACCTGCGCTACTGCGAACGCAAGGGTTTCAAGGCCGAGATCCTGGAACAGTCCGAGGGTGAAGTCGCGGGCATCAAGACCGCGACCATCAAGGTCGACGGCGAGTACGCCTACGGCCACCTGCGCACCGAGACCGGCGTGCACCGCCTGGTACGCAAGTCGCCGTTCGACTCGGCCAACGGCCGCCACACCTCGTTCACCTCGCTGTTCGTGTATCCGGAAGTGGACGACTCGATCGAAATCGAGATCAACCCGGCCGACGTGCGCATCGATACCTACCGCGCATCCGGCGCCGGCGGCCAGCACATCAACAAGACCGACTCCGCGGTGCGCCTGACGCACGCCCCGTCGGGCATCGTGGTGCAGTGCCAGAACGACCGCTCGCAGCACCGCAACAAGGCCGAGGCCTGGGACATGCTGCGCGCCAAGCTGTACGAACTCGAGCTGCGCAACCGCATGAGCGAGCAGCAGAAGCTGGAAGACTCCAAGACCGACGTCGGCTGGGGCCACCAGATCCGCTCCTACGTGCTGGACCAGTCGCGCATCAAGGACCTGCGCACCGGTTTCGAAACCGGCAACACCAAGAACGTGCTGGACGGCGACCTGGACGACTTCATCTCGGCCTCGCTCAAGCAGGGCGTGTAAGCGATGACAGCCGCTTTTGCGACGCCTTCGCGGGCCTTCCTGTTCGACATGGACGGTACCATCGTCGACAACATGGGCTTCCACTCGGACTCGTGGATCACCTTCTTCGCACGCCGTGGCCGCGCCATCGACGCCGAGGAATTCTTCCGTGCGACGGCTGGGCGCCAGGGCGGCGAAATCATCCGCAGCTATCTTGGCGAGCACCTGCCCGATGACGAAGTCGCGCAGCTGAACCACGAGAAGGAATCGGTGTACCGCGAGCTGTACGCGCCGCACCTGGCGGCCGTCGCCGGCTTCGATGCCCTGGTCGCAAGGGCGAAGGCGCACGGCGTGAAACTGGCGGTCGGCACCGCCGCCCCGCCGGCCAACGTCGCCTTCACCCTCGACGGCCTGGACCTGCGCCGCCACTTCGACGCCATCGTCGGCGCGCTTGATGTCGCGCGCGGCAAGCCGCATCCGGACGTGTTCCTGAAGGCGGCCGCGCTGTGCGGCGTGGCGCCCGAACACTGCATCGTGTTCGAGGACGCGCCGCTGGGCGTGGAAGCGGCGCGCCGCGCCGGCATGTCCTGCGTCATCCTGACAACCACCCTGCCACCTGAAGCGTTTACCGGTTTCGACAACGTCATCGCCATCGTGCGCGACTTCGGCGAACTGAAGGCCGAACTGCTGTTCGCCTAAACAACCTACAAAAACAGTCCATCCCATCATGACTACGGAAAACCAAGACCAGACGCCGGTGCCGGCGCTCGACGAGAACAAGATCATGGCCGAGCGCCGCGCCAAGCTGGCCGCGCTGCGCCAGCAGGGCAACCCCTTCCCGAACGACTTCGTCCCGCAGGACAAGGCCGCCGACCTGGTCGAGACCTACAAGGGCAAGACCCGCGAAGAGCTGGAAGCGGAACCGGTTGCCGTCAAGCTGGCCGGCCGCATGATGCTGCGCCGCGAAGCCGGCAAGAAGGCCGCCTTCGCCACCCTGCAGGACAGCTCGGGCCCGATGGCCTCGGGCCGCATCCAGATCTACATCACGGTGGACTCCGCCGGTGAAGAAGCGATGGAAGCGCTGCGTTCCTACGACCTGGGCGACATCCTGGGCGTCGAAGGCACCCTGTTCAAGACCAAGGTCGAGGAACTGACCATCAAGGTCACGGAGCTGCGCCTGATCGCCAAGGCCCTGCGCCCGCTGCCGGACAAGTTCCACGGCCTGGCCGACCAGGAGACCAAGTACCGCCAGCGCTACGTCGACCTGATCATGAACGAAGAGACACGCCGTACCTTCAAGGCGCGCACCGCCGCCATGTCCTCGATGCGGCGCTTCATGGAAAAGCACGGCTTCATGGAAGTCGAGACCCCGATGCTGCACCCGATCCCGGGCGGCGCCGCGGCCAAGCCCTTCATCACCCACCACAAGGCGCTGGACATGGAAATGTACCTGCGCATCGCGCCCGAGCTCTACCTGAAGCGCCTGGTGGTGGGCGGCTTCGACCGCGTGTTCGAGATCAACCGCAACTTCCGCAACGAGGGCGTGTCGGTCCGTCACAACCCGGAATTCACGATGATGGAATTCTATGCGGCCTACACCGACTACAAGTGGATCATGGACTTCACCGAGCAGGTGATCCGCCAGGCCGCGATCGATTCGAACGGTAGCGCCGTACTCACCTATGGTGGCCGCGAACTCGACCTGTCCAAGCCGTTCCAGCGCCTGACCATCGTCGAAGCGATCGACAAGTACGCGCCGGGTTACACGGCCGAGCAGCTGAACGACATGAGCTTCCTGAAGCAGGAACTGCTGAAGTTCGGCGTCAAGCCCTTCGCGACGTCCGGCCTGGGCGCGCTGCAGCTGGCCCTGTTCGAAGAGACCGCCGAAGCCCTGCTGTGGGAACCGACCTTCATCATCGACTATCCGGTGGAAGTGTCGCCGCTGGCGCGCGCCTCGGACAGCCGTGAAGGCATCACCGAGCGCTTCGAGCTGTTCATGGTGGGCCGCGAGATCGCCAACGGCTTCTCGGAACTGAACGATCCGGAAGACCAGGCCGCGCGCTTCCTGTCGCAGGTGGCGGCCAAGGACGCAGGCGACGACGAAGCGATGTTCTACGACGCCGATTACATCCGCGCGCTCGAATACGGCATGCCGCCGGCCGGCGGCTGCGGCATCGGCATCGACCGCCTGATGATGCTGATCACGGATTCGCCGAACATTCGCGACGTGCTGCTATTCCCGCACCTGCGCAAGGAAGACTGAGCGATATTGTGCTCATGAAAAAAGCGGCCTCGGCCGTAATGCCGTTCAGTTAAGGGGGCGTAGGGTGGGCGGCTACGCCGCCCACGCGGTGATAGTTAGCCGATGGAAAGCCGCACGCGATGATTTCGCAGCTGGTCGACCGCGTGGGCGGGAAACCCGCCCACCCTACTGAACGATCGTATAGCAGGGCGTGTAGGCCTTGCCCGGCAGTTTCATCCGGCTCTGCTCCACGAACGAGGCCAGCAGCGCATCCATCGGTTCCATGATCGCGCTCTCGCCCTGGATCTCGTACTTGCCGTACTGCTCGATCGCGCGGATCCCTTCCTCCTTCACGTTACCCGCCACGATGCCCGAGAAGGCGCGCCGCAGGTCGGCCGCCAGCAGGTGCGGCGCCTGGTTGCGGTGCAGGTTCAGGTTGCGCATGTTCTCGTGGGTCGGACGGAAGGGTTTCTGGAATTCCGGGTCGATGCGCAGGCGCCAGTTGAAGTAATAGGCGTCGCTGTGGGCCTTGCGGAACTCGCGCACCGCCTTGATGCCGCCGTCCATCTCGCGCGCCACCGCTTCCGGATCGTCGACGATGATCTTGTAGCGTCGCCGCGCAGCCTCGCCCAGGGTGAGCCCGATGAAGTGGTCGATCTGGTCGAAGTAGGCACGTGCCGAGGCGGGTCCCGTAAACACCAGCGGGAAGGGCATCTCGGCGTTCTCCGGATGCAGCAGGATGCCGAGGATGTACAGGATCTCTTCGGCGGTGCCGGCCCCGCCCGGGAACACGACGATGCCGTGCCCGGTGCGGACAAACGCTTCCAGGCGCTTCTCGATGTCGGGCATGATGACCAGGTCGTTGACGATCGGGTTCGGCGATTCAGCCGCGATGATGCCCGGCTCCGAGATGCCGAGATAGCGTCCGCCGCGGATGCGCTGCTTCGAGTGGCCGATGGCGGCGCCCTTCATCGGGCCCTTCATCGCGCCCGGGCCGCAACCGGTGCAGATATCGAGCTCGCGCAGGCCGAGCGCGTAGCCGACTTCCTTGGTATAGGTGTACTCGACCCGGTTGATCGAATGGCCGCCCCAGCACACCACCATGTTCGGATTGCGCTGCGGCTGCAGCACGTTGGCGTTGCGCAGGATGTGGAATACCGCGTCGGTAATGCCTTCCGGGCGGTTCAGGTCGAACTTCGGATTGTCGGTAACTTCGAAATGCACATACACGATATCGCGCAGCACCGAGAACAGGTGCTCGTGGATACCGCGGATCATCCTGCCGTCGACGAAGGCGTGCACCGGCGCGCTGCGGATGTCGAGCTTGATGCCGCGCTCGCGCTGCAGGATGTTGATGTCGAAATCGCGGTAGCGCTCCAGCAGCTCCTTGCCATCGTCGATCGAGCTGCCTGAATTGAGCACGGCGAGCGCGCACTTGCGGAACACGTCGTACAGGCCCCGCTTGCTGGTGTCGAGCAGCTTGGCGACTTCGGCTTTCGACAGGACTTCGAGCCGGCCTTCCGGAGAAATAAGGGCATCGATTACTTCATGGGTCATGGTTTTGTTTTCCCTTTCGAACGGTAACACGTCTGGCCTGATTGCCAATATACGCCAAAGCGCCGCGTTTTGTCCCTACGCTTGGCGCACCTGTTCGCCGCCCTCCACAGGCACGCCACGCGTCAATACAACATCCAGAAAAAGTTCGCTGGCGATGAGCGATTTACACTAAAATGCGTGCCAACTGGAATTTTCCGGATTCGGCAATTCCAATAAAAACGATCGTTTAAAAAACACTATTTCGGGAGGAACCGCATGAGCGGTGCAGCTACTTCAGCCAAGGGACCGATCCCAGAATTCAAGCAGATCATGGGCCATCCAGCGCCATTGTGGATGCTGTTCATGACTGAATTCTGGGAACGCTTCGCGTTCTACGGCATTCGTTGGGCCCTGGTGCTCTACATCGTCGCCCAGTTCTACGGTGGCGACGCCGTCGGCCAGGCCGACGCCAACCTGACCTACGGTTCCTATCTCGCCCTGGTGTATGCCGGCGCGGTCCTGGGCGGCTACGTGGCCGACCGGGTCATTGGCTACCAGCGTTCGATCCTGGTCGGCGCGGTGTTCATGGCGGCCGGCCTGTTCATGATCACCCTGCCCGACCAGGAGATCTTCAAGCTCGGCCTGGCCACCATCATCGTCGGCAACGGCATGTTCAAGCCGAACATCTCGGCCATGGTCGGCCAGCTGTACTCGATCGAAGATACCCGCCGCGACTCCGGCTTCACCATCTTCTACATGGGCATCAACGCGGGCGCCTTCTTCGCCCCGATCGTCACCGGCGAACTGGCCGAGCGCCTGAGCGACGGCGCCGTGCCGGCCTACAAGGCGGTGTTCTTCGCCGCCGGCATCGGCATGCTGATCGCACTGGTGTGGTTCTACATCGGCCGCAAGCAGCTCAAGGGCATCGGTGCGCCGGTCGGCGAACTGGCCAGCCCGAAGCGCCTGCTCGGCGTGATCGTCGGCTCGCTGGTCGTGATCCCGGTCGTCTACCTGCTGCTGCGCGCCGGCGCCGCCAACCTGCAGATCGTCCTGTCGATCATGTTCGTGATCCTGGCGCTGATGCTGATCGTCGAAGGCGTCCGCGAAGGCAAGGTGTCGCGCGACAAGACGATCGCCATGATGATCATCTTCTTCTTCAACATCCTGTTCTGGTGCTTCTTCGAGCAGGCCGGCAGCTCGTTCACCTTCCTGGCCGACCAGATCGTCAACCGCAACTTCCTCGGCTGGGAAATCCCGGTCGCCTACTTCCAGTCGGTGAACTCGGTGGCCATCATCGCGCTGGCACCGATCATCGCCGCGATCTGGGTCGCGATGGGCAAGCGCAACGTCAACCCGTCGATCCCGCGCAAGTTCGGCCTGGGCATCATCATCAACGGCCTGGCCTTCGGCCTGCTGATGTACGCGCTGTCGCAGCTGCTCGACCCGGTCGGCCAGATCCCGGCCTGGACCCTGCTGGCCGTGTACACGATCCAGTCGATCGGTGAACTGTGCCTGTCGCCGATCGGCCTGTCGATGGTCACCAAGCTGGCCCCGACCCGCCTGGTGGGCCTGGGCATGGGCGGCTGGTTCCTGTCGACCGGTATCGGCAACAACCTGTCGGGCATCTTCGCCTCGCACGTCTCGGGCGAGTCGGGCATGTCGGTGGCCTCCGCACTGAGCGGCTACACCTCGGGCTTCTACATCCTGCTGGGCGGCGGCATCCTGCTGTTCCTGCTGGCCCCGCTCATCCAGAAGCTGATGCACGGCGTGAAGTAAGCGTCTTCGCTTTCACATGAGAACGGCGGCCCGCGGGCCGCCGTTTTTGCACGCGCAAGCACGGCGGGGTTCCACGCAACAGGAAGAGAACAGATGTCTGATTGATACATCAGACTTTGTACGGCATGAATGCAAGCTGGAACCATCTGCCTGCCCGGCCCTTACCTGCTGGTCCACGCTCCGAAAGCCTGTTCAATGTAATCAAGCGGGTTCGCCGCAGCATTGAGACCGTGGAGCACCTGCTGTGCCTTTTGCAGTGTTGACGGATCCAAGCTCGCATCCGGAGTGAGGCGCTCAGCCTCCGATCGCATCAGAACATTGCCGATCGACGCGAACCGGTGCAAGGCATGGGCCAGCACCAGGTTGACAGGCACGCCCTCTCCCCTCAGGTACAGGGTTCCCATGGCGAAGTAGGCACCACGGTAGGCGTGCGACGCGGACCTGCGAATCCACCACTTTGCCGTCTCCAGGTTTTTCTCTACGCCTTCGCCGTTCTTGTACGCCAGACCCAGCGACAGCTGAGCCGATTCATCCTCGTCGGCCGCGGCCTGTCCATACCAGTAGGCTGCCTGCGCCAGATCCATTTCGGTACCGCGGCCGTTTGCATACATGCTGGCGAGCAGGCGCTGAGATTCCAGGTGACGCCTCTTGGCCGCATTGGTGAGATGTTCGATTGCGGCAGGATAGTTTTGCGGAACCTTCGTTCCTGAAAGGTACAGCCTGCCCAAATGATGTCGCGCCTGGTTGTGGCCGCGTTGCGCCGCTTTTGCATACCAGGACAGGGCTGTGTCGACATCGATTGCCGTACCATGTCCAAACTCGTACAAGATTCCGAGGTGATGCTGAGCGCTAGAGACGCCGTCCCGAGCAAGGCGCTCATAGACGGCGAAAGCGTCTTCGTATCTTCCTTCACGATATGCCTGCTCGGCATTCCTGATCGCGTCGGTAGTTTGCTCGAGCGACAGCAGCCTGTTATTCGAGAAGTGCGATTCTGCCTTGATCTCGTCGAGCACACTCAGGCCCAGGGCGCGCGCCTCGCTCAGGATGAACGGCCGCGCCCGATCGGCGCTGTCCCAGACCAGGTCCAGTTTGTAGACCGCGCCGGGTGGCCTGCCGTCGAGCGCCCCTTCGACCCACACGGAACCGCTGGAGCAGGGAAAGTGGGACATCAGGCGCTCGGCCAAGGTGGGGAAAGTCGTATTGTCCGGTGCTGCCCGCTGATACAGCCGGCCGAGGAGAGCAAAGGTGTCGGGGAGATTGGTCGGAAAGCGTTCATCGTCGGGCTGGCGCCAGACCCAAAATCGATAGCTCATCGTATCGTTCTTATGAAATGTTCTCGCTCCACCATATTTCATTGGCGAGCTTGCCGTAGCTGACCACCATCTGCTTCGGGCCGACGGCAGGATCCACACTTATGCATCGATCCGCGCAGGCCTGGCGATTCGTATGACAGCGCGATGCGTGATCGTCAGGATATGATTTTATCATTCGCATGATGATGCTTCCCTATAGGCGTGCCAACGCAGCCTTCCACCGCTCGCCGATCGGCCGGTATTTGCCCGCACCGCCGACAAACTCGACAACACCTGGCAGCCAGCGACGCCTTCCCGCATTCGGTCTCGCGGCGGCATGCCGGTCCCGGATCGCGCGGACATACCGTGCAATTCGTAAACACTGCCAATCTTCCATATGCCGAAAATGTCTACCGAACGGGTAGCGATTTTAGTCAGAGCAGGCAAGAGGTTCCGTTGGGCGTACTTAGCGCCGGTCCAGCGTCGCTTCCATCGCGCGCATCTCGGCCACCATCCAGTCGCGGAAGCGCTGCACCTTCAGCATCCCCTCCTTGTGCGGATTGGCCAGCAGCCGGTAGCCGCTTTCGAAGCGCGCGCTGCGGCAGGGAATCTGGCGCAGCGCGCCTGACTGGATGTCCCCGAACGCGATCCCGTAGGGCACCAGGGCCACCCCCTGCCCCGCCACCGCCGCCTGCACCAGCACGCCCCAGTGCGTGTACACGCGTGAAAAATCATACCTGCCCTTCAGCGCACGGTTCTCGTTGAGCAGTTGCAGCCAGGCCTCGGGCGACTGCACCACCAGCAGGTGGTGCTGCGACAGGTCGGCCAGCGTGAGCGCTTCCTGGCCAGGCGCCAGCAGCTCCGGGCTGTACACCGGCACCAGGCGCTCGCGGAACAGCACCGTCGGATCGCCCTCCGTCACCTGTCCATAGCGGATCGCGACGTCGGTGCTGTCGGCCTGCAGGTCGACCGGCGCATCGTTCGAATCGATGCGGATGTCCAGTTCCGGATACTGCTTGGTGAAACGGTGCATGCGCGGCACCAGCCACTTGATCGCGAACGAATGCGTGGTCGAGATGCGCAGCACCGCTTCCTCGTCGCCACGCTGCAGCGCGGCCACCTTGGCGCGCAGGTCGGCCAGCATGCGCCCCGTGGCCACCGCCAGTTCCTGACCCTTTTCGGTGAGCGAGATGTGGCGCGGATGACGCACGAACAGCGCGAAGCCGATGTTTTCCTCGAGCTGCTTGACCTGCAGGCTGACCGCGGCCGGCGTCTTGTGCAGCTCGCGCGCAGCCAGCTTGAAGCTGCCCCAGCGCGCGGCGCAGTCGAAGTCGAGCAGGCCGGAAAGGCTGCGCAAGGGTTTCATGAACGCTCCATGAATAAATATTTCTTATTCATTGTACGTACTTTTTCTCGGTTGCCGGTTTTTGCTGCTTTGCAGAAAATATACCGACTCCTACAAGGGAAACATCATGGCCAAGCATATACTGGTGATCGGCGGTACCCGCTACTTCGGCAAACTCCTGGTGCAGCGCCTGCTGCGTGCGGGCCACCAGGTCAGCATCGCCACGCGCGGCTATGCGCCCGACCCTTTTGGCGAGCGCATCACCCGGATCCGGGTCGACCGCCGCAACGAGCACGCGATGCGCAACGCCTTCCGTGACTGCCGCTACGACATCGTCTACGACCAGATGTGCTATTCGCCGCTCGACGCCGCGATCTCGACCCGGGTCTTCGCCGGCAAGGTGGGTCGCTACGTGATGAGCTCGACCATCGACGCCTACCGCGAGGCGGCTCCCACCGCCGAGGGGACCTACCGTGAAGCCGACCTGCCGGTGCTGGCGCGCCGCATCGACACCCACTACCCGTGGCACGACCCTGGCCGCGCGGTGGAGAGCTACGTGGCGGGCAAGGTCCAGGCCGAGGCCTACCTGGTGCGCGACGGCAACCTGCCGCTGGCCACGGTGCGCCTGGCCCATGTGCTGGGCGGGCCGGAGGACTTCACCGGACGCCTGGCCCATTACGTCGACCTGGTGCGCGCCGGCGCGCCCCTGCGTTACACCAACGCTGCGGCGCGCGTGTCCTTCATGGAAGCGGCGGGCGCCGCCGACTTCCTGCTGTGGGCGGGCATGCAGGACTTCCTCGGTCCGGTGAATGCCGCCGACGATGGCGCCCTGTCCGCTTTCGAGCTGCATGCGCGCGTCGCGCGGGTGCTGGACGAGCCGGCCGCGGCGACGCGGGTGGCGGCGCAGGCGCCGGGGCAGCTGTCGCCCTTCGATTTCGCCACGCCGCTGGCGCTGGACACGGCACGCGCCCGGGCGCTGGGCTACCGCTTCGGGCACACGGACGACTGGCTGGACGACGCGGTCCGGCATCACGACCTGGCCTTCGTTTAAGCCCTCCAGCGCAAGCCTGGGCGCGCCGCCCGTAGGGTGGGCGGCTGTTCCTGCTCCTTGTGCGCCGCCGGCTGCGTGCGCGCCGCCCACGCGCCCAAGGTGTCAGGTCACGCGGCGCGGCGCTGCATGGACTGGCTGACCGCGTGGGCGGCGGGCAGGCCGCGGGCAAAGCGGCTCCGCGCTAGAGCCGCCCACCCTACGTCTTGGCTTGCGGTTTTTCGCGCGCCACCCAGTACAGCAGCGCGATGATCAGCGCGTACGGAATCAGGGTCAGCAGGTGCGAATCCGGTCCCGCGAAGAACGGGTTCGAGGCTTCGGCCCACTTGGCCATGCTGGTGTCGAAGTCGGTCAGCACGCCCGCCGTGATGGCGATGACGATGCCGGCCAGGGCGCCGCCCGCGATGTAGCCCGATGCCAGCAGCGTGCCCGAGCTGCGGTCGCCCGCGGCCTGGCGCGCTTCCTCGTTCAGGCTGGCGTACTGGGGCAGGCGCCCGTTGCGGCGGTCCGTTACCCAGCGCACCAGGCCGCCCACCGCGATCGGCAGGGTCGAGATCAGCGGCAGGTAGACACCCACCGAGAAGGCCAGCGCATGCACGCCCGCCATCTCCAGCACCACCGAGATCATCACCCCGAACAGCACCAGGGTCCAGGGCAGTTCCTGGTCGAGGATGCCCTTGATGATATAGGACATCAGGACCGCCTTCGGCGCATCGTACTTCTTCACCTCGGTGCCGTCCGGACGCGTCTTGTGGGTGCCGTTGATGCCGGGGTCGACCAGGTAGGCCAGGCGGCCGTCGTCCGCCACCAGGTACTTGCCGGCCGGGCCGCCGGCGGTATCGGTCTTCTGCCACACTTTATAGGTGCGGGTGTCGCTGGCGGCCTGCGGACCCTGCAGCTGCGCGGTCTCGGTCAGCTTCGACGCGTCCACCCGCAGGTTCGGCGCCACCTGGGCCGCCGGCACGTAGACCGTGCCGGCCTCGTTCAGCTTGAGCAGGATCGGTCCCAGGATCAGGGCCGAGGCGAAGGCGCCGCACAGGATCGCATACTGCTGCAAGCGCGGGGTCGAGCCAACCAGGTAGCCGGTCTTGAGGTCCTGCGAGGTGGTGCCGGCATTGCTGGCGGCGATGCAGACGATGGCGCCGACCGACAGCGCGGTCACGTAGTACTGGCCGCCGGTCCAGCCCATCACCAGGAAGATCAGGCAGGTAAACAGCAGCGTGGCCACCGCCATGCCGGAGATCGGGTTCGACGAGGAGCCCACTTCGCCGGTCAGGCGCGAGGACACGGTGGCGAACAGGAAGCCGAACACCAGGATCAGCAGCGCGCCCAGCAGGTTCATGTGCAGCGGGGTAGCCACCGTGATCACGGCGATGATGGCCAGGCAGCCGATCACGACCCACTTGAGCGGGATGTCGCGCTCGGTGCGCAGGGTCTCGCCGCCGGCCTTGTCCCTGGCAGCAACCGAACCCTTGCCCATGCCGGCCAGGCCGCCGGTCAAACCCTTCCAGATGGCCGGCATCGAGCGCACCAGGGCGATCAGGCCGCCGGCCGCCACCGCGCCCGCGCCGATGTACAGCACGTAGGCGTTGCGGATGTCGTCGGGGCCCATGTCCTTGATCAGGGTGGTGGCCGGCGCCAGCGGCACCGTGAGGAGCTCGCCGAAGAACGCGATCATCGGAATCAGGAGCAGATAGGACAGCACGCCGCCGGCCGCCATGGTCAGCGCGATGCGCGGGCCGATGATGTAGCCCACGCCGAGCAGCTCGGGCGAGACTTCGGCGCCGGCCGAGCCGCCCTTGAGCGGGCTGGCGAACTCGAAGTTGACGTAGTCGCGCCAGCCCTTGAAGGACACGCTCAGGGTCTTGTACAGCAGGCCGATGCCGAAGCCGCCGAAGATCAGCATCGCGCGGCGGCGGGCGTCGCGCGCCGCGTCCGACCCGTCCTCGCGGACTTCGCCGGCGGCCACGCGCGAGGTCTCGGTGGCGGCGGCCTTGAGCACCTCGGCGCAGGCCGTGCCTTCGGGGTACTTCAGTTCGCGGTGGGCGTCGACGATCATGGTGCGGCGCATCGGGATCATCATCAGGATGCCCAGCAGCCCGCCCAGCACGCCCACCAGCATCACGCGCGAGATCTCCAGGTCGAAACCGAGGATCATGATGGCCGGCATGGTCACGCCCAGGCCGAAGGCGAGCGACTCGCCGGCCGAGCCGGCGGTCTGGGTGATGCTGTTCTCGAGGATGGTCGATTCGCGCGCGCCGAATTTCTTCGCCGTGTGGAACAGGGTGATCGCGATCACCGCCACCGGGATCGAGGCGCTCACCGTCAGGCCCACCTTCAGCACCAGGTAAAGCGAGGACGCGCCGAAGATCATGCCCAGCACGGTGCCCATGACGAGCGCGCGCAGCGTCATCTCGGGCAGCTGGGCATTGGCCGGTATGTATGGCTTGAAGGCGGTCGCGCCCGGGCTGGAAGGCGAATCGTAAGGCATGGAAGTTCCCCTGGAATGCATACTTTGGCAGAGCCGAAGGCGTGACTATCGCATAGGACGTTATGGAAGGAAAGCGCTTTGACAGAGTAGAATGCGGCGGACACCATGCCCCGGCCGCGCCGGCGCAGCCCTGCAACCCAGCCCGCGACCGCCCGTGAACAAGCCCGCTTCGACACCCGCAACCACTTCCGCGCGCTCCGGCGCGCGCCGCCTGCGCATGCTGGTCTTTTTCAGCCTGGCCGCGCTGGTGCTGCTGGCGGCCGGCGCCGTGCTGTACGTCATGGTGGCGGTGCTGCCCAAGGTGCCGAAGATCGACGCGGTGCTCGACTACCAGCCCAAGATCCCGCTGCGCGTGTATACCGCCGACGGCCACCTGATCGGCGAATTCGGCGTCGAGCGGCGCGACTTCGTGCCGATCGCGCGCATCCCGGCGCCCATGAAGGAGGCGCTGCTGGCGATCGAGGACGCGCATTTCTACCAGCACCAGGGCATCGACTGGCGCGGCGCGGCGCGCGCCGTGCTGTCCAACCTGCGCGAAGGCTTTGGCGCCGGCGGCGCCTCGACCATCACGATGCAGGTGGCGCGCAACTTCTTCCTCACCAATGAAAAGGTCTTGTCGCGCAAGCTGATCGAGATCGCCCTCGCCTACCGGATCGAGGACGCGCTCACCAAGGATCAGATCCTGGAGCTGTACATGAACCAGGTCTTCCTCGGCAACCGCGCCTATGGCTTCTCCAGTGCGGCCCGCGCCTACTTCGGCAAGCCGCTCGAGGAGCTGAGCCTGGCCGAGACCGCGATGCTGGCCGGCCTGCCGCAGAACCCCTCGCGCCACAACCCGATCGCCAACCCGAAGCGCGCGCAGCAGCGCCAGCACGCCGTGCTCAAGCGTCTATACGAACTGGACCGGATCGACGAGGCGGCCTACCGCCAGGCCCTGGCCGAGCCGCTGCGCATCCACCGCGGCGGCCAGGTCTTCGACACCCGCGCCGACTACGTGGCCGAGCTGGCGCGCCAGGCCGTGTACGCCCAGTTCGGCGACGCCGCCTACGAGCGCGGCATCGTGGTCACCACCACCATCCTCAAGGCCGAGCAGGACGCGGCCTACGAATCCGTGCGCCGCAACGTGCTCGACTACGACCAGCGGCACGGCTACCGTGGCCCGGAAGCGCGCATCGACCTGCCGCATGACCCGGACGAACGCGAGGAAGCGATCATCGAGGCGCTGCAGAAGCGCCCGCAGAGCGAAGGCCTGCTGCCGGCCGTGGTGCTGGCCGCCTCGAGCCAGCGGGTGGAGGTCGAGCTGCTCAGCGGCGAGCGCCTGTCGATCGGGGGCGCCGGCCTGAAGTTCGCCGCGCGCGGCCTGGCCGCCGGCGCCAGGAACAGCCTGCGCATCGCGCCGGGCGCGGTGGTGCGCGTCAGCCAGCGTCCCGGGAAAGACAAGGCGAGGGACAAGGACGAGGGCTGGGCGATCGCCCAGGTGCCGCAGGTGGCGGCCGCCTTTGTCGCGCTCGACGCCGACACCGGCGCCTACCACGCGCTGGTGGGCGGCTTCGACTACAACCTGCAGAAGTTCAACCACGTGACCCAGGCCTGGCGCCAGCCTGGTTCCGCGATCAAGCCGCTGGTCTACGCGGCGGCGCTCGACAAGGGCTACGGCCCGGGCACCCTGATCCTCGACGCGCCGCTCGAGATGCCGGGCGAGAACGCCGGCGCGACCTGGTCGCCGCAGAACGACGACGGCGTGTTCGACGGGCCGATCACGATGCGTTACTCGCTGGCGCATTCGAAGAACGTGACCACCGTGCGCCTGCTGCGTGCGCTCGGCGTCGACCAGGCCCACGACTACCTGGGGCGCTTCGGCCTGGACCTGGCGCGCCACCCGAAGAACCTGACCCTGGCCCTCGGCACCGGCGCCATGACGCCGCTGCAGATGGCGGGCGCCTACGCCGTGTTCGCCAACGGCGGCTACCGCATCAAGCCCTACCTGATCGCCCAGATTCGCGACGGCGACGGCAGCATCCTGCAGGACAACCGCCCGCCAGCGCGCCAGGAAGGCGCGCGCGTGCTCGACGCGCGCACGGCCTTCGTTGCCGATTCCATGCTGCGCGACGTCACCCGCTACGGTACCGGCGCCGCCGCCGTGCGCCAGCTGGGCCGCGCCGACCTCGCCGGCAAGACCGGCACCACCAGCGACGCCATCGACGGCTGGTTCGCCGGCTATGGCGGCAAGGTGGTGGCGGTGGCCTGGATGGGCTACGACGAACCGCGCTCGCTCGGCGGGCGCGAGTTCGGCGCCACGCTGGCGCTGCCGATCTGGATCGACTACATGCGCGTGGCGCTGGGCGCCCGGCCCCAGCCGCCCGATGCCGCGCAGCCGCCGCCCCCGGAAGGCCTGGTGCGCGACCACGACGATTGGGTATTCGAGGAATTCGCCGGCGACCCGGGACTGCGCGCCATCGATATCGCGCCGGAAGACCTGGCGCCGCAGGAAGACGACGAGGGCGCGGAGGAAGAAGAAGAAGAAGAGCCGTCAGCGGCGTCCGCCGGCGAAGCCTGAGACCCTGCGGCTCCTGGGCCGGGTAGGGCGCCCGCGGCGTTGCCGGCCGCGCCTGCCCAGGCTGCATGAGCGGGTGTGCATCGACGTCACTCGGACGCTGCGCACAATTGACAAACCTGCTGGCGGCGTGTCAACATCAATTTCCTCAAATCAACTGTCGCGAAAAGTCGCGCCCGCCTGTCATGAATGTATCTACGCTGAGCTTCTCGCGCCCCGACCTGGCCGAGGAGCTGGACCGCTGTTCGCCGGAACAGCTCGACGGGCTAGACTTCGGCGTGATCGCCTTCGACGCCGATACGATGGTGCAGCGCTACAACGCCTTCGAATCGCAGGCGGCCGGCCTGTCGCCGCAGCGGGTGCTGGGCCAGCCCCTGTTTACCAATGTGGCGCCATGCATGAACAACTTCATGGTGGCCCAGCGTTTCGAGGATGCCCAGGAAGACGGCAGCATGCTGGATGCCACCATCGACTATGTGCTGACCCTGCGCATGCGCCCTGTCAAGGTGGCCCTGCGCCTGCTGGCCGCGCCGGGCGGCGTGTTCCGCTACGTGCTGGTGCAGCGCCAGCCGCGCTGAACCGCGGCACCGATCCACTGCCAGGGACCCGCATGCGCCACCCGCCCGAGGACTTCGCCGAGCTGCGCGCCGAGCACGAAGCGCTGATCCAGTTCCTGTACCTGGCGCCGGTTGGCCTGGTGCAGGCCGACGCCGACGGCGCCATCGGCATGATCAACCCGATCGCGGCCCAGCTCCTGATGCCGCTCTCGCGCGACGGCGGCCTCGACAACCTGCTGACCCTGCTGCAGGACGTGGCGCCCGATCTGCGCCACCTGTGTGCGCGCTACGAGCGCCCGGCCGGCAAGATCTGCGACGGCCTGCACCTGCACCTGCATGCCGGCGGCAACGCCCGGAAACAGCCGCAGATCCTGTCCCTCACCCTGCTCAAGCTCGACGCCGGGCGCCTGATGGCGGTGCTGGAGGACGTCACGCTGCAGGTGCGGCGCGAGCGCCAGCTGCGCCAGAACGAGGCCTGGCTGAACGCGATCCTGACCGGCATCGCCGACTATGCCCTGGTCGGCCTCGACGCCCAGGGCGCGATCGCCGCGTGGAACCCCAGTATCGCGCGCGTCACGGGTCACGGCCAGGACGCGGTGGGACGCCCGTATTCGATCTTCTATCCCCCCGATGGCATGACGCCCGAACACCTGCTCGACCGCCTGCGCGAAGCCGGACGCGACGGCTGGAGCCTGGACGAAGGGCGGCGCGTGCGCGCCGATGGCAGCGCCTTCTGGGGCAGCGCCCTGATCGCGCCGCTGCCGGAACGCGAGCCGCCCAGCGGCGCGGTGCCGGAAGGCCCGGCCTATTGCCTCATCCTGCGCGACATCAGCGAGCAGCGCGGCGCCAGCGAACAGCGGCGCCAGGAAGCCTTCGCCGACCACCTCACCGGCCTCGCGAACCGGCGCGCCTTCTTCGAGGCGGCCGGGCGCGAACTGGAACGCAGCTGCGCCCTGGCGCGCCCGACCGCGGTGATCGCCTTCGACGCCGACCATTTCAAAACCATCAACGACCGCCACGGCCATCCGGCCGGCGACGCCGTGCTGCGCCACCTGGCCGGGCTGCTGCTGAGCACCTTCCGCGAAGTGGACGTGGTGGCCCGCGTCGGCGGCGAGGAATTCGCGGTGCTGCTGCCGTCCACCGGGCTGGCGCAAGCGGCGCTGGTGGCGGAACGCCTGCGCGACGCGGTGGCGGCCCAGGCAGCCGAGGTCGACGGCGTGCGTATCGCCTGCACGGTCAGCGCCGGCGTGGCCTGCCTGGACGATGGCGAAGGCGGCATCGACCTGCTGCTCAAGCGCGCCGACCAAGCCCTGTACGCGGCCAAGCGCGGCGGCCGCAATCGGGTAGAAAGCTGGCGCCCGGCACTTGCCGGCGCCCCCGTCCACCAGTCCGAAGGAAACGAAGGTGCCGAGCATGTTGCCTGACCCGAGCGATGCCTACGAAACGCTGGTGCAATTCCTGTACCGCGCACCGATCGGCCTGGCGCAGATCGCGCCCGATGGCACGGTCGAGATGCTCAACCCGATGGCTTCCAGCCTCCTGATGCCGCTCGCCTGCGATACCGGTCTCGAGAACCTGTACGCCGTGCTGGCCCCGGTCGCGCCCCAGTTGCCGCAGCTGGCGGCCGGTTTCGCCGACAGTTCCGGCGTGATCTGCGAAGGCCTGCGCGCACCGCTGCCGCCGGCGCTGACCGCGCCCGGCAGTCCGCAGGTACTCGGTATCAGCCTGATGAAGCTGGACGCCCAGCGCCTGATGGCGGTGGTCGGCGACGCCACGCTCGAGGTGCAGCGCGAGCAGGAGACCCTGCTGCGCCGCCTGCGCAATGCCGCGCGCACCGACGCGCTGACCCGGATGCCGAATCGCGAAGCGGTGCGCGAGCAGCTCCAGCACCTGGTGGCGGGGCCGCATGCGACCTCCGACTTCGCGGTGCTGTTCATGAACTGCGACCGCTTCCGCCAGGTCAACGACAACCTCGGCCAGGCGGTGGGCGACGCCCTGCTGGTGCAGGTGGCCGACCGCATCCGCGGCGCGCTGCGTCCGCCGAGCGACCGCATCGGCCCCGCCGCCGGCACTGCCAGCAGCCAGCTGGCCGCGCGCGTCGGCGGCGACGAATTCGTGGTGGTGCTCGACGGCCTGCGCGCGCGTGAAGACGCCGAGCGGGTCGCGGCGCGCCTCCTCGACGCGCTGGGACGGTCCTACCGTGTGCAAGGCCACGACGTCGTGTGCAACATCAGCCTGGGCCTGACCTGGGGCGCCGACGCCCTGCATGGCGGCCTGCGCGACGCCGACGAGATCCTGCGCGATGCCGGCATCGCCATGGTCGAAGCCAAGCGCGCCGGCGGCGCGCGCCAGGTGGTGTTCGACAGCAGCATGCGCGAACGCGCCGCGCGCCGCGCCGACATTGAGGCCGAACTGCGCCAGGCGCTGGTCGAGGAGCAGCTGTTCGTGGTGTACCAGCCCGTGGTCGGCCTGCTGCCCGACGGCGGCACCGACCATGCCGCCGGGGTCGAGGCCCTGGTGCGCTGGCGCCATCCGCAGCGCGGCATCGTGCCGCCGATCGAGTTCATCGGCGTCGCCGAGGAGTGCGGCCTGATCGGCGCGGTGGGCGACTTCGTGCTGGAGCGCTCCTGCCGCGATTTCATGGACTGGCAGGCGCGCCTGGGCGGCGCCGCGCCGCGCGTGATCGCGGTCAACCTGTCGCGCGCCCAGCTCGGCCAGCCAGGGTGGATCGACGGCGTGCGGCGCGTGCTGCAGGCCACCGGCATGCCGCCCGGCCAGCTGCAGCTGGAAGTCACCGAAAGCCTGGCGGCCCAGGACCAGGACATCCAGCAGCGCCTGCACGAGCTGAAGGCGCTCGGCATCCAGCTCGCGCTGGACGACTTTGGCACCGGCTATTCCTCGCTGTCCAGCCTGCACCTGCTGCCGGTGGACACGGTCAAGATCGACCGCTCCTTCG
The DNA here is from genome assembly GCF_020176695.1 of Massilia sp. MS-15. GTDB lineage: Bacteria > Pseudomonadota > Gammaproteobacteria > Burkholderiales > Burkholderiaceae_D > Telluria > Telluria hydrophila. Next base: position 221,136 of record NZ_JAIWIA010000007.1, on the reverse strand, counting down.
TGAGCCAGGCCGATACCAGCCACCACCACCGGGTGCTGATCGAAGCCACGGTCAAGGTGGCGCAGAGCCTGGGCATGAAGACGGTGGCCGAAGGCATCGAGACCGCGTCCCAGGCGGAGGTGGTGCGGGCCCAGTGCTGCGCCAAGGGACAGGGCTATTTCTATAGCCGGCCACTGCCGGCGCCGGAACTGCTGGCCTGGCTGGCCGGGCAGCAGCCCATGGCGGCCTGAACGAGGGCACGGGCGGCCAGCGCTCGCCCGACCCTCTTGCGCAAGCTTGTGCGTACGCTCCTACACGCACTGGCGACCTGTTCCTATTTCACGCGCCCGCGCCTGCTCGCATGATTGGCAAACCCAATTAGACGAGGAGATAGCGCATGAACAAGTCCTTCCAAGGCGCCCTGCTGGGCGGCATCCTGGCCATGTCGCTGGCCGCCTGCAGCTCGACCGGCAGCGACGCGACCACTACCACCTCCGGCTCGACCACGCCGGGTGCCACCACGGCCACCGGCATCGGCGGCACCAACAACGGCGTGGTACGCGACAGCACCACCGGCAACGGCGTACCCTCCTCGGCGGGCCAGGCCGGCACCAACGTGTCGAACACCACCACCAACCCGGCGACCAACACCGCAACCAGCACCAACCGCTGACCGCCGTAGCGCCCGCCAGCAGGCCCGCGCGCCACGCCGGACGGGCCTGCCGATGGCGCCTGTATGTACGCTGCTTCCTACATTGACTGGAGCGCTGCGCCTATTTCACGCCTGCCGCGCGCCTCGCATGATGGCCTGACCCATCCACGACGAGGAGATCCGCATGAACAAATTGAACACCGCATTGCTGGGCGTCCTGGCCAGCCTGGCGCTGGCCGCCTGCACCACGACCGGCAGCGGCACCACATCCGGCAGCAGCGCCAGCCCGTCCGGCCAGAGCGGGACTGCGACGCCGACCACCAACGAATCGGTCACCACGCCGACCACCACGCCGCCTCCAAGCACGACGCCGGCTGGCGGCAGTTGAGCCAGGCGCGGCGTGGGATCCCGCCCACGCGCTGACCATCGTTGCGCCGGCGGGACGGCGCGGCACATGGGGTAGAATCGGCCTGCCCTGGCTCGACTTCTGCCCACCATGAAAAATTGGCTTGCCCGCCTGTTCGGCGGAAATGCGCATCCCGACGAGGCGCCCTGCGCCCTACAGTCCCCGGCCGCAGCCGGCGACGCGCACGCCGTGCCCGCGCCTGCGGCCATGCCCGAAGTCGCTCCCTTCGACCTCGACCTGGCCTGCTACCGCTGGCTGACCGCGGGCGTGGCCCACGCCGGCAGCATGCCGGAGGAGCTGGTTCTCGACGAGCTGGCGCGGCTGGCGCGCCAGCCGGAAGCCGCCGCCGACCTGGTGCCGCGCGTGCCCGCCGTCGTCCCGCAACTGCTGCGCAGCCTGCGCGACGAGGCAATGTCGGCCGGCGAGCTGGCGCGCCAGGTAGGCCAGGACGTGACCCTGGTGGCCGAAGTCATCCGCGAAGTCAACAGCCCCTATTACCGCGCCACGACCCGCGTCACCAACATCGAGGGCGCGCTCATGCTGCTGGGCCAGAATGGCCTGCGCATGCTGCTGGCGCGGGTCGCTTTCCGACCGGTGATCAGCGCCCAGACCGGACGCCTGGCGCGCCAGGCCGCGCCCCGCCTGTGGAGCCAGTCCGAGAAGTGCGCGCAGGCGGCCGCACTGGCCGCGCCCGCCCTCAAGGCCAATCCCTTCGAGGCCTACCTGGCGGGGCTGATGCAGAACGTGGGGCTGGTGGTGGCGCTGCGCCTGGTGGACCAGCTGGCCGGCAGCGCGGCGCTGCCGCAATCCGAACGCTTCGCGGGCGCGCTGCTCGAGCACGCGCGCACCCTGTCGGCGCGCATCGCGGCCTCCTGGGAATTTCCGCCGCCGGTGGGCGCGGCGATCCTGCACGCCGGCCGTGCCGAAGCCGGGCCGCTGGCCCAGGCCCTGCACGCAGGCGAGCGCCTGGCCAAGCTGCGGGTGCTGGCCGAGGCCGGCGTCGGGGAAGCCGTGGCGCTGGCCGCCGCCCTGCCCGCGCCCGAGGCCGGCATCTACGGGCGCCTGCGCAGCGATGAGGAATAAGGCGGCGCGGCCCTGGGCATAGGCGACCCAGCCGCGACGGGCCCTGGTGGCCCGGCGTTGGACTGGCCGTTCGTCTATAATGGACAGCCCCTGTTGCGAACGTCACTGCGCGCTCAATGCCTTTCGATCTCAAGAAAAACCTGCCCAAGCCAGCCTCCCGATTTGCCCTGCCTGCCCTGCATGGTTCAAGCGACGCCTATGCGCTCGCCAGCGCCGCGCTGGCGCTCAAGGCCAGGGGGCAGATCCTCACCGTCATCGTGGCAAACGCCAGCGACGGCCAGCGCCTGCTCGAGGAGATTCCCTGGTTCGCGGACGGCGCATTGTCCTGCCACCTGCTACCGGACTGGGAAACCCTGCCTTACGACGCTTTCTCGCCGCACCAGGACCTGGTGTCGGAGCGTCTCGCCACGCTGCACGAGATCCGCAACGGCCAGTGCGACGTACTGGTGGTGCCGGCCACCACCGCGCTGGTGCGGCTGGCCCCGCCGTCCTTCCTGGCAGCCTACACCTTCTTCTTCCGCCAGGGCGAACGCCTGGACGAAGCCAGGCTCAAGGCCCAGCTGACCCTTGCGGGTTATACCCACGTGGCGCAGGTGATGTCGCCCGGCGAATATTCGGTGCGCGGCGGCCTGATCGACCTGTTCCCGATGGGCTCCGCCCTGCCCTACCGGCTCGATCTGTTCGGCGACGAGGTCGAGTCGATCCGTACCTTCGATGCCGACACCCAGCGCTCGCTGTACCCGGTGAAGGAAGTGCGCCTGCTGCCTGGCCGCGAATTCCCGATGGACGAGGCGGCGCGCAGCGCCTTCCGCGGCCGCTGGCGCGAGCGCTTCGAGGGCGATCCTTCGCGCTCGCCGATCTACCGCGACATCGGCAACGGCATCGCCTCGGCCGGCATCGAATACTACCTGCCACTGTTTTTCGATGAGACCGCGACCCTGTTCGACTACCTCCCCGAGGACGCCACCCTGGCCCTGGTGGGCGACATCGAGGCCGCGATCGGGCGCTTCTGGCGCGATACCGAGTCGCGCTACAAGTTCCTGAAAAGCGACCGTGAGCGGCCGATCCTGGAACCGCGCGAACTGTTCCTGGGCGCCGAACAGTTCTTCACGTGCGCCAAGCCGCACGGCCGCTGGACCATCGGCCGCGACCCGTCCGCCCAAGCGTCCGAACTGTCCGCGCCGATCCCCGACGTGGCGGTCAACCGCCGCCTCGACGATCCGCTGTCGAGCCTGCGCGCCTACCTGGCGCGCCAGGACGCGCGCGTGATGATCGTGGCCGATTCGGCCGGCCGCCGCGAGACCCTGCAGCAGTACTTCCACGAATACGGACTGGATCCGGTGCCGGTGGACGGCTTCGCGGGCTTGCGCGCCGCCAGCGGCCCGCTGGCGCTCGGCGTGGCGCCGCTGCAGGCCGGCTTCGAACTGAACGAAGACGCGGCCGGGCGCCTGGTGTTCATCACCGAGACCGAGCTGTACGCGGGCTCGGGACGGCGCGCCGGCAAGAAGAAGCAGGAAGCCACCAGCCAGGTCGAGTCGATGGTGCGCGACCTGTCCGAGCTGAAGATCGGCGACCCGGTGGTGCACATCAACCACGGCATCGGGCGCTACATGGGCTTGATGAGCATGGATCTTGGCGAAGGCGAGACCGAGTTCCTGCACCTGGAATACGCCAAGGAAACCAAGCTGTATGTGCCGGTCTCGCAGCTGCACGTGATCTCGCGCTACTCCGGCACCTCGCCCGAGGACGCGCCGCTGCACAGCCTCGGTTCGGGACAGTGGGACAAGGCAAAGAGAAAGGCTGCCGAGCAGGTGCGCGACACGGCCGCCGAGCTGCTCAACCTGTACGCGCGGCGCGCGGCGCGCCAGGGCCACGCCTTCGAGTATTCGAGCACCGACTACGAGAACTTCGCGGCCAGCTTCGGCTTCGACGAAACGCCCGACCAGGCCGAAGCCATCCACAACGTGATCAAGGACATGACTTCGGGCCGCCCGATGGACCGCCTGGTGTGCGGCGACGTCGGCTTCGGCAAGACCGAGGTCGCGCTGCGCGCGGCCTTCATCGCCGTCATGGGCGGCAAGCAGGTCGCGATCCTGGCGCCCACCACCCTGCTGGCCGAGCAGCATGCGCAGACCTTCGCCGACCGCTTCGCCGACTGGCCGGTCAGGATTGCCGAGTTGTCGCGCTTCCGTACCGGCAAGGAAATCAACAATGCGATCAAGGGCATGGCCGACGGCACCCTCGACATCGTGATCGGCACCCACAAGCTGCTCTCGCCCGACGTGAAGTTCACCCGCCTGGGCCTGGTGATCATCGACGAGGAACACCGCTTCGGCGTACGCCAGAAAGAAGCGCTGAAGGCGCTGCGCGCCGAGGTCGACGTGCTGACCCTGACCGCGACCCCGATCCCGCGCACGCTCGGCATGGCCTTGGAGGGACTGCGCGACTTCTCGATCATCGCCACCGCGCCGCAGAAGCGCCTGGCGATCAAGACCTTCGTGCGCAGCGAGGACGGTTCGATCATCCGCGAAGCCTGCCTGCGCGAACTGAAGCGCGGCGGCCAGATCTACTTCCTGCACAACGAGGTCGAGACCATTGAAAACCGCCGGTCCATGCTCCAGGAGCTGTTGCCGGAGGCGCGCATCGGCGTGGCGCACGGCCAGATGCACGAGCGCGACCTGGAAAAGGTGATGCGCGACTTCGTCGCCCAGCGCTTCAACATCCTGCTGTGCACGACCATCATCGAAACCGGCATCGACGTGCCGACCGCGAACACCATCATCATGCACCGCGCCGACCGCTTCGGCCTGGCCCAGCTGCACCAGCTGCGCGGACGGGTCGGCCGTTCGCACCACCAGGCCTATGCCTACCTGCTGGTGAGCGACGTGGGTGGCCTGACCAAGCAGGCGCAGCGCCGCCTCGATGCGATCCAGGCGATGGAAGAACTGGGCAGCGGCTTCTATCTCGCCATGCACGACCTGGAGATCCGTGGCGCCGGCGAGGTGCTGGGAGAGAGCCAGTCGGGCGAGATGCTGGAGGTCGGCTTCCAGCTGTATTCCGACATGCTGAACGAGGCGGTACGCTCGCTGAAAGCCGGCAAGGAGCCGGACCTGGCCGCGCCGCTGTCCTCCACCACCGAGATCAACCTGCACGTGCCGGCCCTGCTGCCATCGGGCTACTGCGGCGACGTGCATGAGCGCCTGTCGATCTACAAGCGCCTGGCCAACTGCGAGAGCCAGGACCGGATCGACGCCATGCAGGAAGAGCTGATCGACCGCTTCGGCAAGCTGCCCGAGCCGGTCAAGGCGCTGATCGAGACGCACCGCCTGCGCATCGCCGCCAAAGCGGTGGGCATCGTCAAGATCGACGTCCACGGAGAAGCCGCCAACCTGCAGTTCATGGAACAGCCGCCGATCGATCCGGTCAGGATCATCACCCTGATCCAGAAGAACCGCCACATCAAGCTGGCCGGCCAGGACAAGCTGCGCATCACGGCCAGCATGCCCGACCTGGCGGCCCGCGTGACGCAGGTGAAACAGACCATCAAGCAACTGCTCGCTTGAAAACCGGATAGGGAATCACGATGACGATGAACCTGGTGCTGCAGGGGCCGCAGGCCTCTTCCGAGACGCTCGAACGCCTGGCCGCGCTGGCCCGGCCGGCGCGTATCACACGCCTCGGCGAACATGCGCTGCGCTGCGAAGACCTTGCCTTTGCGGCAGCGCTGCGGGAACAGGTCGAGGCCGCCGCCTTCGAGGCCGGGGTCGATGCCTGTTTCATCGAGGCGGGCCGCAGGCTGGCCGACTTCGGCCTGGTCGCGATGGACATGGACTCGACCCTGATCACCATCGAGTGCATCGACGAGATCGCCGACATGCAGGGCCTGAAGCCCCAGGTGGCCGCGATCACCGAGACCGCCATGCGCGGCGAGCTCGATTTCGCCGCCAGCCTGGCGCGCCGCGTGGCCCTGCTGGAAGGACTGGAAGCCTCGGCCCTGCAGCGCGTCTACGACGAACGCCTGCGCATCTCGCCGGGCGGCGAAGCGATGCTGGCGGCGGTGCGCGCGGCCGGCCTGAAGACCCTGCTGGTGTCGGGCGGCTTCACCTTCTTCACCGACCGCCTGAAGGACAGGCTGGGGCTCGACCACACCCATGCCAACCTGCTCGAGGTCGAGGACGGCAGGCTGACCGGGCGGGTGCTGGGCGGCATCGTCGATGCGCAGGAAAAGATGCGCACCGTCCAGCGCGTCTGCGCCGGACTGGGCATCACGCCGCGGCAGGCCATCGTGATGGGCGACGGCGCCAACGACCTGCAGATGATGGGCGTCGCCGGCCTCTCCGTGGCCTTCCGCGCCAAGCCGGTGGTGCGCGCCCAGGCCAGCGTCGCACTGAACTTTTCCGGTCTCGACGGCCTGCTGAACATCCTGGCCTAGAACGCCGGGCGACATCCAGGCGGGGTCCAGTCCACGCGTGCGCAGCAGCGGCCCGGGTGCGGCCTCCGCCATCGCATGGCAGCTTGGCCGAACCATTTGCATTCAGCTTAGTTTCGTCCCCATCCCTGTTTCGCACCCAGATCCGAGGCGCCGCAACACGCGTGTCGCACAGGCTTGGATCGGCCGCGCCGCTGGACTATGTTGGTGTTGCGGCCGCGCCGTGGCCGCGCCCTTGAACAGGAGCCTGCGATGCCCGATCCGGCCTTGCGCGCGCCATCCAGCGCGACTTTCCTCAGTCTACCTTCCACACCGCAGCCGCAGGCGCAACCGGACATCTCCCGCCCCGGCGCGCGGCCCGACCGCAAGCGGCGCCGCCTGCTGCTCGGGGCGTCCACCCTGGCCGGCACGCTGGCGCTGGCGCCGCGCGATGCCCGCGCCCAGTCCTGGCGCGGCGAAGGCTGGTCCGCCACCTGGGGCTGCGCGCCGGCCGGACCGCCGCCCGCCGCCTCCACCACCAGCTTGGGCGGCCAGACGCTGCGCCTGATCGTGCGCGCCAGCACCGGCGGCAGCCGGCTGCGGGTGCGGCTCTCGAACGAGATGGGCAGCAGCCCGCTGGTGATCGGCGCAGCCCAGGTCGCCCTGTCCGCCGGCGGGCAGGCGGTGGTGGCGGGGTCGGGCCATCCCTTGCGCGTCGGCGGGCGCAGCGCGTTTACCATCCAGCCCGGCGCGCCGGCACTGTCCGACCCGGTGTTCTTCCAGCTGCCGCCCTTCGCCGACCTCGCCATCAGCCTGTATTTTCCGGCCGGCGCGAGCGCCACCACGCTGCACCGCGACGCCTGGCAGACCGGCTATGTTTCCACGCCAGGCAATTTTGCCGCCAATAGCACGTTCAACGTCGCGCGTACCCTGAGTGCCTGGCCCTTCGTCACCGAGGTGGATGTGGATGGTGGCGCGCCCTGCGTGGTCGCGATCGGCGACTCGCTGACGGACGGCCAGGGCAGCACGGCGAACCAGAACCGGCGCTGGCCCGACTACCTGGCGCGCCGCCTGCAGGCCGAGCTGGGCGCGGCCGGACGGATCGGCGTGGTCAACCGCGGCATCGCCGGCAACCGCCTGCTGCTGGACGACGCCAGCGCGCTGCTGGCCGGCCGCGACGTGCTGGAGCGCTTCGACCGCGACGTGCTGGCCACGTCCGGCGTGCGTGCGCTCATCGTCGCGATCGGGATCAACGACATCGTCTACGCCTCGGGCACGGCGCTGGCCGGCATGCCGGCCGAGCTGGTCGCAGGCTACCGCCAGCTACTGGCACGCGCGCACGCACGCGGGCTGGCGGTGCTGGGCGCCACCCTGCCGCCGATGCTGGGCTTCGTCTACTACACGGCGGCGCGCGAGGCGGCGCGCCAGCAGGTCAACGCCTGGCTGCGCGCGTCGGGCGAATTCGATGCGTTGGTGGACTGGGATGCGGTGCTGCGCGATCCGGCCGCGCCGACCCGCCTGCGCAGCGCCTATAACAGCCGCGACTGGCTGCATCCGAACGATGCGGGCTACCAGGCGCTGGCCGCGGCGGTACCGCTGGCGACGCTGAGCGCCCTGCTAGCCTGAAGTGCAGAAAGGGAAAGCTGCCGGGAAGGCTTAATGATGTTCAGTTAAGCAGTGCTGGGAGTTTTTGTATGGTGGGCGGGGGAATCTAGTCCAGTGGACTGGATTCCCGCCCACGCGGTCAACCAGCTGCGAAATCATCGCGTACGGCTTTCCATCGGCTAACTATCACCGCGTGGGCGGCGTAGCCGCCCACGCTACGCCCTCTTAACTGAACGGCATTAGCCGGGAAAGCTGCGAGTGTAACAAGCTGTAATTGCCGGCGGCAGCCCCGCCCGAATTTCCTATCATGGAAGGATCAGGAGAACCGCCATGAAAAATCTCATCATTCTCAGTGCTTCGCTTGCCCTGCTCGCCGGTTGCGCCGCGCCCGGTCCGGACGGCTATGGCCAGGCCTATCCGCGCGCGGTGGGTCCGGACGGCTGGCAAGTCGTCTCGGTCACGCCAGTGCCGCTCGGTACCGGTGCACGCGCCGCCGCCAACGGCGAAACCGGCATCACCACCTACAGCAGCGCACCGGTGGTCGTGCGGCAGCCGGTGTATGTGACGCAACCGGTACCGCAACCGGTCTACGTGCCGGAACCGGTGTACCAGCCGCGTTATTACTACCCGCCCGTCTCGATCGGTCTGGGCTTCAATTTCGGACGCGGCTGGGGACATCACCGCGGCTGGGGCGGGCATATCGGGACGCGCTTCCCCTACCGCCACTGAATCCGGGCGGCGGTAACGCAAAGCCGGCAGCGATGCCGGCTTTTTTCATGCACGCCGCGCGCGGCGCGGATCAGTGGCCGTGGTGCTGGCGTTCGTACTCGTCCGCTTCCGCCTTGGTGGCGTGGACGATGCCGTCCGGGTGCTCGGGCGGGGTATACAACGTGTACAGGCGCATCGCTTCGGACGGCGAGGTATTGATGACATTGTGCTCGGTGCCGGCCGGGATCACGACCGCCACCCCGTCTTCCAGGCGATGCTCCTCGCCATCCAGGACCGCCACCCCCTTGCCCGCTTCCACGCGGATGAACTGGTCGTGGCCTTCGTGCCGCTCGACGCCGATTTCTTCGCCCGGCTGCAAGGTCATGATCACCAGCTGGCTGCGCGCCGTGGTGTACAGCACTTCGCGGAAATTGTTCCCAGCGAGGGTTTTTTCTTCGATGTTGATGCTATAGCCAGACATGTGCTGTTCTCCTGAAGTGACGGCTAACCATTGCCGCAAGGTCACTATTGTATAAGAGCCAAGCGCCAAGCGTGCGCCGCCGCTCAGGCTGGCGGAAGCGAGCCGGGAAGCGTGCCGAACAGATCGTGCGCATCGAGCAGCGCGTAGGCGATCTCGGGCCGTTCCGCCAGGCGCCGCCGCACGGCCGCCGGCACCGACTGGCGCGCCTTCTTGCACAGGCCAGGCTTTTCCTCGAGCACGACGATGATGCCGCGCACGGTGCGCACCTCGTTCGGCCCCGGCGCGATGCGCAGCTCAGCGCCGAGGTTCTGGCGCACCAGGGCCTGCACGTGCTGCAGATCGGCGTAGCTGTCAATGCGCGCGATGCGCTCGAGCAGCCGAAGTTCCTGCTGGCGGGTCAGTGCCAGCGGACGCTGGTCGGCCGCGGGATCGGCCAGCACGCGCGCGTGCTCGCACACGCAGGCGCCGGGCGGGCACTCGGTGCGGATCGGGAAGGAAGGCGGTATCGGGTGTTCGCTCACGCTGCGCGCATCATCGGGGCCGGGACATCATCGCTGGGAAGACTGCTGCGGATCGGACGCGGATGGTGCGCGTGCCGGCGCCCATTCTACCGCAGCGGATGCCAGTGCCACGTCCGCCAGTTCCGCCAGCAGGACGCACATGCGGGCGTGATGCGAGCCCGCCCAGTACACCCGGCGGCAGGCATCGCAGGTCGTGAACGCGTCGTGCGCCTCGGCCACGCGCGGCGGCAGACGCGCCAGCACGGCATCCTTCGGCACGGGACGCAGCGGCGCATTGCAGTGCAGGCAAAGCGAGAATGGCCGCATGCGCGGCGCCAGGTCCAGGCGCGCATACAGTTCGCGCAGCTGCCGTTCCGGCGCGGTCGCGTGCAGATAGCAGCCGCAGCCCACGCTGCGGCGCTTGAGCAGCGCGCGGTCGCGCGTGAGCAGCAACCGTCCCTCCTCGTGCGCGATGCGCGCGATCTCCTCGTCGCGGTAGCCGTTGTCGTAGAGCGTGTCGTAGCCCGCCATCCGCAGCAGCCGCGCCAGCCCGCCCAGGTGGGCGTCGGCCACGAAGCGCGGGCGGCCGCCGGGTGCGCATGCGACCCCGGCGGGAAGGCTGGAGGCGGGATGGACGTCCACCCGGTCGCCGTCACGCAGCAGCGCGCCGAGGCTGCCCGGCGCGCCATTGAGCAGGAGCAGTCCGACCTCGGTATGCGGCACGCCGAGCGCCTCGACCATGTGCTTGACGGTGGCGTCGCGCGCGCATGCCGCGCCGAACTCCGTGCCGCGCCGCGCGCGCGGCAGGAAGTCCGCCAGCGCGCCGTGGAAGCGAAAGCGCACAGTCACCGGCGGGTTCACCATGGCGCCGCCGGAATCGCCGCCTCGTCGAGCGCCAGTCCCTGCGCGCCGTGCAGCAGCTGCAGGGCATTCGGCACCGCCTCGAAGGCGGCCGTGTTATCGAAGATGCACCAGCACTCGCGCCCCGCCGCCTGCTCTTGCACCAGCACCCGCCGCACCCCTTCCACGAACTCCGCCGGATAGCGCGAGTAATAGATACGCGGGCTGCCGTGCAGGCGGACGTACATGGCCTCGTCGCTGGTCGGCACGTGCGGGCCGGGCTGGCCCGCGGCCGGGTCGGCGATCACACGCACCACGCGGCTTTCCCGCAGCAGCGCGGTGGCCGCCTCCGAAAACCAGCCCGGATGGCGCGCTTCGAAAGCCAGCGTGCAGCCGAACAGTTCGTGCAGCCGGCGAAACAGCTCGCGCGCCGGCGCATCGACGAAACCGAACTTCGGCGGCAGCTGGACCAGCACGCAGCCGAGCTTGTCGCCCAGCGCGCCCGCCTCGGCCGCGAACTGCACCAGCAGTGGCTCGACCTCGCGCATGCGCGCATCGTGGGTGATGGCGCGCGGCAGCTTCACCGAAAAGCGGAAGTCTTCCGGTACGCAGGCCGCCCACTTCGCATAGGTCGCGGGACGGTGCGGCCGGTAGAACGACGAGTTGATCTCCACCGCGGGAAACACCGCCGCATAGCGTTCCAGGTGGCTGCCGCCGACTGGAAAGAAGGCGCCTTCCGACTTGGGCAGGCTCCAGCCGGCGCAGCCGGGCAGCAGGCGGCCGGGGGTGCGCGCATGCGCGGGGTGGCCGGCATGGCTGGCAGGTTCGGCGGAGGCGGTGGGAGCGGTGTGATCGGTCATCGGCTCGGCATCGGGTGCAATGCACGGATTCTACGAAATACGCCTGCCGCGCGGCGCATGGCTGCGCACCAAGCATGGGCCAGGACCTACAATGAAGGCCTGCATCCGAATGCAAGCGAACCGAGGAGAATCCAATGAACGAACCGATCCACGTCGTGTGCCCGTCCTGCGCCGCCGTCAACCGGCTGGCGCCGGCGCGCCTGCGCGACGGCCCCGACTGCGGCAAATGCGCGCATCCCCTGTTCACCGGCCAGCCGCTGGATGTCGACAGTGCCGGCTTCGAGCGCCACATCGCGCGCAACGACATCCCGGTGCTGGTCGACTTCTGGGCCGCCTGGTGCGGTCCCTGCAAGATGATGGCGCCCCATTTCGCACAGGCCGCGCGGCAACTCGAGCCGGGCTTGCGCCTGCTGAAGCTGGACACCGAGCGCAGCCAGGACGTGGCGGCGCGCTTCGCGATCCGCAGCATTCCCACGCTGGCCCTGTTCCGCGGCGGGCGCGAAGTGGCGCGCCAGGCCGGCGCGATGGATGCCGGCCGGCTGGTGGCCTGGGTGCAAGCCCAGCTGGGACGGTCTTGAAGAAGGCCGCCATGGCCCTCATGTTGGCAAAGAGGCAGCACGCACTGCTACAATGCCTCGCGTGCCGGGCGTTTCCGGTGTCCCACTGAGGAGAAAGCTGATGTCGCAAGACCTGGTAATGGATCGCGGAACCGAGGACGCCAAGCAGTTCGCCCGCATCCTGTACGTCGCACACGCCCTGACCTTCCTGTTTTCGGCAGGTTTGCTGTCGATCCTGGTGCTGATCGTGAACTATGTGAAGCGCCCGGAAACCCAGGGCACCATCGTCTACTCGCACCACAGCTGGATGATCCGCTCCTTCTGGTGGTACCTGGTCTGGTCGATCGTGGCCTGGGTGCTGGCCGCCACCATCATCGGCATCCCGATTGCCGTCGTGGTCTGGGGCGCGGCGTGGCTGTGGGCGGCCTACCGCATCATCCGCGGTTTCCTCGACCTGAACAGCAACCGCGCGATGCCGGGCTGACCGCCTGCCCTGCCCGCCCGGCTACCGGTGAAACGCCCGCCGCCGGCGGGCGTCAGAGCCGGGCCAGCGCCTGCTCGATGTCGGCGATGAGGTCGGCCGGGTCTTCCAGGCCGACGTTGAAGCGCACCAGCACGCCCGCGTCGTCCCAGCGGCTGCGCAGCGCGCGGATCCGGTAAGGCATCACCAGGCTGTTCGGGCCGCCCCAGCTGTAGCCGAGGCCGAACAGCCTCAGGGCGTCGACGAAGCGGTCGGTCTGCTGTTCCGTATAACGCGGGTCGAACAGCACCGAGAACAGCCCGCCCGCGCCCTGGAAGTCGCGCTGCCAGTGCGCGTGCCCCGGACAATCCGGAAAGGCCGGGTGCAGCACCTTGGCGATTTCCGGACGCGCCCCGAGCCAGGCCGCGACCTGGCGCGCCGCCGCGTCGTGCGCCTCGAAGCGCAGCTTCATGCTCGGCAGGCCGCGCAGGACCAGGTAGGCGTCGTCCGCCCCCACGCCCAGGCCGAGCCGCATGTGGGCCTGGGCCAGGCGCTCGTTGAGCGCGCCCTCGCGCGTGATGACGGCCCCCATCAGGAGGTCGGCCCCGCCCGACTGGTATTTGGTGAGCGCGTGCATGACGATGTCGGCGCCGACGTCGAAGCCGCGCAGCGCCAGGCCGGCCGACCAGGTATTGTCGAGCGCGACCGGCACGCCGCGCGCATGCGCGGCCGCGCAGATGGCCGGCAGGTCCGGCACCTCCATCGACACCGAGCCCGGCGCCTCGGCCCAGACCAGGCGCGTGTTCGGCTGGATCAGGGCGGCGATGCCGGCGCCGAGCATCGGATCGTAGAAGCGCGCGCTGACGCCGAAGTCCTCGGACAGCCAGCGGCCCAGTTCGCGGTTCGGGTTGTAGACGTTCTCGGGCAGCAGCACATCGTCGCCGCTTTTCAGCAAGGCGAAGTTGACCATCGCGATCGCGGACAGGCCCGACGGCGCCAGCAGGCAGTGGCTGCCGCCCTCGATCGCGGCCAGGCGCGCTTCCAGCGTGAAGGTGGTCGGGGTGCCGTGCAAGCCGTAGGTGTAGGCGCTCTTGTCCTTCCACTGGCCGGAGCGCATCGCCGCCACGTTCTCGAACAGCACGGTCGAGGCGCGGTGCACGCCCGGCGGGAAGGCGTCGAAGCCGGCCGGCGGCCGGTAGTCGCTGTGGACCAGGGCGGTCTGGATGGTCTTCTTCATGCGTCTTCGCGGCCGGCTGCGTTGGTCAGGCGACGGTGGCCCACAGGTCGTGGGCGTCGGCCCTGGTGACCACCACGTCGATGAACTGGCCCACCTGGGGCTTGGCCTTGCCCGGCGCCAGGGCGCGCTTGATATGCACCACGCCGTCGATTTCCGGCGCATCGGCGGCGCTGCGGCCGATCGCTTCGCGCGCGCCGACTTCGTCGACCAGCACGCGCAGGGTCTTGCCGACCTTGGCCTGCATGCGCTTGAGCGAGATCTCTTCCTGCAGCAGCATCACGCGGGCGCGGCGCTCTTCGCGCACGGCTTCCGGCACCGGGTTGGCCAGCTCGTTGGCGGTCGCACCCTCCACCGGAGAATAGGCGAAGCAACCGAGGCGGTCGATCTGCGCTTCGCGCAGGAAGTCCAGCAGGTATTCGAACTCTTCTTCGGTTTCGCCCGGGAAGCCGGCGATGAAGGTCGAGCGGATGGTCAGGTCCGGATTCATCCTGCGCCATGCCAGGATGCGGTCGAGGTTCTTCTCGCCGCTGGCCGGGCGCTTCATGCGCTTCAGGACATCCGGGTGCGCATGCTGCATCGGGATGTCGAGGTAAGGCAGGATGTGGCCGTCGCCCATCAGCGGGATCACCCCGTCGACGTGCGGGTACGGATAGACGTAATGCATGCGCACCCAGGCGCCGTGCTGGCGCGCCAGCTTGCCCAGTTCCTCGGTGAGCTGGGTCATGTGGGTCCTGACCGGTCGGCCGTTCCAGAAACCCAGGCGGAACTTGACGTCCACGCCGTAGGCGCTGGTGTCCTGCGAGATCACCAGGAGTTCCTTGACGCCGGCCTTGAACAGGTTCTCGGCTTCCTGCAGCACCTCGTGGATCGGGCGCGAGACCAGGTCGCCGCGCATCGAAGGGATGATGCAGAAGCTGCAGCGGTGGTTGCATCCTTCCGAAATCTTCAGGTAGGCATAGTGCTTCGGGGTCAGCTTGACGCCGTGGTCCGGCACCAGGTCGACGAAGGGGTCGTGCGGCTTCGGTAAATGCAGGTGCACCGATTCCATCACCTCGGCCACGGCGTGCGGGCCGGTCACGGCCAGCACCTTCGGGTGCACCTTGGTGATGATGTCCGCACCATCCGCGTCCTTCTTGGCGCCCAGGCAGCCGGTGACGATCACCTTGCCGTTCTCGGCCAGGGCCTCGCCGATCGCGTCCAGCGACTCCTGCACCGCGGCGTCGATGAAGCCGCAGGTGTTGACGATCACCAGGTCGGCGCCGTCGTAGGACTTGGCGGTCTGGTAGCCTTCCGCGCGCAGCTGGGTCAGGATCTGCTCGGAATCGACCAGCGCCTTCGGGCAGCCGAGCGACACGAAGCCGACCTTGGGCGCGGCGCTGCCTGCGGCCGGGCTCGGGATGACGAGCGCAGGCGCGGCCGGCTCGGCGATGGCGGCGCTGTTGGCGGAGGCGGAGGGAATACGACGGAGTTCGGTCATGGGCGGACGACAGGGAATCTGGGCAATCCGCGATTGTACCGTAAGCGGGTAGATGGGTGCTACCGGCAGGATGCTTTGCCGGCCCCGGGCAGGACGCCGCGGGCCGGCAGGTGTCGCCAATCGGCGACGGCTTGTTGACTTGCCTACTTCTTGTCGTTCGGCGGCGTCATGCCCGGGAAGGGAAAGGCGCCGAACATGGCCTTGCTCTGGCTTTGCATCTGTTCCTGCATCTGCAGGAACAGGTTCTTCGACTGGTCGATGTAGTTGTTCATCATGCCCTGCATCATCGGTCCCTGGACATTCATGAACTGGGTCCACATTTCCGGGCTGAAGGGCTTGCCTTCCAGGGCGCCGGCGGCGCTGCTGGTGAACTTGTTCTGGATGTCAGTGAAGGCCTGGACGTTCTTCTCCAGGTAAGAACCCATCATGCCCTGCATCGCATGGCCGTAGTAGCGGATGATCTGGGCCAGCACCGAACTGGAGAACATCGGCACGCCGTTGGCCTCCTCTTCAAGGATAATCTGGAGCAAGATGCTGCGGGTCAGGTCTTCGTTGGACTTGGCGTCGACCACGGTGAACTCGTCCGCGTCGAGTACCAGCTGCTTCACGTCGGCCAGGGTGATGTAGGAACTGGTCTGCGTGTCGTACAGACGGCGGTTCGGATACTTCTTGATCAGGCGCTCGGCATTCTTCTTTGCACTGCTCATCTCATGTCTCGTCGTTGCGCGCTGCGGCAACGTTCGCCGCAGGCTATATGTTATGGATTGCTTATCGCGTCACGGGCTGGTCGGCCGCTGACGCGTCGCGGCCCTGTTGTCTTGCGGATGGACAAGGCAACACCATACCATGAGCCGCGCGCAGGTGCAGCAATTATTAGACTACAAACTTCCGTGGTGTTTTTGATATGGCGGCGCCGGCCTCGGCGGGCGGGCAGTCCGGCGCCGTGTACCTAGGCTCAGTCCGCTCTTGCCTTGACGTAGCGGCCTGGCGCCGCCTCGGTCGGCTGGTAGCGGGCGTTGCCGAACGCCGCCGGGGCCGCCACCTCGGCGCCGCCGTACTGCGCCAGGAACTGCGCCCATTCTGGCCACCAACTGCCCTTGTGCTCGGTCGCACCGGCGAACCAGTCCCCGGCGGTCCTGGGGCGGGCCTTGCCGGCCTTGTCGTTGGTCCAGTAGCTGCGCTTGTTCTTCGAGGCCGGATTGATCACCCCGGCGATGTGTCCCGAGGCGCCCAGCACGAAGCGCTTGGCCTTCGGATTCTTCGGGTTCAGCAGGTCCATCGAGGCATAGGCCGCCTCCCAGGGGACGATATGGTCTTCCTTCGAGCCATACACGAATACCGGGCAGTCGATCCTGCCCAGGTCCACCGGCGCCCCGCATACGGTGAGCGCGCCCGGCTGCTTCAGGCGGTTCTCGAGGTAGGTATTGCGCAGGTACCAGCAGAACATCGGGCCTGGCAGGTTGGTGCTGTCGGCGTTCCAGTACAGCAGGTCGAAGGCCGGCGGTTCCTTGCCCTTCAGGTAGTTCTGCTGCACGTAGTTCCATACCAGGTCGTTCGGGCGCAGGGCCGAGAAGGTGGTGGCCAGGTCGCGTCCCGGCATCAGGCCGCCCTTGCCCAGGCTCTGCTCGCGCAGCGCGACCTGGGTTTCGTCCACGAAGACCTCGAGTACGCCGGTCTCGCTGAAATCGAGCAGCGTGGTCAGCAGCGACAGGCTGGCCGCCGGTTGCTGGCCGCGCGCGGCCAGGACGGCCAGCGCGGTGGCGGCGATGGTGCCGCCGACGCAGAAGCCGAACACATGGACCTTGTCCTGGGCACCGATGTCGCGTGCAAGTTCGCGCGCCACCTCGATCGCCTTGATAGCGCCGGTCTCGACATAGTCGTCCCAGGTGGTCGTGCCCATGCTGCGGTCCGGGTTACGCCAGGACACCATGAACACGGTATTGCCCTGCTCCACCACATAGCGCACCAGCGAATTTTCCGGCTGCAAGTCGAGGATGTAGAATTTGTTGATGCAAGGCGGAATCATCAACAGGGGCACCGCCTTCACGTTCGGCGTGGCCGGCGCGTACTGGATCAGCTGGAACAGTTCATTCTCGAACACGACCTTGCCCGGCGCGGTGCCGACGTTGCGTCCGACCTCGAACGCCGATTCGTCGGACTGCGAGATGCGGCCCTTCTGCAGGTCGCCCAGCATGTTCGCCAGGCCCTTGCCCAGGCTCTCGCCCTTGGTCTCGATCAGCTTTTTTTGCGCTTCCGGATTCGTGGCAAAGAAATTGGCCGGCGACATGGCATCGACCATCTGCTGGACCGCGAAGCGGATCTTCTGCTTTTCGCGCGCGGGCGCCTCGACCGCGTCGGCCAGGGCCAGCATGAATTCCGCATTCAGCAGGTAGGAGGCGGCCGAGAAGGCCGACAGCGGATGTTCGCGCCATTCGGCTGCGGCAAAACGGCGGTCGTGCAGTTCGGGCGACTTGCCGCTCATGAAATCCTGCCACAGCCGGCCCGCCTTCGCCAGGTAGTCGCCGCGCAGGCTTTCCAGCCTGGCCGGCGCGATGCCGGCGCCGAAGTCCTTCAGCAGGCCGGCCAGCGGGTTAGCGCCGGCGGGCGGCGTCATCGCGGGCATGTTCATCCAGCCCTGCCACAGGCTGGGATCGGTGAAGGAGCTCATCCAGGAGGCGGCAATGGCGTGAGGGTCGGGCATGTTCATGTCGGCGTCCAATGGTTAGAATCGGGTATTACCTTGGGAGAAATGCATGTGGATCGTCGCCGTTGCCTGGATTTATGTGGTCGCCCTGATGGCGGCGACCGAAGCGTCCATCGTGCATGGCGTGATGACGTTCCTGTTCTATTGCGCCCTGCCATTATCCCTTGTTTTCTATCTCACCGGGGCAAAACGGCGCCGGGCCCGGCGCAGCCGCCAGGCGGCCGAGGCAGTCCGGGCGGCACAGGACGAGACACGCGGCGACGGCTGAGCATGCCGACGAGCGCATCGCTTACTTGATCGCTTACTTGATCCAGATCAGGCTGCCCTGGCGGCCGGTGACCCGGTCGCGCCGGTAGGAATAGAAGCGCTGCGGCGCGGAAACCGTGCACAGGCCGCCGCCGTGCACGCGGGTGATGCCCTCGTGCGCCAGCATCCGCCGCGCCAGTGCATAGATATCGGCCAGGAATTTTACCGGTTGGTCAAAAACCGGCCGGAAAGCCGCTTCCGTCTCGGCTCCGGGCAAGGCCGCCAGGAAGGCGGCGCGCACCTCCGGGCCGACCTCGAAGGCCTGTGGCCCAATCGCCGGCCCCAGCCAGGCCGTGATTTCATCCGCGCCCGCCGTGCGCATCGCGCGCACCGTGGCGCCCAGCACGCCCCCGGCCAGCCCGCGCCAGCCGGCATGGGCTGCGCCCACCACCTTGCCGTCCAGGCTGGCGAACAGCACGGGCAGGCAGTCGGCGGTGAGGATCGCGCATACGAGGCCGGGCGCGGCCGCGATACTGGCGTCGCCGGTCCGTACCGGCTGGCCAGGGCCGACCGTGACGGCGTCGACCACCTCGGCGCCGTGCACCTGGGCGATCCAGGCCGGGCGCCCCGGCAGCAGGGCCTGCAGGCGCGCGCGGTTGGCCTGCACCGCCTGCGGATCGTCGCCGCAATGCAGGCCCAGATTCAGCCCCCCGCCACCCTTGCCGTCGTCGTAGGGTCCCGTGCTGACGCCGCCGCCGCGGCTGGTCGCCAGCGCACCCACGGTGGCGGGCAGGTCGGGCCAGTCGGGCCGGACCAGTGCGTCTTCCAGCATCATGCCGCGCCGTCGTCGCCCGGCTCGGCGATGCCGGCCCTGGCGATGAGCTCGGCGAAGTCCGGCGCCAGCGGCACCGTCCATTCGCAGGCCTCTCCGGTGCCCGGATGGACCAGGCCGAGGCGGCGCGCCTGCAGCGCCTGGCGGTGGAACACCGGCACCAGGTGCTGCTTGCCGTAGACCGCGTCGCCCACCAGCGCGAAGCCGAGGTGCTGCATGTGCACGCGGATCTGGTGGGTGCGGCCAGTCTCCAGGCTGCAGCGCACCAGCGACACCGGGCGGCGGTCCAGGCTGCCTTCGGCGACGCGCTGGTAGTGGGTGATCGCCGGCTTGCCGAACATGCCGGTAGACACCGCCATCTTGACGCGGTCGCGCGGATGGCGGCCCATCGAGGCATTGACCGTGCCCGACAGCTGGGGCGTGCCCCACACCAGGGCAAAGTATTCGCGCTTGACACTGCGCGCCTGCAGCTGGCGCACCAGGTCGGTCTGGGCGGCCAGGGTCTTGCCGACCACCATCAGGCCGCTCGTATCCTTGTCGAGGCGGTGCACGATGCCGGCGCGCGGCACACCCACCAGTTGCGGGCAATGGTGCAGCAGGCCGTTGAGCAGGGTGCCCGACCAGTTGCCGGCGCCCGGGTGGACCACCAGCCCGGCCGGCTTGTTGATGACGATGATGTCCTCGTCCTCGTGCACGATGTCGAGCGCGAGCGGCTCCGGCGCGAAGGCCGTGTCCTCGGGCGCGGCCTGGGGGGCGATGCACACGCTTTCGTCGCCGTAGGCGGTGTCCTTGCCGCGCGCCGGCTTGCCGTCCACGGTGACGAAGCCGCCCTCGAACCACAGCTGCAGGCGGCTGCGCGAGAATTGCGGCACCAGGCTGGCGACCACTTTGTCGAGGCGCTGGCCGCAGACCTCCGGGGTGAGCTGGAGGGTAATTGGAGACAGGTCCGGCCCAGTGGGGAGTTCGAAACCGGCCTCGTCGTCCAGGTCAGCATCCAAAGGCATTTCCGCCGAATTCGGCGCAGGAGTTAATATCACGTGAGTCCCATCGGCTATAATCAGCCGTTCGTTGAATCTAGGTAAAACTTTCTTGCAAAGAGCTATGCAAAAAAAATTGTCTGTGTTGGTCGCCGCTTGCGCCCTCGTCGGTCTGTCCGCTTGCAGCATGCTGCCGGAACGCAGCGACGATACCAAAAATTGGTCAGCGGAGAAATTATACGCTGAGGCACGCGAAGAAATGAACGGCGGCCACTACGAGTCGGCCATCAAGCTGTTCGAGCGGCTGGAGTCGAACTACCCGTTCGGCACCTATGCCAACCAGGCGCAGATGGAAATTGCGTACGCCCACTACAAGGCCCAGGACCAGGCCGAGGCGCTGGCCGCGGTCGAGCGTTTCATCAAGCTGCACCCGAACCATCCGCAGGTGGACTACATGTACTACCTGCGCGGCCTGATCAACTTCAACGACCAGCTGGGCTTCCTGAGCTTCATCTATTCGCAGGACCCGACCGAACGCGACCCGAAAGCCACGCGCGAAGCCTTCGCCGCCTTCAAGGTCCTGGTGGACAAGTTCCCGAACAGTAAATATGCGCCGGATGCGATCGCGCGCATGAGCTACCTGGTGAACGCGATGGCGCAGTACGAGGTCCACGTCGCCAACTATTACTACCGCCGCGGCGCCTACCTGGCCGCGGCCAACCGCGCCCAGCTCGCGGTGCAGGAATACACGGACGCCCCGGCGCGCGAGGAAGCGCTGTTCATCATGATGCGCTCCTACGACAAACTGGGCATGCCGGTGCTGCGCGACGACACCCAGCGCGTGCTGACCCTGAACTACCCGAACAGCCGTTTCCTGAACCCGAACGCGCGCGCCGAGGCGCCGTGGTGGCAGTTCTGGTCGAAGGCGGCGCCGCGTCCGTCGCCGTCGGACGCGGCGAAGTAAGAAAGTACCGGCGCCTCAGTCCTGCAGGCGGCGCCGGAATACCCAGTGCTGCCCGCTGGAGGCCGCCGGCTCGTAGGCATAGCCGTCGGCATCGAAGGCCTTCAAGGCTTCCGGCTCGGTAATGCCGTGCTGCGCCGCGTAGCGCGCCATCAGGCCGCGCGCGCGCTTGGCGAAGAACGAGATGATCTTGTATTTGCCGTTCTTCCAGTCCTCGAACACGGGCGTGATCACCGGCACGTCCAGCAGCTTCGGCTTGACCGCCTTGAAGTATTCTTCCGATGCCAGGTTGACCAGGGCGGGCGCCCCGGTATTGCCCAGCTCCGCCTTGATCGCTTCCGTGATCGCCTCGCCCCAGAAGGCATACAGGCTGGCGCCGCGCGGATTGGGCAGGCGCGTGCCCATCTCGAGGCGGTAGGGATGCATGCGGTCGAGCGGGCGCAGCAGGCCGTACAGCCCGGACAGGATGCGCAGGTGGCGCTGCAGGTACGCGATCCCGTCCGCCGCCAGCGTGCGCGCGTCGAGGCCGGCATAGACGTCCCCGTTGAAGGACATCAGCGCCTGGCGCGCCTCGGCGTGGTCCTCGCTCCAGTGCGCATAGCGCGCCACATTGAGCATGGCCAGCGGATCGGACAGGTCCATCAGCTCGGCGATCGCGGCCGGTGAATAGCCGCGCAGCAGCGCGACCAGCAAGGCGGCCTGCTCGATGAACTGCGGGGTACTATGGTGGCTGGTGGTGGCGGGTGTGTCGAGATCGAGGGATTTGGCGGGCGACAGGACAATCAGCATCGGTGTGGACAGCTTTTGCAAGAAGACATAAAAATTTCCATCATGATACTCGCCTTTCCCTTCCACCATTGCCCATGCCCATGAAACCGATCGTCATCGATACCAACGTCTGCCTCGACCTGTTCGTGTTCCGCGATCCACGCTGGGCGTCGCTGGTGGACGCGCTGGAATCGGGCCAGGCCGTGGCGGTGACCCGCGCCGACTGCCGCGACGAATACCTGGCGGTGCTCAAGTACCCGCACCTGCCGCTCGACGAGGACAGCCGGGCCCACGCCGTGCAGCGCTTTGACGCCCTGCTGCGGGTGGTCGCGCCCGACGCCGTGCACCTGCGCCTGCCGGTCTGCACCGACCGCGACGACCAGAAATTCCTGGAACTGGCGCGCGACGCCGGCGCCGCGGTCCTGATCACCAAGGACAAGGCCCTGCTCAAGCTGGGCCGCCGCACCGCCCGCGAAGGCCTGTTCAAGATCATGCTGCCGGAAGCCTGGGTGAAGGCCCAGGCCGAGGCCGCCGCTTCCCCCACGCAAGCCTGACGACACCATGAGCACCCCTGCCCTGCGCACCCGCCTGCCCGCCGTCGGCACCACCGTCTTCACCCGGATGTCCCAGCTCGCCGCCGCGCACGGCGCGATCAACCTCGGCCAGGGCTTTCCGGATTTCGACCCTGATCCGCGCCTGGTGGAACTGGTCACCGAGGCCATGCGCGCCGGCCACAACCAGTATCCGCCGATGGCTGGTGTGCCCGCGCTGCGCGCCGCCATCGGGGCCAAGCTGGCGCGCCTGTACGGCCGCGCCTACGACGTGGACGGCGAGATCACCGTGACCGCCGGCGCCTCGCAGGCGATCCAGTCGGCGATCCTGTGCAGCGTGCATCCGGGCGAGGAAGTGATCATCATCGAGCCCGCCTACGACTGCTATGCGCCGGCGGTGGCGCTGGCGGGCGGCGTCACGGTGCCGGTGGCGATGCGCCTCGGCGCCGATGGCTACAGCGTGCCCTGGGACCGGGTCGCGGCCGCGGTCACGCCACGCACCCGGATGATCGTCGTGAACTCGCCGCACAATCCGACCGGGGCGATCCTGCGCGCGGCCGACCTCGATGCGCTGGCCGCGATCGTGGCGGGCACGCAGATCCTGGTACTGTCGGACGAGGTCTACGAGCACATGGTGTTCGACGGCGCCGAACACGCCTCGGTGGCGCGCCACCCGGTGCTGGCCGAACGTGCCTTCCTGGTATCGAGCTTCGGCAAGACCTTCCACGTCACCGGCTGGAAAGTCGGCTACGTGGCCGCGCCGGCCGCGCTGATGGCGGAATTCCGCAAGGTCCACCAGTACAACGTGTTCTGCGTGAACGCGCCGATGCAGCACGCGCTCGCGGCCTACATGGCGGATCCGGCGCCCTATCTCGGCCTGCCCGCCTTCTACCAGCGCAAGCGCGACCTGTTCCGCGCCGGCCTGGGCGGCACGCGCTTCGACCCCCTGCCGGCCGACGGCACCTACTTCCAGTGCGTGCGCTACGGCGCCATCTCCGGCTTGCCGGAGGCCGCGTTCGCGCAGTGGCTGACGGTCGAGGCCGGAGTGGCCGCGATTCCGGTCTCGGCTTTCCACAGCGCGCCGACCGAATCGGGCATCGTGCGCTTCTGCTTTGCCAAGACCGACACCACGCTGGAAGCGGCACTCGAGCGCCTGCGCCGCCTCTGACAATGGCGGCGGCGCCGATCCTAGCGCATCTGCCTGAGCTTGCCCGCCACGAAGTCCTGCAGCTGGGCCGTCAGGCTGCCGCTGTCGAGCGCTTTCTGGAACGCGGCGGCGGCTTCGGGTTCGCGCCGGTCGCCCTGCAGCGCCAGGCCCAGGCCCATCCACCACACCCCGTTCTGCGGCGCCGTGCGCAGCGCCGCCTCGTAGTGCGTCGCCGCTTCGCGCTGGCGGCCCGCGCGCGCCAGCGCGCCGGCCAGGAAGGCCCGGTATTCGCCATTGCCCATCGCGTGCGGCAGGCTGCGCTGCAGGGTCTCGACGCCGCTCGCGCCGCTGTCGATCTGCATGCGCGCCAGCAGCATCGCCATGGCCGGCTGGCGCGGGTCGAGCGCCAGGGCTTGCTCCAGCTCGCGCATCGCCTCGTCCTTGCGGCCGGCTTCGACCAGCAGGCCGACCAGGGTCTGGCGCGCGCCGTCATGGCGCGGATCGGCCTGCAGCGCCGCGCGCAGCTCGGCCGTGGCCTCGACGATGCGGCCCTCGCCCAGGTGGGCCAGCGCGCGCCGGTAGGCGCCCTCGGCCCGCTGCGGCGCGGCGCCCGTGCGTTCCGCTGCCGGCGGCGCCATGCGCGCCGGCGCGGCCGGGACTGCGCTGGCGACACGCCCTTGCGCAGGCGCCGACGCCGTCACGGCCGGCGCCGCGCGCCCGGTGCCAGCCGGCGGCGCTGCGTCGGCCGAAGCGGCGCGGTGTCGCCTGGCGGGCGGCGCGGGCGGTTCGGCCGCACGCGCCAGCGGCGTGTCGCCGTCCTCCTTCGTTGTCGCCTGCGCCCGCCCCTGCTCCTGTTTCTGCTCCTGTTTTTGCTCCTGCTTCTGCGCCACGCGCTGTTCGGCGGCCATCTCGGCCAGGCGGTCGATGGCTTCCTGCGGAATCGGCAGCGATGGCTGGGCCGGCGCCGGTGCCGGCGCGGCCGGTGCCTTGCGAGCGCCAGCCTCCGCCAGCGCGGCCGGCGCCTGGGCGCGCTGGGCCAGGTAGACGGCGGTGGCCGTCACGATGACCAGTACGCCGCCGGCCACGGCGCCGGCCAGCAGCGGCAGGCGGGGGCGACGCGCGCGCTGCGCGTCGATCCCGGCCGGCACCGTGGCCGCCGCATCCGCGTTGCGCGCTTCCAGGTCTTGCAGCATCTTGTTAATCAGGCTCATCGCGCGTAGGCCCAGGCAAGTCCGGCGGCCGCCGCCGCGAATGTGCCGCCGGCCACGGCCAGCCAGGGCCAGACGCGGCGCTTGCGCACAGCGAGGGTGTCGCCCGCCGCCGCCGCGACATGGGCCGCGCCCACCTCCTGCTTGCCTTCGCCGTAGCAGGACATCAGCGCCTTGTGCGCCAGGATGTTGATCAGGCGCGGGATGCCGCCGCTGGCCGCGTACAGCCTGCGCACCGCGCGCGGCGTGAACAGGCGCGCGCCGCCAAAGCCGGCCACGCGCAGCCGGTGCGCCAGGTAGAAATCGAGCTCGTCGCGGCTCAAGGGGCCGAGCGTGTAGTGGAAGGTGATGCGCTGGGCCAGCTGGCGGATCGCCTCCAGCCCCAGCTTGCGGTCCAGCTCCGGCTGGCCGAACAGGACGATCTGCAGCAGCTTGCGCTTTTCCGTTTCCAGGTTGGTCAGGAGGCGCAGCACCTCGAGCGTCTCGACCGGCATGGCCTGCGCTTCGTCGATGCACAGCAGGACGCGCTTGCGCGCACGCGCCAGGTCGAGCAGGCGGGCCGTAATGCCCTTCAGCAGGCGGTGCTGGTCCAGCTCGGGCTCGTAGGCCACTTCCAGCTCGTCGGCCAGGGCCAGCAGCAGGGTGCGCGGTTCCAGGTAAGGGTTCGGCAGGTAGGCGGTGACGAAGTCCTCGCCCAGCGCGGCCATGAACTTGCGGCACAGCAGGGTCTTGCCGGTGCCGACCTCGCCGGTGATCTTGATGAAGCCTTCGCCGTTGCGCGCCGCCACCAGCAGCGTGTTCAGGGCTTCGCGCGCGTGCGGGCTGCTGAAGAAGAAGCTGGTGTCGGGCGTGATGCTGAAGGGCAACTCACGCAGGCCGAAGTGGGCGGCGTACATTACCGGCGCTCCTGCCCGGCCGGCCGGCGGGCGCGCGGATCGAGCCCCTCGACCCGGTCGCGGGCGTCGAGCAGGTCGCGGCTCCAGCTGCTGGCGCCTTCGACGATGGTGGGCTTGATCAGCACCACCAGCTCGCGCTTCTGGTTGACCTTGTTCTTGTTGCTGAACAGCGCGCCCAGCACCTTCACCCGGCCTAGGCCCGGCACGCGGTTGACGTCGTCGGTACTGGCCTGGCGCATCAGGCCGCCGATCGCGACCACCTGGCCGTCCTGGCCGCGCACGATGCTGTCCAGTTCCGAGGTCGACGACGCCGCCAGCGGCAGGGTCAGGTTGCCAGCCGAGCCGAGGTCGACGTTCTTGGTGATCGTGCTGACCTCGCTGACCGACGGATGCACGTGCAGCAGGATGTTGCCCTTGTCGTCGATCTGCGGGGTCACGTCCAGCACCACGCCGGAGAAGAAGGGCTGCAGGGTCACGCTCGGGGTGGTCGTGTTGCCGGCCGTGCTGGCGGTGGTGGTGGTGGTGACGCCGGTGACGAAGAACTCGTCGGTGCCGATCTTCAGCACCGCCTTCTGGTTGTTCATCGCCGCCACGCGCGGGCTGGACAGCACGTGCACGGTGCCCTGCGACTCCAGGAAGGAAATCAGGGCGGCGAAGTTATTCGTCTGGAAGGCCAGGCCGAACAAGGAGCCGGCCGCGTTCGCCGCGTTCGACAGCGAGAAACCGGTGCTGGCCGCGAGTCCGTTGCCGTTCGAGATCAGCGGCGGCTGGCCACCCGTGAAGGGCAGCGGCGCCAGGCCCGCGCCCGGCTGCAGGAAGCCGCCCGATACCCGGTTCGGGTGCGAGCTCCTGAGCGAGGCGAAGCTGGCCCAGTTGATGCCGCTCTGATAGCTGTCGTTCAGCTCCACCTCGAGGATCTTGGCTTCCAGGATCACCTGGCGGTCGACCGACATCTGGGTCGCCTTCAGGTAGGCGTCGACGCTGCGCAATTCGTCCGGCATGGCGCGCACCACCAGCACGCCCGAATGCGGGCTCACCACCACGCTGCGGCCACCTTCCTTCGAGCCGACCAGGGCTTCGATGGCGCTCTTCAGGTCGCCCCAGAAGTCGTTGTTGGTGGTGGTGTTGACGTCGGTGCTCTCGAGCAGCACGCCGCCGTTGCCGTACTGGTTGCTGCCGTTGCCCGGGTTGCCCTGATTGGGCGCGTTCGGCGCCAGGCCACGCTGGCCTTGCGGATTGTTCGGGTTGTTGTAGTTGTTGCCCGCATCGGACACCGAGGTCGAGGTCACGCGCAGGTTCGAGCTGCCACGCCGGCTGCCGACCAGGTAGTTGATGTGGAACATGCGGGTCTGCATGGTGAGCGGACGGATGCTGATCCGGGTGCCATCGATCTGGTAATCGTAGCCGTACATCTCGCGCACCGCGTCCAGCGCCTCGACCAGCGTGACGTCCTTCAGGTTGGCGCTGATGGTGCCGCTGACCTGCGGGTGGACCAGGATGTTGTAGCGGGTGCCGACCACGATCGAATTGAAGAACTGCTGCGCCGGCACGTTGGTGAAGGCCACGTTGAAGCGTTCCTCGAGTACCTGGCGCGCCTTGGGCAGCTGGCTGGCCAGCGCCGGCGCGGGTGGCAGCAGGGCGTCGGCCACGGCGCCTTCGATCGGCGCCGCCGGCAGCGGCTGGGCGGCGGCCTGGCGTAGCTCGGCCGCGATCTTGTCGTAGGTGTTTGAAGGCGGGGCGCTCTGGCAACCGGCCAGTCCGGCCGTGGCCAGGGCGGCGGCGAGGACGGCGGCAAGGCGTAAGGGTCGTGTTCGCATATCAGTTCCGGTCATTCTGGGAGGGGGTGCGGCGGACGTCTTCCTGCCGCGTGGAAGGATGCAGGCGCAGCACCTGCCGTTCCCTGCCGCGCACGAGTTCGACCTCGCCGGCATCGATGCGGGTCACGCGCGCCCCCTGGACACTGTCGCCCACGCGCACGCTCTGGCCGTCGATCACGGCCACCTGGCGGCCGTCGCGCCCGCGGCCGACCAGCACCGACTGCAGTTGCGGCGCGCGCGTGGCGGTGGCGCCGGCCGCGTCGGATCCGCCGGCAGGCTGGCCCGCCTGGGGCGGCGGACGGGTCGGGTCGCGCAGCGGCTGGCTGGCCGCCTGGGCCGGGCCTGGCAGTGCCGCCAGCAGCAGCGCGAGTACGGCGATAGGGGCGAAGGAATTCACAAAGTCATCCATTTCGGATCGAGGCTCAGCGTATGCAGGGTCAGGGTCAGGCGCGCCGTCGGCCAGGTCTCGACCGCCAGCTCGGCATTTCCCCAGAACAGGCCGGTCGGCATCGCTTCCAGCGCTTCCATGTAGGCGATCATGTCCAGGTAGTTACCGCGCACCACGACTTCGGTGCCGTGCCGGTATAGCAGTTCCGGCAGCGGCGCGGGCGGGACGCCCGGGCTGGCCGCGGGCGCGGGCGCGGCGGCGTCGGCGCCGACCGCCATCGGCGCCAGCGTGCGCATCGAGACCAGCTGCAGGCGGCCATGCGCGCGCAGGATCGATTCCACCAGTGGCGCCATGCGTTCCGGCGGCACCAGGCCGCGCTGCATGGCGCGCAGGCTGTCGCCCAGTGCCGCCGCCTCGGTGCGTACCGCGCTCAGGCGTTCCTGCACGGCCGCATCCGGATCGCGCTGGTAGGCCTGCAGGGCCTGCGCGATCTCGGTGTCGATGCCGGTGATGTTGTTCTGCTGGCGCGCGATCTGCGCCGCCATCTCGTCCTGGCGCGCGAACATGGGACCCAGCACGAAGAAGTGCGCGAGGAACAGCAGCGTGGCCGCGGCCGCGGCGAAGGCCAGCACCCGCTCGCGCAGGCTCAGGGCATCCACGCGCCCCGCCAGTTTCAACCAGGTCTGCTTCATGGCTTGCGTCATGGCTTGCCCTCGCCCGCCCGTGCCTGCAGGCTGAATTCCACGTAGGGCGCGGGCACCGCCGCGTCCCTGCCGTCCGCCCCGGGCCGCGGCAAGGGCGCCGCCTCGCTGATCTGCATGCCGGCGAAGGCCTTGCCGCGCAGCGCCGCCTCGCTCGTCAGGCGCCCGATATAGGTGGGCACCAGGGCCGGGTCGAGGGCGCGGCCACGGATGCTGATCTCGCGCCCGCCGGTCGCGATGCCCAGGCCCGTCAGCCACAGCCCGTCCAGGCTCTGGCGCGCCAGCGCACGCAGGTATTCGGAATAGCCGCTGGTGTCGCCCAGCTCGCCGCGCTCGAGCACGCCGGAGATGCGCTGCAGGGCGGCCAGCTGGGTCTCGGCCTGGGCCAGTTCGGCCGCCAGCTCGGCACTCTTCTTGCGCGGCGCGAATTCGTTGGCGACGGCGCCGAGGCTGGCCTGCTTGCGCGCCAGGCGCCCGGCGCCGAGCGCCGCTTCGCGCTCGAGCTGGGCCAGCTGCAGCTGGCCATAGAACGCGAGTGCGGCCACGCCCAGCACCAGCACGCCCATGGCCTGGGCCATGGTGGCAAGCGCGAATATTTTCTTCTGGCTCCGGAAGACCGGGTTGAACAGGTTGATCTGCTGGCTCATGGCAGCAGCTCCTCGTGGCGCAGGGCCGCGCCCAGGGCCAGGAAGTAGCGGTGCTGCAGGCCCTTGTCGGCCAGGGCAGGCACCGCGCCGAGGTCGAACACGCTGGCCAGGTCGAGCTGGTCGACCGCGATGTACAGGTTGCTCGACAGGTACGCTTCGAGGCCATCGGCCGGCGATGGGGCCAGCAGCAGGCGCGCCACGCTGACGAAGGAGAACTGGCGCTCGAAATGGTCGAGCGAACGCTGCAGCTCGAGTGCGATGCGGTCGAAGCCTCCGTGGCGGCGCTCGATGTCGGCATGCGTCAGCAGCTCGAGCGGGACGTCGATCCGCCGCGCCAGGTAGAGCTCGCCGCCATGGGAGACCGTCAGCAGCGCGCCATCCTCGGCGACCGACAGCATCGCCAGGCCGCGCCCTTCGGTTTCCAGCAGGGCCGAGATATTCCGCTGCGCCATTTCGGGAATGTCGATGACTTCCAGCGCCAGCTTGGCTTCCTCGAACAGGCGCTGGCGCGCGCCGATCACGCTGTTGCGCGCCGCGACCGCGAACATGGTCTGCTGGGGGCGCACCGCGGCCCCCTTGTCCACCGGGATGTCGAACACGTCGATGGTGGCGTCGTCGACATGGAAGTCGAGCATGTCCTTCAGGCGCCAGCGCACCGCGGTGCGCAGCTCGTCCGGCGCGACATTGGGCGAATCGACCGTGAGCAGCTGGTAGTGCCCGTTGCCGAGCAGGTGGCTGAGCTGGAAGCTGGACGCATCGAGTTCCGCGCCCAGGCGCGCCAGCGTCTCGGGGCCGGCCTCGCCCTGCAGGAAACCGACGCCCACCACTACTGGCATGCCGCCGCCGGCGCGGCGCACGGCAGCGCCCACCAGACCATCGCGGTGAACGGCGAGCGCCAGCCAGCCCTGTTTCTTGTTTGCTTTCCTAAAGAGACGCATGCAATCCTGCTCGAGCGACGGAAATTCTGAATCGTTGATTATATGCAGCGCTTGCATCCAAGCGCAGATTTTTTTGCTTAAATGCAAATGCAATGCGGGACGAGCGTGGCTGCACGGCGCCATGCCATCGGGCCCGCATCTCAGTACATCTCCCGCAGGAAGATCAGGCGGCTGTTGTGAAAGCCGCCGAAGGCCAGCAGGGTCTGGGTGCTGGGCAGCCAGGCCGGGTTGTTGGCAACCAGCAGCGCACTGCCGATATTGCCGGCGCCCGGCGCGCGGATCGCGAAGGCGCCGCGCCCGGCGCTCAGCCGGTAGGCCGGCCCGGCCACCGGCCCCAGCACGCTCTTGCAGCCGCTGCCGTCGGCCAGGGCGCGCTTGCAGCCGAGGAAGGACAGGTTGCCGGCCTGGGCGAAGCTGACCTCGCTGCTGTCGTCGGCCGTGTTGTTGGCCCAGGCGCTGCCGGTCCAGTACTGGGCCTCGGTGGTCACGGGCAGCTTGAGCAGTTCCGAGCCGGCGCCGTTCGACAGGCGCAGGCGGCCATTGAGCACCGTGACACCGCCCTCCTGAGTGGCGGCCGCGCTCGCGCGCAGCGACGTGGTGACCTCTTCGGTGCCCTCCTGCTTGGACACGGCTCGCAGGAACACCGGGGTCGGCGCGGTCCAGTCGAGCGCGTTCGGTCTGGTGTAGCTGAAGCGCTTCGGCAACGTGTAGCCCGGCTTGACGCTGATCGGCGTGCCCGCCACGATCCCGGTTTTCGGCACCACCACGCTGGCCCCGGCGCCCAGGGCCAGGCTGCCGCCGTTCGGGTTCAGCGTGGTACCAGCCGGCGCGTTGTAGGCGCTGAGCGTGATCTCGCGCGCGAACGGGCCGCTGAAATTGTCCAGCTCCTCGCCATCCTGGGCCATCGGCACCACCGTCACCGCGAACGGCTGGCCGGAGTACACAGCGCCGTCGCCACGCGCGGCGCAGGCCATCTTCGCCAGGCAAGCGAACTGGCCGCTGGCCACCGTCTTGAAATAGGCCGGCACGAAACGCCCGACATTGCGCACGTCGACGCTGTCGACCGGGCCGGTGCCGAGGTAGTTGCCGAACTCGCCCTCGCCGTCCAGGCGCGGCCACAGGCGCAGGATGCCGACCTCGCCCCAGGACAGGCTGGCGGCGGTGAACACGCCGTTCTGCAGGGTCCAGGCCTCGCCGCCCAGGTCCGGCATGGTGCGCATCGCGTTCGCCTCCGCAGTGGCCAGCGGCTTGCCGACGCCCAGGGTGACGGTCGCGCCTTCGGCGCCGAAGCTCGGCGTGGCCGCGCCCTGCAGCGTGGCGCCAATCACGCTCACGGTAAAGGGCTCGCCGGCCACGGCGAACATCGGATCGGCACCGGTGGCCGCGCCCGGGTTGGCGAACCTGCCACGGTTGCGTTCGATCAGCGTGAAGGCCAGGCGCGCCGGACGCGACACGAAGGGCAGGCTGGCCGCCGTCTTCGAAGTGGCGGTGGACTGCAGGTACAGCTGCACCTTGCCGACGTCGTGGTACACGAAGTTCAGGGCCACCGAGGGTGCGGCGCTGAAGTCCAGGGTCTGGGCCGCGCCCCAGGTGCCGACGCCGGTGCCGGCGGCGGGCACCGCGCCGCTCGCCGCGCACTGGGGCAACGCCACGCCATAGCTCGAACCCAGCATGCCGACCGCGGGATTCAGGCAACTCAGGCCGAAGCGCAGGCTGGGCTTGGCCAGGGTGGAAGCCGGCTTGACCGGCACGCCATTGGCGATCGCGGTGACGAAGACCTGGGTGCTGGCCCCCGCCACGACGGGGCCGGCGAAGGGCTTGCAGGGCTGGCTGGCGTTGCCGATCGCGATGTTCGCGGTGCAGACGCGGTCGGTGAACACGAAGCTCAGGTCGGCGCTCGGCTGCTCGGCCACGCCGCTGTCGCTGTCGGTATTGTTGGCCGTGTTCGGATCGGTATCCGGCGCCAGCACGCTTGCCACGTTGGTCAGGGTACCGGTCTTCTCGACCCGCGCCACCACCGTGAGCGGCGGCGCGGCCTGGCCCTGGGCCAGTGTGCCGGCATACTCGCAGTACAGGATGATGTAGTAGACGCAGCTCCAGCCGGTGCCGGCGGCGGACTGGAAGCGCAGGCCCGAAGGCAGGTAGTCGACGATGCTCGCTCCGCTATACGAACCGGGGCCGAGGTTGGTGACGCTCAAGGTGTAGCTGGCGTCCAGTCCGACCACCAGTTCGCTGGTGCGGGTCTTGTCGAGCTTCAGGTCGACCGTCGGCGCCACGTTGGGTACGGCGATGATTTCCGCGCTCAGCAGCACCAGGTCCTGTCCGGAGCGGTATACCGTGGTGGCGCTGGTCTGGCCGGTCTTGATGACGGGGTGGTCCAGCGTATAGATGTCGAAGTCGATCCCGTGCGACGCCATTCCCGGCGTCATGCTGCTCAGCGAGTTGAACTGGTTGCCGCCCGGGTTGCTGGCGTCGCTCATCTCGTAGTTGTTGAACTTCAGGACCTCACCGCCTTCGGACAGGTTCGGATCGCCTTCCCAGGTGATGTGGCCGAGGCGGCCGGTGGCCCTGGTGCGGTTCAGGTCGGGGATCTTGAAGTCCTTCAGGTTCAGGGTCACCGACACGTTCGCGCTGCCGGCGGGGTTGTGGATGTACTGGAAGCCCTCGTACAGGTTCAGGTTGCGATAGGGTTCGCTGTCGTTCTCATACACCACCAGCAGCGCGAAGCCGCCCAGCACGCCTTCCGGCGCGCAGTAGGGGCTGCCCACATTGATGCTCAGGTTCTTGAAGCGGTAGGTGCCATTGCCCTTCACCAGCGGCGTCACGTCGGCGGCGCCGGAAAAATAGTGGCTGCCGGTGGTGTTCGAGCGGTACTGGCGATCGTCGGCGGCGCGCACCGTGGTGTTCTCGAACGTCACCTCGTAGTCGGGCGTGGCGGCCGAGCCGGCCCAGTACAGCTGGGCGCTGAGAATCCTCGAATTGGCCGGCACGCCCTGCAGGCTGGCCGTGATCTCGGTCGATGCGCTGACCACCGCGCAGGCATTGGTGGTGCCGCTGCGGTTGGCCTGGGTGCGCATGCTGGCCTGGGTGCCGACGAAGTTGACGTTGCCGCTGAATTTTTCCGTCACGCGCAGCGGCACGTCGTACCTGGCCTGGGCCAGCACGGCGCCGCTGGCGGCCGCCAGCGCCAGCGCCGCGCAGGCCTTGCCGAACGTGAGTAGGGCTTGCTTCATCAAATCCTCACTTCGATCACGCGCTGGACATACTCGACGCTGGTGGCGGCCGCGTTCGGGCAGGCACCGCTGCCGGCGGCCGGCATGTTGCACGCGGTGGCCGTGATCACCCAGCGGTCCAGGGCGGTGGGGTCCTCGCCGTCGGCCGCTTCCAGGTCGTGCACCAGGCGGCACTGCACCGTCACGGTAAAGCCGGCCAGCGTGCTGCCTTCGGGCAGCGCGAACGACTGGGTGGGACACTGGGCCAGGCGCAGCACCTGGAAGGCGCCCCACTCCACGCCGGCACGCGCGGCCTGGTAGGCGCGCGCGCCCTGCTCGTCCATGG
Source organism: Massilia sp. MS-15 (assembly GCF_020176695.1). Taxonomy (GTDB): domain Bacteria; phylum Pseudomonadota; class Gammaproteobacteria; order Burkholderiales; family Burkholderiaceae_D; genus Telluria; species Telluria hydrophila. Next base: position 187,544 of record NZ_JAIWIA010000007.1, on the reverse strand, counting down.
TGGCGGTGGCGCGCTGCGAGGTCGCCACCGACACCGCTACCACGCCGAGCGCCGCCAGCACCACCAGCAGGAAGATCGCGGTGATCAGGCCGATGCCCGCCGCATGGGCGATGCGGCGCGGCAGCCCGAGGGAGCGGCGCGTCATGGCGTGTTCTCCACGTGGATCTGGTGCACCAGCGTGACGCCCGCGTGGTTGGCGCTGCGCGGCAGCAGTTCGAGCGTCATGGACACCAGCGCGGTGCGCTGGTTGGCGGTGCTGCCATAGTCGAAGCGGCAGGCGCCCACGCGTGCGGCCAGCAGGCGGCTGACGGCGCTGCCGTTCTCGCCCGGTCCCGCCGCCACCGGCGGCGCCACCTGGGCCGCGCTGATCGCATAGCCGGATTGCCGCGTCAGCTGGCCGTTGCCGCAAAAATAGGTAACCGGGCCGGTGACGACCTGGAAGCGGCGCGTCGGCGAGGCCAGCGGCGGATCCTGCTGGGCGAAGGGATTGCTGGCCAGCTGGACCAGCTTCCGGGCCGCGTCCACGTCCGTCACGCGGGCGATGTTGCGCGCGCCCGTGGCCGCATTCGCCAGATAGGCGTTGGCATGCTCGATACCGAGGTTGTACACGGCGATCCAGTCGCCCGCCTCAATCTGCTGGCTCCCGCCGGGCAGTTCGCCGACCACCGTGAAGCCCGTATTGGCCGGGTTGGTGAAATCGAGCACCGGGCGGTCGGCCACCCCGTCCTCCTGCGCCAGGTAGCGCCCGCCGGTCTTGGTCAGCAGGAATTCGATGGCGCGCCCATCCGCGCTGACCCGCACGCTGTTGGGCAGCGCCAGGCGGATGTCGCGCGCCATGCGGCGCAGGGCCAGGTCGGCCTCGTCGGTGAGTTCGGCGCGGGTGGCGGTATCGATGTAGTTCTGTACCGGGGTGCGGATGAACGCGGCGACGATGGCGGCGATGATGCCGATCACGGCGATCACGACGATCGCCTCGACCAGGGTGAAGCCGCGCGGCTGGCGGAACATGCGCGGGGCGGTCATAGCATGTTCGGCGCGTGGCGCGTGCGGTAGCCGTCCAGCGCCAGGCTGTCCCCGTCGAACTCGACGGTGACGCGGATGCGCAGCACCTCGGCATCGGCGCTGTTGCCGCCAGCGGCGATGCCGCCCAGGGCCGCGGGCGTGATCGTCAGGCGCACCGTGTAGCCGGCCAGGTCGAGCGGCGTGCCGTTGACGTCGGCCAGGCGGCCGGCGGCGTTGTTGAAGGCCAGCGTGGGCGTGCCCGCGGCCGCCACGTAGTCGTTGATGTTGTCGTAGGGACGGCTGCCGGCCGGCTCCGGCGCGTTGCGCCCGAAGGCTTCGGGTATCGTGCAGTCGGCGCTGCTTTCCGCCGTATCGGCGTTGTCGGAGGACGGATCGCAATAGGTGAAGCGGGCCAGCTGCACTTCTTCGAGCATGGCCTCGGCCAGCATCAGCGCCTGCTTGCGGCGCAGCGGATCGGCGCTGTGGCGGCTGGTCAGCCCCAGCACGTGCAGCAGGGCCACCAGCGCGATGCTGATGACGACGATGAAGACGATCAGTTCGATCATCGTGAGGCCGCGTTGGCGGCCCGGCGCCCGCCTAGTGGACATACCCGGTCTCCGGCGCCACGTTGACCGCGACCGGGGCGCCGCTGCCGCCCACCGTCAGGGCCAGGCCGGCGCTGGGACGGCCGAGCGCATCGAAGGACAGGCTGGCCGGCAGCGTGCCGGCCGATGCCAGCGTCACGCCGTCAGGGCGGCCTTCGCAGAACCAGGTGGTGGAGGCGCAGGCCGCGCGGGTGGCGCTGCTGCCGCTGTTGCCGCCGGCCGGGGCCGGGACGCGGCTGGCCGCCGTGCAGGCGCCGGCATTGAAGCACAGGCTGATGCGGCTGGCTTCGATGAGGACGTGGACGCTGCGGTTCTGGGCGATCGCCAGTTTCTGCGCATGGCGCAGCATGCTGCGGGTCTGTTCGGCGAAACCGGCCGCGTCGACATCCTTGCGCTCGGCGAAGCGGCCGGCGCCGAGGGCGGCGAGGACGCCGATCAGGACCAGGACGATGATCAGCTCGACCATCGTGAAGCCCGTCTGGCGTCCGTGCTGCGGTGAGACGGCCGCGCCTGGCGCGGAGCAGCGGAAGCGGCCGTTCACGGTGGGGAAGATCAGCCGCAGACGAGGGTGTCGGGCACGGTGGCGACGCCGGTCGCGATGGTGTAGGTCACGGTGCAGCTGCCGGCGGTCTCGATCGCCGTGGTCAGGCCCTTTGGCGAGACGGTCACGGTGGTGGCGGTGGTGGTGATCGTGTAGTCGGAGGCCGACAGGCTGGCGGCGGCCACGATGCCGGCGCCGTCAGGGAAACCGGCCGTGTTCACCGAGATGCTGCCGCCATCGACCACCACCGGATTTTCGGCCTTGACCAGCCACTTGCCGTGCACCAGCGCCGAGGCGGAATTCATCGCGCCACGCACGCCCTTGACGCTCGCTTCGCGCGCATCCTTGCCCAGGTCGATGAACTTCGGCAGCGCGGTTGCGGCCAGGATACCCAGGATGACGATCACAACGATCAGCTCGATCAGGGTGAAACCGCCTTGGGCGCTGCGTTTGAAGTTGCTGTTCATTATTTTACTTCTCCGAAAAAGAATGGTCCGAAATGGAACCGCATTGCAAAAATGAATGGGAATGGCTCAATCGATTTCTTCCAGCGCCAATCCCATGGTTTCCACGCTCCGTCCACGCTTTGCGACCGAGCTTGGCAAGCTTAGAAATTTTACCTTGATCCTCAGCAACTTTGATGATTCTGACGAAAAACTTTTATATCTGTTGGGGAAATACACGAGGATTTTATCAGCCCGGTCAAAATACCAATGCCCGGCCGGGAGCAAAGCGGCATCGGGCCTGTAATATTCGCCGAGATAGTTTTCCGGAGGCCGCTGCAGCCATTCCACCGGGTTTTGCATGGCCAGCGCCCGCAGGCCCGCTTCGCCCTGCGCCGCGGCCACCTGGGCCGCGCGCGCGGACAGCGCGCTGCGCAGGGCGGCCACCACCTGCCTGGCCTGCACCCCTTCCGCCTCGGCCCGGTAGCGCGGCACGTAGGTGAGGAAGATCCCGACCAGGGCGGCGAACAGGCAGGCGACGACGCCGAGCTCGAACAGGGTGTGGCCGCGCGGGCGCAGCCGGTCGGTCAGCGCGATCACTTCTGGAACGCCGCCCGGCCCAGGTCCCAGATCGGCAGGAAGATGCCGAGCGCCAGCACCAGCACCATCGCGCCCAGGAACACGATCAGGATCGGCTCGATCTGGCTCGACAGTGTCTTCAGCTCGTAGTCGACCTCGCGCTCGTACATGGAGGCGATCTCGTCCATCAGGTCGTCGAGCGAGCCCGATTCCTCGCCGACGGCGATCATCTGCAGCACGATCGGGGTGAAGACATTCGCCGCGCTCGCGGTGCGCAGGATGCTTTCGCCGCGCTCGACGCCGTCGCGCATCTGCTCGATGCGCGCCGCCAGGTAGGCGTTATCGGCGGTCTGCGACACCACGGTCAGCACCTGCACCACCGGCACCCCGCTGCGCTGCGACAGCGCGAAGCTGCGCGCAAAGCGCGCCATGGTCGCCTTGTGGATGATCTTGCCGGCGATCGGGATGCGCAGCTTGTGCCTGTCCCAGGTGTAGCGGCCCCTGGGCGTGGCGGTCCAGGCCCGAAACGCCATGAAGGCGCCGGCCGCCAGCGCCGCCAGCAGCGGCCAGTAGCGCACCATGAACGCGGAGCTGCCGATCAGGATCCGCGTCATCAGCGGCAGCTCGGAATCGAAGGACTCGAACACCTTGACGAACTGCGGGATCACGAACACGTTCACGACCACCATCGCCATCGCCATCGCAATGACCACGAAGCTCGGGTAGCGCAGCGCCGTCTTGACCCGTTCGCGCATGTCACGGTCGAATTCCAGGTGCTCGAACAGGCGCAGGAAGACTTCCTCCAGGCGCCCGGTCATCTCGCCCACCCGCACCATCGACAGGTAGAAGGAACTGAACACCTCCGGATGGCGGCGCATCGCGGAAGACAGCTCGCGCCCCGAGTCGAGCGACTCGCGCAAGTCCTTCAGCACGCGCCCGAAGGCGCGGTTGATCGCCGATTCCTGCAGGCCGGCCAGGCCGCGCATGATCGGCACGCCCGACTTGAGCAGGGTGTACATCTGGCGGCTGAACAGCTGCACGTCGAAGGAAGTGATCTTCGGTTCGGTGAGACGCGCCCACCAGCCGCCCTCGGCGCCGCTGCTGGCCACCTTGCGGCTGGTCGCGCTGATCTCGACCGGGGTCACGCCGGTGGCGAACAGCTGGTCGGCCACGGCGCCGCTGTCGGCGCCCTCGAGCACGCCCTGCATCAGTTCGCCGCGCGCGTTGCGGCCCTTGTAGGCGAAGAAGGGCATTATTCGTCGTGCTGGTTACTGACCCGCATCGCTTCCGACACGGTGGTGCGGCCCTGCACGGCCAGCGCCACGCCGTGGCGGCGCAGCGTGTTGCCGCCCATCTCGGCATAGGCGGCCTTCAGGAAATGGGCCGGATCGGGGTGGTTGGCGGCGTCGATCACCTTGCGCGTCATCTCCAGCAGTTCGTACACGCCGGTGCGGCCACGGTAGCCGGTGCCGTTGCAGTGCGAGCAGCCGCGCCCGTAAAAAAAGCGCTGCGCGTCGACCGTCTCGCCCAGTTCCGCCTTGAGCCAGGTGTGCTCGGTGGGCGTCGGCTGGTAGGGCGTGGTGCAGCTCTCGCACACCAGGCGCACCAGGCGCTGCGCCAGTACCGCCTGCAGCGAACCGCTCACCATGTAGCGCGGCACCCCCATGTCCATCAGGCGCAGCGGCGTGCTGGCGGCGTCGTTGGTGTGCAGGGTGGACAGCACCAGGTGGCCGGTCATCGCGGCGCGCAGGCCGATCTGGGCGGTTTCCTGGTCGCGCATCTCGCCCACCAGCACGATGTCCGGATCCTGGCGCAGGGCCGAGCGCAGCACGCGCGCGAAGTCCAGGTCGATCTTGTCGTTCACCTGCACCTGGTTGATGCCAGGCAGGCGGTATTCGATCGGGTCTTCCACCGTGATCAGCTTCTTTTCCACCGAATTCAGTTCCGACAGCGCGCTGTACAGGGTAGTGGTCTTGCCGCTGCCGGTGGGGCCCGTCACCAGCACCAGGCCGTTCGGGCGCTGCACGATCTGGCGGAAGCGCGCCACCAGCTCCGGCGGCATGCCGATCGCGTCCAGGCGCAGCTGGTTGCCGGACTGGCCCAGCAGACGCATGACCACCGATTCGCCGTACTGGGTCGGCATGGTCGACAGGCGCACGTCGATGCGCTGGTTGCGCACCTTGACCGCGAAACGGCCATCCTGCGGCAGGCGCTTTTCCGAGATGTCGAGGTCGGCCATCAGCTTGAGGCGCAGGGCCAGCGGCATCGCCACCTTGATATCGGCCTCGGTCTGCAGGTGCAGCACGCCGTCGATGCGAAAGCGGATCTGCAGGCGCCCGTCCTGCGGCTCGATGTGGATATCGGAAGCGCGCACCTGGGCCGCGTCGTCGAATACCGACTGCAGCAGCTTGACCACCGGCGCTTCTTCCAGGCCCGGATTGGCGGCCAGGGCGCCGAAATCGACCGAGGCGTCGCCCACGTCCTGCTCGACCTCGCGCGCGAAGTCGGTGATCTGGTCGGTGCGGCGGTAGATGCGGTCGATCGCGGCCAGCACCTCGGTCTCATTGACCACGGCCAGTTCGACCCCGCGCTTGAGCAGGCGCGCGATCTCGTCGTAGGCGAACAGGTCGGTCGGATCGGACACGCCCACCAGCACGCTCTCGCGCCGGTCTTCCAGCACCAGCGCGCGGAAGCGCCGCGCGGCCGTCTCCGGCAGCAGCCGCACCAGGTCCGGGTGGATGTTGTAGAACTTGAGGTTGATGGTGGGAATGTTCAGCTGGCGCGCCAGGGCGCTCGAGATCTGGTCCTCGGTGACGAAGCCGCTCTCGACGAACACCCGTCCCAGCTTGCGCCCGGTGCGCTTCTGGTCCGCCAGCGCCTGTTCGAGCTGTTCTTCCGACAGCAGCTTTTGCTGGATCAGCACTTCGCCGAGTCGAATTTTTTCCGGCCTTGCCATGAACATTCCTTGATTTATGCCTTGCAGCAAATATTTTATGCCAGAACCCCGGCCCGAAACCGCCGAAAAACGCTGCCAACGGGAAAATGTCGCGGTTTCGCCTCGATGGAACGGCATCGCGTGTAAGATGGCCAGGCCAAGCGACAGTCCAAGGAAGCCGATGAACGACACCCTCCCCGCACCCGGCCAGCGGCGCCGCATCTACCTGATGCGCCACGGCAGCGTCAGCTACTTCGACGAGGGCGGCAATCCCTACCTGCCCGAAAGCGTGCCCCTGAACGCGGACGGCCGCGACCAGGCCGATGCGGCCGGGCAGGCCTTCCGCGCCGCCGGCGTGCGCTTCGACCGGGTCATCGTATCGGGCCTGCCGCGCACGGTGGAAACGGCGCAGCGGGTGCTGGCCGCCAGTGGCCAGGCGATCACGCCCGAGGCCTGGCCGGCGCTGCACGAGATCCGCGGCGGCCGCCTGTCGCAGATCCCTGATGGCGAACTGCGGCGCGCCTTCACCGGCGCCTTCGAAGGCGTGGTCGACGAAGGGCAGCGCTTCCTGGGCGGGGAATCGGTGGGCGAACTGATGGACCGGGTCCACCCCGCCCTCGCCCGCCTGCGCGCGCTGGAGGACTGGGACACCAGCCTCCTGGTGCTGCACGGCGGCGTGAACTGCGCCATCCTGTCCTTCGCGCTGACCGGCCAGCGCCTGTTCCTGGGCGGCCTGGCCCAGTCGGCGGGCTGCATCAATGCGCTCGACGTCGGAGCGGAGCCACGCGACTGGGTGGTACGCCTGGTCAACTACCTGCCCCCGGCCCCGCTGCAGCCGGACGCCCGCGCGACCACGATGGAACTGCTGTACCGCCAGTACCGCAGGAGCCGCCGTCCTGCGCCCGCCGGGAAATAGCACGTCCGTACCTTTTTTCTCTGGAACGGGCTAGAATGCGGGACAAACAGAAGAACGGAGACCCCATGTACGAGGAAATGATGGGCACCAAGCCGGTGTCCGAGCGCCAGCGCTTCGACGCGGCCGCGCTGGGCGCCTGGATGGCGCAGCATGTCGAGGGCTACCCGGGCGGCGCCCCGGACGTGGAACAGTTCCGCGGCGGCCAGTCCAACCCCACCTTCAGGCTGAGCGCCGGCGGCATGCGCTACGTGCTGCGCACCAAGCCGGGCCCGGCCGCGAAGCTGCTGCCGTCGGCCCATGCGATCGACCGCGAGTTCCGCGTGATGGGCGCGCTGCACGGCGCCGGCTTCCCGGTGCCGCGCCAGTACGCCCTGTGCCTGGACGAAGCCGTGATCGGGCGCGCCTTCTACGTGATGGAATGCGTCGAGGGCCGGGTGCTGTGGGACCAGTCGCTGCCAGGCATGTCGCCAGCCGAGCGCGCCGCCGTCTACGACGAGCAGAACCGCGTCATCGCCCTGCTGCACACGGCGGACTACGCGGCGCTCGGCCTGGGCGACTACGGCAAGCCGGGGAATTATTTCGCGCGCCAGATCGAGCGCTGGACGCGCCAGTACCAGGCTTCCAGCACCGAACCGATCGAGGCGATGGACCGCCTGATCGAGTGGCTGCCGCAGCACATTCCGGCGGGCGAGGACACCAGCATCGTGCACGGCGACTACCGCCTCGACAACATGATCTTCCACCCGACCGAGCCGCGCATCCTGGCGGTGCTGGACTGGGAGCTGTCGACGCTCGGCCACCCGGCCGCCGATTTTTCCTACCACTGCATGAGCTGGCACATCCCCCCCGGGCGCTTCCGCGGCATCGCGGGCCTGGACCTGGCCGCCCTCGGCATCCCTTCGCTGGACGCCTACGTGGCGCGCTACTGCGAACGCACTGGCAAGACCATCCGCAGCGAAGACTTCGACTTCTACCTTGCCTACAACATGTTCCGCCTGGCCGCCATCATGCAGGGCATCATGAAGCGCTACGTGGACGGTACCGCCGCCAGCGCCCAGGCCCTGGAGAACGGCAAGGCCGCGCGCCCGATGGCCGAGATGGCGTGGGGCTTCGCGGCCCGCAGCCGATAAACCGACAAGGACACCCATGGACTTCGCCTATTCGCCGCGCTGCCAGGAACTGCAGGCGCGCCTGCTCGCCTTCATGGACGAGCATATCTATCCCAACGAACGCGCCTTCGGCGAGGAGATCGCGGCCAACGCGCGCGAGCGCGGCACGCGCTGGCTGCCTTTGGCGCTCATCGAGCGCCTGAAACCGCTGGCGCGCGCGGCCGGCCTGTGGAACCTGTTCCTGCCCAGCTCCAGCCGGGCGCCGGAAGGCTTGTCCAACCTCGACTACGCGCCGCTGTGCGAGATCATGGGCCGCGTGCCCTGGGCGCCCGAGGTGTTCAACTGTTCGGCCCCGGATACCGGCAACATGGAGACGCTGGAACGCTATGCCAGTGACGGGATCAAGGCGCAGTGGCTGGAACCCCTGCTGCGCGGCGAGATGCGCTCCGCCTTCGCGATGACCGAGCCGGAGGTCGCCTCTTCCGACGCGACCAACATCGCCACCCGCATCGAACGCGATGGCGACGACTACCTCATCAATGGCCACAAATGGTGGATCTCCGGCGCGGGCGATCCGCGCTGCAAGGTCTTCATCGTGATGGGCAAGACCGACCCGCAGGCGGCGCGCCACCGCCAGCAATCGATGATCGTGGTGCCGGCCGATACCCCGGGCATCCGCATCCTGCGCCCGCTGCCCGTGTTCGGCTATGACGACGCGCCGCACGGGCACTGCGAGATCCTGTTCGAGAACGTGCGGGTGCCGGCCGCCAACATGCTGCTGGGCGAAGGACGCGGCTTCGAGATCGCCCAGGGGCGCCTGGGTCCGGGCCGCATCCACCACTGCATGCGCGCCATCGGCGTGGCCGAGCGCGCGCTGGAACTGATGTGCCGGCGCCTCGAGACCCGGATCGCCTTCGGGCGCAAGCTGTCGGAACAGGGCGTCTGGCGCGAACGCATCGCCGAGAGCCGCATCCGCATCGACACCGCGCGCCTGCTGACGCTGAAGACCGCCTACATGATGGACACGGTGGGCAACAAGGGGGCGCAGGCCGAAATCGCCATGATCAAGGTGCTGGCGCCGAACGTGGCGCAGGACGTGCTGGACTGGGCGATCCAGGCGCATGGCGCGGCCGGCGTGTCCGAGGAATTCCCGCTGGCCTACCAGTGGGCCGGCAACCGCGCGCTGCGGCTGGCGGACGGGCCGGACGAGGTGCACCGCAACGCGATCGCCAAGCTGGAGCTGGCCAGGTACGGGCAGCCGTAGGATGGGTGGCTGCGCCGTATCGGCTGCGCTAGCGCTGCCTGACCGCGTGGGCGGCGCACCCGCAGCCTTCTCTCCCCCCTCCCGGTGGAGCCGCCCACCCTACGCGAAGGCGCGCACCAGGAAGCTGGCGACGCAGACCGGCTTGCCGCCGCCCTCCGCTTCCACCGTCACGCTCCAGGTCAGCTGCACGCCACCGTCGACCGGATCGCACGCCGCCAGCGTCCAGCGTCCGCGCACCCGGCTGCCGGCCGGCAGGGGTGCCGGAAAGCGTACCCGGTCCAGGCCGTAGTTCAGGCCCATGCGCATGCCGTCGATGGCAAGCGCGCTTTCCAGCATCGCCGGCAGCAGCGACAGGGTCAGGAAGCCGTGCGCCACCGGGCCGCCGAAAGGCGATTCGCGCGCGCAGCGCTGCGGATCCACATGGATCCACTGCCGGTCCCCGGTGGCCTCGGCAAAGGTATCGATGCGCTGCTGGCCGACCTCGAACCAGGACGACACGCCAAGCTCGGTCCCGACCAGGGCAGGCAAACCGTCAAACGGGATCGTGACCGGCATCGCCGCCTCCCGCGGGCCGGCGTCCGAACATGCCCATGCCTTCGATGGTGCAGACTTCTTCCCCGTGCTGGTTGGTGGCGGTCCACTTCGACCACACCACGCCGCGGTCGGGCTTCGAAGCCGAGGCCTTGACGGCGGTGGTGAGGTAGCGCACCCGCAGCGTGTCGCCGGCGCGCACCGGCCGCAGCCAGCGCACGCCGTCCAGGCCGGGCGAACCCATGCTCGAGGCGGCGCACATCAGGCCATCGACCACCATCCGCATCATCATGCTGCAGGTATGCCAGCCGCTGGCGATCACGCCGCCGTAGATCGACGCGCCAGCCGCCTCGCGGTCGACGTGGAAGGGCTGGGGATCGTAGGCACGGGCGAAGGCGACGATCTCTTCCTCGCTCACGCAACGCTCGCCCAGGTCGATCTCCTGGCCCGCAAAGAAATCCTCGAAATACCAGGTCTGCTTCATGCCGTCCTCGTTCATGCGGCGAGCTGGAAGCCCGGCTGCGCCATGAAGCGCGCCAGGTGATGGTCGCGGTCGCCCAGGGTCAGCTCGATCATCGACAGGCGCTTGAAGTAGTGGGCGGCGGCCAGTTCGTCGGTCACGCCCATGCCGCCATGCAGCTGTACCGCCTGCTGGCCGACGAAGCGCGCCGCCTGCCCCACGCGGTATTTGGCGGCGGACACCACGCGCCGGCGCTCGGCACCGTCCGCGCTGCCCAGGGTGTCGAGCTTGACGGCGGCCAGCATGGCCATCGAGCGCGCCTGTTCCAGGTGCAGGTACATGTCGGCCATGCGGTGCTGCAGCGCCTGGAACTTGCCGATCGGGACGCCGAACTGCTGGCGCGTCTTGAGGTAGTCGAGGGTGGCTTCGAACAGCGCTTCCATCGCACCCAGCGCTTCGGCGCACAGCAGGCTGGCGCCATGGTCGGCGCCGGCGTCGAGCAGTTCCCAGCCCGCATCGGGCGCGCCCAGCAGGGCCTCGGCGGGCAGCCGCACGCCGTCCAGCACCACCTCGGCGGCGCGCAGGCCATCGAGCGTGCGGTAGCCACGCAGCTCCAGCCCCGGCGCATCGGCCGGCACCGCGAACAGGCTGATGCCGGCTTCGTCGCGCTGCGCGCCGCTGCTGCGCGCCGAGACCACCAGCACGCCCGCCTCGGCGCCATGCACGACGGCGCTCTTGCGGCCCGACAGGCGCCAGCCTGCGCCATCGCGCTCGGCGCGGGTGGCGATGTCGCGCAGATCGTGGCGCGACTGGCGCTCGCCGAGCGCGCAGGCGAGTTTCAGGTCGCCGGCAGCGACGCGTTCCAGCAACGCCGTGGCGTGGGCCGTGTCCGCCCCGGCCAGCATCAGGAAGCGCGCGCCCAGCACGGTCGCGAGGTAGGGCTCCACCACCAGGCCGCGACCCAGTTCGCGCATCACCACGAACAGGTCGAGCGCGCCGCCGTCGAAGCCGCCCTGGGCTTGGGGCACCGGCAGCGCCGTCATCCCCAGCTCCACCAGGGTGGCCCAGGCCGCGGCCGAGGTCCCGGCCTCGGAGCCGATGATCGCGCGGCGCTGTTCGAAACCGTAGTCGCGTCCGATCCAGCGCTTGAGCGCATCGGCGAACTGGCGCTGTTCTTCGTTGAAGTCGAAGTGCATGGGATTCTCCTTACAGCCCCAGGATCATCTGGGTGATGATGTTGCGCTGGATTTCGTTCGAGCCCCCGTAGATGGAGGTCTTGCGGTAGTTGAAGTAGTACGAGGCGAGCGGCGCGGCATCGTCGTCGCCGCCGACGCTGTGTTCATGCTCGCCTTCCAGGTAGGCCGGATCGAAAGGCAGCGCCATCGGGCCGGCCGCTTCCAGCATCAGTTCGGTGAGGCTTTGCTGGATGTCGGTGCCACGCACCTTCAGCAGCGAGGCTTCGGGGCCGGGCGCCTGGCGCCTGCTGCCCAGCACCCGCAGCACCGTCATCTCGAGCGCCATCAGCTCGATCTCGAGTTCGGCCACCTTGGCGCCGAACAGCGGGTCTTCCAGCAGCGGACGGCCGTTCTTCTGCTCGCGCCGCGCGAGGCGCTTCAGGAAAGCCAGCTCGCGCTTGCTGCGCCCGACCGCCGCGATGCCGGTGCGCTCGTGGCCCAGCAGGTACTTGGCATAGGTCCAGCCGCGGTTTTCCTCGCCCACCAGGTTGGCCGCCGGTACCCGGACGTTGTCGAAGAAGACTTCGTTCACTTCATGGTCTTCGTCGAGCATGATGATCGGCCGCACCGTGACGCCGGGCGAATGCATGTCGATCAGCAGGAAGGAGATGCCTTCCTGCTTGCGCACGGCAGGATCGGTACGCACCAGGCAGAAGATCATGTCGGCATGCTGGGCCAGCGTGGTCCAGGTCTTCTGGCCATTGACGAGGTAGTAGTCGCCCCCGGGGTCGGCATGGCGCACGGCCGTGGTCTTGAGCGAGGCGAGGTCCGAGCCCGCGCCCGGCTCCGAGTAGCCCTGGCACCACCAGTCCTCGCAGGACAGGATGCGCGGCAGGAAGTAGTCCTTCTGCTGCTGGCTGCCAAAGGCCATGATGACGGGCGCGACCATGTCGATCCCGAAGGGCATGATGCGCGGGGTGCCGGCGCGGGCGCACTCGTCCTCGAAGATGTGGCGCTGCACCGGCGTCCATCCGGGTCCGCCGAATTCCACGGGCCAGCCCGGCGCCACCCAGCCCTGCCTGGCGAGGAGTCGGTGCCAGCGCACGTAGTCATCCTTGCCCAGCCTGAGGTGCTTGCGCACCTTGGCCTGTATCTCGCTCGGCAAATGGGTATCGAGGAAGGCGCGGACCTGGTCGCGAAAGGCCAGGTCCTCGTCCGTGTAGTGCAGGTCCATGTCGTCTCCTTGTGCTTGCCGCCTTAAAAAGCACGGTCGTTCACGAGGATTGTACCCGACAGGTTTGGCGCTGCGTTGGGAAGTTTGCAAAGGTGCGGGATGGCCGCTGCCATCCCGCTGGAAGCGCGATCAGCCCTTGCGGCGGCGGGCGAAGACGCCGGCGCCGGCCATGCCAAGCAGCATCAGGGCGATGCTGGAAGGTTCGGGCACCTGGGCCGGCTCGGCCCCTGGCGCTGGCAAGAGGGGACCGGCTTGGCCCGGCAGGCCGCCCGTGCCGGGAACATCGCCGGTCGGATCGTCTTCGGTGCCGCCCGGGGCCCCATCGCCCCCACCGGCTTCCCCGCCGTTGCCGTTGCCGTTGCCGTTGCCGTTGCCGTTGCCACCACCGGAGCCGCCACCACTTCCGTTACCATTGTTGCCGTTGTTGCCGTTGTTGCCGTTGTTGCCGTTGTTGCCGTTGTTGCCGTTGCCGACGGCGCCGCCGCCACCGGAGCCATTGCCGCTGCCGGCACCGTTGCTGCCGCCATTCCCATTGCCGTTACCGTTGTTGCCGTTACCGTTGCCATTGCTGGCGGTGCCGTTGTTGATACCGTTGGCGTTGCCGTGGTTGCCGTTGGCGTTGGGATCGCCCGCGCCGTTGCCGCTGCCACTACCGCCGGCCTGGCCATTCCCATTACCGCCCTGGCCGCCGCCGTTGGCCGGCTTGCCGCCGCCCGCGCCGCCGTTCGACCCGCCAGCTCCCGGCTTGCCGCCCGAGCCACCGCCCTGTCCGGCTTCGGCGGGCATGCCGGCCGGTGGCGGGATCAGGCCGCTCGAGATGATGGCGCCGTCGGCCGAGCCGACCACCGAGGTGCCCGGTCCGAGCGTCGCAGCGAGGATGCCATGGCCCGAAGCCAGCAGGTAGTTGGCCTCGATGCCGCGCTGGAAGAACAGCCTGGTCTGGCCATCGACCTGCCCGACCGTACCTGCCACTTTGCCCATCAGGAGGTCCATCAGGCTTGCGTTGGCGCTGTGCGCCACGCCGCCAACCAGGTTCAGGTTGCCTTGCAGGACACCGGAAGCAAGTACATTAGTACCGTTACCGGTAGTCCATCCGGTCACGAAGCTCGATGACGAGGCCTGGGTGGGCAAGGTATCTGCGTGGGCGGTACCGGCACTGGCCAGCAGTACGGCAATGACGAGGCTACGGATTCTCATGGCGTTCACTCCTAAGCTTGATCAATTATGACTATTGCAATGGTAGATTCATGCTATCACAGCTGTAAAAATGACAGCGTTTGATCGAACTCAAGCGCGCGCGGGGCATGAAAATCGATAAAAACCGTGATTTGAAGAAATTTCTTTCCTTTTGTAACGTGCGATAACGCACATAAGCAGCATTAAACGAACATGGCCGGGTCTCGCATCAGCAAGACCCGGCCATGAGCCGGTGACCCGGTAGGGAATTGGCGCCTTTGGCGCCAGCCCTTAATTTCCGGCGCGTGGCGACGCCATGTAGGGCATGGCGCGCGATGCCATGCGGCTATCGGTGCGCAGCATGCCGACTTCGTCGGCCAGGACGTGAGCCGCTTCCTGCAGCAGGATGTCCTTGGCGTCCTTGGCCGCCTTTTCGGCCGCCAGTTCCGACTGCAGATCGCGCTCGTCGAACTGCAGGCCGTCGTCCTGGCGCGGAGCGCCGCGCACGGCGGTCACGGCCTTGGCCGGCTTGGTCGGCTCCGGCACCTTGCCGCGCGCTTCCTTGCTGGCCGGACCGGCAACCGGTTCGTCGCTGCTGGTGCCGCTGGCGCCGGCCAGTCGGGCTTCGCGCATCCTGGCCCGTGCATCCTGGGCATCGAATTCCTTGCGGCGCACCGCTTCGTTCAGGGAGACTGAATTCTCCTTGCGGATGCGCAGCACTTCGGCGATGTCTTCCTGCAGGAACTGGAACTCCTTGTCCTTGGCAATGCGCGCCTGATGGCGCTGCTGCAGCGGGCCGATCAGCTCCTTCAGGTCGCCCGCAGGCACGTAGTTGGCCGGCTTGATCGCCACCCAGGGCAAGGCATTGTCATACGAGGACTCGCCGAAGCTGTCCACATCCGACAGCACCGGCAGCTTGATGTCCGGCGTCACGCCGCGCAGCTGGGTGGTGCCGCCGTTGATACGGAAGAACTGGGCGATGGTCATCTTCAGTTCGCCGTAGCGCACTTTCTCGGCCGGCGAGAAGCGGTCGAGGTCGACCAGGGTCTGTACCGTGCCCTTGCCGAAGCTTGGTTCGCCGATCACGAGGCCGCGTCCATAATCCTGGATCGCGGCCGCGAAGATCTCGGAAGCCGACGCCGAGCCGCGGTTGATCAGCACGCCCATCGGGCCGTCCCAGGCCAGGCCGGGCTGCTGGTCGGCTTCCACCTCGATGCGGCCCTGGGCATCGCGCTGCTGCACCACCGGACCCTTGTCGATGAACAGGCCGGTCAGTTCGATCGCTTCGGTAAGCGAACCGCCGCCGTTGTTACGCAGGTCGATCAGGACATTGTCGACTTTCTCTTTCTTGAGTTCGCCGAGAATGCGGGCCACGTCGCGGGTGGCGCTGCGGAAGTCCTTGTCGCCGCGGCGGCGCGCCTCGAAGTCGAGATAGAAGGTCGGCAGCGAGATGACGCCGACACGGCGCTTGGCGGCGCCATCCTGGACCTCGATGACCGACTTCTTGGCGGCCTGCTCTTCCATGCTGATCTTCTTGCGCACCATGGTGACGGTGACATGCTTGGCGTCGGGGCCGGCATCGCCGGGCACCACGTCCAGGCGCACGGTCGAGTCTTTCTTGCCGCGTACCAGTTGCACCACGTCGTCGATGCGCCAGCCCAGCACGTCCGTGAACGGACCGTTGCCCTGGGCCACGCCGACGATGCGGTCACCCACCTTCAGCTTGCCCGACAGGGCCGCCGGGCTGCCCGGCACGATCTCGCGAATGATGGTGTACTCGTCGCGCGTCTGCAGCACGGCGCCGATGCCTTCCAGCGACAGCCGCATCGCGATGTCGAAGTTGTCGGCCGAGCGCGGACCGAGGTAGTTGGTGTGCGGCTCGATCGCGGTGGCGTACGAGTCCATGAACATCTGGAACACATCCTCGTTGTTCAGCTTGCGAATCCGCGTGATGTTGTTCTCGTAGCGCTTGTCGAGGGTCTCGCGGATCGCTTTTTCTTCCTTGCCCGCCAGCTTCAGGCGCAGCCAGTCGTTCTTGACACGCTTGCGCCACAGGTCGCGCACTTCATCCTCGCTCTTGGCCCAGGGCGACTTTTCGCGGTCGAGCTCGAACGATTCATCGAGGCTGAAGTCGGGCCGGGTCTTGAGCAGCTGGCGCGCGTAGTTCATGCGCTCGGTGAAGCGCTGCTGGTACAGGTTGTAGATGGCGAACGGCACCGACAGGTTCTCGTTGTTGATCGCGTCATCCATCCTGGTGCGCATGGGCGCGAAGCCATCCATGTCAGCCTGGGTGAAGTACAGCTTCTGGTTGTCGAGGGTCTCGAAGAAATTGTCGAAGATCTTCTGCGACATGGCGTCGTCGAGCGGCATCGCCTTGTAATGGTAGCGGCCCAGCACGCGCGAAGCCCACAGGGCTGCCTGGGTCTGTTCGGCGAGGGGTTTCAGCTGCAGCGAGGCGGCCACCGACCCGGCGCCGGCCGCGGCCGTGACGCCCGGAGCGCCGGCAGGCGCCTTGGCTGGAGCGAGCGCGGCCACTGCTGCGGCCTTCTCGGGCTGGGCAGTCACCACATGGGCGGACATCGCGAAGGCCATGGCGGCCATGAACAGGTGGTGCTTCTTCATTCGTCGTCTCTCCGAAACGAAATTACGGTGCTCGGCGCATCCGGGACAGCGGGCATGGAGCCGGCCGGTCAATACGCCTTTTGCGGCCCATTCTACAGGAAGCCAGCCCGAGGCAGAGCCGCCATTTGTTCATTTGCGCCGGGTAATTAAGGATCCCATAAGCCAGGCGTTCACGCTTTGACAAGCCGGAGCAGGTCCGCGCCATATAGCGTGGCCAGGCCGGCAAGGGCGAGCACGGGAATCCAGGGCCAGGACCGCGCCGCCAGGCGCCAGTCGACCGGCGAAGGCCAGAACGACAGAAATTGCGGCGCCAGCAGCAGGGTCAGGGCGAGGTCGAGCGCCTCGAAGGTCCAGCCATGGCGGGTACGCCACCAGGCCACCAGGAAAGGCAGGGCCAGCACCAGGAGCGGCGCCAGCGCGCTCGGGGCCGCGTTGTACCAGCGCAGGTTGGCGAAGGTGACCGAACCGAGCTCCCAGTTGTGTGCCTTGCCCCCTGCCCCGCGCGCGGCCTTGATGCGGCGCGGCAGCACGCTCAGGCCGACCGGCTCGGCATTGGTCAGCAGGCCCACCGAGAAATGCGCCAGCTCGTGGCACAGGGTGCCGGCCGCGGTGAACACGAAGAACACCGGATGCGCGCCCGAGCCGATCCAGAGCAGCAGGGCCAGCGCGGCCGAAGGCAGCAGGTAGAGCAGGATGTCGGTCATCGCGTGTGCGCCATGCGGCCGGGGCCCGGCCGGGAAATCCTAGCGCGCGTAGAAGCAGCGGCCGCAGGCCTGGCGGTAGCTTTCGTTGCCGCCGATGCTGACCTGCTCGCCTTCGCGGATGCGGCGCCCTTGCGCGTCGACGCGGATGTTCATGGTCGCCTTCTTGCCGCAGGTGCAGATGTTCTTGATTTCCTCGATGTCGTCGGCCAGCGCCAGCAGGTAGGCCGAGCCGGGAAAGGGCTCGCCGCGGAAGTCGCTGCGCAGGCCATAGCAGATGACGGGAATGCCACGCACCTGCGCCACCTGGTGCAGCTGCTGCACCTGGCCGGTACTGAGGAACTGGGCTTCGTCGACCAGGATGCAGGCCACCGGCGGGGCACTGGCCAGGAAATCGGTCTCGCCGTCGAACAGGTCGACCTGGCGCTGGGGACCGAGGCGCGACGTGATCAGGCCGACGCCGTAGCGGTTGTCGATCGCCGCCGTGTACAGCTTGACCTGCTGGCCCTGCTCTTCGTAGTTGTGCGCGACCTGCAACAGGGCGGTCGATTTGCCGGCGTTCATCGCCGAATACCTGAAATAGAGTTTTGCCACGGGGCTGCCCTGGACTGCGGATGGATGTTGCGAATTGCTCGATTATAACAAGCGGCCCGGGCCCGGCACCAGCGCTTCCAGGGGCCTCGGGAGAGCTCAGCCGGTGAGAAAACGGGCCGGGTTGCCGGCCACGCGCGCGCCCACCGGCACGTCGCGGGTGACGACGCTGCCGGCCCCGATCACGGCATCGTCGCCGATGCGCAGGCCGGGCAGGATGATGGCGCCACCGCCGATCCAGACGTTGCTGCCGATCGTCACCGGACGGCCCGATTCGCGGCCGTCACGGCGCATGCGCGCATCGAGCGGATGCGCGGCGGTGTAGATCTGCACCGCCGGGCCGATACGCGTGTCGTCGCCGATGGTGACCGGGAGCACGTCGAGGATGACGCAATTGAAGTTGAGAAAGACGCGGCTACCGAGCCGGATGTTCCAGCCATAGTCGCAATGAAAGGGCGGGCGCACGATACTGCCCTCCCCGATGCCGGCCAGGCGCTCGGCCAGCAGCGTGCGCCAGACCGCGACCGGCTGGCCGAGCGCGGCGTTGTAGCGCGCCAGCCAGGCGGCGGTCAAGGCCTGCTCGGCCACCAGCTCGGGGTCGCCGGCATCGTAAGCTTCCTCCGCCAACATCTTGTGCCGCTCGCTCATGCGCATACCGGTTTCTCCTGGTGGGTGCAGCAGCGTTGCGCCTCCATCCTACTCGCCGGGGTGGTAGCGGCGCTCGAGGTGCTTCTCGATGTCTTCCTTGTAGAACAGCACCTCCTTGAACTCGCCACGGCTGTACATCCCGGCCTGGTCGGCGAAGTGCTTCGAGGCCGGGTTGTTGCTGTTGCCGCCCGCCAGGATACTCCGGGCGCGCACCCGCGGTCCGAACTCCACCACGGCCACGAAGCTGTTGCCACGGTCGCCGTAGATGCGCTTGGTTTTTTGCTTGGCGACCATGCCGAACGAGGCCAGCGAGCCCCAGTTGGCCGAGGTAAAGCCGACCGGCCAGCTCGGCTTGCTGTCGTCGTACTGCTGCTCGATGTCGCCGCTCAGCCGCTGGAAGCGGTTGATCTCGCCCCAGGGCGTGCGCCAGGTGCCGAAGTCGGCCGTGAGCCGGTCCGACGCGCGCTCGAGCGAGGCCAGTCGCTCCTCCGCGTTCAGGCCGCTGGCGATGTAGTCGACCACCGGCGTGCCGGCGGCGCGGGCGCGCGGCGCGTGCTGGGCGACCATGTCCTGGCCCCAGTATACCGCCAGGGAGGTCGGCACCGAGGCGACGCCGAAGCGCAGGTCCCAGCCGCGCAGCGCCGCCACCTGCTGGCCCAGCCGCGCCCTGCGCGGGTCGCCGGCCGCGAGCGCGTCGTAGTCCTTCAGCAGCTGCGGCACCAGGGGTTCGAAGGCGCTCAGGTAGCTGTCATAGGCGGCCGCCACCAGGCTGTCGAGGGTGAAGCCGGCGGCATTGCGCAGCACGCGCTCGGCATGGCGGCCGCGGGCGTTCTCGGGCAGCGACCACATGTAGTCAGGATAGTCCTGGCGCTTCGGGCTGCTGGCGCCGGAGGCGCTGAAGGGCCAGTTGTTCGTGTTCGAGATATACCCACTGGCCGGATTGAACAGGGTAATGGTGTCCTTGATCTCGTGCAGTCCCTGCCATTCGGTGGCCGGGCTGCTGCCGTCGACCGGCTTGCTCCAGTCGAAGCGGGGGTCGCGCTTCGGGATGAAATTGCCGTGGAAGTAGGCGATATTGCCCTGCGCGTCCGCGTACACCGTGTTGTTCGAGGAATTGGTGCGCAGCTGCATCGCCCTGTAGAAGCTGTCGTAGTCGCGTGCCTTGGTACGGGTATACGACTGGGTGAGCGCCTTGAGCGGCTCATCCATCATCTTGACGGCCACCCAGCGGCCGCCCTCTTCCCGTACCACCGGGCCGTGGTGGCTGAAGTAGGCCGTGAGCGTGCGGCTTGCCAGCGCGCCGGATGCGGTCCTGTAGGGCAGCGTCACCGGCACCGCGCGCAGCGCCCGCTCGCCGTCTCCGTACTTGTAGAAGAAGCGGCCGTTCCGCTCGACCACGGTTTCCAGGTACTCGTCGATGACGTCGCCGCCACCCGAGGTATGCATCCAGCCGGTCTTGTCGTTGAAGCCCTGGTAGATGAAGAACTGGCCCCAGGTGACGGCACCATAAGCGTTCAGGCCTTCTTCACTGACCATGTGCACTTCCGGGCGGAAGTAGAAGGAGGTGTGCGGGTTGATCAGGAGCAGCGCATGGCCGGAGCGGGACAGCCTGGGCGCGATCGCGAAGCCGTTCGAGCCGCGCGGTTCGCTGTCGAAGCCCTTGTCCCGTGCCGCCACCGTGGCTGGCTGCGCGGCGATGGTCGCCTGCGGCCGCTTGCCGTAGAAGCGCTCCAGTTCCTTCAGGTCGATCGACTCGATGTCGCCGCCGATGCTGCCCTCGCTGAAGCTCAGGGCCATCCAGGGCTCGAAGCGGGTGATCAGCTTGGGCCTCACTTCCGGGTGGGTATGCAGGTAGTAGTTCAGGCCGTCGGCGAAGGCATGCATCAGCTCCTTCAGCCAGGCCGGGCTGGCGGCGTATTGCGCCTGCAGCGCGGCGGGCTGGATGTAGAGCTTCATGCGCAGGTCGCGCCAGATTTCCTTCTCTCCCTCGACCTCGGCCAGGCGGCCCATCGCATTGATGTAGTTGAGCTCGATACGATTGAAATCGTCCTCGGCCTGGGCGTACAGCAGGCCAAACACCGCGTCCGCGTCGCGCTTGCCGAACACGTGCGGAATGCCCCACTTGTCGCGCAGGATGCTCACCCGCGCCGCCGTCTGCTTCCAGCGTGCCAGGTCGGCCGCGCTGGCCTTCTGGCCGGAAGCCGCGGCCGCCGGGCCCGCAGGCGCCGCCAGGGCAGCGGGTGCGGCGGCGCCGAAGGCGCAGGCGAGGACTGCCGGCAGCAGGGACGGGAAGAAGCGTGGCGGGATCCGGCGGGTGTGCATGCATGTCTCCTTGTGTTTGTTGTCGTGCTGCTGCGGTTCGGCCCGCCTGCCGTACTACTGCGCGGCGCCCGCGTGCACCAGGCGCTGCCTGAGGACCTCGTTCTCGGTCAGCAGGGTCGCGACGCGGTCCTTCAGGTTCGCGATCTCGGCGCGCGCGGCGGCCAGCTCGTCGGCCGGGTCGCCGGCCGGCACTTCTTTCCTGGGACGGGTCGCCATCTTCTGCTCGCGCACCTGGCGCGCGGCCTGCTGCAATTCCTTGCGTCCGCCGGCCACGGCCGCCTTCTGCACGTCTTCCGGCAGCTGGGCCACGTTGGCGGCGGCATTGATCGAGATGGTGCCAGCGCGCACCGCCTCGCGCAACTCGGGCGTGGCCGCCTTCTGGATGCGTTCGATCTGGCTGATCGTATTGGCCGACACGCGCGCGGCCTTCGCCACTTCTTCCCGGGTGTTCCAGGGCGGGGGCGGACGCGCATCGAGATCGTCCGCTTCCGGCTTGGGCGGTTCCTTGGCCAGCTGCTCGGCCATGCGCGCGGTGACGATTTCCTTCTTCTTGAGCGCCAGCACGCCGCGCTGGAAGTCCGACACGCTGCGCCGCGCCAGGTGGTTGTCGATCATCCACAGCATCACTTCGTCGATCGAGGCGAAGTTGTTGTTGTGGACAGTGCGGAAGGGAATGCCGTGCTTCTGGCAGATCTCGTAGCGGTTATGGCCGTCGATCAGGGTGTCGCGCCACAGGACCAGCGCATCGCGGCAGCCTTCGGCCAGCAGGCTGCGTTCGAGCGCGGCGTATTCGATGTCGGTGAGCGGGTCGACGAAGGCCCGCAATTCGTCGTTGATGGTGATGTTCAATTGGTGTCCTCTTGCTGCGGCGGCAATGGGGTGGGCCGCCGTCCGGCATGCTACACCATCCTGCCGGGAGGACCAAAGCAGGAGCAGGCCGGCCGCCTGGAGGGGGAAATCGGTGCGGAAAGATGGTGCGGGCAGCCGGAATCGAACCGGCACGCCTTGCGGCGGCAGATTTTAAGTCTGATGCGTCTACCAATTTCGCCATGCCCGCGCCGGCGGGGATTGTACTACGTGCGGCAGCGGCGGTGTTAGTGCTTGCGCTACACGGATGCGCACGAAAAAAGCCGCCGCCGGTGACCCGGCAGCGGCAAGTACTCAGTCAACACTGAGTTGGAGACACGCGGAGAGGTGGAACTATCCACCAGAGAACATCTCCAAGATAGACCCGCCGCGCGCTCCCGCAAGCGTCGGATTTTCCCGCGTGTTTGTCAGCCTGATCGGACAGCCTTTCGGCAACGCGGCAGGCGCCGGACCTAATGGAGCGACTGCCAGGCCACGGCCAGGCACACCACTGCCACGAAAAACAGCAGGCCGTAGACGAAGATGCGCATCGACGTGGCCAGTTCGGCCACCGCCCGGTTCGCCTTACTGTCGAGCTTGCCGCGGCGGCGGGCGCCGTTCAGCAGCATCGAGACGAACACAAACAGGGTCGCGAGGATCAGGACGAGTTTCATGCGGACCGGGCTAGGTGCGCGCCATGACAATCGCCAGCGCCACCAGGGCCAGGATCGACGAGACCGCCGTCGCCACGCCCATCCACAGCACGCGGGTGCGGGCCAGCTCCATCTTGGCGATCATCTGGGCATTCTGGTCGGCCAGGTTGGCGATGATTTCCGAGGCCTGGAGCATCTGCTTGTGCAGGTCGTTCAGCGTCGCCTCGTTCCTGTCGACGCGCAGCACCAGGCTGCCAAACACGTCTTCTTCCGCCACGTCGTCCACCATCGGCTCCGCCGCCATGCCGGCGCCCGTACCCGGCTTGCGCGCCACGCTATCCCACAGGCGGCGCGCACCGCTGGCCACTTGCGGCGCTGCATTGATCACTTCGCTCCAGGGCACCGTTTTCAGGACGCTCCACCAGCCAGTTGCCATACCCGTTCTCCCAATTGGTCGTTTGCCTGCGAGCATACCACTGCCTCACCCGGCACGCGCCGGGCGGCACGCCAGCCTACGCCACCCTGGCGTGCCGCGCCCCTGCTGCAGCTGCGCTACCATGGCGCCATGTGCGGACGATTCGACCAGAGCCAGACGGCTCGCTACTACGCCAGCGTATTCGGCTGGACCGACGCGGTCTACGACAGCGCCTCCACGCCCGCCTGGAATGTGTCTCCCGGCAGCTACCGCCCGGTCATGCACCTGGAGGACGGCGAGCGCCGCATCGACGACGTGTTCTGGAGCTACCGCGCGCGCTGGGCCGAGGGCAAGCTGCCGGTCATGGTCAACGCCCGCCTGGACAAGCTCACCAACCGCTACTGGAAGCCACTGCTCAAGAAGGGCCGTGCCATCGTGCCGGCCCAGGGCTGGTACGAATGGACCGGTGAAAAAGGCAAGAAGCAGCCGTGGCACATCCACCGCAAGGACAGGGCGCCGCTGTTCCTGCTGGCGCTGGCGAACTTCGGCGGCTTCACCGAGAACCGCGCCGAGGCCGGTTTCGTCCTGGTCACCGATGCCGCCGACGAAGGCATGCTTGACATCCACGACCGGCGCCCCGTCGTGCTGGAAGCGGCCGATGCCGAACTGTGGCTCGATCCCACGCTGTCACCCGAGCAAGCGCTCGACCTGGCACGCCGCGCCGCCCTGCCCTGCGACGCCTTCGAATGGTACAAGGTGACGACCGCAGTGAACCGGGCCGGGGCCCAGGATCCGCAGATGGCCCTGCCCCTGGCGGAGTGATTGTTTGCCGAACGTAAAAAACCCGTACGCTCTGGCGTGCGGGTCCTGCGGGTCATGCGCGGGGCCGGCCGCGGAAGGCCTGTGTCGCCGCGCCCCCTACTGCGCTTATTGCTGGTAGGCGCCCAGGTCGATGCTGGCCCCGCGTGCGCGGCCATCGATATCGGTCGACGGCGCATAGGTCGCGATGCCGCGGCCGAGCGCTGGCGAACTCGTGCTCAGCTTGTAGTTGGGCAGCGCCGCCGTACGCGAGTAGCCGGCGAACATCGGGTTCGAGCTGATGGTGTTGGTATGGCTCAGCCCATTCAACAGACGGAAGTTGTATTTCGGATTCTGGAACACCAGGTTGTTCTTGTAGGTGTTGCCCTTGCCGGTCTTGCCCTGCTCCGAGATGCCGTACTGGTTGTCGTACACGATGTTGTTGTGGACGTGGACATTGTTGGCGCCGGCCGAGGTGAAGTAGAAATTACCGCCGCCGACGATGATGCCGAACACCGACGAGCTTACCGTGTTGTTGATGATCTTGATGTCGGTCGCATCGTGCCACAGGTGGATCGCGGCCGAACCGACCCGGTAGACCACGTTGTTCACGATCGAGCCCGAGGTCGAGTGGTAGATGCCCTGCACGTAGGTGCAGCCGGCCGGGCCGATGTCGTGCACGACGTTGCCGACCACGTCGCCCTTGACGCCCTTGTAGTAGCTGTCCACGCCGATCGCCGAGCCGCCCTCGCTGTTGCACGGGATGGTGGTGGCCAGGTGGTGCACGCGGTTGGCCTGGATCACGTTGTACGAACCGCCGGTGTAGAGGCCGGTTGTCCACTTGGTGCCCGAACCGATCTTGCTGCCATCGACGTCGAAGCCGATGATGCTCACGTAATGGCCACGGTTGTCCCAGGCGCTCTTATTGGTGGAGCTGGCCGGCGGCACGATCTTCGCCCCCCACTTCGTGGTCGAGACCCAGTAGATGCGGCTGGAGGCGGTGCCACTGGCCGTGGTCTTGATGCCACCGGCATAGGTGCCCGGCGCCACCCACACGGTGGTGCTGGCGCGGGTAACGGCCTTGGCGGCGCGCGCCAGGGTCTTGAAAGGCGCCGCCTTGGTGCCGGCGGCCGTGTCCGAGCCGGTCGGCGACACATAATAGTTGTAGGTGGTCGCCGGGATCGCCGGCAGGCCGCCGCTGGCGGCCGGGCCGCTGCCGCCGCCATTCTTGCGCGCGTACTCCTCGCTGGCCTTCAGCTGGGCGGCGATGTAGTCCATGCTGGTACCGTTATCGAGGGTCTGGGCCCACCAGGCCCAACCCGCGGCATCCGGCTCGCGGCCCAGTACTTGCAGGTAGAGCTGGCGGATCTGTTCTTTCTGTGCGGTGGTCGCATTGGCCACGACCGGTGCGAGCGTGGCGGCAGCGGCGTGGCTGGCGCCGAGGGCGGTGAACAGCGCGGCGGCGGCGGTGCAGAGAACAGCGTGGCGGCGGAACTGCGATGCGATGGCAAAAGTCTTCTTCATGTGGTGTTTTCCTGTTTGCCCGAAATGAATGGGCGCGGAGCGACGGCAACAGCTGTCCCGCGCACCGGAACGACCGGTACGGCGGCCACCAGAAAAGGCGGTGGGCTCCTGGTTGCTTGATCAGGCGCGCACGTGGCACGCCCTCGGGGTGCGCGGACGGTGCGAGCCGCCCGCGCGGGAACCGATGGACACGGCCTAGTGCTGGTAGGCGCCCAGGTCGTAGCCGGTGGAGGTGTTGCGTGGACGGCCGTCGATGTCGGTCGCCGGCGCATAGGTCGCGATGCCGCGGCCGATGGCCGGCGAGCTGTTGCCCAGCCTGTAATCCGGGAGCGCGGCAGTGCGCGAATAGCCGGCAAACAGCGGATTCGAGGACACGGTATTGGTGGCCTTCAAGCCGTTGCGCAGCGAGATGTTGTAGGTGCTGTTCTGGAACACCAGGTTGTTCGCGTACCTGTTGGCGGTGCCGGTCTTGCCCTGCTCCGAGATGCCGTATTTGTTGTCGTACACAATGTTGTTGTAAACAAATACGTTATTCGCGCCGGCCGAGGTGAAATGGAAGTCGCCGCCACCGACGATGATGCCGAACACCGACGAGGTCACCGTGTTGTTGATGATCTTGATGTTGGTCGCGTCATGCCACAGGTGGATCGCGGCCGAGCCGACGCGGTAGACCAGGTTGTTCTTGATGCTGCCCGAGGTCGAGTGGTAGATGCCCTGCACATAGGTGCAGCCGGCCGGGCCGATGTCGTGCACGACGTTGCCGATGACGTCGCCCATCACGCCCTTGTAGTAGCTGTCCACGCCGATCGCCGAGCCGCCCGCGCTGTTGCACGGGATGGTGGTGGCCAGGTGGTGCACGCGGTTGCCCTGGATCACGTTGTACGAACCACCCGTATAGATGCCGTGCACCCACTTGGTGCCGCTACCCAGCTTGCTGCCGTCGACGTCGAAGCCGATGATGCTCACGTAGTGGCCACGGTTGTCCCAGGCGCTGTTGTTGGCCGATTGGGCCGGCGGCACGATCTTCGCGCCCCACTTGGTGGTCGAGACCCAGTAGATCCGGCCGGAGGCGGTGCCATTGGCCGTGGTCTTGATACCGCCGGCATAGGTGCCCGGCGCCACCCACACGGTGGTGCTGGCGCGGGTGGCGGCCTTGGCGGCGCGCGCCAGGGTCTTGAAAGGCGCCGCCTTGGTGCCGGCGGCCGTGTCCGAACCGGTCGGCGACACGTAATAGTTGTAGGTGGTGGCAGGCGTCGCGACGCTGGCAGCCAGCAGGCGGGTTGCGCCATCGGCCGTGGAAGCCGGAGCGCTGGTGCCCTCTTCCTCCTGTCCGGCGCGCGATTCCAGCGGGTTGCTGTCGTAGCCGTTCAGTTCGAATGCCTGTGTCCTCACGTCTGCCGCCGCGCCGGTGGCGGTGGCGGCGGTGGCGGCGGTGCTGGCGGTGCCGGCAGCGGTATCGGGCAAGCCGGCGCTATCCCCGGGGGCCGGCGCCGGAACGACGGCCCCGCTATCGCTGCTCACCTGGGCGGCCGTAGCGGATTGCTGGGATTCGGTGACGGTGCCACCGCAAGCGCTCAGCAGGACTGCGGCGCTGCAGCACAACAAGGCGTTGAGCCGGAAATGCGAGGCAAAAGCAGTAACTTGTTTCATGAAGTTTCCTGATCTCGATCAAGTAAAGGTGAAGCTTTGAGCGAGGGAAACTGCCTAAGTTCAACGTTTTCCGAAAAAAATTTTCTGTGAGTATTAATCCTTCAAGAGAATTTTCCTCATGGAAATCAGATACTTCCACCATGTCGAGCATGAGCCAGATCAAACAATGTCACGCAACCAAAGCGGACGTTGCATGGTCTTAACTGACAGCTACCAAACTGAGGAACAGTTAAATGGGCGAGTACATGCAAGTACGCGGGATGCTGCAAGAGGGCGAGGCATATGCCGGCCTCATTCTCGGCAAGGACCAGGCGCCGGATTACCACCTGGTCCTTTTGCCGGACGAGGCCATCGATGTCAGCTGGCCTGCCGCGCTCGACTGGGCAAAGGGCCAGGGGGGTGAACTGCCAACGCGGCGCGAACTGGCACTGTTGTTCGCCAACCTGCGCGAGGGGTTCGAACGCGACTGGTACTGGTCGAGCGAGGCGCATGCGACGCGATCCCAACTGGTCTGGGGGCAGAATTTTGCCAGCGGTATCCAGACCATCTATGGCCGGCCCTACCGCGGGCACGCACGCGCCGTGCGGCGCATCACCGTGCCTTGACCCCGCTGCCGCTGCCGCGCACCGTCCGCCGCCAGCGGCGGCGCGGGCAGGCCGCGCGGCCAGGGCAGCAACCGAAGGGGCAGGCGCCGGTTCAGCGCTCGGGCACGCTTGCGCGGCCGATCGCTCCCTCGATATTGGCCAGGTACCAGGCGGTGGTGGCCATGAGCGCGACGTTGCGGCGCAGGTGGTCGGGGTCGACCTTGTCGAGCGTGTCCGCAGCCGTGTGGTGATAGCTGAAATAGCTGGAAGTGTCGACCAGCGGCGCGAAACTCGGCACGCCGGCACGCTCCAGGCCCGACAGGTCGCCGGTCGAGAGCGCATCGAGGCGCTGGAATACCCCGGCCCCGATCGACTGCAGCACCGCCTGCAGCGGCGCGAACAGCTTGCTCGAGGTGGCCGGCACGCTGGCGCGCAGACCGAAGGGACGGCCAACGCCGTTATCGCTTTCAATCGCGCCAAAGTGCTTGTCGGCATTGGCCTGCTCGGCTGCCAGGTAGCCGCGCGCGCCACGGGTGCCGTTCTCCTCGTTCATCCAGGCGATCATGCGGATGGTGCGGCGTGGGCGGTAGTCGAGCTTCCTGAGCGTCTCCAGCACCGCCATGGCGCTGGCGACGCCGGCGGCGTCGTCGTGGGCGCCGGTGGCCAGGTCCCACGAGTCCAGGTGACCCGAGACAATGACGATCTCGTCGGGTTTGTCGGTGCCCGGCAGGTCGGCGATCACATTGTAGCTGTCGGCGTCCGGCAGCGTCTGCGGCGTCAGCACCAGTTTCATGGCGACCGGGCCACGCTGCGCGAGGCGGCGCATCAGCATGGCGTCCTCGGCGCTGACGGCGGCAGCCGGGAAGCGTGGGTAATCCTGCAGCGCGGTATTGCCGGTGTGGGGAATACGGAAATTGGCGCCACCCGCCGAGCGCACCAGTGCCGCAACCGCACCCAGCGCCGCCGCCTGGCGCGGGCCATCGCGGCGGAAGGCCGAAGCCTGTCCATAGGCGGCCCCGGCCAGGCCGCGCTCGGCCATCGGCTGGTCGAAGGCGGCATCGAACAGGACGATCTTGCCCTTGGCTTCGGAGGCGCGCGCCTTCAGCTCGTCGAAACTGCCGACCACCATCACCGGCGCCGTCAGGCCCGCGGCCGGGGTCGCCCCGGAACCGCCGAGCGCGCTCAAGACGACGCGCTGGGTGATGCCGGCCGGACGCCCGCTGTACTCGACCAGCTCGCCGCTCTCGGCGCCACGCACCCAGTGCGGCACCTTGACCGGCTGCAGCGTCACGCGCGCGCCGAGCTTGCGCATCGCCTCCGCCACCTGGGCCACGGCCGCCGCCGCGCCCGGCGAACC
Organism: Massilia sp. MS-15; assembly: GCF_020176695.1. Lineage (GTDB taxonomy): Bacteria > Pseudomonadota > Gammaproteobacteria > Burkholderiales > Burkholderiaceae_D > Telluria > Telluria hydrophila. The sequence continues at coordinate 158,863 of NZ_JAIWIA010000007.1, read as the reverse complement.
GGACAGGCGCGGGCCGATCAGGTCGGTCATGTCCGCCGTACGTTCCCAGGCATAATCGCTGGCCATGGCGGCATCGCGGATCCTGGCCAGGGCCACCGGATCGTTGCCGGGGCTGGCTGCCAGGGCTGGCACCGCCAGCAGCGCGGCCATCAGGCCGGCAGAGGCGGAAGGAAGGGCAAGGAGGGGAAGACGGCGGCGGGCCGGACTGGCGATCATGCGGGAATCCTCTTGGCTGTTGCAGGGGATTCGTACGATAGCGTATCCAGCAACTTTTCGCAGTGAAATGTTGGCGTATTGACAGGTGATGTCCGTGCCTGGACCGTATTCAGGCCGGTACCAGGCGCACCAGCGTGATTTCGGACGGCGCGCCGAAGCGCTTGGGCGGCCCCCAGTAGCCGGTACCGCGGCTGATGTAGACCCACATGTCGCGCACGCGGTGCAGTCCCGCCACGAAGGGCTGTTGCAGCGGCACGAACAGGTTCCACGGGAAGAACTGGCCGCCGTGGGTATGGCCGGACAGCTGCAGGTGGAAGCCGGCGGCGGCCGCCTCCGGCGCACTGCGCGGCTGGTGCGCCAGCAGCACCTTCACGTCCGCCGCGGCGCGCCCGGCAGCGGCCTGTGGATCGCTCTTGTGCGCGGGCTGGAAATGGTGGGCGCCGTAGTCGGCCACCCCGGCGATCATCACGGTGGCACTGGCGCGGCGCCGGATCACATGCTGGTTCAGCAGCACCGTCACACCCAGGCGCCTGACTTCGGCGATCCACTCTTCCGCCCCCGAGTAGTATTCATGGTTGCCGGTGACGAAAAACACCCCGTCCGGGGCGGCCAGGCGCGCCAGCGGCTGGGTATGGAGGCTCAGGCGGTGCACGCTGCCGTCCACCAGGTCGCCGGTGATCGCGATCGCATCCGCGCCGAGCCGGTTGACCCGGTTGACAATGGCGTTCAGGTAGGACCGCTTGATGGTCGGGCCGACGTGGATGTCCGACACCTGGGCGATCGCATAGCCGTGCAGGGGCGCCGGCAGGTCCGCGATCGGCACGTCCACCCGCTTCACGCGCGCCAGCCTGCGCGCATTGACGAAGCCGAGCATGGTGACGCCCAGCGCCACCAGCGGGACGGCGACGGCGCTGCCACGGATCAGCCCGGGCGCCAGGCCGCCCACCAGGCGCAGGGCCAGCAAGACCAGGTCGCGCGCCAGCGTACAGACGAGCAGCGAGGAAAAGAAGCCCATCGCCAGCAGTCCCAGCCAGGAAACCAGGGCCGACCAGCGTTGCCGGCGCAGGGCGGCCGAGAGCAGCCCCACCGGCACCAGCACGGTAAGCATAACCAGCAGGAAGATGGCCACGATGTTGATGCCCAGCCCGAGGGCCAGGTCGGGCAGCAGACGCATCCCGATATAAACTTGCAACAAGACCAGCAAGGACAGGACGGTGGCAAATGAACGATTCACACGGTGCCTTCGACGGAAAACGTAACAATTGTTAGATGGGGCGGTCCGCCCCCTCTGCAAGTGCGCGCGTCGATGTTACGGCTGGAATGCTGATTGTAAGAATCTGTATTAACGGATGGCAGCATCGATGCGGGGGACTATAGTGCATTCCATGCCTGGCGCCGTTCTGATCAACCCGATCTCCGTCAAGGCAAAAAGGAAAAGCCATGTGGAAATCTAAAATTGTTGGTGCGGTGGTCCTGGCCGCGGTTGCCGTCTCCCCGGCGGCAATGGCAGACGACCGTGGCGTGAATACCGCCCTCGGCGCCGTGGTCGGCGCGGCGATCGGCCATAGCGCCGGTGGCTCGAGCGGGGCCCTGGTGGGCGGCGTGCTGGGCGCGGCCCTGGGCAATTCGATCTCGACCCGCGACGACCGCCGCCACTATGACAACCGTTACTACAACAGCGGTTACTACAATAGCGGCTACGGCCATGGCTATGTCCAGCCCCGTCCGGTCTATGTGCAGCCGCGCCCCGTGTATGTGCAGCCGCGTCCGGTGTATGTCCAGCCACGCCCGGTCTACGCCGGCCGCGACTGGGACCGTCATGACCACTATGATCGTCATGACCGCTATGACCGTCATGACCGCCGCGACCGCCGTGACTGGGACCGCGGGGACCGCTGGGATCGCCACGGCCGCTGATCGCTTCATCTTCCCCCCAAGCCGCGCCCAGCGCGGCTTTTTTTCGCCCCCCGTTCACCGACGTTTCTGCCGCCCTCCGCTTGGCATGGACGTAGGCGCCACGCGCCGTCCGGGGAGAAGCAGGCATGGTCCAGCAAGGCACGATCGTTTCATTGGCGCGCGGCCAGTACCGGCTGCGTGCGCCGCTCGGTGGTTCCGCCTATGGCGCGGTGTGGCGCGCCGATGGGCCGCTCGCGGGCGGCGCGGTCGCGATCAAGCTGGTCAATACTACCCAGATGGCGCGCGCGCCGGCCGGGCTGCGCCATCACTGGATCGACAGCGCGCGCGCCGAGCAGGCATTCCTGGCCGGGCTAGCGCCTTGGGATGGGCGCCATATCGTACGCCTGCTCGACAGCGGCAGCCATGCCGGCCTGCCCGCCATGGCGCTGGAGCTGCTCGATGGCGACCTCGGAGCTCACCTGACCGCGGAACGCGCCGCCGGCCGCGCGCCATCCGCGCCGCAGGCGCTCGCGTGGGCGAGCCAGGTCAACCAGGCCCTGGCCAAGGTACACGCGGCGGGCTTGCGCTACCTCGACCTGAAGCCCGGCAACCTGCTGCTCGAGCGCCGTAGCGGGACGCTCAGGCTGGCCGACTTCGGCAGCAGCCGTCCGCTACGCGGTGGCGCGCCCCACGACTATGGCGGCACCCCCGGCTGGCAGGCGCCGGAGCAGTTCTTCCCGCACGCCGACGGCCTGTACCGCACCGATCCGCGCAGCGACTATTTCGCACTCGGCGCCCTGCTCTACTGGATGGCTTGCGGACGCAAGCTGCGCTACGGCAGCGCCTGCGCCGATGCCTATGCCAGCCATGGCCGCGCCGGTGCCGGCATCCTGCTGCGCGTCCATGGCGCCCTGCCGCCCACCCTGGGCGCCGACGAGGCGGCGGCGTTTGCCCAGGCCTTCGGCGCGGCCGGTGCGCAGGCCCAGGACCTGCTGCGTACCCTGCTCGCTCCGCTCCCCGCCGGCCGCCCGCGCCACGCGCTGGAAATCAGCCGCATGCTGGACGCGCTGCGCGCCGACTATGCCGGGCCGGCGCTGCGGAGGGCCGCATGAAGCCGCGCCTGGCCGCTGGCGCGCTGGCGCTGTCGGTGCTGTGCGCCCTCCAGCTGCTGGCGCTACTCCTGGTGCCGGCGCGCTACCTGCCAGCCGAGATCACGCTGCGGCTGGCGCCGGGAGCATCCATCGCGCTCGGCAGCGCCGAACTGGCGGCACCGCGTGCATCCGCGCGCCAGCTCACCATCCGGCGCGACGGCGCCGGACACTGGTGGCTGCGCCAGCTCGATCCGCTCCAGCCCGTGGTGCTGGTGCGCGGCGGACAGGGCCAGCGCGCCGCCAGCACGGCACTCGCCGCCGGCCAGCGGCTGCAGCTGGGCGCCAGCCTGCTGGCGGTGACCGCGGCCGGCCCCGGCAAGGTGCTGCTGCATGACGGACGCCATGCCTGGGCCTATGACGGCGCCGTCCTGCGGCGCGACGACGCCGTCCTGGACGCCTGTCCCGATGCCGGTAGCGGCGCGCGCCTGGCCGGCGCCTGGAACCGCATCGTCCCCGGCGCCCTGGCGCTGCGCCGTCCGCTGCTGCTGGGCGGACACCTGGTATGCGGCAACCGGCTGGCGGCGCCGGGCGTGGAGCGCGGCGAGGCGCTGCTGGAGCGCGCCCCGTCCGGCGCCATCGTGCTCACGGTGCGCGGGCCGCAGCCGGTGCTGGTGCAGGACGGCCCCCGGTGGGAAGACGCGGCCCGGCGCGAACACCCGCTGGCGGGCGTGGAGGCGATCGCGATCGGCCGCACCCGCTTCGCCGTGGCGCAGGAGGATGGCGTGCTGCGGCTGCGTCCCGCGCGCCAGGTGGCGCTGTACCCGGAACCGGAGGCCACGCTGCCGGACGGCGTGCACTGGACCTGGACCGGACACGCGCCATGGGGCTTCTCGCCGCCGTCGCCAGGCGCCTGCGCAGCCGGCCTGGTCGTCTTCCTGCTGGCCGCCAGCGCCGGCCTGGCCCTTGGCGCCCCGGTGCGCGGCGCCGCCGCAAGCGCGCGCCTGCTGTTCGGCGCCGCGCTGCCCGCCGCCGCCGCCGTGCTGCTCGCCATGCAGCGCGGCGGCCTGCCGCCCGGACCCGGCTGGCCGCTGCTGCTGGCCTGGGCCACGCTCTGGCATGCGCTGTTATGGCCGCGCCGGGTCAGCCTGCTCGGCCTCGCTGCCGTGCTGCTGCTGGGCGCCGGACTGCTGCTGCAGCTGGAACTCGGGCTAGGGGCGCGCGACACCTCCTGGCTGCGTCACGCGACCACCACCGGCATCCTGCTGGGCGCCGGCCTGCCGGGCTGCCTGCTGCTGTGCGGCGAAGTTGCACGCGGCACGCTGGCACGGGCGCGCGCGGAATGGCTGCTGGTGGCGCTGGCGCTGGCCGCGCTGGCCGGGCTGCTGCTGCAGGTGGCCCTCGGCGACGAGACCGGGGTGTTCGAGGTGCAGCCGGTGGAATTCGCCAAGCTGGCCCTGGCCGCGCTGGGCGCGCACTGCCTGGCGCTGGCCAGTGGCGGCGCGCACGGCGCGCAGGGGGCATTGGCTACGCGGCGCGGCTGGCGCGACTGGCTGCGCGTGCTGGCCCCGGTCCTGCTGTTCGTGCTTCTGCTTGCAGTGGCCCTGGTGCAGGTGGACGACTATTCGCCGTTGGTCCTGCTGCTGGCATGGGCCGGCGCCAGCCTGCTGGCCTGGTGCCTGGCCAGCGGCCGGCGCCGGCAGGCGGCCCTGGCCGGCGGCCTGTGCGTGGCGCTGCTGCTGGGGGCGGGCGCGCTGCAGTCGGCCGGACCGGGCCTGAGCACCGCCGGTTTCTATACGGAGCGCTTCCAGGTCTGGGCCGACCCCGCTGCCCATCCGCACACCGGCCAGCAGATGCTGCTGGGCGCGCGCGCGATACGCGCCGGCGGCTGGTTCGGCAGCGATGGCTGGCTGGGCGCGGGCGCGCTGGGCGGCCCGGCCGGCGAGGCGCTCGCCATCCCGGCGGTACAGGACGACTTCGCCCCTTCCTTCCTGATCCACCGGCACGGCCTGGCCACGGCGCTGCTGTTGTGGTGCCTGCAGGCGGCGCTGCTGGCGGCCCTGCTGCATGCGGCGGCCACCGCCTGGCGCGCGGGCGCCGCGGCCGGCGACTTCCGGCGCGCCTGGTTCAGGCGCTTCCAGTGCTTCCTGCTGTGCGGCGGCGCGGCCTTCCTGGGCGGGCACTTCCTGCTGTCCTGGGGCACCAACCTGGCGCTGTTCCCGATCATGGGCCAGCCCATGAGCTTCCTGTCGAGCGGCGGCTCGCACCTGCTGTTTTTCATCTGCCCCCTGCTAGCGTTCGGCATGGCGAGCATCCAATCTTTCGAGGAGAATCCATCATGCCGGTCTATGTGCAACACGAAGTCCTGGCCAAGGTAGGCGATGTCTTCAACGCCGAGGCGCTGTGGCAGGCGCCCGGCCTGGCACTGTTCGCGCGCCGCCCGCTGCTGCGCGACCTGCTGGAGCGCGCGCCGCGCGAACAGCGCGGGCGCGCCGCCACCCGCTGCTTCTCGCACGTCACCCTGATGCTGCCGCAGGACGAGGTGGACGACGACCGCCACCTGACCCGCGGCGCCCGCGTGCGCGACCTGGCCCAGTCCCTGGCCGCGCTGCACCAGAAGGATTTCGCCGACCTGCTCGGCGACGACGAGGTGCGCTACCACGTGGTCGGCACGGAGGCGGTGGCGCCGGGCGAGGTCAAGGTCAAGTTCGGCCACGCGGTCTACCTGCCCGCGCCGGCGGAGCAGCTGCTGTACACGGTCAGCGCGTCGCGCGACAGCGCGGTCTGGCAGCCGGTGTGCGCGGTCTATCCGAACCAGCGCCTGACCCTGGTCGGGCAGGACGAGGCCCACGCCACCTTCGCGGTGCCCGGCTGGCCTTTCGGGCTGGACAGCGGCATCCTGCTGGTCAACGACGGCCCGGACGCCGCGATCGAGGTGCAGGTACGTCCGAAGGACAGCCTGGAATGCCGCTTCGACGCCGCCAAGGGGTATTACGTGATCCGCGCCAAGCAGCCAGGCGGCCAGCGCCTGCTGTTGCGGGTCAGCCGCGCCGATGGCGCGCCCCTGCAGGCGCCTGCGCCTGCGACCGCTATCGGACCCGCCGCGGGATCGGCGCCACTGCGCGCCCCCGCCGTCTGGAAGCCGCGCGAGGCCGCGTTCGAGGCCAGCGGCGCCGACCTGACCGCGATGCCGCTGGCCGCCGCGCAGCCGCACGCCGCGCCCGCGCCCGGCCCGGAAAGCGACGCCACCTATGCCCCGGTGGCGCGCCACCGCATCACCCTGGCCGCGCTGGCGCTGCCGCGCCTGAGCCGCTACCGCGATACCGGCGCGCAGTCGCTCGAGGTCGGCCTGGACGCCGCCCTGGCACCGGCCGCGCCCGGCCAGGACAGCGTGCTGCGCTTCGCCGTCGACGACGCCGACCAGCTGCATGCGCTCAGCGCCGCCGGCCGCCAGCGGGTGCAGGCGCCGGCGCGCTTCGATCCGCTCGACGGGGCCAGCGTGCAGCTGCATGCCGCGCCGCCGCCGATGGCGGAGCGCTATGCGGCCCTGCTGGCGCTGCCGCAAGGTCCGGTCCAGACCGCGCTGGCCGGCACGCGCCAGGTCTTCGGACGCGGCGCCCCGGCGCTGGCCGGCCTGCGCGTACTGGACGCCCCGCACTGCCTGCGCCAGACCGATGGCAGTGCCGCCCCCAGCGCCGACCGGCTCGGCCTGTCGCGCAGCGCCTTCGCCTGGGAGGCCACGGCGGAGGGCCTGCGCGTGGTGCGCCTGTCGGACAGCCAGGCCCTGTACCACCTCGACCCCGCACTGCAGCTGGTGGAGCAGATTCAGGAGGCGGGCGAGGACCGGCCCTACCTGATCCCGTCCGGACACCATCTCGTGGCCGGCCACTACGTGCTGCGCTACGACGCCTGAGGCCCGCCATGCCTTCCGCGACCAGCATCGCCGCGCATGCCGCCGGGCTGCTGCTGACCCTGTGCCTGGCGGCCTGGCTCACCCCGCGCGCCTGGTGGCGCCGGCCGAACCTGCGCGCGCTCGCGGTACTGGCTGGCGGCACGGCGCTGCTGGGAGGACTGCTGGGCATGATGTGGGGACCGGAGCGCGCCGGACCGGCGCGCGCACCGGTGCTCGCCAGCGCACGCAGCCCAGGCAAGACCGTGGCGCCGGTGGCGGGCGCGCGCTACCACGTGCGCGAACACCTGAACCTGCGCGCCGGCACCGGCGTCGGCGCGCGCCGGCTGGCCGTGGTGCCAGCCGGGACCCGGGTGGTCGCCACCGGGCGGCGCCAGGGCGACTGGTGGCAGCTCAGCGTCGAGCTTGGCGGACAGCGCCTGGAAGGCTGGGCCAGCAGCCTGTGGCTGCGGCGCGCCGACGAGCAGCTAGCCCGCTTCTGACGCGGAAAGGCGCATCGGATTGAAGTACAGGCCCTTGGCGCACTGGGTCGGGCCGACCCGCACGAAACCGAAGGACTCGTACACCGGCACCGCGAAGTTGGACGAGTTCACCGTGAAGCTGCCATCGCCGCCGCCGGCGAGCGCCGCCGCGCGCGCGGTTTCCCACAGCGCGCGCGCCACTCCGCGCCGGTGCCAGCGCTCGCCGACGAACAGGTGGAACAGGTGGCTGCAATCGCGCACCGCGACGAAACCGGCCAGCTCGCCGTCGATCACGGCCACATGGTAGACATGCCCGCGCGCCAGGAAGCCGCGCACGCCCATCTCGTCGTTCTCGGCAAGAAAGGTGGCCGCGCCCTCGGGCGGCGACTCGTGCACGATATAGTCGCGTGCCAGCGTGTGCAGCAGGGTGGCCACCGCCGGGATGTCGCTGGCCACCAGGGAACGGATCAGCATGTCGGTACGGGATTGAACAGGAAAGCGCACCTTAGCACACAAGATAATTTCTGTGCGGCAATTTTCTGGCGCTGCACGGATGGTTTGGCCCGGCTCCGCCAGCCGGATCGCTCTTGCCGGCCAGTCCAGGGTGTACAGTAGCAACATTGCCATGACAAGCTTTCCCATGCCGACCGCCCCACCCACTATCCAGGCCGACTTCGACTTCGGCGCCATGTATGACGTGGCGGCCGCCAGCCTGCGCGGCAGCGGCCCGGTCCAGCGTCCCGAGAACCAGGATAACTTCCTCGTCATCGATGGCCGGGGACAGGCCTGCCACCTGCTCGACCAGCTGCCCCGGCACTGCCGGCTGCCCGGCTGGCCGGCCGGACACGGCCGCGTGGCGGTACTGGACGGGATGGGCGGACACGGCCACGGACGCGAAGCGGCCGAGGCGCTTGTTTCTAGCCTGCTCACGCTGCCAGCCTGCCATGGCACGGCCGAACTGGGACGCCGGCTGGATGTGCTGCACGCCGAGCTGCAGCGCCACTTCGCCCACGATCCGGGGGCCCGTCCGGGTACGACGCTGACCCTGGTCGAACTGCCGCCGGGCGCCCCGCCCCTGCTCTACCATGTGGGCGACTCGCGCCTGTACGAGATCGGTCCCGAAGATGCACACCCGCTCACGGTCGACCACGTGCCGGCCACGGCCGAGGCCATGGCTGGCCGCATCGACGAGCGCGGCTGGTGGCGCCAGGTGCATGGCCGCCATGCGCCGCAGATCGCCCAGGCATTCATCCTCGGCAATGCCTTCGGCGACCCGGGCCGGCTGTCCGATCCGCTGCTCGCACTGACCCCGCTGAACCTCCCGTCCTGGCTGTGCCACCTGCCGGACCGGCGCGTGCTGCGCCTGCGCCAGGACGCCGTCTACCTGCTGGCTACCGACGGCTTCTGGTCCTGTGCCGCGCCGGACCGGTTCGTGTCGGGCTGGCCGGCACTGCTGCACGGCGCTGCCGACGCCCGGGCCATGCTGGCGCGCCTGTTCGGCAGCCTGGACGAAGCCCCGCCACCGGGCCTGCATCCCGACAATCTCACCGCGCTCGTGCTGCGTCCGCTGGCGCCGGCCGCTCTGGAAGCGGATGAGACGGCGCTGCCGGACGGCGCCCGCTCCTGAGCATTCCTAAAAGAAAATAATGTTGCCAATCAATTCGGCGGGCGCGCCGCTGAGGTCGAAAACAGCGTAAGCTTGCGCTGTCGACGATTCCGCACCTGTCCGCCTGACCGATGAACCGCTGCCGCCATCCCGCGCATCCGCACTGCACCGTCTGGGTCATGCCAGGCGCGGACTGCTGCGCGCACGGACATGCCCAGCCGCCATCCGGGCCGCCCGTGGCCGGCGGCCCCGCGGCCGCGCAAGGCCTGCCGTCGGGCTTCGAAGCGATCAGCGCGCTGCGCGCCGGGCGTGGCGCCACCACCCTGCGGGCCACGGAAACGCTGCCGGCACGTCCACAGCTGCACATCAGCGGCTTCGACCCGCGCGCCGCCGGCGGACGCCAGGCGATCCGGCTCGACCTGCGCGGCATGCCGGCCGACTGCGCGGCCGAACTGCGCATGCTGGTGCGCTCCGGCCTGCGCCTGAACGCCGAGCACCATGCCTTCCAGCGCACCTCGCGCGGCGACTGGCGCCCCGTGTTCCTGGAATTTTCCTCGCGCGGCCTGGAGCACGGTCAGTACCGCATCGACATCGAACTGCACAGCCGGCAGCCGGGACATCCTGGTTCGGCCCGCACCTGGAGCTGCTCCCCGGTGATCCTGGTGCCGCGCCCCGACGCCAGCCTGGGCGAGATCCACCAGACCTTCCTCGCCACCCACAAGAACGTGCGCGTGACGGCCGACGACGCCGGCATCGCGCGGGTCCAGGCGCCGGGCGGCGGACGGCTCGACATCGAGGTGCATGCGAGCAATGCCTCGATCGCCCAGCTCGACCTGCGCGACCCGCGCGAACAGGGCGGCCGGCTCGACCTCGCCTTTTCCAGCATCGCCTGGGACGAGGACCTGATCGAGATCGACGTGCCGCTGGCCGCGGCGCCCCATCCCTGCCCGGCGGAGCGCGCCTGCCTGGTGCACGTGGAACCGGATTCGGCGGCCCAGCGCCACCTGCGCCTGTTCGCCCTCGACGAGTGCGTGCTCGGCCGCTACGAGGACATCGAGCCGGACGCCGACCTGCTGCTGGCCCACCATGGCGAGCACGGCCTGGAGACGGGCGGACTCACGCGTCGCCTGTCGGGCCGCCACGCCCTGATCCGCCAGGGCCGGCATGGCTTCGAGATCGAGGACGTGTCGCGCTATGGCCTGCTGCTGGACGGCGTGTGGCCGGGCAAGCATGCGCCGGTGCCGCTGCGCCTGGGCATGCGCATCGCGCTGACGGCCAGCATCCGTGGCGTGGCCGAGCTCGAGGTCACGGCCCTGTGGCCGCACGGGCTGGTGCTGCACCGCGTGGACGCGGGCGCGCGCGCCGAGGCATTCTGCCTGCTGGCGCCAGAGACCGATCCGGGCAGCGGCGACGGCGTACAGGCCGGCGTGCAGCCGCGCGCGGCCGCCCTGCCGCCGCTGTTCCACCGCGGCGGCGGCTTCTGGCACCGCGATCCGGCCACCGGCATCGATACCCCGCTGGCTCCCGGCATGGCGCTGGAGCGGCTGCGCGGCCTGGGCGCGGCCCTGCGCTTCACCGCCCGGCCCTACCCGGAACAGGACCGCGGCCGCGACAGGCGCGCCCTCTCCCCTGCGCCGTCCGTTCGGGACCTGCGCACCCCTGCCCGCTCTCCTTCCTGGCTGGGCGCCTGAGGCAACCAGGGTTCAGCCGCCTGGCGGTCGCAGCACCAGGAAGATCAGCGTGGTTCCGGCCAGCAGCGCCGCCTGCAGCGCGAAGACGATGAACGGAATCCTCAGGTGGTCTGGAATTTTCATGGCGTTTCCCTTCCTTGCATGAGCAAGAAAACCGGCAGGACCTGGCGACGATCCCTTCGGGGATAGTCCAGTCTACGCCCATCGCAGGCGCCACGCCAGCGCCGCCTCGTTCACGCCGGCAGGCCCGGCGCCGGCCAGGTGGCGCACAGGAGACTCTCCCTTTGGTAGGAGATTCCAGAATAAATAAACTGATCCGTTTACTTATTCAGAATGCACGCCTACACTCAGGGTTCCTGCGGATTGCCAGACGAGGAAGTGCATGAAGAACGCCCTGCTCATCGCCAGCGCCTGCCTGCTGGGACTGCTCTCGACCATCGGGGCTTCGCTCGCCTATCCGCTGCTGCCGCCGCTGTTCGCGGCTGGAGACAACGGCCTGGCCGCCTTCCTCGGCCTGCCGCCCAAGCTGCTGTTCGGCGTCGCGCTGATGGCGAATCCGCTCGGCATGCTGCTCGGGAATGCCGTGCTGGGTTCCTGGTCCGATGCGCTCGGCCGGCGCCGCCTGCTGCTCCTGACCACCGTAGGCGCCGCCGCCGGCCACCTCCTGACCGCCTACGCGCTGCTGGCCCAGTCCTGTCCGCTGCTGGTGGCGGCGCGCTTCGTCACCGGCGTCCTGGAAGGCAATGGCGCGATCCTGCGCGCCCTGCTGGCCGAGCGCCTGGCGGGCGGCCTGCGCCAGCACGCGCTGTCCTGGCTGAACGGCGCCTTCAACCTTGGATGGCTGGCCGGACCGCTGCTGTCCGGGCTCAGCGCCAGCTACAGCATCACCCTGCCTTTCGAGATCGCGGCCGGCGGCCTGCTGCTGGGCGGCCTGCTGGCGGGACTGGTGCTGGATGCGGGTGCGCCGCCGGCCCAGGCGGGCGCTGCGCGCGGCTGGCGGTCGCTGCTGCGCGAGCGGCATACCTTCGTGTTGTTGCGCCACCGCCCGCTGCAGACCCTGTTCCTGATCCACCTGGCCTACGCCTGCTGCGTGGCCGGTTTCTACGAGTTCTTCCCACTGTGGCTGGTGGAGAACGGTGGCTACGACGCGCGCGGCATCGCCTTCGTCAACATGGCGATGTGCGCGGTGATGACCTGCACCGCCCTGTTCGCCGGCCGCGCCCATGGCGGCGAGGCGCGCGCGCGCCTGTCACGGCAGGCGGCCGCGGTGGCGCTGGCGGTGCTGGGCGTGGGGCTGGGCTCGCTCTGGACCGGCATCGCCGCCATCATCCTGTTCGGCCTGCCCCATGCCTTCTATAATGCGACGCTGCAGGCCTGGGCCGCCGAACGCTTCGCCGGCCACGGCCAGGGCGCCGTGATGGGACTGTTGTCCACCACCTTCTGCCTGGCCCACATCCTGATGGCCCTTGGCGGCGCGCTGCTGGCCCTGGCCGATACCCGGCTGGTGCTGGTAGGCGGCAGCCTGTTGGCGGGCTGGGCCGCGCTGTCGCTGCGGCGCTGGGGCCGCAGCGAGGAGCACTTGCTCGACAAGCACATGAACGAGGCCGCATGAATACCGCTGAACAGATCCTGCTGCTGCTGAAGACCCGCGGCGCCCAGACCGCCCAGGCGCTGGCCGACGTGCTGCACCTGAGTTCGATGGGGGTGCGGCGCCAGCTCGAGGCGGCCGAGGACAAGGGCCTGGTGGCCCACGTCGACCGCCCGGGCAAGGTGGGACGCCCGGTGCGCCTGTGGCAGCTCACCGCCCTAGGACACGCGCGCTACCCGGACCGCCACGCCGCGCTCACGGTCGAGCTGCTCGGCCAGGTGCAGGCCCTGTTCGGCGAAGCCGCCATCGACCGCCTGATCGACGCCCGCGAAGCGGCCAGCGAAGCGGCCTACCGCGCCGCGGTCGACCCGGCCGCGACCCTGCCGCAGCGCGCCGCCAGCCTGGCACTGCTGCGCGATGCCGAAGGCTACATGGCCGAAGCCGCGCCGCAGGCCGACGGCAGCGTGCTGCTGGTGGAGAACCACTGTCCGATCTGCGCCGCCGCGCGCAGCTGCCAGAACTTCTGCCGCTCCGAGCTGGACGTGTTCCGGCGCGTGCTGGGACCGGACGTGCAGGTGGACCGGGTCGAGCACCAGCTGGCCGGCGCGCGCCGCTGCGCCTACCGCATCGTGCCGCTGGCGCCAGCCGCAGCCTAGGACGCGATATGCCTCAGCCGCCGCGGCGCCAGGCCGCCGGCAAGGCCGGCAGCGGGATCCGTTCGTGCTCGCCCGGCACCGGCGCGAAGGCATCCGCCTCCCAGTCGCGCGCGGCCTGCTCGATGCGCTCGCGGCTGGACGAGACGAAGTTCCAGAAGATGTAGCGGCGCCCGTCCAGCGGCGCCCCGCCCACCAGCACGAAGCGCGCGCCGGCGGCCGACGACACCCGCGCCTGCGCGCCCGGCGCCAGCAGCGCCATCGTGTTCGGCGGCACCGCTTCGCCATCCACCGCGATCGCGCCGATCGGCGCATAGACCGCGCTTTCCTCGGGCAGGCCGTCCAGGTCGAGGAAAGCGCCGGGGGCCAGCTGCACGTCGAGGTACAGGGTGTCGCTGAAGGTCGGCACCGGCGAAGCCTGGCCGAAGGCGCTGCCGACCAGCACCCGCACGGCGGCGCCTTCGAACGCGATCTCGGGAATGGCGTCGGCCGGCGTATGCGAGAACGCGGGCGCGGCCTCCTCGTGCTCCCGCGGGAGCGCCGCCCACAGCTGCAGGCCGTGGGTGCGGCGGGTACGGTCCAGCAGATCTTCCGGGGTGCGCTCCGAATGCACGATGCCGCTGCCGGCCGTCATCCAGTTGACCGCGCCCGGCTCGATGCGCTGGGCGCTGCCCAGGCTGTCGCGGTGCATGATGGCGCCCTCGAACAGGTAGGTCACCGTGGCCAGCCCGATGTGCGGGTGGGGCCGTACGTCGTGGCGCGCGCCAGGCGCGGCCTGCACCGGTCCCATGTGGTCGAAGAACAGGAACGGACCGACCGACTGGCGGCTCGCGGCCGGCAGGATGCGCCGGACCGTGAAGCCGCCGCCGAGGTCCTTGTCGTGCGATGGCAGCAGCTGCGCGATGGGCATGGCGAACTCTCCTTTAGGTAGCTACAGCAGCTCGCGCGCGACGCGAAAGCCGACGATGTCGTTCGACAGCACGCTGGAAAAACCGTTGCGCAGGGCCGAACGCAGGTAGCGCGGATTGTACAGCCAGCAGCCGCCGCGCAGGATACGGCGCGCCGGATCGCCGCCGCTGTCCCAGGCGCTGCCGTCCAGCGGCGCGCCCTGGTAGCTCTCGTGCACCACGTCCTGCACCCACTCCCATACGTTGCCGTGCATGTCGTACAGTCCCCAGGGATTGGGCGGGAACATGCCGCTCGGGGTGGTGCCGCGCCGGCTGGGGCCGCGCGGGCCGCCGTTGTAGCTGAAGCCGGCGTCGTAGTTGGCCTGGTGCGGCCCGATGCTGTCGCCGAAGCTGAAGGCGGTGCGGGTGCCGGCGCGGCAGGCGTATTCCCACTCGGCCTCGCTCGGCAGGCGGTAGCGCTTGCCGGTAACGCCGGACAGCCATTCCAGGTAGCGCTGCGCATCGTGCCAGGTGACGCCCACCACCGGGTGCGCGTCGGTCTGGGGAAAGCCGGGCGCGCGCCAGTCGACCTCGCCCGTCGGCTCCCAGCCGGTGGCCTCCGCGAACACGCGCCACTCGCCCACCGTCACCGGATAGCGTCCCAGCGCGAAGGGCCGCTCGATCCCGACCCAGTGCGGCGGGGTCTCGCGCTCCAGCCATTTCTGCTGCGACCCGGCCGCCATCGCGATCTTGCGCTCGTGTTCGTGGGAGCCCATCTGGAAGCGCCCGGTCGGGATCAGGACCAGCGAGGGACCGCTGCCTTCGCCGTCCAGCAGCGGGTCGCACAGCACGCCGTCGCCGTCGGCCACCGGACTGGCCGCGCCGGGCAGCAGCTGCGCCAGCTCGGCCGCGCTGCGCGCCGCCTGCAATTCGCGCGCGCGCTTCTGCTCGGCCAGGTAGGCGGCCGCAGCGCGCGCCTGCTCCGCCTTGCGCGCCGCTTCTTCCTCCGCCAGGCGGGCCTTGGCGGCTTCCTCCTCGCGGCGCGCCAGCAATTGCTGGCGCAGGGCTTCCTTGCGCGCCGCGCGCGCCGCTTCCTGGGCGGCGCGTTCGCGGCGCTGCTGTTCGCGGCGCTGGCGTTCCAGCTCGGCGCGGGCGGCGGCGCGCGCCCCTACCTCGGCCTGGCGCCGCGCTTCCAGCTCGCGGGCGCGGCGTTCCTCTTCGGCGCGCGCGGCCGCCGCCTGCGCCGCCAGTGCTTCCGGCGACGGCCCGCGCGCCGCTTCCAGGCGCGCCAGCAGCGCGCGCACGGTGGGCGGTCGCGCCGCCGGGTCCGGCGCGAAACCGCTGCGCAGCACTTCCCACTGGTGCGGCGGCAGGCCGGCCGGGGCCTGCGCCGGCTGGACGGGCAGCGCGCCGTCCAGCATCTGGCAGGCCATCACGGCCAGCGCGTACACGTCGAGCGTGGGCGCCGGCTGCCCCCGGCCGGCTTCGGGCGCGCGGTAGCCGGCGGTGCCGGAACTGCCCGGGGCGTCGAGCGCCGCGCCGCCGCCGTAACCGCTGCTGCGGGCACGCGCCGCGATGCCGAAGTCGAGCAGCTTGACCTCGCCGCGCCGGGTCAGGAACAGGTTGGCCGGCTTGATGTCGCGGTGCACCAGGCCGTGCTTCTCCCAGGCATAGTCGAGCGCCTCGGCGACCGGTGCCAGCAGCGCCAGCACCCGCTCCAGCGGCAGGCGACCTTCGCGCGCCAGCAGGCTGTCCAGGTCCTCGCCCTCGAGGCATTCCATGATGATGAAGTAGCTGGCCGTGGCCGGATCCTGCGCCCATTCGTAGACGCGCACGATGTGCTCGTGCGCCAGGCGCCGTGCGCGCGTCGCTTCCTGCACCAGCAGCCTGGCCTGCAGGCTGGACGCGGTCAGTTGCGGCGGCAGGATCTTCAGCGCCACCTGGGCGCTGTGGCCCAGCTCGGCCTGGGTGGCCAGGTCGGTCGCGTGCCACACCTGTCCCATGCCGCCGTGGGCGAGCAGGCGTTCGAGCCGGTAGCGCCGGTTCGGCGGTCCCACTTCCTGGCCCGCCATCAGGCCGATCTCGGTACCGGGACGGATCGGCTGCGCGGCAGCGTCCCCGTCCCCCGGCTGCGCGCCGCTGTCGGTGGCGGGCCGGTAGGCCGCGTCCAGGATGGCGTTCTTGCGCAGGTCGAACTCGGTCCGGCTCAGCAGGCCATCCTCGTGCAGGGCACGCAGTTCACGGATCTTGTCGATGGCGGTCTGCATCGCTGGCGGCGCGTCCCCTTCAGTGCGCCAGCGGCGCGCCGCAGGAGGCGCAGAAGCGCTCGCCCGCCGTCGCCGGTGCGCGCACGGCGCAGCCGCAGGCGGCGCGGGCATGGCCGCCCTGCGCGGCCGCCAGCAGCGCCACCTGGTGCTGGCGCTCGCGTTCCCGCTCTCGCTGCACGTCAGCCGCACTGCGCGCGGCTTCTTCGCGCACCAGGGCCAGGGCCTCGGCCGGCGCCAGGCTGCCCTCCCGGGACACGCCGGCCAGCGCCGCCAGCTGGTCCGCGTCCATGCCGGCATGCACGCGCGTCTTCAGGTAGTCGTTCAGCAGGGCGGCATTCGGCGCGGCCGCCAGCGCCAGCTTGGCGCTGTCGTCCAGCGCACCGAAGCTTTCCATGCGCCGCAATTCGAGCGCATGGCGGCGCTCCTCGCCCTCGAGCTGCAGCGCCTGCCCGGCGCGCGCCTGGCGCGCATCGAGCTCGATGGTGCGCTGCAGTTTTTCCTGCTGGGCGAGCGTGCGCTGCGATTCGATCCGCTGGCGCACCTCCTCGTCCTGCCACTCCTGCAGGCGCTCGGCCTCGCGCCGATGCGCGGTATTGGCCAGCGCCAGCGCCTGGCGCCGCGCCAGGTGTTCTTCCTCGTCGATCTCGCGCGCGCGGCGCGCGGCATCGGCCGCGCTGGCGCGCAGCCGTTCCAGCTCGGCCTGGCGCCGCGCGCCGTCCTCGATCAGCGCGGCCTGTTCCAGCTTGTTGCGGATCTGCTGCTGCAGCAGCTGCTGCGAAAAGCGCTGGCGCGCGATCGCCAGCGCCTGGCGCGACTCCTGCTGCGCCACCTCGAGTTCGCCGCGCATGCGCACCTGGGCCAGCGCGCGCAGCTGCTGCCAGGCGCGGGCTTCGTCCGCACGCTGCCCGCCCTTGCGCGCCAGGTCGTGCTCGAGTTCGGCCAGGGCGTCGCTGGCGCCGCGTTCCAGCGCCTGCTGGCGCGAGCGGGCGTCGAGGATGCGCGCATACAGTTCGATCTGGCGCGCGCGCACGGCATGGGCGCGGTCGGCGCCCTGCAGCGACAGCTCGGCGCGGGCGATGGCATCGTCCTGGCGCAGTTCGCGTTCGCGCTGGCGTACCCGTGCCGCCGCTTCGGCGCGGCGCAGGCGCTGCCATTCCTCGGCATCGTACAGCTCGTCCAGGTGCTTCGCGTGCTCGACCTGCACATGGCGCTCGTCGAGCGCCAGCCACAGGCTGCCGACGCGGGCCCGGTTGGCGTCGTACTTGTCGTGGCGCAGCTCGATGGTGTCGACCTTGGCCACGGCCAGCCCGTATTCGGCCAGCAGCAGCGCCAGGCCGCCCTGCAGGCGCTGGTCGAACTCGTCGCGCAGGGCGCTGGCCCCGGCCATCTCGCGCATCGAGCGCGCGCCGATGAATTCCTCGGCCAGCTGGCGCAGCGGACGCGCCAGCAGTTCGCGCAATTCGCGCACGCCGATGGTCCCGGGCTCGGTCATGAAGTGGCGCGCGAAGGCCGGCACGTTCTCGATGCGCAGGCTGACCGTGCAGCGCACGCTGACCGCCAGCTGTTCGCAGGTCAGGACATCGTCGAAACGGAATTCGACCGGCAGCGCGCCGGTGCGGGTGACCAGGATCTCGGCATGCTGGTCGCGCAGCAGGTGGTTCAGGCGGGTGAAGAAGCCTTCGATCTCGTACTCGCCCTGCGGCACCTCGGTCGCCTTGCCGCCCTGCAGGATGTAGGCGCGCGCCGTGGCCGGCACGCGCAGGGTCTTCACGAACAGGCCGGACAGCGCGCGCACGCCGAAGAACACGGCCAGTTCGTCCGGCCCGGCCACCCAGCGGTTGTCGCGCAGCACCGGTGCCGGGCGCTCCTCGCTTCCTGGGGACGCGCCGCCCTGCCCCTGGCCCTGGCCCGAATTCAGGTCCAGGCCGCAGCCAGCGCAATAGCGCGCCTCGCCGCCATGCTTGCGCGCGCAGCGCGGGCAGCTGGCGCCGCCCTTTCCGAACATCTGCAACATTTCCGACTCCGTTTCCGCTGTCTGCACAGCCCCGCCTGCATGTTCCGCCCTGCCGATTCTAGCAAAGCGGGACGCTTCAAATGATTCCGATCCGCTCGACGCAGGCCACGCTGGCCCCGCGCGCCCGGATATCCTCGCGCCAGCCGGGCGCTAGGCCGGCTTCCCAGGCGCGCGGCAGCAGGATGCGGTCGCCCGGGGCCGCCTCGCGCAGCAGCAGCGCGCACTTCGGCGCCAGCCCTTCCACCGTCTCGACCCGTCCCGCATGCCAGGCCGACGACTGGCCGGTGGCGAGCAGGCGCCCGCGCGCCAGGAATTCGCGCCCGCGCGCCATCCGGTCCGCCATCACCAGCGCCAGCTCGAAGGAAGCGCCCTGGAAGCGGCTCTCGCCGAAGCGCACCGTGGTGCGCCATTCGCCACCGCCGCGACCGTCGAAATGGCGGGCGCCGGCCAGCACGGCGCGCACCCGCGCCTGCAGCGCCGCGTCCACGCCAGGAGCGGCGATGGCGCTGTCCTCGTCTTCCATGCCCGCGGTCCCGGCCGGGCGCACGCTGACCTCGACCCAGGCCAGGGCGTCGCCGGCGCCGCCGCTGTGCAGCGGGAACCAGGCACGCGCCGACGACACCGCGGCGGCCGGATCCGGATGCCCGTTCAGGGCGCCGAGGTGGGGCAGCCCGTCCGCACCGCCCACCAGCACGCCGGGCGGCGGCGCCCCCAGGGCGTGGCCGTCGATGCGTCCCAGGTGCCAGGCGTCCGACGAGCCGTTTGCCACCAGCGGCGCCGGAGAACGCCCCGGCTGCCAGGCGCCGCGCACGATGCGGTCGGCCAGCACGCAGGCCAGCTCCCAGTCGCGCCAGCCCGCGGGAGGAGCGCGGTCCAGGCCCAGCACCACCTGGGTGCGCGCGTCGTAGCGTGCTTCGGTATGGCGCGCCAGGCGCACCACTTCCTGCACCCGCCGGGCCAGCTGCGGCGCGTCCGGCACGTTGCACTTGACCTCGGCCCGGCCGTCGCGCGCGCGGGCGGTGGCCGTCACCGCCAGCAGGCTGCCGTCGGGCGCGATGCTGTGTACCACCACCGGGGCGTTCATGGCGCCTCCCCACCGTCCACGGCGCGGCGCGCGGCGCAGTCGGATGCGAGGTTGGCGACGATGCGCTCGGCCTCGCCGAGCAGCACCGGCAGCAGGGCCGCCTCGCCCAGCTCGAGCCGGGCCAGCAGCGCCCAGGCCTCGTCCAGCGCGGCGGCCGCGCGCCGGCTGTGGCGCGCGCGGCGCAACTGCCCGGCGCCATCCAGCGGCTGGCCGGGCGCGGCCAGCTCCAGCGCCGGCATGGTGCCGACCGACAGGCTGACCAGGTCCAGGCGCCGCAGCAGGTCCTGGTGGCGGCGGAAGATGGCGCAGTCGGCCGGCATCACGGCCAGGCGCAGGCCGCACAATACCGCCGGCAGCTCCAGGAACAGGCGGCGCAGCGCGCGCGCGTCTTCACGCGCCGGGTCGAAGGCTTCCTGCGCGGGCACGCCCGCCGCTGCCCGCAGGCCGGGCTGAGCCTCCTGCTGCTGCGCCAGCCGGGCCGACAACTGCCCCGCCAGGCTGTGGGTGGCGCCCAGGTCGGCCGGGACGCAGTCGTCGACCATTACCCCGAAGCGGGTGTACAGCAACTGGTTGAAGCCGCTGCGGAAGGCATTCCATTCGTCGAATCCGGTACACGGCGGCAGCTCCAGCGCGCCCTGGGCCAGGGCGTCCTGCAGGGCCGCCTCCAGGGCCGCGACCATGGCCTCCAGGCCCACCCGTTCGCCGGCTTCGCTGGCCAGGAACAGGTCGAAGCGCTGCTGCGCCGCGCGCGGGTCGGGCGTGTCGATCGCGAACGCCACCCGCAGCCCGATCTCGGGGGCGGCTGCGAACGGCAGCAGCGCGCAGGCGTAGGGGCCCGGATGCACGCACCAGGCGCGCTCGCCCGGCAGGATGGCGACACGCACGCCTTCGCTCAGGCGCCGGCTGCGGCCATCGGCGCCGGCCAGCACCGCGAAGCAGCCGGCCGGCACGCTGCAGCCGTCCGGCAGCGGCAGCGCGATCCACGCCGTTCCCAGGCCTGCAAGGTCGGGGCGCGGCTGGCGGAACGGCCTGGTGAACATCTTCAGCATCGCTAGTCTCTCTGGTCGGCCGCGGCCGGCTCCACGCTGAAGCGCGCCCCGCAGCGCTGCAGGTGAACCGCCGGTGCGTCGGCGCAGGGCCAGTCGCCCTCGCACTCGCCGTCGCTGTCGAGCATCCCCTGCAGCAAAACAGCGCCGGCACCGTCCACGACCCGCAGTGCTTCCCCTGCGCGCAGCAGCGCCGGCGCCAGCGGCGACTGCGGGTCGAGCTGCAGTACGATGCGCCAGCGCGGGCCGTCCACGAAATGCAGGCGCCAGGCGCCATCGTCGGTCACCAGGGCACCGGGCGCAGCGCCACTGTCGGCGGCGCGCAGCATGCCGGTACTGCCGCGCCAGGCTCCCGCCTGCGCGCGGCGCGCCAGGGCCAGGCTGCGCAGGCGGCGCGCGGTCAGCGGCGAGGCCTGCAAGGCGGCGCGCTCGCTCGCGCTCAGCGGCCGGCTGCCATCGAGCGCCGCCAGCAGCACCGCGTCGTCCAGGCGCAGCCAGTCACCCTCGGCGCGCCGCGTTTCCAGCAGGCGCGCCTGCAGCCTGCGGTCCAGTTCCGTCATGCTCATCGAATCTCCTCCTGTGCTCCCGCCGCCGCGCGCAGGCTGGCGATGGCGGCATCGCGCCGTTTGCGCAGGGTCGGCAGCGAAATCCCGTCCAGCAGGGCAAGTTGCGCCATCGTCGGCAGCTCGCCGGTGGCGGGCACCAGCCATTCGCCCGGATAGCTGTCGTCGACAGGCCCGAGCAGCTTCAAGTAGACCGCCAGCCGCACCGGCAGCGAATCGCCTTCCATCACCCGCAGCGCCCAGCTGCCGCACGCCTGCGCCGCGGCCGCCATCTCCAGGTAGCGGGGGGACAGGGAAAGCTGGCGCGCCAAAGCTTCGTCGAGCGGCGCCGGGGCCGGCCCGGCCGCTTCGGTGCCGTCTTCTTCATCAAGGAGGCCGGCAGCCAGGTCCAGTTCGTCCTGGCGCGCCTCCAGGATCCGGTCCGGGCCCGGCGTGGCGTGGGCCTGCGATTCGCCCAGCACGCGCCAGTAGTCGTCCAGCCAGGCGCCGGCATCGTGCGCGTCCTGGCGCCAGTCACGGTCGGCGTTGGCCGACAGCGCTTCGTATTCGCCGATCTCGCGCAGCATGGCGCCGATCTTGTCCGGGCTGTCCTTCAGGCTGGCGAAACGCTTGGAGCGGGTGTGCAGAGGTCCGGGCGCACCGCCGAAGCGTTCCAGGCTGGCGCTCCAGCGCAGGATCCATTCCGGCCGGCAGTCGCCCGCCCCGCGCAGCATGCGCGCCTCGATCGGCTCCGCGTCCACCGCGCGGCCGAGGATCGCGCCGACCTGCTCGCGGTGCTCGCGCCAGGCCGCGAACAGGCGCGCCACCTCGGCCCGGGCCGTGTCCAGCATGCGGTAGGCGTAGATCCGGTTCGGGCTGCAGGGGCGGCCGCAGGCGGCCTGGTAGTTGTCGCTGTCGACCTTGTCGCGCAACACCGCGTACAGGTCGTTGAACTTCTTGCGCAGCTGGGCTTCGCCGCCGGGCAGGTTCCAGAAGGCGCCCATGCGCGCGTACTCGCCGGCCACCGCCGCGCACAGCGCGTCCCAATCGGCGGGGCGCGCCGCCAGCTCGGCCAGCAGGCCCTGGGCCAGCGCCAGCACCGTGTCGCCATAGCTGTTGCCGGGTAGCGCGGCGCGGCCGCCATGGGCTTGCAGTGCCGGCGCCATCGCCTCCACGTAGTCGTCCAGCAACGCCGCGCCGGGCGCCAGCAGGCGGGCCGGGCCGATGCGGGCGAGCGCGGCCAGCGAGCATTGCCCCAGCAACTTGCGGACCTGCTCCCAACCCTGCTCCTGGTACCGGGTTCCCGGCAAACGCATACCTTCCTCATCCTCGATGGCCATCCGCAAGCAGCGGATTGTCAACAGATGATGCCATACAAACACATAACGGAGGCGCCCAGCTGAGCCTCAATTCCCCTTCTGTTCGGGGGAATGGGAGGGCATGCTGTGCAGCAGCGCGGCCACCACCGGCGCCGCATGGCCCCCGCCGGTCAGCTGCGAGGCGCTCACGAAGACGGCGAAGGCCAGGCGCCGGTCCTGTCCGGGCAGGCTGCCCGGCTCCAGCCAGCCCATGAACCAGACCGTCGCCTCGCCATCCTTGCTGGTGGGCGCGGTGCCGGTTTTCCCGAACAGTCCGGCGCGCACCCGATCAAAGCCGGGGCCGCGGAAGGCGGACGCCGCCGTGCCATGCTCGACCACGCCTTTCATCCCGGCCCGGATCCGGTCCAGGCGCACGCCCAGGTCCTCGCCCGCCGGGGCGGCCGCCACGCGTCCGTCCAGTTCGAGCAGCAGGCGCGGCGCCACGGTGCGCCCCTGCCCCACCGCCGCCGCCACCAGCGCCATCTGCAACGGGGTGGCCTGCATGCGCAGGCCGATCGCCATCTGGCGCACTTCGTGGCGGGTCAGGATCGGATCGAGCTGGGCGGGGCTGGCCTGTAGGCCGTCCCAGGTCGACCAGGAATAGTCGGCCGGAAGCAGGCCGCCATCCAGGCGCAGCGGACTGCCGAAGCCGAGCCGGCGCGCCATCCCCGCCACCGGGCGCAGGCTGTCGAGCGCGCCCGGCTCGAGCTCGCGCACGCCGGGCACGCCGCCCTGCGGGCCGCCGCCCAGGCTGCGGTCGCCCAGCTCGGCGGTCCAGGCGAACCAGGTGTTGATGCTATGGGTCATGGCCTGGGCCAGGCCGAGACGCCCGCCAACGGCGCGCACGCCCGCTTCCTGCTCGCGGAAATTCGTGATGCGCGCCGCCGCGCCCGCCGGATAACTGGGCGCGCCGGAGGCGAAGCCATAGCCGGCCGCGCGCGCGCGGGCATCGAGTTCGTCCAGCGGCAGGCCGTCCAGCAGGCGATCGAGCGCGCGGTCGGTGCGCGCGGCCGCCTCCAGCCCGAGCGCGGTGACGACCTTGAAGGTCGAACCGGGAGCGCGCCCAGCCCCGCCGTCGTGCTGGAAGGCGGGCAGGCGCAGCGGGCTGCGGGCCGGTTCGGCGCGGTCGAAATCGCGCAGCTCCGGCCAGCGCGCCGGGTCGGCCGAGGCGCCGCCGGTCCCGGCGCCGGCCGCGGCCAGCAGTTCGCCGCTGGCGGCGTCGAGCAGCACCAGCCCGGCCTGGCGCCCGGCCGGCGCGGCCTGGGCGCCGTGGCAGCGCCCCTGCTCCCAGCGTCCCTGGCGCAGGCCGACGCAGTCGAGCACGGACTGGGCCGCGGCCTGCAGGCCCAGGTCCAGGCTGAGGCGGGCGGTGTGGGCCTGGCCGGGCAAGCGGCCCAGCATGCCGGCCACGCTGGCGCTGTGATCGGGCCGCAGGCCCAGCAGCGGTGCCAGTCCCGCCGCCTGCGCCGCGGCGCTGGGCGCACCGTCCTGCCACAGCGCGGCGCCGTCGCGCGCCTGCAGCCGGACCTCGGCCAGGGCCGCGCGCGGCGCCGTCCCCGCGTCGGGCAAGGCCTGCCAGGCCAGGCGACCGTTCTCGATACGCACGTGGCGGTAGGCGGCGTCGGCGCCGCCGGTGAGCGCGGCCAGGTCGAGCGGCGCCAGCTCGAGCTCGATGCGGCGCGCCCCCGGCAGTGGCGCCAGCCGCAGCAGCTGGACGGCCTCGCGCTCGCGGCAGGCGCGCCCGTCGCAGGCCGGGCTGGCGCTGGCAACCGCGCCGCGCGCGTGCAGCAGGCGTCCAGCCACCAGCAGCTCGACCGGCTGCGCCGGCGGATCGTCCAGGCTCAGGCGCGCGCTGGCGGCCCCACCCTCCCAGGCACCGATCCGGCGCCAAGGTTCCCAGCCTTGCGGCAGGCGCGCGAACAGGCGCATCGCCGCCACCGGCAGGCCACCGTCTTCGCGTACCGGCGCGGCCCCGGCGCTGGCCTGCCAGCGGTCCTGTCCACCCGCACGCACGCGCCAGGCCAGCAGCCGCCGTTCGCCGTTGAACACACGCAGCTGCTCGCGCACGAAGGCGCCGTCGGCACGGTAGTACAGGCGCTCGAGCAGCCGGCGTCCGGGCTCGTCCAGGCGCAGATGCTCCCAGCCCGGCAGCGGCGCGCGACTGGACGGCGCGGCGGCCTGCCAGGCCGCCAGGTCGCGCGGCGCGATCTCGGCCAGGCCGTCCTTTCCGAGCCGCACCAGGCCGCGCTCCTGCAGCTGCGCGAACAGGCGGGCGTCTTCCAGGCCACGCGGTGCGGCCGCCGGTACCCCGTAGCTGCCGGGCGCCAGCCGCAGCAGCGGCAAGGCCAGGCCGGGCCCGAATGCCTGCACCAGACCGCCGGCTTGCGGATCGGGCAGGGCCCGCTGCAGCAGGAGCTCGCCGGCCCGCGGGCAGGCGCTGGTGGCGCGGCGCGAGAAGCGCAGCGCGCCGCCCTCCCACACCAGCCAGCCGGCGCGGCCCAGCAGGCCGGTGGCGCGCGAGCCGTGCGGACTCCCCCCCGGACCGGCATCGCCCGCCCAGGCGGCGCTGCCCGCGCCCGCATCCCAGGCCAGGCGCAGTGCGCCCTCCACCGCACCGGACAATTCCATGCGCGGCATCGCCGAACCGGGCGCCGCCAGCAGGACGGCACGGACCGGGGCCGCTGGCGATTTTGCCGCGCCGAACGGCTGGCCGATCGGCAGCGGCAGGATCCGTTTCGCGTCCGGATACGGAAGCTGGGCGCACAGGTCGATCCGCAGCGGCGCCGCGAGGCGCATGCCGGAACCCACCACCAGCGCGGTCGGGCCGTGGCGCTGTACCGTGATGCCCGCTTCCTGCGGTACCCGCAGCGTGACGCCGCCGAGCAGGGGCCGCAGCAGGTCCAGCCGCGCGGCGTCGGCGGTGCCGGCCGTGGTCCCGGGCGGCAGGCCGCGCGCCGCCTGCGCCAGCACCACCGCGCCAAGCAGCGCCGCGGCGCAGCCCAGCAGGGTCCAGGCAGCGGGCGGCGCGGCCAGCCGCAGGCGCGGCGCGCCGGCGATGCCCAGGCGCAGGTTGCGCGCGCGCCGGCGCGCGGTGCGCCCGGCGGCAAGGGACGCCATCAGGGATGCGAGGGTGGCACTGATCGGATGCGTAGGTGGCTGCATGGGTGGCGGCGTAGCGCGGCCGGGCGGCCGCTTCTCCGGGGCCTAGCCGGGGGCGGGTGAAAAGCCCGGCCGCGGCGCACCAGCCCGGCGCGGGTTCGCGCGCCGTTTTCGACAAGTCATGCCGCGATTTTCGCGGCCCGTCGCACGCCGCTCGCGCACCGCCGGCCACGCGCCTACAGTGCACACATCGACCATCCACCTGCAAGGAGAAACACCATGAACATCATCAAGCACATGGAAGCCGTCTTCGTCGTCGCGATGGGCCTCGCGGTGTCCGGCAGCTACCTGATCGACGCCATTCCCGAAGCCCGCGCCCGCAGCTACAGCGCCGACCCGGCCATGGTAGCGAACGGCGACCGGATCGCCGTCGTCAAGGTCACCGCCAAGCGCCTGTCGGCCGCGGAAAAACAGGCGGCCGAGGTGCGTGGATGAGCATGTATACAACCGTGGCCGGCCCCTGCGCTGTCGCACCCGGGCGACAGCGCCCCGACTGCGGCGGCGCCAAATGTATCCGTCCACTGCGCAGTCCGCAGGCCGATCTGTTTCAGTTGTAAGCATCTGCTTCAGGGCCCCCTTCCAGCGGCGGCCGGCGATATAGTGGGTCATCCGCTTCCGGATCTGGAGACCCGACATGAAACCGACCCTCACCCTCTCTGCCCTGATCGCCCTTGGCGCCGCCCTCGCGCCGCTGCCCTCGATGGCGCAGACCGACATCCAGCTGTACATCGGCTCGGCCCCGCCCGCGCCCATCTATGAATACGTGCCGGCCGCGCGCCCCGGCCATGTCTGGGCGCCCGGCTACTGGGAATGGCGCGGCCGCCGCCACGCCTGGGTGCCCGGCTACTGGATCGCCGCCCGACCGGGCTACGTGTATGCGCCGCCGCGCTGGCACCAGCGCCAGGGAGGCTGGTACATGGAACCGGGGCGCTGGGACCGCGACCGTGACGGCATCCCCGACCGCTACGAGCGGCGCGGCTACGCGCCGGTGTACGCCGGCGGCGGCTACGCCTACCGTGACGGCTACAACCGTCATGGCTATCGCGACGGCTACTACCGCGACGGCCGGCGCGACGACCGTGGCCGCTATCGCGACACCGACCGCGACGGCATTCCGAACCGCTACGACCGCGACCTCGACAACGACGGCATCCGCAACGATCGCGACCGCGACCGTGACGGCGACCGCGTGCCGAACCGCTACGACCACCGGCCCGACAATCCCTACCGCCGCTGATTGCAGCGGACCGGGAATGAAGAAAGGCAGCCACGGCTGCCTTTCTTCACTTCCTCACTTCCTCACTTCTTGAGGTGCCTGTCGAGGAAGGCCAGGATCCGCGCGCTCGCCTCGATCTGGTTCTTCTTCTTCGAGAAGCCGTGCCCCTCGTCCGGGAACACGATGTACTCGACCTCCACCCCGTTCTTGCGCACGCTTTCGACGATCTCGTCGCTTTCGGGCTTGATCACGCGCGGGTCGTTCGCCCCCTGGATCACCATCAGCGGCTTGCGGATGTTCGATGCGTGGAACAGCGGCGAGGTCGCGACCAGGAACGCCTTGTCCTTCACCGGGTCGCCAATCTCGTCGTACAGCGCCTTGCGCTGCGCTTCCCAGTAGGGCGGGATGCTCTCCAGCGTGCGCACCCAGTTGCTGACCCCGAAGATGTCGATGCCGACCTTGAAGGCTTCCGGCCGGAAGGCCATGGCCGCCAGCGTCATGTAGCCGCCATAGCTGCCGCCCATGATGGCGATGCGCTCGGGATCGACGTAGCCCAGGCTGGCGAGCCAGGTCTTGGCCTCGACGCAGTCCCACAGGGGCTCGCGCCCATGCTTGCGGTCGTCGGCGGTAAAGAAGGTCTTGCCATAGCCCGAGCTGCCACGGTTGTTGATGCCGAGCACCGCGTAGCCGTGGTTCACCAGGTACTGGATCTGGGCATTGTAGCCGCGCATGGTCTGCCCGCCCGGGCCGCCGTGCACATAGACGATGGCCGGCACCTTGCTGGTGGCCGAGGCGCCTTTCGGCTTGTAGTAGATCGACGGGATCACCATGCCGTCGAAGGAACGGAAGCGCACCACCTCGGCCTCGACCAGGTCGGCCAGGTCGATTTCCTTGTTCAGGCTGCGGGTGAGCTGGGTGGTCTTGTTGGCGCGAAAGTCGTGTACGTACAGGTTGTTCGGCGAGCGGTCGCCGTTCAGGTAGAAGGCCACCAGCCTGCCGCTCGGCGAGAACGTGGTCTGGCGGATCTCGCCGCCCGGCAGCCTCGGCATCGCCACCGGCTTGCCGGCCGCGTCGACCACCCGCACGTCGATGCTGCCGTCGCGGTTGACCACGCTGACGCGGTGCTGGCCGTTGCGCGAATAACTCGTTCCCAGCAGGTCCCAATCGGCCTTCTCGACCTGCGCCACCTGGCCGCTGGCCAGGTCGTAGCTGGCGATGCGCGCGAATTCGCCGCCGTCGTTGGTGGTGAACAGCAGGCGCTTCGATTCCGGGTCGAAGGTCGCGGCAGAATAGCTGGCCGTGCCCTGGTGTGGCGTGATGTGCTTCATCTCGCGGGTGGCGACGTTGTACAGGTAGACGTCGCTGTCGGCGGTGGTGTTGGGCTTGTCGAAGGCGAGCCACTTGCCATCGCGGCTGATGGCGGACACGTTCATGCCGCTGTCGTTCCGGTACACCACGCTGCGCTTGTAGTCGCCTGCGTCGTAGAAGTAGAGGTCGAAGAACTTCGGGTCGCGCTCGTTGGTCGCCACGTAGAAGCCGCTGCCGTCCGGGCGCCAGCCGGCGAACATGGCGCGGTGCTTGTCACCCGGGGTCAGGTCGCGCTCGCTGCCGTCGAGCTCGCGCACGTAGAGATGGTTGCGCTCGTTGCCGCCGCTGTCGCGCGTGAACAGGATGCGGTCGTCATTGTAGAAGTAGCCGATCGCATAGGTGCTGTCGGTGGTCGAACGGGTCATCGGGGTCGGGGCGCCGCCCGTGACCGGCATCGCGTACACATTGAAGATGCCGGACTCGTTGCTGCTGAACAGGATCCGCTGCTCGTCCTTGCTGAAGGAGGCGCCGGTCACCGAGGTGGTCGCCATGAACTGTTCGATGGTGTACTGCTTGTGGACCCGCGGCGCCTTGGCTGGCGGCGCGGCTTTCTGGGCCCTGGCGGCAGGAGCGGGCGCTTGTGCCTGGGCGTGGGCGGCATGCAGGCACAGGGCCAGCACGGAGAGGCGGACAGCGGTGCGGATCGACGGCATGGTTTCTCCTGTTAGCATCAAGAAAGATTGCTGGATGAGTGTTGCAAAAGCCACCACGCCTGTCAACACGGAAAAAAGCGGTTATGCTGCCGCCATGATCGAGTACGACGAACTGGTGCTTGCCGCCTCCAAGGGGGAGCGCGCGGCGAGCCGCAAGCTGGCCGAACGCCAGGGCATCCCCGAATCCGAGGCCCTGCGCGCCACCCTCCTGCTGCGCGCCGGCGCGGCCGGGCTCGCGCACCTGCTGGCCGAACGGGCCGCGCGGCGCCGGCTCGACGCGCGGGCCGCGGACGTGCGCCGCGCCCTCGCCAGCGCCGCCCAGGCGCGGCGCGGCGGTGGCGCCGCACCGTCCGGGAGCGTGTGGCGCGCATGGTTCGACGGCTCCGCCCATCCGAATCCGGGACGCTGCACGCTGGGCGCCGTGCTCGAAGGGCCGGACGGCCTGCAGGTCGAGCTGTCGCGCGCAGCCGGCTACGGCAACAGCAGCGAAGCGGAGTACGCGGCCCTGGTCGCGCTGCTCGAAGCCGCCGTCGAGCATGGCGCCTGCGCCCCTGTCATCCATGGCGACAGCCAGGTGGTGATCGACGACGTCCAGGCCCCGGACTGCGCCAGCGCGCCTTCGCTGCGGGCCTGGCGCGCACGGGCGCGCGCCCTGCTTGCCCGTCTGCCGGGAGCCACGCTGCGCTGGATTCCGCGCCACAGGAACGGCCGCGCCGACGCCCTGTCGCAGCGCGCCGCACAACAAGCAATCCCAACGGAAACGATGCATGAACGAAGCGACGACTGATCTCGCCGGCTGGCGCCCGCGCCTGGCGGCCCTGGCGGCAGGCGCTGCCGGCGGCGACGGCGTCCATGACGGCGCCCACGACCGCGCCCACCTGGAACGGGTCTGGCGCAACGCCCAGCTCCTGCTGGCGCGCCATCCCGAGGCCGACGCCCTGGTGGTGATGGCGGCCTGCTACCTGCACGACCTGGTGAACCTGCCGAAGAACGACCCGGAGCGCGCCCAGGCCTCGGCCCGCTCGGCCCGGCTGGCGCGCCACCAGCTGGCCTGGATGGGGTTCCCTGCAGAGAAACTGGACGCCGTCGCCCACGCGATCACGGCGCACAGCTTCTCGGCCGGGATCCCGGCGGCGTCGCTGGAAGCGAAGATCGTGCAGGACGCCGACCGCCTCGACGGCCTGGGCGCGATCGGCCTGGCGCGCATGTTCTACATCGCCGGGATGATGGGCAGCGGCCTGGCCCACCCGGATGATCCCCTGGGCCAGGCGCGCGATTTCGACGACCAGCGCTACGCGCTCGACCACATCATGGTCAAGCTGGCAAAACTGCCCGGCATGATGCAGACCGACGGCGGCCGCGCGCTGGCCGGCGAACGGCTGGCGCGCCTGCTTGCCTTCCGCGAGGAATTCGCCGCCGAGAGTGGTGTCTCCGTTGCGCGCTAGCGCTTGCCGGCACCCGCGCGTGGCGGTGAGCCGGAACGGGGCGCTTGCACGATGTTAAGATCGACCTTCGTCATCTTTCGAGGCACGCCATGGCAAGTTCGACCCCTCCCCGGTCCGCACCCGCCCATTCCGGCAGCGGCAAGCTGAACTTCGTCCTGGTCTGCATCTTCATCGACATGCTCGGCATCGGCCTGATCATTCCGGTGATGCCGCTGCTGGTCGGCCAGTTCGTGCCCGGACGCGACGACCAGGCCCTGTGGTTCGGGGTGCTGGCCTCGACCTTCGGCGTGCTGCAGTTCCTGTTCATGCCCGCGCTGGGCGCGCTCAGCGACCGGGTCGGGCGCCGCCCGGTGCTGCTGTATTCGATGGCCGGCATGTGCATCAACTTCCTGGTCACGGCCTGGGCACCGAGCCTGCTCTGGCTGTTCGTGGGGCGCGTCATCGGCGGCATGTCCTCGGCCAGCATGTCGGTGGCCTCGGCCTACGCCTCGGACATCTCGACCGCCGACAACCGCGCCAAGAGCTTCGGCAAGATCGGCGCCGCCTTCGGCCTCGGCTTCATCTGCGGTCCGGCGCTGGGCGGCCTGCTGGGCGACAGCGACCTGCGCCTGCCCTTCTATGTCGCCGCGGCGCTCGGCGCCGCCAACCTCCTCTATGGCTACTTCATGGTGCCGGAATCGCTCGCGCCCGGCCAGCGCCCGCCCTTCGCGTGGGCGCGCCTGAACCCGCTCGGCGCCCTGCTGCGCCTGGCGCGGCGCGAGGACATCCGCGGCCTGGTGCTGGCCATCAGCCTGGTCAGCCTGTGCCAGATGATGCTGCAGTCGACCTGGGTGCTGTACACCACCTTCCGCTTCGGCTGGACCCCGCGCGACAACGGTCTTGCCATGTTCTGCATCGGGCTGGTCTCGGCCGTGGTCCAGGCCGGGCTGCTGGCGCTGCTGATCCGGCGCTTCGGCGAGCGCCGCCTGGCCCTGCTGGGCATCGCGTCCGGCGCCCTCACCTATGTCGGCTACGGGCTGGCAAGCCAGGGCTGGATGATGTACGCCCTGATCCTGGCCAATGTGCTGGCCTTCGCCGCCGGTCCGGCGCTGCAGGCGATCGTGTCGCGCAGCACGCCGGCCAGCGCCCAGGGCGAGCTGATGGGCTCGCTGCAATCGATCAACAGCCTGGGGGTGATTGTCAGCCCGGTCATCGGTACGGCGATCCTGGCCAGGGTGAGCCACCTGCCGGCGGGCGACTGGCGGCTCGGGACCCATTTCCTGCTGTGCGCGGGCATGCAGGCGCTGGCGGTGCTGGTGGCCTGGCGCTATTTCCGGCAGCACCGGACGCGCGACAGCCAGGACGAGGCCCGCAGCGTACAGGCGTGAGAAAAAGCGCTGCTGCTTGTTCCAAGGGCAACAAGCCCGTACACTGCGCCATTCCCATTGTCCGCTGTCGACCGGCGGCGGACAGTCCTTTCCTTACCTCCTGGATTGGCCCGCCATGTTCAAATCCGCGATCGGTGTCTTGTTGGCGATGCTATGCAGTACCGCGTCTGCGCAGGAAGCCGTCCCCTTCAGCGAATTGCTGTTCCAGGGGCCCAGTGCCTACCGGCCAGGTATCAATCAGGAATATTTTTTGTTCGGCCGCGGATTTCCGCCAGGCGTCGGTCCGGACGAAGAGGCTGCCCTGATTGCTGAATGGAAAAGCCAACACCCGCGTGCCAAGCTGGTGCCGGTATCGATTCTGGGCGAACGATCGCGATTGCCCATCGTCTATGTCTGGGCGGTGGACGGCGAGGCCACGCTCAATCTGGTCCTGGTCAGGAATGGGGTCTATCCCGGCATCGCCATGCTGGACGGCACCCATTTCAGCCAGGTCTTGCAGTCATCCAGGGGGCTACCGTCTGTCGATGTGCTCGACGCGCAGCAGCGTCTAGGGAATCCAGCCCAGATACCGGCGCGCCGGCTTGTTCCCGACACCAGCTACGAAAAATTCCTGAAGCAGCTGATGACTGCCGAGTCGCAGGCCCGTGCCGAGCTGAAGGGAATCTGGTCGGACCGATTCAGGCAGCAGCGGCATCGCTTGGGCATCGTTCCGCTGGACGCAGTACGGCTATAGGAGCGACGCCAGCCGCAAGGACCTAGAACTTCATCTCGAGCGTCGTACGCAGCTTCACCCCTTCCGGATAGATCCAGCGCCGTTTCTCCAGCCCCGACACCGGATCCTGGTAACTCAGAACTTCAGCTCATAGGTCGCGCGGTAGCGCACCCCCTGCGGGAACACGAAGCTGCGGGTCTGGGTGCCGAAGCGGGCGTCCTCGTAGGTGTTCTCGGCCAGGAAGTCCTGGCGCAGCGCATTGCTGATGGCAAAACGCAGCTGGCGCTTGGGATCGAACTTCCACAGCGCGTACAGGTCGAGGTCGCGGCGGGCCCAGGCGTAGGCGCGCTGGTTGACCGAGACGCGCGTCTCGCCGCCCTGGCGGAACACGAAGCTGCCGCCGGTGGTCAGCTGGCCCACCTTGTAGTCCGCGCTGAGGTTGACGGTGAGCGGCGTCTGCTGGTCCAGGCGGTTGTCCGGGCCCGGCACCGATTCGACGCGCGACCAGTTGCGGTTGATGCTGGCGCGCAGGTCGACCGCCGGGGCGTTTTCCATGATGGCCTTGAGCGGGAAGCGGGTCTCGATTTCCAGCGAGCGCGTGACGGCGCTGTCCTGGTTGGTCGGCATCGCGATCCAGCGTCCGTTCTCGAAGAACACCAGGGTGCGGGTGAAATCGCTGATGCGGCGCGAGGACACGCTCACCGACACCAGGGCGCCTTCGGCCCAGTAGTGCTCATAGGCGGCGTCGATGCCGAAGGCCAGTTCCGGCTTGAGGTTCGGGTTGCCCTGGAAGTCCGGCTCGGTCGAGCTGTTGTTCTCGTTGGTGACGCGGCGCGGGCTGAGCGACTGCAGGCCGGGGGCCTTGTAGGTGCGGGTCAGCGCCAGGCGTAGCTGGTCGCCGCCCTTGCCCTTCGCCGCCGGGAACTTGTACAGGGTCTGCATGATCGGGCTCCACACGCTGGAGCTGTTGTCGGCCACGCCGAAGGTATTGCCCTCGGCATGGGTGCGGATGCCTTCCCAGCGCGCGCCCAGGTACATCGACCATTGCGGCGTGATGTTCCACTCGTCCTGGGCGAACATGGCCAAGCGCTTCACGCGCGCTTCCGAGCGCTCGTCGGCCGGCTGCGGGGCCGCGCCGCGCAGCGCGTCGCGTTCGGTGCGCAGGTCGTCACGGGTGTCCACGCCGCCGTCCCAGCCGAAGGCCAGGGTATGGCCCTTCTGCAGCGTACGCGCGTACTTGCCGGTCGAGTTCAGGCCGCGTTCCCTGCCCTCGATGTCGATGTCGGTATCGAGGATGGGCGCGTTGTTTGCGGCCCAGGCGCCGCGGTGCGACAGCGCATCGCTGGCGCCAGCCGAGATGCCGATTTTCAGGTCGAGCTTGGCGCCATCCTCGAACTTGCGCGCCCACATCAGGTCGGAACGCAGGTAGTTGCCTTCGTTGTCCGCCTCGGTCAGCAGGTTCGGGTACAGCGGCGGCGGGCCGATCAGGGTGGTGGTCGGCTGGAAGAAGCGGTTGTTGAAGCGGTTCAGGTTGATGAAGGTCTGCGAGGTCAGGGTGTTGTCCTGGCCCAGGGTCCAGTTCAGGCGCGGGCTCAGGTTCAGGAAGCTGAACTTGCCCTTTTGTGGCAGGACCATGGTGCGCAGCATGTTCACGCTGCCGTCCGGCGCCGTGCCCCGTTCCACGCCGCTGGACTCGAACTCGAAGCGGTCCTGGGCGGCATTCGCCGAGACCGAGTACGAGAAGCCGCCGTCGCGGTCGGACAGCTGCAGGTTGGCGTTCGGCCCCCAGCCGTTGCTCGAGCCCTGCATCGCCAGCTTCAGCTCGCGCATCCGGTTCTTCACCGAACGTTTCAGGATCACGTTGATGGTGCCGGCCACCGACTGGGTCGAGAACTCGGCGCTGGCCGCGCGCAGCACTTCGATGCGCTCGATCGAGTCCGGGGCCAGCGACTCCATCGAGAAGCCGGCCGGGGCGCGTTCGCCGTTCACCAGGATCTGGGTATAGC
The DNA here is from genome assembly GCF_020176695.1 of Massilia sp. MS-15. Lineage (GTDB taxonomy): Bacteria > Pseudomonadota > Gammaproteobacteria > Burkholderiales > Burkholderiaceae_D > Telluria > Telluria hydrophila. Next base: position 124,630 of record NZ_JAIWIA010000007.1, on the reverse strand, counting down.
CGGCGCCCAGGCCGCGCATGCGGATCTCGCCGCCGCGGCCGTTCGCGCTGTTGACCGTGATGCCCGGCACGCGCTTGAGCACGTCGAGCACGCTGGTGTCGCCGTACTTGGTAAGTTCCTCGCTGTTGATGACCACCTTGGTCGCGGTGTCGTCGCGGCGCGGATCGTAGCTGTCGGCCGCGCCCTTCACTTCCACCTGCTGGATCTTCTTGCCCTGTTCCGCCTTGGGCGGATCGGCGCGGACCGGCGCCTGGGCCTCCTGCGCGGACACGCCATGGCTGGACAAGGAAAGGCTGATGGCGGCGGCAAGCGCGGTCAGGCGGAACGGGCTGAGGACTGGAGACATGGCTACTTCAAAAGTGAGAGTGCAAAAAAAGGATGCCGATTGTCCCAGAAGCAATGTGGACTGTCTGCAAGAATCGAATATGCATGCCGCGCTTATCCGCGCCGCATACGTCCGGCGCCGACAGCCGGGCCGCCGCCGGGCTGGCGGGCGATAAACATGTTTGATTTACATGATCGTCGCTATAATGCGTCATCGATTCCACAGCAAGAGGCCTGTCAAGTGTCCCGGATTAAAGTCCTGCCCCAATATGTGATGCCGAAGACGGCGCTGACCAACTTCGCCGGCCGCGTGGCCGGCGCCAAGGGCGGCGCCATGACCACGCGCCTGATCCGCTGGTTCGTGGCCAAGTACGGCGTCAACATGGACGAGGCGGCCAATCCGGACATCGCCAGCTACAGCAGTTTCAACGAATTCTTCACCCGCCCGCTGCGCGAGGGCGTGCGCCCGCTGGCCCAGAGCGATTTCGTGTGCCCGGTGGATGGCGCGATCAGCCAGTTCGGTGACATCGACGACCACCACATCTTCCAGGCCAAGGGCCACAAGTTCACCAGTGCCGAACTGGTGGGCGGCGACGCGGCGCTGGCGGCCCACTTCCAGCACGGCCATTTCGCCAACCTGTACCTGAGCCCGAAGGACTACCACCGCATCCACATGCCCTGTGACGCACGCCTGACCCGCATGATCTACGTGCCCGGCGCGCTGTTCTCGGTGAACCCGACCACGGCGCGCGGCGTGCCAGGCCTGTTCGCGCGCAACGAGCGCGTCGTGTGCGTGTTCGACTCCCCGGAACACGGCCCCTTCGTGATGGCCCTGGTGGGCGCCACCATCGTCGGCAGCATGGCCACCGCCTGGCATGGCGTGGTCAACCCGCCGCGCATGGCGCGCATCTGCGAATGGCGCTACGACGACCAGCAGGTGCACCTCAAGAAGGGCGAGGAGATGGGCCGCTTCCTGCTCGGCTCCACCGTCGTCATGCTGTTCCGCAAAGGGACGATCGCCTTCAACGCCGACTGGGCGCCCGAGCGTCCGGTGCGCCTGGGCGAGACGATGGGGAACCGTCCGCGCTGAGCGCTTCGGCGAGGGCGGGCCGGTGGCCGCGCGCCACGCAGGCCTCGTCCATCATGTCCAGGAAGGCCCGGGTCTTGGCCGGCATCAGGCGCCGTCCCGGGAATACCGCCCAGCCTTTCGAGCTGGGCAAATCCCACTCGGGCAGCACCCGCACCAGTTCTCCCGTGTGCACGTAGGGCCCGGCGAAGGTCAGCGAGCTGGCCGCGATGCCGGCGCCGTGCGCCGCGATGCGCGCCAGCAGCTCGGGCGAATTGGCGTTCAGGCGCGCAGGCAGTGCGCGCTCCCAGCGCAGCTTGCCCCGCTGGAGCACCCAGGGCACGGCCCCGCCATGGCGGCTCAGGATGCACAGCAGGTCGTGCCGCAGCAGGTCGTCCGGATGCTCGGGCAGGCCGCGCCGTCCCAGGTAGGCGGGCGCAGCGTACAGGCCGAACTGCTCGAGCATGATCGGCCGCGCGTTCAGCGAAGCGTCGTCGGGCAGCTCGCCCATGCGGATCGCGATGTCGAAGTTCTCGGCGATCAGGTCGACCCGGCGCGGCGACAGGTCCAGTTCCAGCGACACCGCCGGATAGCGCGCGATGAAGCGCGCGATCACCTCCTGCAGGCCGCTGTTGGCGAAGTCGCCCGGGGCCGAGATGCGCAGCTTGCCGCTCGGCTCGCCCTGGCGGTGCTGGGCCAGGGCGCCGGCCGCCTCCACTTCCTCCGCCACCTTGCGCGCGTGTTCCAGCAGGATCTCGCCGAATTCCGTCACGACCAGCTTGCGCGTGGTGCGCTGCAGGAGACGCTCGCCCAGCTTCTGCTCGAGCAGGGCGATGCGGCGCGAGACGGTCGATTTCGGCTGCTGCACGCGCAGCGCCGCGCGGCTGAAGCTGCCCGCCTCGACGATACGGGCAAAGAGCAGCAGGTCGTTCGGTTCGACATCCATGATTGTTCCACCAGTGGGATAATGTTATCCATTCTACTGTCTTCCGCACAGGTTTTGGAACCATTAAAGTAGGTCCATCGAGAACCCCACAGCGAAGGACAGCCACCATGAACATCCTGCACATCACCTCCAGCGTCCGCGGCGCCGATTCCGAATCGAGCCGTGTCACCCAGCGCATCGTCGACAGGCTGCTGGCCAGCCAGCCCGGCGCGCACGTCGTGCGGCGCGACCTCGGCGCCCGGCCGCATCCGGAACTGGACGCGGCCGCGGTCGGCGCCCTGTTCACCCCGGCCGCGCAGCGCAGCCCGGAACAGGCGGCACGCGTGGCCCTGGACGACGCCCTGATCGCCGAAGCGCAGGCGGCCGACGTGATCGTGATCGGCGCGCCGATGTACAACTTCGGCATGCCGGTGCAGCTGAAGAACTGGTTCGATGCCATCGCCCGCTCCGGCGTGACCTTCCGCTATACGGAGAACGGTCCGGAAGGCCTGCTGAAGGACAAGAAGGTATTCGTGGCGGCGGCGCGCGGCGGCGTCTACCCGGTCGAGAGCGACCCGCAGGTGCCGCACATCCGCATGCTGCTGAACTTCCTGGGCCTGACCGACCACAGCTTCATCTATTCGTCCGGCCTGAACATGGGACCGGAAGCGGCCGCCAGGGGCCAGCAGGCAGCCAACGACGCCGTCGAAGCGGCGCTGGCGTAACATCGCACCCTCGGGCGGCGCGGCGAGGCGAACACCCGAACACCGGCAGCAGCACGGACAAGCACACAACCAGGAGAGCAGCATGAGCAAGCAAGTTTCCATCACCAGGTCGCGCGGCGTCGAACGCCTGGTCCAGGGCCAGTTCGTGATGGACGGCGCCGGCGTCAAGATCAACCGGGTGCTGACCGGCACCCTGCAGCGCCGCCTCGATCCCTTCCTGATGCTCGATGCCTTCGGCAGCGACAAGGCGGGCGACTACATCGCCGGCTTCCCGGAGCACCCGCACCGCGGCTTCGAGACCGTCACCTACATGATCCACGGGCGCATGCGCCATCGCGACAGTGCCGGCAACGAAGGCCTGGTGAGCGACGGCGGCGTGCAGTGGATGACGGCCGGGCGTGGCGTGATCCACTCCGAGATGCCGGAACAGAGCGAAGGCCTGATGGAAGGCTTCCAGCTGTGGCTCAACCTGCCGGCGCAGGACAAGATGATGGCGCCCTGGTACCGCGACATCCCCTCGGCGGAGGTACCGCGCTTTACCGACGCACAGGGCGTGACGGTGCAGGTGATCGCCGGCGAGACCCACGGCGTGGCCGGCGCGGTGCAGCGCCCCCGTACCGAGCCGCTCTACCTGGACTTGACGATCCCGGCCGGCGCCAGCTTCGAGCAGCCGATCCCGCAGGGCCACAACGCCTTCTTCTACGTGTACCGGGGCGAGGCGGTGGTCGAGGGTAAGGGCGTGGGGCAGGCGCGCATGGCGCTGCTGGACAACGCGGCAGGGGCCGACGGCGTGCGCATCAAGGCGCTGCAGGACACCCGCCTGATCCTGCTGGCGGGGCGCCCGCTGAACGAGCCGATCGCCCAGCACGGGCCGTTCGTGATGAACAGCACCGACGAGCTGTACCAGGCCTTCGAGGACTTCCGCGCGGGGCGCTTTGCAGCCTGAGCCTGCGTAGCTGATAGACTGGCGGGATGACATTCGTGCATCCCGTTTTTTATGCCCCTGATCGATACGGCGCTTGAACTGCTGGCCCGGGCCAGCCGCGCGCTCGGCTTCGAGACCGCCGACGCCTTTCCTCCCGGCCATGCCTACGCGCGCACGCGCTGGAACAAGGCCTATTTCGACATTCCGTCGGACATGAAGCCCGAGGCCATCGAGCAGCGCATCTGCGAGGCCATCGCCAACACCCCTTCCCTGTTCGGCGAAATCCTGAACCCGACCCCGCGCATGCAGCGCACCCTGCTGGGGATCATCGAGGCGCGCCTGCGCCGCGGCCAGGGCGCGCCGGTCGACCTGGCGCAGCTCCTGGTGGCGGCCTACCGCAGCCCGCACACGGCCGAGACCGTGCCGGGACTGCGCCGGGCGATCGCGGACACCGCCGGCTACGAGCCGCAGGTGCAGGCGAACGCCATCCTGGCCTACCTGGCGGACGCGCCGGCCGCTTTCGGGGTCATCGAGGCGCGGGGCTGAGCGCGGGCGCCGCGTTGCCCGGCACGTAGCGCTCGCGCAGCAGCATGAAGGGCGTCTCCACCAGCCGGTACAGCAGCCAGCCGCCCAGCACCGACAGCGCCAGCAGCGTGGCGATCGTCAGCGGGTGCTCGGCGCCGAAGCCCAGCTCCCGCATCCACCCCGCCGCCAGCACGCACAGCGGCTTGTGCAGCAGGTAGATCGCATACGACCACAGCGCCAGCAGCCCGGCCCCGGGCACGCGCAGGTCGCGCAGCAGCGAACCCGGCGCCACGGCGCAGGCGATCAGCAGCGCAAAGCCCAGCGCCATCAGCGGGAAGCCGAACACGGTGATGCCGAAGCCGTAGCGGTTGTCGAGATAGAAGTGGAACGCCAGCGCGCAGGCCAGCAGGCCGAGTACGCCCACCAGGTTGCCATGCCGGGTGAGACGCGCCCAAACGCCCGCATGGTGGGTGCGCAGCAGGGCCAGCGCCACGCCGGCCAGCAGTTCGTCGAACCTGCATAAGCTGGAGTAATAAATGTACTTGAAATAGAAGTAAAGCTGATGGTCTTGCGCCGCCATCTCGCGCCACAGCCAGGCGCGCACCAGCATCCCGGCCAGGAAGGCGAGCGCGATCGCGACCCAGGCGAGGCGCAGCGAGCCGCCCAGCGAACCGCCCAGAAGCGTGCCGAGCAGGGCCAGCGCCGGCAGCAGCAGGTAGAACTGCTCCTCGATCGCCAGCGACCAGCTGTGCGAGAAGGCGCTGCCCGGCTCCAGCGCGAAGTTCTGGACGAATGCCGCGTATTCCCACAGCGGCAGCAGCGGCGCCGTACCGCGGAAGGCCGGCCACAGGAAGTACAGGACCAGCACCACCCAGTAGTTCGGCAGCGTGCGCAGCAGGCGCCGGGCATAGAAGCGCCGCAGCGAGAAGCCGCCGGGGCGGCGCAAGCCCGCGAAGATCTGCCGGCCGATCAGGTAGCCCGACAGGGCGAAGAACAGGTCCACCCCGACCCAGCCGATCTCGCCGACCCAGCCGAAGGTGGGCGCGTCGCTGACGAACAGCACGTAGTGGTGCAGCACGACCAGCGTGACGGCGAGCGCGCGCAGCGTGTCGAGGCCGTGGATGCGGGTGGAGGAAGCGGTCATGCGATGAGGAAGCGTGAAATGGCGGATCATGCCACGCCGCCCTTCCCGGCGCCAGCCTCGGGCGCGCATTGTCCGATAAAATACCGCCACCCATTCTTCTACCCGGATCAGCACCGCCATGACTTCCCCCAGCCAGTACCAGTTCAAGTCCGTCAACTACACCGGCCTGCAGCCGGGCCCGCGCGTCATCATCATGGGCGCGACCCATGGCAACGAAGTCTGCGGCACGATCGCGATCCGCCGCGTGATGGAAGAAATCGACAGTGGCAAGCTGCACATCGCGGCCGGCAGCCTGACCTTCGTACCGGTGGTGAACCCCAAGGCATATGAACAGAACACCCGCAACGGCGACCGCAACCTGAACCGCAACCTGTTTCCCAAGGACGACCCGCAGGACTTCGAGGACCACATCGCCAACTGGCTGTGCCCGCTGCTGGCCCGGCATGACGTCCTGCTCGACCTGCACTCCTTCAACGCGGTGGGCGGCGAGCCGTTTGTCATGGTCGGGCCACTGGACAACGACGGCGCGCTGCAGCCCTTCAGGCATGCGCGGCAGGAACGCGCCTGGGCGCGCCGCCTCGGTGTGAAGCGCTTCGTGGACGGCTGGATGATCGCCTACGGCGACGGCGTCAGGCGCCGCAGCCGCAGCGTCGACGAACTGGAAACCGTGCTGCGCTACGGCGTCGGCACCACCGAATACATGCGCAGCACCGGAGGCTACGCGCTCACGCTGGAATGCGGCCAGCACCTCGACCCGGCCGCCCCGGAAACGGCCTACCGCGCCATCATGAACACCCTGGCCCACCTGAAGCTGATCGATGCCCCCGACCCGGCGCCCGTGCCCTTCGAGGAGATGGAGGCGCTGTCGATGGTCGTGGTGCACGACAAGCTGCACCTTGATGACCGCTTCTCGCGCGCCTGGGCCAGCTTCGACCCGGTGGCCGAAGGCGAGGAGATCGGCGTGCGCGCCGACGGCAGCAAGGTGGTGGCCGAGTTCAGCGGCCGCATCCTGTTCCCGGACGTGAAGGCGGTGGCCAACGCCGAGTGGTACTACCTGACCCGCCCGAACCTGTCGTTCGGGCGCGAATAAGGCGGGGCGCCGCGTTCTTGCGCGGCGCCAGCAGGATTTCCGCATATATCGTAAGATGACGATATTCGGATCGAAAGAACCCGATAAACACGGTACGTGAAGGAAGAGCGATGGACATCGACGCGATCCACAAGGCCCTGGCCAACCCGGTGCGGCGCCAGATCCTGCACTGGCTGAAGGAGCCGCAGCGCTACTTCGCCGACCAGGAACACCCGCTCGACATGGGCGTGTGCTGCAAGCTGATCGACCAGCGCGCCGGGCTGTCGCAATCGACGGTCTCGGCCCACCTGGCGACCCTGCACAAGGCGGGGCTGGTGAGCACGCGGCGCGTCGGCCAGTTCATCTTCTTCCAGCGTAACGAGGAAACCATCCAGGCCTTCCTCGACCAACTGAACCACGGACTTTAGGAGTACCCCATATGACGACGATGTTTGACCCGATCAAGGTAGGCGCCCTCGAGCTGCCGAACCGCATCATCATGGCGCCGCTGACCCGCGCGCGCGCCGTCGGCCCGAACCGCGTGCCGAATGCGCTGATGGCCGAATACTACGTGCAGCGCGCATCCAGTGGCCTGATCCTGTCGGAAGCCACGGCCGTGACCCCGATGGGCGTGGGCTATGCCGATACCCCGGGCATCTGGTCGGACGAACAGGTGGAAGGCTGGAAGATCGTCACCGAGGCCGTGCACAAGGCGGGCGGACGCATCGTGCTGCAACTGTGGCACGTGGGCCGCATCTCGGACCCGCACTTCCTGGACGGCCAGGCGCCGGTGGCGCCGTCGGCCATCCAGCCGAAGGGCCACGTCAGCCTGCTGCGCCCGATGCGCGACTACGCCACGCCGCGCGCGCTGGAAACCGATGAAATCCCGGCCATCGTCGCCGCCTACCGCAAGGGCGCCGAGAATGCGAAGAAGGCGGGCTTCGACGGCGTCGAGATCCACGGCGCCAACGGCTACCTGCTCGACCAGTTCCTGCAGGACCGCAGCAACCAGCGCAGCGACGAGTATGGCGGCCCGGTCGAGAACCGCGCGCGCCTGATGCTGGAAGTGACGGACGCCTGCATCGCCGTGTGGGGCGCCGACCGCGTCGGCATGCACCTGGCGCCGCGCGGCGACTCGCACGACATGGGCGACTCGAACCCGCGCGAGACCTTCGGCTACGTGGCGCGCGAACTGGGCAAGCGCGGCATCGCCTTCATCTGCGCGCGCGAAGCGATCGGCGACGACAGCCTGCGCGCCTACCTGAAGCAGGAGTTCGGCGGCGTCTACATCGCCAACGAAAAGCTGACCAGGGAAAGCGCCGAGCAGCTGATCGCTTCGGGCGAGGCGGACGCGGTGGCCTTCGGCGTCTGGTTCATCGCCAACCCCGACCTGCCCAAGCGGCTGGAACAGGGCGCGCCGCTGAATGCGCCGAAGCCGGAACTGTTCTACGGCGCCGGCGCGGAAGGCTATACCGACTATCCGGCACTGCACTAGGCCCGCGCGTCGCGGCCCCGCGCGGGGAGGTACATATCTTCTACAAACTGATATGTATGTGGTGTAAATGACAGCGCGGCCATGCTATTCTTGCGCGATTATTCTTATCGCGCACGATGCTGCGCCGCCCTGGAGACCACGTGAAACAGTTCGCCCCCCGCGTGATGGCCTGCGCCATCGCTTCCGCCTTCGTCCTTGCCGCCACCACCGCGCAGGCGGCCCCGGCACCGGCCCGCGCCGAGCATGCCTACCTGTCGCAGGCCGACGCCATGGCGCGTTCGGCGCGCGTGTCGAACGTGGACTACGTGCTCGACTTCACCCTCACCGGCAAGGAAAGCTTCGCCGGCACCACCACCGTCAGCTTCGACCTGAAGGACACCGACACGGCCCTCACGATCGACCTCGACAAGGCCACCATCAAGTCGATGCGCGTGAACGGCCAGGCCGTCACCCCGGTCTACAACAACTGGTTCGTCACCCTGGCGCCGCAGGACCTGGCCAAGGGCCGCAACACCGTCACGATCAGCTACGAGCGCCCGCACAGCACCAATGGCGAAGGCCTGCACCGCATGGTCGACCCGGTCGATAAGCGGGTCTATACGTATTCGCACTTCGAGCCGGCCGCCGCGCACCAGATGTTCGCCGTGTTCGACCAGCCCGACCTGAAGGCCACCTACACCGTCACCGTCAACGCGCCCGCCGACTGGCACGTGATCACCACCACCCGCGAGTCGGACGTGGCCGATGCCGCCGGCGGCAAGCGCTGGACCTTCCCGCGCACGAAAAAACTCAGCCCCTACAACTTCTCGCTGCACGCCGGCCCCTACCAGGTGTGGGAAGACAAGAGCGGCAAGTATCCGATGCGCCTGTTCGCGCGCCAGTCGGTGGCCGCGCAGGTGACACCGGCCGACTGGTTCCGCTACACCAATGCGGGCCTGGCCTTCTTCGACGACTACTTCGGCATCCCCTACCAGTTCGAGAAATACGACCAGCTGCTGGTGCCGGACTTCCTGTACGGCGCGATGGAAAACGCCGCGGCGATCACCTTCGCCGAAGGCGGCTTCCTGTACAAGTCGGCCATGACGCCGGCCCAGAAGGCCAGCCTGGCCGAAGTCATCATGCACGAGATGGCGCACCAGTGGTTCGGCGACCTGGTCACCATGAAGTGGTGGAACGGCCTCTGGCTGAACGAAAGCTTCGCCTCCTTCATGGCGACCCTGGCCACCGCCGAGGCCACCGAGTTCAAGGACGCCTGGCAGTCCTTCTACCAGCAGGACAAGCAGGGCGCCTACGCCCAGGACCAGCGCGTCTCGACCCACCCGATCGAAGTGCCGGTGCCCTCCTCGGCCAACGCGTTCGACAACATCGACGCGATCACCTATTCGAAAGGCGCCTCGACCCTGAAGCAGCTGCGCCACATGCTGGGCGAGGAAACCTTCCGCAAGGGCGTGCACAACTACCTGGTCAAGTACGCGTGGCAGAACGCCAGGCTGGAAGACTTCATCGGCAGCCTGGGCCAGGCGGCCGGGCGCGACCTGGGCAAGTGGACCCAGGACTGGCTGTACCAGGCCGGCGTGAACACCATCAGCGCCAGCTACAGCTGCAGCGCCGGCAAGATCAAGGATTTCGCGCTGCTGCAGACGGCGCCGAGCAAGGCGCTGCCGACCCTGCGCGAGCAGCACGTGCAGGTGGCCGCCTTCAAGCTGGAAAACGGCAAGCTGGTGCTGGCCAAGAACGTGCCGGTCACCTATGCCGGTGCCAGGACCAGGGTGCCGGCCATGGCCGGCGCGGCCTGCCCCGACCTGGTCTATCCGAACTACCAGGACTGGGGCTTCGTGAAGGTCAACCTCGACGGCCGCTCGTTCCAGACCGCGCGCAGCACCCTGGGCAGCGTGGACGACCCGCTGCTGCGCGCCATGCTGTGGCAGGCCTTGTGGGACGGCGTGCGCGACGCCAAGCTGCCGCTCGACGAGTTCATCGAGGTGGCCCTGGCCAATGCGCCACAGGAAAAGGACTACACGCTGCTGGGCGACGTACTGGGCAAGGTGGGCAGCGCCAAGTACTACATCGACGCCATGGGCCTCGACGCCGGTCCGCACCGCGCCTGGGCCCGGCGCACCGGCAAGGCGATGGAAGACATGGCCTGGCGCGGGGTCGTGGCGCACAAGGGCGACGAGAACTTCCAGCGCCGCTGGTTCAGCACCTACCTCGGCCTGGCCAGCAGCCCGGAAGCGCTGGCGCGCCTGGCCGGCATGCTGGAGGGCAAAGGCACGGAGGGCTTGCAGATCGGCCAGGACCAGCGCTGGTCCATCATCAAGCACCTGAACCGCTACGCCTTTCCGGGCGCCGATGCCCTGCTGGCGGCGGAAAGCGCGCGCGACAAGTCCGACACCGGCCAGGCCGCCGCGCTGGCCGCCACCGTGGTGCGTCCGGATCCGAAGGTGAAGGCCGAGTGGCTGGCCACCATCGAAGACCTGCAGACCAAGCTGCCGTTCTCGCGCGTGCGCACCGCCATGGGCAGCCTGTATCCGAACGAGCAGAGCGCCCTGGCCGAACAGAGCGCGGCCGCGCGCCTGGCGAAGCTGCCGGCGATCGACAAGGCGGCCGGCCCGGTATTCATGCGCAGCTACGCCGGCACCATGATCCCGTCCGGCTGCACGCCGCAGAGCGTGCAGCGCCTGCAGCGCGCCGCCGACAGCATGAAGGGCTTGAGCGCCGGCACCCGCCGCGCGCTGCTCGACACGCTGCAGGAAGACCAGCGCTGCGTGGCGATCCGCAAGACCCTGGGCACGCCGAAGTCCTGATCCGGCGCCCGGTGCTGCTGCCCTACCGGCGCTCCCACCCCGGCTGGCCGCTGCTGGCCACGCTGGGCGTGCACCTGCTGCTGGCCTGGAGCTGGCGGATCGCCCATCCGCCGGTGCCGGCGCTGGCGCCGGAAGGCCGCACCGAGCGGCTGATCGAACTGCTGGCACTGCCGGCGCCCGCGCCGGCGCTGCCGCGCGCGCGGCCCGCACCGTCCCAGCGCGCCAGCGCGGCCCCGCGCCGGCCTGCCCCAGCGCCGGCACGGGTCCCGGAGCGCGACGAGGAAGAGGCGGTGGCGCCGGCCGTTCAGGCTCCGGCGGCGGCCGATCCCTTTGACGACACCGCACAGCCGGCGTCCCCCTCGGTAACAGCCGGCGACCTGCTCGGTACGGCCAGGCGCGAAGCCGGCCGCATCGATCGCGAACTGCGTAACGGCAAGCCGGGCATTCCCGATGCGCCGGACACGGCCTGGGCCCGCTTCCAGGGGACGCTGGAGGGCGCCCACAAGGACCGCGGCCTTGGGGTGACGAGCCAGACCTATACGGCGCCCGATGGCCAGGTGATCTACCGCTTCATGCGCGGCGGGAAGTTCCGCTGCCGGGCCGGCGGCGGTGTGCGGCCGAAGATCGGCGGCGCGGTGGGCGGCGGCGCCGAGTTGTTCGACGTGCGCGGCGGCGAAGGTAGCGCGGGCGAGGTGCGCTGTCCGAACCATGTGGAGTGGAAGAACGACTAGGCACGTCCAGGAGGGGCGTGCAAAAGGCATGCATGGCCCAGGGCGTTCAGGATGCGTCGGCTCAGGCCCTCACCTTCGATACATCGCACGCATCAAGGGCTTCGCGTAAGAAACGCGCGAACCCTTCAATGTCTCTTTACGACACTTCATGGCCAGTCCGGATCCTGATCCGCTTCGTTGACAATGCGCGCGTCGTCGGCGAATTCGGTACCGGCAAGATCCTTCTCGACGACCGCCCTGGCAAGCGCGAAGTCAACGACATGGCTACAGACCTCCATCGTGCCGCTACCGATGCTGCCTCCGTCGCACATCCCCAAACCTGTCCATCCCAAGGTCTCGCTCATCCGGTCTTCGAGCCGATGCCGTTTCTCGACGTCGTCGGCTGAACCCATGCCATCGACAGCGTATTGAATCAGCAAGCTGTGGTGATCCTCCAGGTCGATGGGACGAAACCCCAGCGCCAGCGAACGATCGATTTCTTGTTGAATCCTCGTCCCGGCCTTGGCGAAAAGCGATGTACGAACGATCCTGGATGCGCCGCGATCGCCGAGTTCGCCCCAATGAACGGTGTGGCAACCACGACTGTCCTCCCAGGTTTCCCAATATTCCTGTTTGCCGTTGGCAAATCGATATAGCTTCAGCACAGGTCTTCCTTTCGGCTGTGGACGGACAGAGCGGGAAGACGCAGCGCCTCCCTGCATGCGGCTGTCGTCCAGCTCAGTCCGGGTCATCCTGCAACGGGCCCTTGAAGCTGGCAGGCCTGGGCACCAGCTTGCGCCGCGCCTTGCGCAGCAAGGCCGACATCTGCGGGGCCCCGTTCGTGCCGCGCAGGAAACGGGATTGCAATGTCCGCGCGACGTAGTCACCCAGCGCAGCGTCCGGAATCTTGCACCAGGTGTTCCGCGCCGTTTTCCGGATGAGCGGATCGGCCCCGTCCAGCATGGCCGCCGCCCTGGCCGTTGCGGCGTCCTGTGCATGCCTCAGGGCCCGGTGCGTCAGCGCCTTCCTCTTGGCGATCGCCTTGCGGCTCCGGGCGCGCGACTCGGCATGGGTGTTTCTGCGGTCCTTTTCATAGCGCAGCACTTTCTTTTCCTGCGGTGTCAGGAAGCGTTTCATCGTATTTTTTCCTGGTCGCCCGACATGGCGTTCGGGCTGGGTCGTGCCCCTTGAACCGCCGGGGACGGGGAGGCATGGGCGCGCCTGCGCAACCCATAGTATGGGGCCAGGTGGCGCCATGGGCGAACCTCCTTGCGTCCGCGGCACGGTGCCCTGGCTGATCCGCCGACGCCGCAGCACGTACAATGGCGTCCTGGCGGCAGCGCCGCCTTCCGATTCGCTTTGACAAGGACACCGCTTGGACTGGGACTACCCGCATCCATTCACCCTGCCCGTCACGCCGGGCGCCACCGATATCGACGGCCTGGACCATACCAACAATGCCGTCTACGTGCGCTGGTGCGAACAGGCCGGCTGGGCCCATTCGCAGCGCCTGGGCCTGACGCTGGACGACTACCGCCGCCTCGACCGCGCGATGGCGATCCGGCGCGGCGAGTACGACTACCTGCTGCCCACCTTCGCCGGCGAGGCGCTGACCCTGGGCACCTGGCTGGTGGGCGGCGACGGCAAGCTCGCGATGGAACGCCGCTTCCAGCTGCGCCGCGACAGCGACGGCGCGACCGTGCTGCGCGGGCGCTGGGACCTGGTCTGCATCGAGATCAGCAGCGGCCGGCCGCGCCGCATGCCGGCCGAGTTTCTCGAGACCTACATGCCGGCGCTCGCGCAAAACGCCGACGGATAGGGCAAACGGGAGCGCGTACCTGGCGTATTGAGAACGCTCAAGGGAGAGATTGAGCAAGGCGTCCCCGCTCCCCCTTGTGCCGGGTCAAACTGGCCGGGTCACGTCCTCCGCCCCGAGGGAAAGATGCGCCACCCTGCCAACGCCCCCCACCCCCTTGCCCGCACAGCGCCGGGCACCCAGGATGCACCGCTTGCGCCGCGATGGGCCACGCAGTGGTTCCTGCCCTGGTCCATGCTGTGCTCCACCTTGTGGGCCATCCTGCTGGCGATCCTGCTCGCCAGTTGCAGCCTGAACGAGAGCGCCCAGGAAGACCTGGTGATTCCCGAACTGGTGCGCACCCACCTGTACGTCTCGCCCTCGGGCTCGGACAGCAACCCCGGCACCCGCGACGAACCCTTCCGCACCCTGGGCCGCGCCGCCCAGGCGCTCACCCCCGGCACCACGGTGCACGTCGCCCCCGGCACCTATTTCGGCGGGGTGCGCACCAGCATCCACGGCACGGCGGAAGCGCGCATCGTATTCGAATCCACCGAGCGCGGCGGCGCACGGCTGGTGCCGCCGCTCGATTCGCGCCAGCCTGCGGCCTGGGACAACCGCGCCAACTACCTCGACATCATCGGCTTCGAGATCGACGGCAGCCAGTACCAGAGCGGCATCAAGTGGCTGAGCGGCATCTACAACGGCGGTTCGCACAACGGCATCCACCACAACACCGTCCACCACATCGGCAACGACGTGCCCTGCGAAGCCAGGGGCGGGGCCGGCATCGGCATCGACAGCTACTACAAGGGCATCGATGCCGAAGTGACGGCCAACCGGGTGTACGACATCGGCCCGCCCGACTGCCGCTACATGCACGGCATCTACGTGAGCGCCAGCGCCAGCGTGCGCGACAACATCATCTACCGCGCCGCCGGCGCCGGCATCCACCTGTGGCACGACGCCAGCCATGTGACGATCCGCGGCAACACGGTCGTCGGCTGCGGCACCGGCATCGTGGTCGGGGCCGGCGACTTCTACCACAGCAAGGGGCCGAACGAGCACACGCACACGGTCAACAACATCGTGTACGACAATGGCTACGGCATCCTGGAACAGGGCGCCACCGGGAGCAGCCTCAGCTATCGCAACAACCTGGTATTCCAGAATCCGGGCGGAGACTGGAAGCTGCCGCCAGGACGCCAGCACAGCGGCACGGTCAGCGCCGCGCCCCTGTTCGCCGACTACGGGCGCACGGTGGCGGCGCCGGATTTCCGGCTGCAGCCGGGTTCGCCCGCGATCGGCAAGGGCGCGCCGGCGCCGGACGGCGATGCGATCGCGCTGCGGCCGCCCCGTCCCACCGATATCGGCGCGGTGCCCTACACGGAGGCCGAACCGGCGGGCCTGCCCTCGCCCGCAGCCAGGTAGCGCAGCGGCGGCAGCGGCGGCGGCATGGCGCGGCCGGTCAGGGCCTAGAGGATCTCGTGCACCAGTTCGAAAGGACGGCACAGGCGCACGCCCTTGGGCGTGACCACGAACGGCCGGTTGATCAGCACCGGATGCGCGAGCATGGCGTCGAGCAGGGCCTCGTCATCGACGCCAGGCTGGTCCAGCCCGAGCTCGGCGAACACGGCTTCCTTGCTGCGCACGGCGTCGCGCACCGCGAGGCCGGCGGCGGCGAACAGTGCGCGCAACTGTTCGCGCGAAGGCGGATTGGCCAGGTAGTCCACCACCGTTGGCACATGGCCTGCCTGCTCGATCGCGGCCAGGGTATTGCGCGAGCTGCCACAGCGCGCGTTATGATAAATCGTGATATCCATTCCAAGATAACCCGTCAATATTGATAATATGGTGGCGGCATCATAACCACAGCGAATCGTCGACGCCAGTATTTTCCCTTGTTCCAGGGCTTGGCTCACTATAGAATTCCTCGCCTAATTTTTCTGCAGGCACAAAACCTGCTGAAAATACAAGAACCTGATTGCGACGGAGACACGATGAGCGACCACCTGCTGCGCCCCGCAGCCCTGCCCACCTGGGGCCAGCGCACCGCCTTGCGCCTGCTGAACCTGGCCGGCTGGCAGCTGCACTACAAGCCCCTGCCGGGTCCGCACGGGATCGCCGTGGTCTACCCGCACACCTCGAACTGGGACTTCCCGATCGGCCTGCTGAGCAAGTGGGCACTCGGCCTGAAGTTCCGCTGGGTGGCCAAGGATTCGCTGTTCCGCGGCCCGATGGGCAGGCTGATGCGCTACTGGGGCGGCATCCCGATCGACCGCCGCGCCTCGATGGGCGCCACGCGCCAGCTGGCCCAGACCATGCTCGCCGCACCCTGGTGCTGGATCGCGATCACGCCGGAAGGCACGCGCGGCTACCGTCCGCACTGGAAGAGCGGCTTCTATCACCTGGCCCAGACCGCCAAGGTACCGCTGCTGCTGGTCTACATCGACTACGGCAGCAAGGTGCTGAGCCTGGTCGATACCCTGGAACTGAGCGGCGACACCGAACGCGACATGGCCGCCATCGCCGCCGTCTACGAAGGGCGGCGCGCCCTCTATCCGGAGAAGGCAGCCCCGATCAAGCTGGCGCCGCCGCGCGACCCATCCGAACCGCAGCGCCGCCGCGCCTGAGCTTGCTGGTTCCTGGCGTACGCGTCCAGCGTCCTGCGTCCTGCGTCCTGCCTTCAGCGTCCTTCCCGGGCCAGCTGGTCCCACGCCACCGCCGCGCTCAGGAACACCCGCCCGTTCAGCGCCGCCAGCAGGGTGCTGTCCCTGAGCCGGTCCATCACCGGCCCTTTCACTTCCGCCAGGTGCAGCAGCACGCCGCGCCGGCGCAGCGAGGCATTCAGTTCGCCCAGGCCGAACAGGGCCGAGGTGTCGATCGCGTTCACCGCCGACAGCACCAGGACCAGGTGGCGCGTGTCCGGCTGGGCCGCCAGTTCGTCCTCGATGCGCGCATTCACCGCTTCCACGTTGCCGAAGAACAGCCCGGCATCGATACGCAGCATCAGCAGGCCGGGCGCGGTCTCGGTCGTGTAGCGCTCGACGTTGCGGAAATGCTCGCTGCCTGGAATCCGCCCCAGCACCGCGATGTGCGGACGGCTGGCGCGCCAGATCAGGGCCCCCATCGACAGTGCCAGGCCCACCACCACGCCCGCCTCCACGCCCAGCACCAGCACGCCGGCCGCGGTGGCCAGCAGGGCGGCGGCGTCGGCGCGGTCGTAGCGCCAGGCGGTGTGCAGGGTGGACAAATCGAGCATGCCGAGCACGGCGATGATGATGGTGGCGGCCAGCACCGGCAGCGGCATCAGGGCCAGCCAGCCGCTCGGCACCACCAGCGCCAGTCCCAGCAGGGCCGCCGTGACGATGCTGGCCAGCTGGCTGTTGGCGCCGGCCGCGAAGTTCACGGCCGAGCGCGACATGCTGCCGGTCACCGGGAAGCCGCCGCTCAGGGCGCTGCCGAGATTCGCCGCGCCCAGGGCCACCAGTTCGCGGTTGCTGCCCAGTTTCTCGGCACGCTTGAGCGCCAGCGCCTGGGCGCCCGACATGCTGATCAGGAACACCATGAAGCCGATCAGGAGCGCCGGCTGCAGCAGCGCCTGCCAGTGGGAGGACGACGTCGCCAGGTTCAGCCCCGGCAGGCCGGCCGGCACGGCACCGGTGGTGGCCACGCCGCGCGCCTCCAGGCCGAGTCCGGCCACGAGGGCGACGCCGCCGAGTACCACCAGCATCGGGGCCAGCTTGGCGCCGATGTCGGCCGCCACCGGCGCCAGGCCGAGGCGGCGCAGGGTGCCGGCCAGGTAGCGCCGCGCCCACAGCAGCGCGAGCAGCGCGCCCAGTCCCAGCGCCGCGCTGGGCCCGTGCGGCGCGTCCGGCCAGCCCGGCTCGCTGCTGCCCAGCAGCGGACGCAGCTGGCCCCAGGCGATCAGCAGCGCCGAGCCGATGGTGAAGCCGCTCATCACCGGACGCGAAAAGAAGTTGGCCAGGAAGCCGATGCGCAGCAGCCCGCAGGCCAGCAGCACCGCGCCCGACAGCAGGGCCAGCTGCGCGGCCAGCACCCCGTACAGCGCGCTGCCGGGCGCGGCCAGCGGCGCCAGGGTGGACGCGGTCATCAGCGAGATGATCGCCATCGGCCCCACCGACTGGGTGCTGCTGGTACCGAACAGCGCGTACAGCACGGGCGGCACGATGCTGGCGTAGATGCCGACGACCGGCGGCAAGCCGGCCACCAGCGCATACGCCATGCCCTGCGGGATCATCATCATGGCCACGACGATGCCGGCGCTGATATCGCCGGGCAGCATCGCGCGCCGGTAGTGCTGCAGCCAGTGGAGCATGGTGGGGTCTACCTGGAAGGACGGAGTCGAAAAAGGCGCTAGCCTAGCACAGCGGGCGCGGTCTGCCGCCCCCCTCCTTTACTGCATCGCCAGCTCGACGCAGTTGCGCCCGGCCCGCTTGGCGCGCGCCAGCGCGGCATTCACGCGCACCACCAGCGAATCGGCGCTCTCGGTCTCGCCCAGCTGGGCCACGCCCAGGCTGACGGTGACGTGATCGCACCCCGGGATCACGGCGTCGGCGATGGCGGCGCGCAGCTTCTCGGCCATCCGCAGGCCGTCCACCGCGCTGGTGTGCGGCGCGATCACCTGGAAGTCCTCGCCGCCCGTGCGCACCAGCACGTCGCTCGAGCGCAGCAGCGCGCGCGCGGTGGCGGCCACGGTGCGCAGCACGATGTCGCCGACCGGGTGGCCGTAGGCATCGTTGACATTGCGGAAGCGGTCGAGGTCGAAGGCGATCAGGGCCAGCGGCAGGCGGTAGCGGCGCGCGCGCCGGATCTCGCCCTCCAGCAGGCATTCACCATGGCGCCGGTTGGCCATGCCGGTGAGCGCATCGCGGGTGGCCAGCTCGGTCACCCGGCCCAGCAGCGCCTCGTTCTCGCGCGCCAGCTCGGCCGTGCGCAGGCCGAAGGCGGCCAGCTGCGCCAGGTCCGACAGCGTGGCCAGCTGGGCGCGGCCGAAACGCTGCGCCACGCCGAACATCAGGCACAGGGCGCCCCGCGGCGCGCCCGGGCCGGCGCCCGGCAGTGGCAGCCCGAGCACCATCCGCACCCCGTGGCCGCGCAGGGCCGCCGCCAGTTGCGGGGCGTGCGCCTTGTCGGGGTCGTCGAGCAGCACGGTCTCGCCGCTGGTTGCGGCCAGCAGGCCGGGAAAGGCATGCTGCAGCGGCGCCACGCGGGCGCTGCCGTCGACGATGGCCTGAAGGTCGATCCCGGCAGCCGACGGCGCCGCCCCCTGGGCCCGCAGCCGCGGCTCCGGCCCGCCCCCGGTCCCGAACAGGGAGGCATGGCACACGCCGGGCCAGCCCAGCAGCGCCGCGCACAGGCGCGCGCCAAAGCGGGCGCCCTCGTCCGCCACGTCCGCCTCGGCCAGCGCCGCCTGCGCCGCCGCGCGCACCGCCAGCAGTGCGCACGGGTCGGCGGCTTCCGCTTCCGGCACCCCGGCGCGCAGGAAAACGCCGAGCTCGCGCCGCAATGCCTCCGGTGCGAGTGGTTCGATCAGATAGGACAGCGGCCCGTATGCCATCAGCGCCGCCAGCCAGCGCGCGCCCGCAAACGGGCACAGCACCAGCACCGGCGCGCCGGCACGCGCCGCGACCAGCTCCCCAAGCGCGGCCAGGTCGATGCCGATCTCGAAGCCGTCCAGGTCCAGCACCAGCAGGCTGTCCGGGGCCTGCGCCAGCAGGCGCGCCGCATCGCCCGCGTCGCCGGCCAGGCGCAGTTGCGTGAACAGGCCGGCGCAGGCTTGCGCGAAGGCGGCGCGGCGTGGCGCGGCCGGATTGAGGTACACGCCGCTGAGGGGACGCTGTACGCCTTCCTGCTCGGACATCCAGGCTCCTTTCGTCGGGGTGGGCCAGGGGTGGAAAACGTTGGGGAGTTTGCCATAAAGACACAGGCTGGGATAGCGAAGAATTGTCGCCGAGTGTGTGGAAGCGCACCGTCGGCAAGCCCGCCCGCGTTGAATACTCACCCGGTCGATGGCAACGATCACGGGAGTGGAAGATGGCGAACGAAGAGGATGTGGCGAACAGGCAGAAGGCGATCCAGAACCGCCAGGACCAGCGCGACGGCAGCATGCAGAAAGGCGGCGGCGACGAGCCGGTCCAGACCGGCGTGCGGCAGCCGGCGCCGCCCATGCCCGAGCAGCACCTGGCCAAGCCCGGCATCGAAGCGCAGATGGCGCTCAAGCCGAAGTTCATGGCCGAAGGCTACAAGGGCAGCGGCAAGCTGGAAGGCATGGCGGCGATCGTCACCGGGGCCGATTCCGGCATCGGGCGCGCGGTCGCGGTGCTGTTCGCGCGCGAAGGCGCCGACGTCGCGGTGATGTACCTGAACGAGCACGAGGACGCCGAGGAAACCCGGCGCTGCATCGAGGCCGAGGGCCGGCGCTGCATCACCATCGCCGGCGACGTGAAGGACGCCGCCTTCTGCAACGAGGCGGTGGACAAGGTGGTGGCCGAATTCGGCCGCCTCGACGTGCTGGTCAACAATGCCGCCTTCCAGGAACATGCCGGTTCGCTGCTCGACATCACCGAGGAGCGCCTCGACGAGACCTTCCGCACCAATATCTACGGCTACTTCCACATGGCGCGCGCCGCCCTGCCTCACCTGAAGGAAGGATCCTCGATCATCAACACCGGTTCCGTCACCGGGCTGAAGGGCTCGGGCAAGCTGCTCGACTACTCGGCCACCAAGGGCGCGATCCACGCGTTCACGATGTCGCTCGCGGCCAGCGTGATCGACCAGGGCATCCGCGTCAATTGCGTGGCGCCCGGGCCGGTCTGGACCCCGCTGAACCCGGCCGACCAGTCGCCGGAACAGATCAAGGAATTCGGCGCGAACACCACCTACAAGCGTCCGGCCCAGCCGGAGGAACTGTCGCCCGCCTACGTGTTCCTGGCTTCGCCCGTGTGCTCGGGCTACATCACGGGCGTGATCCTGCCGGTCACCGGCAAGGTCGGCGAATAAGGAAGGAGCAGCCTATGCCGCGCAGCATGTGGAAGGGTGCGATCAGCTTCGGGCTGGTGCACATCCCCGTCGATATGTACCCGGCGGTCGACAACAAGGGACTCGACCTGACCATGCTCGACCGGCGCGATTTCTCGCCGGTCGGCTTCAAGCGCTACAACAAGGGCAACGGTAAGGAGGTGTCCTGGGACGACATCGTCAAGGGCTACGAATACAGCAGCGGCGAATACGTGGTGCTGTCCGAGGAAGACCTGCGGCGCGCCAACCCGGAGGCCACCCAGACCATCGACATCGTCGCCTTCGTCGATGCCGCCGACGTCTCGCTGCTGTATTTCGAGCAGCCCTACTACCTGGCCCCCGGCAAGGGCGGCGACAAGGTGTATGCGCTGCTGCGCGAGACCTTGCGCAAGGCCGGCAAGATCGGCATCGCGCGGGTCGTCATCCGCGTCAAGCAGCACCTGGCCGCGCTGGTATGCGTGGGCGACGTGATCGTCATGAACACGCTGCGCTACGCCGACGAGATCCGCGACGCGGGCGAGCTCAAGATTCCCACCGCGCACGACAGGAAGGCCGCCATCACCGACAAGGAACAGCGGATGGCGATGGCGCTGGTGCAGGGCATGGCCGAGGACTGGGAGCCGGAGCAGTACCACGACACCTACCGCGAAGACGTGCTGGCCCTGATCGAGAAGAAGGTCAAGGCGCACCAGACCAAGACCATCACCATGCCGGAACCGGGCGAGCAGAAGCGCGAGACCGGCAAGGTGATCGACCTGGTCTCGCTGCTGCAGGCCAGCCTGGGCAAGAAGCCGTCGAAGGCCGCGGCCGACGGCGAGGACGACGACGACGAACCGCCGCCGTCCAGGAAACGCCGTCCCGCCGCCGAACAGGACGAGGACGGGGAAGCAGCGCCGCCACGGGCGCGCAAGAGCGCCGCGCACGGCACCGACCGGGTCGCCGCCAGCGGCGCCGCGCCCAGGCGCAAGAGCGCCAGCAAGGCCGCGGCCAAGCCGGCAGCGAAGCGAGTTTCGACAGTGTCGAAAACGAGCGTAACCGCCGCCAAGTCCACCGGCGCACCATCGACGGCCGCCCCGCGCCGCAGGAAGGCGGCGTGACGGATGGATGAATTCATCGACTTTCTCCAGTGGCCGGCGATGCTGGTCACCCTGTTCGCCGCCTACCTGATCGGCTCCAAGCGCGCCGAGCGGCGCGTGTTCGGCTTCTGCATGTTCATCCTCAGTAACGTCCTGTGGATCATCTGGGGCATCCACGACGAAGCCTGGGCCCTGATCGCGCTGCAGGCCGCGCTGATGGCGACCAACGTGCGCGGCATCTTCAAGAACGAATCCGGCTAGCGCGGATCGCCGCCGGGAGCGATACTTGCCATCACCACCACCCACGACCTGCGCCATGCCAGCTACCTCCCTGCCCTTCCTCGTACTGAGCCGCGCCGGCTTCGACGACATCGCCGCCCGCGTCGACCTGGGCAAGGCCAGCCTCTTCCTCAACCCCGGCCTGCTGACCGAAACCGAGATCGCGCGCCTGCGCGAGCGCGGCACCGCCGTACACGTGATGGCGACCACGGTCGACCCAAGCAAGGCGCAGGACGTGCAGCAGGCCCTGCTCCTGACCCGCAACGAGGCCGGCGGCATCTGGGTCGAGCGCAGTGCGCCGCGCAGCGTACCGGCGGCCACCGACCAGCTGCGTCCCCTCGATACGGGCGTCGTCCCGGCCACCCCGTTGCGGCGCCGCCTGGCGCACGGGGCCGGGGCGCTGGCCGGCGCCGCCCTGGCGCGGCTGCGCACTCCCGGGCGCGGGCGGCGCCTGATGGTCTTGCCCTACCTCGGCTTCGGCAACATCGGGCGGGTCTGGGTCAAGGGCCGCCTGCTGGACGAAGCGGACTTCCGTGAACAGGACAGCGCCGACAGCGGCTGGCAGAACCTGGTCGCCCTGTACCGGCGCCTGGAATCGGACGAAGTGGCCGGCGCGCGCGTGCTGGCCCATTTCGGCGGCGCCACCCACGCCACCGAGACCGACGGCGGCGGTTACTTTGCCTTCGACTTCGTACCGCCCGCGCCGCTGGCGCATGGCTGGCACGAGGTCGAGCTCGAATTCCCCGACAGTGCCGGGCCGGACGGCGGCAGGCTGCGCGCACGCGCCGGATTCAAGGTGGTGGCGCCGGGGGCGCGCTTCGGCATCATCAGCGACATCGACGACACCGTCCTGTGGACCAATGTCACCAACAAGCTGAACATGGCGCTGATGCTGGCGCGCAGCAACCACCACACGCGCAAGCCCTTCAAGGGCGTGGCAGGCTTCTACCGCGCGCTGCGCGACGGTGCCGGCGGCAACGAGGACAATCCGCTGTTCTATGTGTCGAGCAGTCCGTGGCACCTGTACGGGCCGCTGGTGGAGTTCCTGAAGCTGCAGGACATTCCGCTCGGCCCCCTGTTGCTGCGCGAACTGAGCGTGCGCCAGGTGCTCAAGATCGGGGAACATGGCAGCCACAAGCTGGAACAGATCGAGCGCATCCTCGGCTTCTATCCGGAGCTGCAGTTCGTGCTGATCGGCGACAGCGGCGAGCAGGATCCGGAAATCTATACCGAGATCGTGCGCCGCCACCCGCAGGCGGTGCGCATGATCTACATCCGCAACGTGAATCCGGATCCGGCCCGCATCGACGCCCTCGACGGCCTCATCGCCGAAGTCAGCGCCACCGGGGTGCAACTGGTGCTCTCGCCCGACAGCGTGTTCGCCGCGGCGCACGCCGCGGCCGAGGGCCTGATCGCGGTCGACCGCCTGGCGCAGGTGCGCTCGGACAAGCGCGAGGACGACCTGGCGCCGCCCACCAAAGCTGGATTATGAAAAACTATCAAGCCGATATAATTAATTATATTTATTAATTTCCGGTGCAACCATAGAATCTCCCTATCAATATTTCCAAGGAGATTCAGAATGGCCCAAACCCGCCACACTACCGCGTCCGGCATCCCGGTTGCCGACGACCAGAATTCGCTCAGTGCCGGGCCGCGCGGCCCGCTGCTGCTGCAGGACTTCCACCTGATCGAAAAACTGCAGCACTTCAACCGCGAGCGCATTCCCGAGCGCGTGGTGCATGCCAAGGGTTCGGGCGCCTACGGCACGTTCACGGTGACCCACGACCTGCGGGCGTTTACCAGGGCCAAGCTGTTTTCCGGGACCGGCAAACAGACCCCGGTATTCCTGCGCTTCTCGACCGTCGGTGGCGAAAAGGGCAGCGCCGATACCGAGCGCGACCCGCGCGGCTTTGCCCTGCGCTTCTATACGGAGGAAGGCAACTGGGACCTGGTGGGCAACAATACGCCGGTGTTCTTCATCAAGGATCCGATCAAGTTTCCCGACTTCATCCACACCCAGAAGCGCGACCCGCAGACCAACCTGAAGTCGGCCAACATGATGTTCGACTTCTGGAGCCACGCGCCGGAAAGCCTGCACCAGGTGACCATCCTGTTCTCCAGCCGCGGCACGCCGGACGGCTACCGCCACATGGACGGCTTCGGCAGCCATACCTACAGCCTGGTCAACGAGGCCGGCGAGCGCGTCTACGTGAAGTGGCATTTCAAGACCCGCCAGGGCATCCGCAACCTGAGCGCGGCCGAGGCCGTGCGCCTGGCCGGCAGCGATCCGGACCACGCCGGCCGCGACCTGTTCGAGGCGATCGGGCGCGGCGCTTTCCCCCAATGGGACGTCAAGCTGCAGGTGGCGACCAGCGCCCAGCTCGCCGAATGGGAAGCGCGCACCGGCTGGAATCCCTTCGACCTGACCAAGGTCTGGCCGCATGGCGACTTCCCGCTGCTGCCGGTGGGCGTGCTGGAACTGAACCGCAACCCCGACAACTACCATGCGGAGGTCGAGCAGGCCGCGTTTTCGCCAGCCAACGTGGTGCCGGGCCTGGGCTATTCGCCCGACAAGATGCTGCAGGGCCGCCTGTTCGCCTACCACGACGCCCAGCTGTACCGGGTCGGCGCCAATCACCAGCAGCTGCCGGTGAACGCCCCGCGCTGCCCCTTCCATAACGGACAGCGCGACGGCGCGATGGCGTTCACGAACGGCGGGGCCGCGCGCAACTACGCCACCGTCGATGCCGGGCGCAGCGGCGCCTTCGGCATGGGCCACGGCGAGCCGGGGCTGGCGCTCGACGGGGAAGCAGGCCGCCACGACCCGCGCGGCACGGACGACGACACTACCCAGGCCGGCAACCTGTTCCGCCTGATGGTGACGGGCGAACGCGAGATCCTGTGCGACAACCTGGCGGCCGCCCTGGCCGGCGTGGACGAGGACATCCTGCTGCGCCAGCTGCGCCAGTTCGACCGCGCCGATCCGGGCTACGGACACGGCGTGCGCATGGCGCTGGTGGCGCGCGGGCGCCACGCCGGCTGACCGGCAGCGCCGGGCGGCGCCGGGCGCCGCTACTCCTCGAAGCCGAGGACCTTCATTGCACGGGTGATCCCCTTGGCGGCTTTTGCATAGCCGGCCCAGGGGGCGTTGCCCTTGTCCAGCCGCGTGTGCACGTTGGCCACGGTCCACTGCGTGCTGGACTTGAGCCGCGTGAGTTCATCCCATTCGAGCGGCACCGAGATACCCATGCCGGGCCGCGCGCGTGCCGCCCAGGCGCAGATGGTAGTGGCGCCGCGTCCGTTGCGCAGGTAGTCGATGAAGATCTTGCCGACCCGGTTCCTGGGTCCGCTCTTGAAGGCGAAGCGCTCGGGCAGCGTGGCCGCCAGGTGGCGCACGATGGCCTGCGAGAAGGCTTTCACGGTGTCCCAGCCGTACTCCGGCCTGATCGGCACCACCACGTGCAGGCCCTTGCCGCCGCTCGTCTTCAGGAAGGCCGGCAGCCCCAGTTCGTCGAGGAAGGCATGCATGATCTGCGCCGCCTCCTGCATGGCGCGCCATTCCACGCCCTCGCCCGGATCGAGGTCGAACACCATGCGGTCCGGCGTCTCGTAGCTTTTCGCCAGCGCGTTCTGGGTGTGCAGCTCGATCGCGTTCCACTGCGCCAGCGACAGCAGGCCCTCGACGCTGGCGACCTCCAGCATCGGTGGATTGTCCGGGTCGAGCGCCGGATCCATCTGCTTCACGCCGGGCAGTTTTTTCACGTCCGCATGCTTCTGGAACACCAGCTCGGCGCCGATCCCGGCCGGGGCCCGCACCAGGGTCAGCGGCCGGCGCTTCAGGTGTTCCATCATCAGCTCGCCCACCAGCGCGTAGTAGCGGATCACGTCCAGTTTCGTGATCCCGGTGGAAGGATCGACCACGCGTTCGGGATTGGTCACGCGCAGCTTGTCGGGCAGCTTGCCGTGCAGGCCGGGAGGTGGCGGCGAGACCGGCGCGTCGGCCAGGGCCGGCTTCTCGACCTCCTCGACCGGGCGCGGCTCCTCGCGCGTGATGCCCCTGGCCGGCTTGTCGCTGCGCAGGCCCTGGAACACCGGATGGCGCACCGCGCCGGTACTGGTCCATTCCGAGAAGCTCACTTCGGCCACCAGCACCGGTTTGACCCAGTGGTGCTGGCGCCCGGGTACGGCGCGCGGCGGAAAGGGGCTGTCGTCGCTGCGCAGCGCTTCCAGGCGTTCCTTCAGGTCCATCAGGGACGCGTGGTTGAAACCCGAGCCCACATTGCCCGCGTAGCGCAGCACGCCCTCGCGGTCGTAGGTGCCGAGCAGCAGCGAACCGACGCCCTTGCGCGAACCCTTCGGGTCGGTGAAGCCACCGATCACGAATTCCTGGCGCAGGCCGCACTTGAGCTTGATCCACTCGGGCGAGCGCCGCTCCACGTAGCGCGAATCGCGCCGCTTGCCGATCACGCCTTCCAGGCCGATCTTGCAGGCGGCCACCACCAGCTGGTCCGGGTCGGTGCCGAATTCGGCCGAGAAGCGCACCTTGTCCGACTTCGCCTTCTTCAGGACCTGTTCGAGCGCGGCGCGCCGTTCGACCAGCGGCACGTCGCGCAGGTCGTAGCCGTTGCAGTAGGGAGCGTCGAACAGGAAGTACACGATGTCGGCCGTGCGCACGCCATCGAAGGCCAGCTGCAGCAGGCCGAAGTTCGGCTTGCCCTGCGCGTCATGGACCACGATCTCGCCGTCGTACCAGCCGTCCGGCAGCCCCATGCGCACCAGTTCCTCGTGCAGCGGCTGGAGCCTGTCGGTCCAGTCGTTGGCGTTGCGCGTGATGAGCCGCACTGTTCCGCCCTCGACCCGGGCCAGCATGCGGTAGCCGTCGAACTTGACCTCGAACAGCCAGTTTTCCGGATCGTGCGGCGGGGCGTCGACCAGCGTTGCCAGTTCCGGCGTGAAGTGTTCCGGCAGCGCGGCCGGTTTCACGCCGTCCGGCAGCGCGGGCGCGCGCTTTGCGCCGGATTTTGCGCTGGACTTCGCGGCGGGTTTCGCGCCAGACTTCGCCGCGGATGCCGCGGACGGCCTGGCGGCCGCGCGCTTGCGGGCCGGCTTGCTCCCTTCTTCGGCGCTCGCCTGGGCCTTCAGCGCCGCCACCCTGGCCCGGGCGCGCCTGGGCATCGGCAGCTCCTTGACGCTGTCGGGCATCTCGTCCACCACCGAGAATTCCTCGGCCGGGCGCGCGTATTCGTCGTTCTCCTTGATCAGGAGCCAGGCTTCCTGGCGCTCGCCGGCGCGCGCCTTCATCCGCACCAGCGCCCATCTCCCGCGCATCTTGTGGCCGTGGATGGCGAACTTCAGGCTGCCCTTGCGGTAGCCCTCCTGCGGGTCGCCCACCGGCTCCCAGGTGCCCTTGTCCCAGATGATCACCTTGCCAGCGCCGTACTGGTTCGGCGGAATCGTGCCTTCGAAGTCGGAATACGAGATCGGGTGGTCCTCGACATGCACGGCCATGCGCTTGTCGTGGGTATCGTAGCTGGGCCCCTTGGGCACGGCCCAGCTCTTCATGGTGCCGTCCAGCTCGAGGCGGAAATCGTAGTGCAGGCGGCTCGCCCAGTGTTTCTGGATGACGAAGCTGAGCGCATCGGGACTGGCCGTGCCGCCTTCGGCGGGCTCGGACGTGATGTCGAAATTGCGCTTGGCCTTGTACAGTTTGAGCGCGTCTGGCATGTGGCACCTCCCGGCGATCGGCGTGCCGCCAGTGTAGGCCGGGCCAGCGGGGCGCGACTGTACGCCAGCTAACCCAGCCCGCGCCGGCGGCCGCGCCGCCGCTACAATGCGGTTTTCCCCCGCCGCGAGGCCGCCATGCACCGTATCGTCTTCCTCGACCGCGACAGCCTGCAGGCCCGGCTACGCCCGCCCGCCTTCGTCCACGCATGGCGCGACCATCCCAACACCGCCGCGGACCAGGTGGTGGCGCGCCTGCAGGGGGCCACGGTGGCGGTCACCAACAAGGTGCCGCTGCGCGCCGGGGACCTCGCGCGCCTTCCCGACCTGAAACTGGTGGCGGTGGCCGCCACCGGCACCGACCACATCGACCTCGCGGCCTGCCGCGCGGCGGGTATCACGGTCGCGAACATCCGCGACTACTCCGTGGTATCGGTGCCGGAACACTGCTTCGCCCTGCTGCTGGCCCTGCGCCGCAACCTGCGTGCCTACGCGGCCGACGTCGAGGCCGGGCGCTGGGAGCGCTCGAACCGTTTCTGCCTGCTCGACCACCCGATCGGCGACCTGGCCGGCAGCCGCCTCGGCATCGTCGGCTACGGCGCGCTCGGGCGCCGCGTGGCCCAGCTGGGGCGCGCCTTCGGGATGCGGATCCTGGCCAGTTCGCGCTCGCCGGTCGCCGACGGCGACGTGGTCCAGCTGCCCCTTGGCGAACTGCTGGCCGCCAGCGACGTCGTCAGCCTGCACTTGCCGCTCAGCGCCGAGACCCGCCACCTGATCGGGGCAGCCGAACTGGCCCGCATGCAGCCGCACGCGCTCCTGATCAATACCGCACGCGGCGGCCTGGTGGACGAGACGGCGCTGGCCGAGGCCCTGCTGGCCGGACGCATCGGCGGCGCCGGCTTCGACGTGCTCGCGCAGGAACCGCCCGATCCGGCCAATCCGCTGCTGCGCCTGCGCCTGCCGAACTTCCTCCTGACCCCGCACGTGGCCTGGGCCAGCGCGGGCGCCATGCAGACCCTGGCCGACATGCTGGTCGATAACATCGAGGCCTGGGCCGCCGGCCAGCCGCGCAACCTGGTGGCCTGAACTCAGCGCCGGGCAGGCTCTGGCGGCGCAGGCGGCGTCTCCGGCGCGAGCGCCACCAGCGGCAGCTCGAGGATGAAGGCGGCGCCCTGGCCGGGCGTGCTCTCCACCCGCAGCGTGCCGCCCAGCAGGGTAGTGACGATGTTCCAGCTGATGTTCAGCCCCAGGCCGCTGCCGCCCTGCCCCATGCGGGTGGTGAAGAAGGGGTCGAAGATGCGCGCCAGGTGCTCCGGCGCGATGCCGCGTCCGTCGTCGCGGAACACGATGCGCACCGCCGCGCCATCGAGCTGCGTGGCCGACAGCAGCATGCCGCCGCCCGGTCCTGCGAAGGCATGCGCCAGCGCGTTGTTGATCAGGTTGATCAGCACCTGGCCGAGCGGGCCGGGGAAGCTGTCCATCACGATTCCCGCTGGCAGCGCCAGTTCGAGCCGGTGCCCGGCCAGGCGCACCGTGTTCATCATGGTGGCGACGATCTCCTGGCAGGCCTGGGCCAGGTCGAAACGGCGGCGCTGGGCGCTGGCCTGGTCGACCGACACCTGGCGGAAGCTGCTCACCAGTTCGGCCGCATTGTGCAGGCTGCGCATGATCAGGGCCGATGCCTCGCGCGAGGCCGCCACGTAGTCGGCCAGGTCGGAACGGCGCAGGCTGGCGCTGTCGAAGCGCGCCGCAATGTCGCCCGTGCGCTCCTGCAGGGTACTGGCCATCAGCAGGCTGTTGCCGATCGGGGTGTTCAGCTCGTGGGCCACGCCCGCCACCAGCGAGCCGAGCGAGGCCAGCCGCTCCTGGGCCGCCAGCTGGGCCTGGGTATCCTTCAGCTGGCGGTAGGCGCTGGCATTGTCGAGCGCTACCGCGGCGTACGCGGCCAGGGTTTCCAGCATGTCGAGGTGGACCTGGCCGTAGGCCGCGGCGGCCGGGCTCAGCACGCAGAGCGCACCCAGCACCCGCTCGCCCACCATCACCGGCACCGCCAGCAGCGAGCCCGGCGCCAGCCCGGCGCGCCAGGCGCAGGGCAAGGCCTGGGCCAGCGCTTCGTCCGCCGCCAGCTCCGGCAGGCAGGCGTGCAGCGCCTCCCGCACCGAATAGCCCTGGCCCGCGTGCACCTCGCGCGCCTGGGCGATCACCCAGGCGGCCAGGTAGCGGCGCGGATCGTCCGGTACTTCCAGGCCCGGACAGCGCACACCGTCCACCACCACGAAGGCATAGTCCAGCGTGGCGCGCTCCGGCTGGCGCAGCACCACCGTGAACAGGCCGGCGTCCATCAGCGCGCGCACCTGCTCGTACAGGGCACGCAGGATCGCTTCCTGGTCCAGTTTCGCGGTGAGCGCGCGCCCGATGTCGGACAGCAGGGCGATGTTGCGGTGCGCCTGCTCCACCACTTCCTTCTGTTCCTCGACTTCGCGCTTGCGCCGTTCCACCGATGCGTTCTGGCGCCGCAGTTCCTCGGTGCGCGCGCCGACCTCGCGCTCGAGGAGCAGCTTCTGCGCCACCAGCGCCCGCACCCGTAGCCGGTAGCCGGCCGTGGCCAGGGCCAGCACGGCCAGCACCGCCAGCGCACGGAACCACAGGGTCTTCCAGAACGGCGGCGTGATGCTGATTTTCAGCGTCGCCGGGTGCTCGCTCCACACGCCGTCCTTGTTGCTGGCCCGTACCCGGAAGGTGTAGTCGCCCGGATCGAGGTTGGTATAGCTGGCGAAGCGGCGGCGGGCATCGGTGTCGACCCAGTCGCGGTCGAAGCCGTCGAGCTGGTAAGCGTAGCGGTTGCCGTCCGGGTCAGCGTAGTGCAGGGCCGCGAACTCGAGCGCGAAGACCGAATCGCGGTGCGACAGCGTCAGGCTGGCCTGGCCGTCGATGTCGGACGTGGCGCGCGAGCGGTTCATGACCAGGAAATCGGTGATCACGACTTCCGGCGCGTAGGGATTGTCGCGCACCCCGTCCGGCCGGAACGCACTGAGGCCGTTCACGCCGCCGAAATAGAACTGGCCGTCGCTGGCGCGCAGGCCGGCGCCGACGAAATAGGAACCGTCCACCAGGCCGTCCTTGGCGGTGTAGTTCTTGGCCAGGCCGGTGGCCGGGTCGAGCCGGGTAATGCCGTTGGTGGTGCTGGCCCAGATCTGGCCGCCGCCGTCTTCCAGCACCGCGCCGATCGGCAGCGCTTCCCGGGAGGCGGTGAAGGGATAGAAGCGGAAGCTGGCGCCATCCTTCCCGTATTGCATGCGGTGCAGGCCGCCGGCCGTGCCGACCCACAGTTCGCCGCGCGCCGATTCCATCAGGTAGTAGACCCGGCTGTGGCGCAGGCTGTCCGGCCGCGACGGGTCGTGCCGGTAGCGGCTGAAGCGGCCGCTGGCCGGGTCGAAGCGTTCCAGGCCGGTCTCGGTGCCGATCCAGACGATGCCCTGGTGGTCTTCGAGGGCGGCGAAGCCATAGTTCTCGCCCAGGCTGGCGGGATTGGCCGGGTCGTGGCGCCAGCTGCGCACCTGGTCCTGGCCCGGCCCGAGCGCGGCCAGGCCGCCGCGCGTGACGATCCACAGCGTGCCGCTGCGCCCGGCGTGCAGGGCCTGCACATAGTTGGCGCCAGGGCTGGCGCCGAGGGCCACGTGGCCGTAGTTGCCGGCGCCGTCGCGCCAGACCAGGCCGGTCGGGGTGCCGATCCAGGTGCGCCCGTGCTGCCAGGCCAGCGCGCTGACCACCTCGCCCGGGGCGTCGCGCCGGCCGATGCGTTCGATCGGCCCGCCCGGCCGCGCCATCCGCATCAGGCCGTCGCCGGTGGTGCCGATCCAGAGCGCGCCGCCCGGTTCCTCGGCGATGGCGCGTACCCGGGCCCGCCCCAGGCCCTCGTTGCCGCCGTAGCGCGCGAAGCCGCCGCTGGCCAGGTCGGTGCGGCTGAGGCCACCGAACATGGTGCCGACCCACAGGGTGCCGGTACGGTCGACCAGCATGCTGGTCACCTGGTTGTCGGACAGGGTGTGCGGGTCGGCGCGGTCGTTGCGGTAGCTGAGGAAGCTTCCGCTGGCCGGGTCGAGCCACTTCAGGCCGCCCATGTCGGTGCCGACCCAGAGCGTGCCGCCGCCGTCGTGGTACAGGGCATTGATGCGCAGCTCGCCCAGTCCTTCCTCGCCGCCGATGTGGCGCCGCTGCGGCTGGGCGAACGGCGCGCCATCGGCCAGGCGCCATGCTTCCAGGCCGGCCGCGGTGCCGACCCACAAGGTGTCGCGCGGTCCCATCGACAAGGCCAGTACGGTATTGCGCTGCAGGTCGACGCCATCGACATCGATGTGCTCGAAGCGGGAAGCGCCGGGCGCCAGTCGGTCGAGGCCGGCCGCGGTGCCGATCCACAGGTTGCCACGCCTGTCCAGCGCCAGGGCGTTGACACGGTTGTCGCGCAGGGTGCCGGGGTCGGCCGGATCGTGGCGGTAGCTGCGCATGCGTCCACTGTCCGGATCGAGGTGAAGCAGGCCGTCTCCGGTGGCCAGCCACAGGCCGCCGCCGGCGGCCGGCTTGATCGCGAGCACGGCCGGGTTGGCGGTGCGCGCGGCCGGCACATGCCGGATGAACTTGCCGCTGGCCTGGTCATAGCGGGTCAGTCCGCCCTTGGTGCCGAACCATAGCCGCCCCTGCGCATCTTCGTGGGAAGCCAGCACGTAGTTGTCGGGGATGCTGCCGGGCCGGGCCGGATCGTTGCGGAACACGGTGACCCGGTAGCCGTCGTAGCGGTTCAGTCCGGCCTGTGTGCCGAACCACATGAAGCCGCGCCGGTCTTGCAGGATGGTCAGCACCGACTGCTGCGACAGCCCCTGCTCGATCGACAGGCGTTCGAAGCGCAGGCTGCGCGGGCTTGCCAGCGCGCTTGCGCTGCAGATCCAGATCAGGATGAGCGCACCCAGCAGAGTGCGCAGGGCTTGGCGTCGCGGCGTGCGGGAAAACATAGGACTCCAGTGTCGATCCAACCCGCCTAATCTACCAGAGCTGATTGGCGTACGGAAAAAAATGGCACTTCCGCAAACAACAAGCCGCTGCTATAATGCGTGCATCGGGCGGCTGTAGCTCAGCTGGATAGAGTACTTGGCTACGAACCAAGGGGTCGTGGGTTCGATTCCTGCCAGCCGCGCCAGAATGTGAGGGACCAGATTGAACAATCTGGTCCCTTTTTTCGTTGTGCCGTGGCTCCTCCGCCTGGACATGCCCGGTCCGGCACCCTGGGCCGCCGCGCCCGCCCAGCCAGATGGCGGCCGGCGCCGTGCACGGTGCCAATGAGGCTTTGCCAATGCGGGATACCGCTGCTATAATGCGTGCATCGGGCGGCTGTAGCTCAGCTGGATAGAGTACTTGGCTACGAACCAAGGGGTCGTGGGTTCGATTCCTGCCAGCCGCGCCAGAATATGAGGGACCAGATTGAAAAATCTGGTCCCTTTTTTCGTTTACCCATCCTTCGTCTGCCCGCCTGCCCCGCTCGCCTTTGCCGGTACATGCAGCGCCGACAGCGAAAGCAGGCTTCGCGCCCCAGCGCGGCATGCCGTTCGCTGCGGCGGCGAGAGGCCGTTTGCCTGCCACGGACATGTCCACTATCAATATCCACACAAAGATTTTGCCATTTCCCGAGGTGCTGCTATAATGCGTGCCTCGGGCGGCTGTAGCTCAGCTGGATAGAGTACTTGGCTACGAACCAAGGGGTCGTGGGTTCGATTCCTGCCAGCCGCGCCACTTCTTCAAAATGGCTCAGAAGCGATTCTGGGCCATTTTTCTTTTGGAATGCGATGCTGCTGCGCATCCACGGCGCACGCTGCTGGGCAGGCACCTGCTACGGCTGCGCTCCAGATCGGTCTGGGCCGCCCCCAATCGGTTGCAGCGTCCTCCAGGCACGCAATGGCAGACCTGCCGGCCTTTCAGCTCATGGTCCCGTACAGGCAATCTTCGGGATAGCGACGCGTTGGACAAGCCGGTCTGGCGTCGAGAATACATTGGCACGTTCCATGCATGCCGCGGGCAAAGGAAGTTGCCTGCTCCTGGAACAGGTTCTTGAAGGCGCTGGCCGCATTGGGTCGCAGATGAACCCTTCGGACTGCAATGCCGCCACCACTGCGTCCAGGGGCATGTCCGGCCTCGCCAGCCCATGGAGATATGCCGCGAAGCGTTCATCGTCGGGACTGTAGCAGCCGGCCAGGCAGGCCATGCCAAGGAGCACAAGACATGATTTCATCATCGTTCTTTCGAACAGGTACAGCCGCCAGAATACACCCCCCGCTCCTGGCCGATGGCGGGTAGCCAGGAGCGACCGGCACTCCCGCACGCTGCGGCCGTGGCAACCGGGTCAGCCTTGCCAGACCTTCCCGGGCATGCTGGCATCGTACGGCTGTCCTCGCTCCTGCCTGCGCCTCAGGTGCGCAGCTTCTTGATGATGCTACGGTTGCCCAGGATTTCCTCGATCTGCTCGAAGCGCACCGGCTTGACCATGTGGTGGTCGAAGCCGGCCTCGAAGGCCAGCTGGCGGTCCTTCTCCTGTCCCCATCCGGTCACGGCGATCAGCAC
This sequence comes from Massilia sp. MS-15, assembly GCF_020176695.1. Classification (GTDB taxonomy): domain Bacteria; phylum Pseudomonadota; class Gammaproteobacteria; order Burkholderiales; family Burkholderiaceae_D; genus Telluria; species Telluria hydrophila. The sequence continues at coordinate 90,397 of NZ_JAIWIA010000007.1, read as the reverse complement.
CGTGATCGCGCCGCAGGGCAGCTTGCGGATGCCGCGCGCCAGGTCGTAGCCCGACATGTGCGGCAGGCCGATGTCGAGGAAGGCATAGTCCGGGCAGAAGCGCGCCGCGGCGGCCAGCGCATCCGGCCCGTCGTGGGTGATCACCACGCTGTGGCCCATGGCCGTGAGCAGCGCGCCGATGCTGTTGACGAAATCGACGTTGTCGTCCGCCAGCAGGATGCGGTAGCTCTCGGTGCTGATGAAGGCGGCCGGGGTCGGCTTGGCGATCGGCTCCGGATCGACCACGATCGGCAGACGCACCACGAAGCGGCTGCCCTGGCCCAGGCCGTCGGAGTGGGCCTCGATGGTGCCGCCGTGCAGTTCCACCAGCTTGCGCGCCAGCGACAGGCCGACGCCCAGCCCCGCATTGCTGCGCTCGAGCGTCGAATCGACCTGCACGAACATCTCGAACACGGAGTCCAGCATGTCGGGGACGATGCCGATGCCCGTATCGGCCACCTCCAGCACCAGGGTGCGGTCCTCGACCGCGCCCCTGAGGGTCACGCGCCCGCCGCGGTTGGTGTACTTGGCCGCATTGTTCAGCAGGTTGGACAGCACCTGGGCCAGGCGGGTGGCGTCGCCATGCAGGAACACCGGGCGGTCCGGCAGGTCGAGCACCAGCTCGTGCCCATGCAGTTCGATATACGAGCGCACCACCTCCAGCGCGTCGTTCACCACCGCCTTCAGTTCGACGCGTCCCATCTTGATGGTGAACTTGCCGGTGTTGATGCGCGAGACGTCCAGCAGGTCGTCGACCAGGCGTACCATCTGGCGCAACTGGCGCTCCATGATGTCGGTGGCGCGCTGGGTGGCCTGGGCGTCGCCGCTGCGGATGCGCAGGATGTCCAGGCCGGTGCGGATCGGCGCCAGCGGATTGCGCAGTTCGTGCGCCAGGGTGGCGAGGAATTCGTCCTTCCGGCGGTCGGCCACGATCAGGGCCTGCTCGGCGCGCTCGCGCACCGTCATCTCGCGTTCCAGCGTGCGGTTGGCCGCCTGCAGGGCGTCCGAGCGGCGCCCGATCTCGGCCAGCATGTCATTGAAGGCCTCGACCAACACCCCGATCTCGCCCTTTTCCTTGCCCGGCACGCGCAGCGTGAAATCGCGCTGCAGCATCACCTGGCGCGCCACGTCGGTCACGGCCTGCAGCGGCCGCGTGATCGAGGCCTGCAGGCGCGAGGCCAGCAGCGCCGCGATCAGGAGCGCGCCCAGCATCACCCCGCCCAGGCTGGCGCCGTAGCTGAGCACCCGGTCCAGCAGCCCGTAGCGCGAGCGCAGGTAGACCGTGCCGAGCGGCTCGCCGTTCTCGACGATCGGGCGGAATACCACCAGCTCGCCCCGTTCGATGCGGTAGCCCGCCGCTTCCGGCCGTGCCGGGAAGGCGGCCTTGCCGCCTTCCCGCGCATAGGTGGCGAAGCGCTGCCCGCTGTTGGTATAGATGGCGCCGGCCATGACCTGCGGGCGCAGCCGCAGCACCGCCAGGTTGCGGGTCGCGGCGGCGCTGTCGTTGAACGACACCGCCGGCGCGGCGACGTCGGCGATGATGTCGGCCTGGGCGGTCAGATCGTCGACCCAGACCTTCTGGAAGGTGCGCAGGTCGACCACCAGCATGGCGGCGGCGGCCGACAGCAGGGCCACGATGGTGGTCGTCACCGCCATCAGGATCAGCTTGCTGCGTACCGAGCCGGTATCGTGCATGGCCATCATGCACCTCCCTTCTGTACGCGGTTCGCCACCGTCAGCAGGCGCGAGCTGAGTTTCACGTTCTTCTTCTCGGCGGCGTCGAGCGAAACGTCGAAGCGCACCCGTTCGTCGACGATGCGGAAATTGATGATGCTGCCGTGGCGCAGGCCGCCGTCACATTCGGTCACGGTCAGCATGGCCGCCGCCGCCGCGCGCAGCACGCGCCCGGCCCGTTCGGTATCGGTGCCGGCCACGAACAGCAGGTGCACCGGCGGCACCGCGTCCTGCTCGCGCATGCTGCGCACCAGGATCGGGCGCCCGCCCACCGTGCGGCCGCTGGCGATGCGCGCCAGCTCAGTCGCCATTTCCTCCGAACCGACCACCGCGATCGACAGCGGCGCGGCGGGATCGGCAAACGCCTGGGCCGGGAACTCGGCATAGCCAAGGAACTTATAGAGGAACGCGGCCTTGACCCGGCGCTCGAGCGCCAGGCTGTCGCCGCCCGCCGGCAGGGCCGGCGGCGCGGCGCGCCCGGACGGCGCGGGCAGCGCCAGGCCGGTGGCCAGCACCAGGGCAAGCGGCAGCGGCAGCGTCAAGGCCCGACGGGCCAGGCGGCGCCGCATGCGGTCGGGATGGGTGGTCTTCATGCTTGTCATTGGCCTTCAAAAACGCAGCGTTACGCTGGCGAACACACTGCGTTCAGCCAGTTGGCGCATGTCCGCCGCCCCGAACTCGGGGTGGCGGGCATGCAGCAGGTTATGGCCGCTCACGGCCAGTTCGAGCCCGGGGCGCGCCTGCCACGCGATCCGGGTGTCCAGTTCATGATAGCCCGGCAGCGCCGGCTGCGGCAGGCGCGCGACACGGCGCAGCATCAGGTCCGCCGCCAGTCCGGCGGCCAGCTCGTGCGACGAGCGCAACTGCCAGTAGCTGCGCGGGTCGTTCGGCGCCAGCCCCAGTCGCGCCGAGGCGTCGGTGCTGGACGGCGCGACGCCGGTGGCGATGTCCTGCCACACCGCGCCCGCGAACAGGCGCCAGCCGCGCATCGGCTGCCAGCTGCCCCACAGCTCCAGGCCGCGCGCCCGGCCGTGGCCGAGGTTGCGGAACACCGCGCCGCCCGGCTGGGGTTCGAGCGTGCGCAGGCGCGCATAGTCGCTATAGAACAGCGTCGCCGCATACGACAGCGCGCCCCTTGGCTGGGCGCGGTAGCCCAGTTCCAGCACCCGGGCCGTCTCGGATGCCATGTCGGGCCCGCCCGCCACCAGGTAGCGCGCGCTGCCCGGCGTGGCCGGCGCGGCCGCATCGGCCACATCGGCCAGGCGCAGGTCGCGGTCGAAGCGCGCCGGAGCCCGTACCGTGCGCGAGGCGGCCGCCCATAGCATGGCGCCGGGCGCATGGTCCCAGGCCAGGCGCAGGTTCGGCAGGGTTTCCATGCCGGTGTAGTCATTGTGCTCCAGGCGCAATCCGGCTGTCGCGCGCAGCGCGGGCGTCAGCGCGACTTCGTCCTGGACGAACAGGTTGGCCCAGCGCAGACGACGCCCGGTCGGCACGAACTGCAGCACCGGACCGTCCTCGAAATGGTCGCGCGCATGGCGGTAGCCACCGCCCCAGGTCAGCGCATGCCGTCCCAACTGCGTGGCGAGCTGCGCTTCCAGGTCGGCCATGTCGAGCCCGTGCCGGCCGACTCCGCGCTGCGTGCGCCGCTCCTCGTCGACCCAGGCTTGCAGGCGCAGTGCGGTGTCGCCCGCCAGCCGGGTATCGAAGCGTGCGACCAGGTTGGCGCCGGAAAACGCGGTGCGCGGTTCACGGTTCTGGCGCAGCGCGCCGGCATGCATGTCGCCGCTCACCTGCAGGGCCTGGCCCGCTCCTTCCCAGTCGAGACGGAAGCCGGCCTGGCGCCGCCCTACCCCGCCGCCGCGACCGCCCATGCCCTCGAACGGCGCGGCGCTCGCTTCGTCGCGCTTGCCGTATACACGCACATGGGCGCCGTTGGCCAGGCGCTTTCCATGGCGCACGGCCCCCCCCGCGTAGCGCGGGCCGCCATGCGCCACGACCAGGCTGCCCTGGGTCGCGGCGGCGCTACGCGTGATGATGTTGATGACGCCGTTGACGGCGTTCGTGCCCCAGATGGTGCCGCCCGGTCCACCAATCACCTCGATACGCTCGACGTCGGCCAGCACCACGTCCAGGGCTTCCCAGAAGACGCCGGAAAACAGCGGCGAGTAGACGCTGCGGCCATCGACCAGCACCAGCAGCTTGTTGGCCAGTTGCGAGGAGAAGCCGCGCGCGCTGACCGCGTATTCCTGGGTGCTGGCCAGCGCCACCTGCAGGTTCGGGGCCAGGCGCAGGACCTCGGGCAGGGTGGCGGCCCCGGAACGGGCGATGTCGGCGGCGCTGATGACGTAGACGGAAGCGGGCGCGCTGGACAGCCGTCCCGGCTGGCGCGCGATGGAGGTGACGACGATGTCGGAAAGCTGTTCGAGCGTGTAGTCCTGCAGCGTCAGGGCGGAACCAACCTCGTCCGCAGCCTGGCCAGCCGCATGCCCGCCGCGCGCGTGCAGCATGGTCAGTGCCGCAACAACGCAGGCGAGCTGGAAGAATCTTGACATAGTTGCCATGGTAGAACATTTTCTCGCGCATACCAAGAGCGCACGATTGCGCACGGCATGATGTCGTTCCCGTAGCACGACAGTGTGGAGCATTCCGGCGGCTCATCATCAATAAAATTGATAACGGTTATTGACAATATAAATTGGACTGATTTGCGGCAGTGCAGCATACTGCATCCGTCTCCTCTATTCTCCTCCAAGGAAATAGATTCAGCCCGCTTCCCGCAAGCGGGCTTTTTTTTGGACGCCACTGAGGAACGTCGCCGGGTACCCGGGACCATTCCCCTGCTCCTGCCATCGACTTCCGGTCACCGCCGGCCGGCGCGCACGGATCATGACGCCAGCACTACCCCATTTGGTGTAGGATGACCGCCATATTTTCATTCCTATAACATACGATCCATGCCTGAATTCGACCTGGCCAGTGCCCACTCGCCACGCTCCGTTAGCTCTTATGACTGGACCGGCACCGGCCTTGCTGAACCGGGACGCTGGCCTGTCCCGCTGCGCGTGGCAGCCGACCTGCTGCTGAATACGCCGCTTCCCGGCCTGCTGGTCTGGGGCCGCGAGACGGTCCTGGTCTTCAACGAGGCCTACGCGGCGCTGGCTGGCCCGGGCTGCGGCCGGGTGCCTGGCGGCTCGGTGCCGTCGGTACTGCCGCCGCCCCTGTCGAGTGCCGGGGCAGTCCTGCAGCAGACCTGGTCCGGCGAGCCCGGCGTGATGCCGGGCGTGGAGCTGTCCTTCCGCCGCGCCGAAGGCCCGCTCGCGCACCGCTGCGACCTGCGCCTGACGCCGGTCGCCGACGGCGCCGGCGGGATCGGCGGCGTGTTCGTGCTGCTGGCGCCGCCGGCGGCCATCCCGGCGCCGCCCGCCGCCGAGACGGACGACGCCAGCCTGCGCATCCTGGTGGTCGAGGACAATCTCGATTCGCAATACCTGGTCTGCGAGATGCTCAAGGCCTTCGGCCACGAGGCCGATGGCGTCGGCCATCCGGACGAAGCCCTGGCCCTGCTGGAACAGCGGCGCTACCAGGTGCTGTTCTCGGACGTCAGCCTGCCCGGCATGTCCGGGGTCGACCTGGCGCGCCAGGCGCTCGGCAGCCATCCCGGCCTGAAGGTGATCTTCGCCTCGGGCTACGGCGACACGCTGCTGCGCCACCTCGACTTCCCTTACCTGTCGCTGCAGAAACCCTACGAGCTGGACCAGCTCCAGGACGCGCTGGCGAAGGTGGCGCGCCAGCCGGCGCCGGCGCGCTGAGGCGGGCGCGCGCGTGGCGCCCGCTTCCGGCTGGGCTACAATAGACCGCACAGGCCGGGCGCATGCACGCGCCTCCCGGCGCCCTACCATGCCAGCGATGATGATTCCGACTGAACCGATCGGCAGCCCTGCATGCCCGTCCCGGCACGGGAAGGTCGGCCTCCGCCCTGCCGCCGCGCCGTCGTGGAGAGGCGCGTGAACGACGAGCACGACCTCGATACGGCGCGCCCGGAGGCGCCGCGCGACGCGCAGGGCGCACTGGCCGCGCGCCAGCGTGCCGAAGCGGAGCTGGTGGGCCCCGAGGAAGCCCTGCGGCGCGCTACCGAGCGCATGGAAAACATGCTCGAGAGCCTGTCAGACGGTTTCTGCGCAGTGGACCACGACTGGCGCATCATCTATATCAACGGGCGCGCGCTGGCCATGATCGCGCCGCTCGACAAGAGCCGCGACGGCCTGGTCGGCAAGAACCTGTGGGACGAGTTCGAGGACCTGCACGGCACGTCGGTGGCGGCCGACTGCCTGCGCGCGATGGAGCGGCGCGAAACCGTGGTGCGCGATTTCTATTACGTGCGCCTGCAGTGCTGGCTCGAGATGCGCCTGCATCCCTCGCCCGACGGCCTGACCCTGTATTTCCAGGACATCACCCAGCGCAAGCTGGACCAGCAGGCGCTGGTCGAGAACAACAACCGCCTGCAGGTGGCGCTGGCCGCCGGCCGCCTGGGCGACTGGCGCTGGGACGCGGGGCGCGACCGGGTGCTGCTGGGGGCGCGCGCCGCCGCCATCCTCGGCCTGCCGGCCGACACCCCGCTGCCCTGGCCCCAGCTGCGCGCGCGCCTGCATCCCGAGCACCGGATCCAGGTGCGGCGCGCCGTGCTCAAGGCCTTCAAGACGCATGCCGACCTGAACATCGAATGCCGCGTCATGCCGCACGAAGGCGGCACCGGACACGCGGCGCGCTGGGTGGCGCTGGTCGGGCGTCCCGACTATGCCGACCGCAAGGGACAGGAAGCGCTGCTCGGGATCACCGGCGTGGTGCAGGACATCAGCGGACGCAAGAGCGCCGAGGACACGCTGCGCCAGAGCGAGGAACTGCTGCGCGCCCTGGCCAATACCATCCCGCAGCTGGCCTGGATGGCCGGCACCGACGGCGCCATCGTCTGGTTCAACGACCGCTGGTACGCGTATACCGGGCGCAGCCCACGCCAGAGCGTCGGTTGGCGCTGGCAAGACGTGATCGAGCCGGACACCCTGCCAGCCGTGATGGCGCACTGGCGCGCCACGATTGGCAATGGCATCCCGTTCGAGATGGAATTCCCGCTGCGCGGCGCGGACGGCAGCTACCGCTGGTTCCTGACCCGGGTCAGCCCGGTGCGCGATGCCGAGGGCCGGGTGCTGCGCTGGTTCGGCACGAATACCGACGTCGACCAGGTCAAGCGCGCCGAGCAGGCGTTGCGCGAGGAATCGCACGTGCTGGAGCTGCTCAACAGCACCGGCAGCATCCTGGCCTCGACCCGCGAGCTGCCTGCCCTGCTGCGCGCCGCCACCGAGGCCGCGGTCAGGGTCAGCGGCGCGCGCACCGGCGCCTTCCTCCATTACGGTAGCGAGGACGCCGCGCCGGACAGCCCGGCCTGGGCGACCCTGTTCTGGCTGCGCGCCGTGGGCGCGAGTACTGCCAGCGCTTGCGACGGCGTGGACGAGGCGCGCGCAGCCGCGCTGTTCGGGCCCGACCTGCGCGCCGGCGCCCTGGTGCGGGTGGACGACATCGGGACCGACCCGCGCCACCAGGGCAGCATTCCCGGGTTCTGCCTGCTGCAGGACGGCAGCGGCGGCGCGGCCAGCGCTGCCGTGCTGCGCAGCTACATGGCGGTGCCGGTCGCGGCGCGCTCGGGAGAATTGCTCGGCACCATGTTCTTCGGCCATCCGGAGCCCGGCATGTTTACCGAGCGCAGCGAGCGCATCGTGCGCGGCATCGCGGCCCAGGCCGCGATCGCGGTGGACAATACCCGCCTGTACGAGGCCGCCCGCCGCGCCGCCGAGGAACGCACCCTGCTGCTCGAGAACGAGCGCGAGGCGCGCGCCGAGGCCGAGCGCAGCAGCCAGATGAAGGACGAGTTCCTGTCCACCCTGTCGCACGAGCTGCGCACCCCGCTGTCGGCCATCCTCGGCTGGTCGCAGGTGCTGCGCCGCGGCAGCCGCGACGGCGCCGACCTGCAGCGCGGCCTGCAGACCATCGAGCGCAACGCGCGCGCCCAGGCCCAGCTGATCGAAGACCTGCTCGACATGAGCCGCATCACATCCGGCAAGGTCTTGCTCGACATGCAGGTGATCGCGCCCGCCGTCTTCATCGACGCCGCCGTCGAGACCGTGCGCCCGGCCCTGGACGCCAAGCACATCAGCCTGGTCCGGCATGACGCCGCCCCCGGCGCGCTGGTGGCGGGCGATGCGGGCCGCCTGCAGCAGGTCATCTGGAACCTGCTGTCGAACGCGATCAAGTTCACCCCGCGCGAAGGCACGGTGGCGGTCGAGGTGGCCGAACGCGAGGACAATGTGGCGATCGTGGTGCGCGACAATGGTGCCGGCATCCGGCCCGAGTTCCTGACCCACGTGTTCGAACGCTTCCGCCAGGAAGATGCCTCGATGACGCGCCGCCATGGCGGCCTCGGGCTGGGTCTGTCGATCGTGAAGCACCTGGTCGAGCAGCATGGCGGCACGGTACGCGCCGACAGCGCCGGCGAAGGCCTGGGCGCCAGCTTCACCATCGAACTGCCGCGCGCAACGGCGCCGGCGACGGCGCGCGGCGGCTCCCTGCCCCCGCCCGCACCGGCGCCGGCGCCGGCCACCCCGGAACCGGCCCCGCGCGACCTCGCCGGACGCACCGTGCTGGTGGTCGACGATGCGCGCGACGGACGCGAGCTGATTGCGCGTATCCTGACGGATTGCCACGCCAGGGTGCGGGTCGCGGCCAGCGCGCGCGAGGCCTTCGATGCCTTGCGCGCCGACCGGCCGGACGTCCTGATCAGCGACCTCGGCATGCCGGAAGTGGACGGATTCGAGCTGATCGCCTGGGTACGTGCGCTGCCGCGCGAGCTCGGCGGCCAGGTGCCGGCCATCGCACTGACCGCGTTCGCCCGTCCGGAAGACCGCCTGAAGGCATTGGAAGCCGGATTTTCGACCCATATTTCGAAGCCGGTCGAACCGGGAGAACTGATTGCGGCAGTAGCGTCGGTAGCGTCTCCGCCGGCCCGCGGACATGGTCCTTGATGATCCTACCGCGACACGCGGCGCTGTCCTACAAGAAATTTTGTGAGCTTTGTTACACTATGAAGAGATGGGATGTGCCTATTCCAAAAGGAAATGGACACGTTCCAAACAGCGTAGACGAGACGAGCATGCCGAGCAGACAAGACATTTTGAACGCGAAGATCCTGGTGGTGGACGACTCGCCCGACAATATCGAGCTGATGGAAGAGATATTGCGCGAGGAGGGCTACACCTGCGTCAGTTCGACGATGCTGCCGGAACAGGTCTGCCCGCTGCACCGTGAACACAACTACGACCTGATCCTGCTCGACCTGCAGATGCCTGGCCTGAACGGCTTCCAGGTCATGAAAGGCCTGAAGGAAATCGAACAGGGCGGCTACCTGCCGGTGCTGGCGTTGACGGCCCAGCCGAGCTTCAAGATCGCGGCGCTGGAAGCGGGTGCGCGCGACTTCATCAGCAAGCCCTTCGACCTGCTGGAAGTGCACAAGCGCATCCACAACATGCTGGAAGTGCGCCTGCTGTACAAGGAACTGGCCCAGTATTCGCGTGCCCAGCAGGAGCTGGCGCTGCACGACGCCCTCACCGGCCTGCCCAACCGGCGCCTGCTGGAAGACCGCATCGAGACCGCCCTGCAGCACGCCAACCGCAGCCACGCCAAGGCCGCCATCATGTACCTCGACCTGGACGGCTTCAAGGCGATCAATGACACCTACGGCCACGCTTACGGCGACGAGATCCTCAAGATGGTGGCGCAGCGCCTGCTGGCCAGCTCGCGCAAGGAAGACACCGTGGCGCGCCTGGGCGGCGACGAGTTCATGGTGGTGCTGGGCGACATCCACAGCCTGGCCGACGCCCAGGGTCCGGCCGCCAAGCTGGTGGAAGCGATCTCGGAACCCTATTTCATCAAGGACCTCACCCTGCGCCTGTCGACCTCGATCGGGATCAGCATCTATCCGGACGACGCCGAATCGGTCGACGCCCTGATCAGCATCGCCGACTACGCGCTGTACGAAGCCAAGCGCGCCGGCAAGAACCGTTTCTGTTCGCCGGCCGCCAACCGGCCGCCGGCCGCCAAGGGCGCCGCCCCCACGTCCAACACGGCCGAAACCGCCGCTCACCGCTGAATCCGCCAGCACGGCCTGCCGCCCTTGCCCGCGGCCGGCGGACGGGCCACGCCGTCTTTCCTCATTTCCCTTGTACCACGTAAAAAGGCCACCGGCAGCCTGCGCCCCGGTGGCCTTTTGCTGGACGGCGCGCGCCGGTCAGCGGTTGCCGCCCTCCTGCTTCTGCAGGTAGCGGGTGTCGATTTCCGCGGTGCGCAGCATTTCCTCGCTGTGCGCCTCGATCGCCTGGGCATGCTGGTGGTCGCGGCTGGCATCGACCCTGTCCGGGGCGACTTCGATGCGCGTGATGCTGGACTGGACCGAGACCGGGTCGCTGGCCGGGAAGGTCATCTCGACGGCGTCGTCGAGCAGTCCTTCCTCCGCCTGCTCCTTGCTCGAAGCGCACTCGCAGCTGGACAGCGCCTTGATCGCCATGGCGTAGTTCACCGCCCGCATGTTGGCGAGATCGGCGATGGTATGTACGCCGGCGGCGGCGAAGGCACTGGTCTGGGTGTCGGTGACATCACGCAGCGCGCTCAGGGGCGCATTCACCAGCTCGGTGAGCGATTTGCCGTGGTAATCCTGGTTTACGATAGTGTCGATATTCATTGCGTGTCCTTTCATATGGCAGCCTCGTCTTCCATCGATACGGTTGAACTGACGCTTCCACTATCGCACAGCCCTTTTGTCGCGTATGTGCGGCACCGTACGTCGTGGCCGCGCACGATTGGGTTTTGCCCATTAGCATTTTATTCAGCGTGCTATGATCCGCTGTTACTACACAAGGTGCTCATGCAAACGGTCGACGTGAGAACCCGACCTGACTGAACGACGTAGCGACCCTCGGACTGACATTACCGTGGCCCACACCGACAAACCAAAAATCCTGGTCGTCAACGACGATGCCGCCAGCCTGCTGGCACTCACCAGCCTGCTCGACCAGTGGGCCGAGGAAAGCAACTATACGGTGCATCCGGCCCGTTCCGGCCAGGACGCCTTGCGCCAGGTGCTGCTGCACGATTTCGCCGTGATCCTGCTGGACGTCAACATGCCTGGCATGGACGGATTCGAGACGGCCGAGGCGATCCACCAGCGCGCCCGTTCGGCCGACATTCCGATCATCTTCGTGACCGCCTTCCTCGCCGACGAGATCGACCGCCTGAAGGCCTACCAGCGCGGCGCCGCCGATTTCCTGTTCACCCCCGTGATCCCGCAGATCCTGCGCGCCAAGGTCTCGGTGTTCGTGGCACTGGCCATGAAGAACGAGCAGCTCAAGCGCCAGGCCGAGAAGCTGTCCCAGCGTACCACCGAACTGACCGCCACCAACCGGCGCCTGGTGCGCGAGATGGAAGAGCGGCGCGACGCCGAGCGCAAGAGCCACGCCAAGGACGAATTCCTGGCCATGCTGGGGCACGAACTGCGCAATCCGCTGTCGGCGATCAGCAGCGCGTCGGCGCTGATCGGCCTGCCCGGCGCCAGCAGCGACACGGTCGGGCGCGCACGCCAGATCATCCAGCGCCAGAGCCAGCACCTGTCGCGCATCGTGGACGACCTGCTCGACCTGTCGCGCGCCATGTCGGGCAAGATCCTGCTTGCGCGCAAACCCGTGGACATGGCGGGCCTGGTCTCGGGCTGCCTGGAAACCTTCCGCGCCACCGGCCGCAGCGCCGGCTACCACGTCAGCGTCGACCTGGCGCCGGGCTGGGTCGATGGCGACCCGACACGCCTGGAACAGGTCGTGTCGAACCTGATCGACAATGCCCTGAAATACACGACCAGCGGCGGCAGCATCGACATCCAGCTGGCCGAGGCCGGCGCGGAAGTGGTGCTGACCGTGCGCGACAGCGGGGTCGGCATTCCGGCCGAACTGCTGCCCCAGGTGTTCGACGTGTTCGTCCAGGGTGCGATCTCGATCGACCGCTCCCAGGGCGGGCTCGGGATCGGCCTGTCGCTGGTGCGGCGCATGGTGGAACTGCATGGCGGTAGCGTCAGTGCCCACAGCGATGGCTGCGGCAAGGGCAGCACCTTCTCCGTCCGCCTGCCGCGCACCGAGGCCGAGCCCGCCGCGCCGGCCCAGCAGTCCCATGGCGACAACAGCGGCAAGCCGGCGGTGCTGCTGATCGAGGATAACGAGGATGGCCGCGAGATGATGGCGGCGATGCTGGCCGCGCACGGCTATCCGGTGGACCAGGCGGCCGACGGCCTGCAGGGTGTCGCCGCGGCCCAGGCACGGCTGCCGGCGCTGGCGCTGGTGGACATCGGCCTGCCCGGCATCGATGGCTACGAAGTGGCGCGCCGCCTGCGCGGCGACCCGGCCACCAGCGCGATCCGCCTGATCGCGCTGACCGGCTACGGCCTGGCGGAAGACCAGCGCCGGGTACTGGAAGCCGGTTTCGACCAGCACCTGGTGAAGCCGGTCAGCATCGAGCAGCTGCTGGCGGCGCTGGCGGGAGCACCGGCGCCGGCGCCGCTGCGCGCCGGGGTGCGGGCGGCCAGCGCGGCCTGAGGCCCGGCCCGGACCCGCGGGCCGGAAGCGTTACTGGAGCTCGGCCGCGCGTGCGGCCATCTGTTCGCCCAGGGCCTGCAGGTCCAGCTTGAGTTCCTTCATCTTCGGGAACATCTCTTTCTCTTCTTCCTCGACGTGGTGGTCGACCTGCTCGCCCAGCACCTTGACCTTGGCGTCGTACAGGTCGTCGCCCGGGTCCATTTCCTGGATCTGGGCGATCAGTTCCTTGGCCGAGGCATGCTCGACCACGGCCTCGTCGACCATGTCTTCGGTTTCCTTCGTGGCCTCGCGCACGGCCGGGTACAGGATCTCTTCCTCGATGGTGGTATGCATGACCAGCGCCTGGCAGATCTCGTCGGCCAGCTTTTTCTTGCTCACCTTGGCGCGGTCGGTCATGTTCTCGAATTTCTCGAACATGGCGTGGACTTCGCGGTGCTGCGCGGTCAACAGCGTAATTGCATCCTGCGGTTTGGTAGTGCTTGTCATGGTGGTCCCCCGTGGTGAATTGAAGCGGCATGCGCCCAGTGCAAGAGCATGTGCCAGGCTCCAGCTTCGCCCGAAACTGCTGGGCAGACTGTTCGGGAACGCACGCTGACCCGGCCTGCCTGTCTGTACAATCGCCAGGCTTGCGCCGCCGCCGTCCCAACTGTTGTATGATTTGGGAAACATTTAACTGAGCCTACGATGACCGAACCGGCCCATCTGCAGCCTGCCCCGGCCTCTGGATCGTCCAGCGCGTCTGGCGTGGACCGCACCGCTGAACTCACCGACATGCTGGGATACCTCGCGTCGTGCTGGGACGAGGAACGCCGCCTGCTCGCGCGCCGCCTGCACGACAGCCTCGGCTCCTCGATGACGGCGCTGAGCATGCACCTGGCACTGCTGAGCCAGCACATTCCGGCCGAGAACGGTCCGATGCGCGAGCGCAGCGCGCAGATGAAGTCGCTGTTGGCCAATATCATCGATACCAACCGCAAGATGCAGCTCGAGCTGTGGAACGACAAGCTCGAGTTCCTCGGCCTGAAGGCGGCCCTGGCCGAACTGGTGACCGAATTCGGCGCCGCCCACGGCCTGAAGGCGCGCGCCAGCCTGCCCGACGAGGATGGCGACTACACCCGCACCCAGGGCGTGGTGCTGCTGCGCTGCGCCGAGGAGGGCCTGCGCAACGCCGTCGCCCATGCTGGTGCGACCGCGGCCGAGGTGGTGCTGGACGACGATGGCGAGCAGGTGATGCTGACCGTGCGCGACAACGGCGCCGGACTGGCGCACGGACGCGTGCTGGAATCGGGCGGCTGGCACGGCCTGCGCCTGCTGCGCGAGCGGGCCCGCTTCCTGGGCGGCTCGCTCGAACTGCGCCGCGCGGAAGATGGCGGCGCACTGCTGTGCATGACCCTGCCGAAGACGCCCCCCAGGTAAAGGCCGGGCGCCACCCGGTGCACGCCTTGCGATAGGCCGTAGGGTGGGAGGCTCCACCCATCAGTGGGCGCGGCCGGCGGCCCGGCTGCCGCCCACGCGTTCAACGCCCTGTGAACCGCCGGCGCGGCGATTCCACCGCCGCGTGGACGCCGCCCCCTTCCTCAATGCAGCTTCACGAGCGGCGTGGCGCGCCTCACCAGGAAGCGCGCCAGCGCCAGCACCCCGGTACGCATGGTGCCCAGCACCGCGCGGTGGTGCATCAGGTGCAGGCTGGTGTACATCAGGCGCGCCATCGTACCCTGCACGAACCAGCTGGCACCGCGCAGGGAGCCCATCAGGCTGCCCACGCTGGTGCTGCGCCCGACCGATACCAGCGAGCCATAGTCGCGGTATTCGTAGGGCCGCTCCTGGGCCGGCTGGCCCTTGGCGCGGCGCAGGAAGCTCGTCACCAGGTAGTCGGCCTGCTGGTGCGCGGCCTGGGCACGCGGCGGCACCGCGTTGCCGCTGCCGTCCACGCAGGCGGCGCAGTCGCCCAGCGCATAGATGTCGTCCGCGCCTTTCACCCGCAGGTGGGCGTCGACTTCCACCTGCCCGCCTTTCGCGGTCGGCAGGCCGAGCGTGGCCAGCAGCTCCGGGGCCTTGATCCCGGCCGCCCACACGCACAGCGTGGCCGGATAGACCTTGCCGTCCTTGTCAATCACCTTGTCCCTGTCGATCTGCGTCACCCGGCAATTGGTGACGACCTGGATGCCGCGCTTGGCCAGCAGGTCGGCGGCCGCGGCCGACACCTTTTCCGGCAAGGGCGCCAGCACCCGCGGCGCGCCTTCCAGGATCGTGATGCGCACGTCGCGCTTGACGTCGAGCTGGTCGAAGCCATAGGTGACGTAGGCGCGCGAAGCTTCGCGCAGTTCGGCCGCCAGTTCGACCCCGGTGGCGCCGCCGCCGATGATCACCACATCCAGGCCGCCGCCCTGCCCCGGCTCGGGGTGTTCCTCGTGTTCCTGCTCGGCCGCCAGCATCAGGCGCAGCATGCGCAGGCGAAAGCGCTCGGCGTCCTCGGTGGCGTTCAGGGAGATGGTATTCTCCTGCGCTCCCGGCACACCGAAGTAGTTGGAGGTGCTGCCCACCGCCAGCACCAGGGCGCCGTAGCCGACGCGGCGCTCGGGCAGCACCTCGTCGTTGCCGGTGGCGGCAACGACCGCCCCCACGGTGATGCTTTTCGCAGCGGCATCGAGCGCCGTCATCGGCCCGAACACGAAGTTGAAGCCATTGTCGTGCGCCAGCATCTGGTAGGACAGGCCTTCCTGGTGGATGTCCAGGGTGCCTGCCGCCACTTCGTGCAGCGAAGGCTTCCAGATGTGGTAAAGCCGGCTGTCGACCAGCGTCACCTTCGAGGGGCCCAGCTTGCGGCCCAGTTTGCAGGCCAGTTCCAGGCCACCCGCACCGCCACCCACGATCACGAATTCGCTACGCAAAGCACGCTCCTCTCATGGCGCCCGTCCGGCAATGCCAGCACATGGGCGATGTGGCAATCTTACTACGTTGGCGCGAAGCGCGCGGGCGCGGCCCTGGCGCGCACCGGTGTAGCATGGGAGGGCGGCGCCGGGCGGTGCCCGGCTTCGCACACGACGCGAAAGGACCACATGAACCAGCGCTACCGACCGATCACGCGCCTGGGCCTGGGCGGCACCGGGCTGGGCGACATGTACCATGCCACCGGCGACGAAGCGGCCCGCGGCACGGTCGATGCGGCGTGGGACGCCGGCATCCGCTACTTCGACACCGCACCCCACTACGGCACCGGCCTGTCCGAGCACCGCTTCGGCCAGGCCCTGCGCAGCCGGCCGCGCCAGCGGTACACGCTGTCAACCAAGGTCGGGCGGGTCCTGGTGCCGGATCCGGGCGGCGAGCTTGCGCCGCCCTTCGTGTCGTCGCTGCCGTTCCGGCGCGTGGTCGATTTCACGGCCGCCGGCGCGCGCCGCTCGGTCGAGGACAGCCTGCAGCGCCTGGCGCTGGGCAGCATCGACATCGTCTATGTGCACGACCTGTCGGTGGACGCCTTTGGCGACCGCTTCGAGCACTACTACCGGATCGCCGCTGGCCCCGGAGGCGCCTTCGGCGAACTGGTGCGGATGCGCGAGGAAGGCCTGCTCAAGGCCTGGGGCCTGGGCGTGAACACGGTCGAGCCCTGCCTGCGCGCGCTGCGCGAGGCCGATCCCGACATCTTCCTGCTGGCCGGGCGCTACACGCTGATGGAAACAAGCCCGCTGGACGAACTGTTCCCGCTGTGCCGCGCGCGCGGCGCGTCGGTCGTGCTGGGCGGCCCCTACAACTCGGGCTTCCTGGCCGGCGGCGCGCATTACGACTACCAGCCGGCCAAACCCGAACACCACGCGCGGCGCGAGCGACTGCGCCAGGTGGCGGCGCACCATGGCGTCGACCTGGCCGCGGCGGCACTGCAGTTCGGCCCCGCCCATCCGGTGGTGTCGGCGACCATCCCCGGCGCCAGCAGCGCGCAGCACCTGAAGCGCAATGCGGACGTGATGGCGCTGCGGATTCCTGCCGCGTTCTGGCAGGAGCTCGCACACGAAGGCCTGCTGCCGCCTGATGCGCCCTTGCCGCAATAGCTTGCGTGGAAATCCGCGCCTTCTAACGGTGAATGACTGCTTGAGCGCTGCAGCCGTGCACAATTCCGAACGCTCACGACGCCGGGCGCGCCGGGGCGAAATCAGTCGTGGCCGCGCCCGTGGCCCCTGCCGTGGCCATGCCCGCGGTCGTGGTCGCGGTCGTGGCCACGCCCATGCCCCCGGTCGTGGTGGCGCTCAGGCCCACGGCCATGGCCATGGCCGCGATCGTCGTGGCGCGCACGGTAGTGCACTTCGCGGTAGCGCGGCGCGTACACATCCTGGTACCAGCGGTCCTGCACGAACAGTACCGGCTGGCCGCAGGCGCCGTACTTGCGGCAGTGCTTGCGCCAGTTCTTGCGGTGGCCGGGCGGTACGCGCAGGTAGATCGGCTCGGCGCGCACGTGGCGGCGGTAGTGACGCTCGACGATGATTGGCTGGGCCACATAGACCGGCGGCGGACCATAGTAGGCGCGTTCGCCAAGGTCGATGCGGCCGTAGAAGCCGGGCTGGCCGACGGTGATGCTGACATTGGTCTGGGCCAGGGCCGGGAAGGATGCAGCCGCCAGAGCGGCGCAGAGGATCAGGGCTTTCATGGGTGTTCTCCCGCTGGTTGATGACCGAACTTTATCATCGGAAATTGCCAGATTCGGTGAACCACCCCACACTCTTACACTCTGTGCACCCTTTCACATCTCGTTACATGTTGCGGAACAAGGCCATGAAGGGCTGGCTCACGCTCAAGGTCTCGGGACGGTTCTTCAGGCGCAGGCTGCCGCGCCCGCTCTCGTCGCGCGTCACCCCTGCCACCGCGCGCACGTTGACGATGGTCGAGCGGTGCACCTGCTTGAACATGCCCGGGTCGAGCACGTCGAGCAGGTCGCGGATTGGCTTGCGCAGCAGCGCCTCGCCGTCGGCGGTCATGACCACCGTGTATTTGCTGTCGGCCTGGAAGTAGGCGACGTCGTCCACCAGGATCAGGCGTGTCTCCTGGCCGCGGCTGGCCGTCAGCCAGACCAGCGGCGGCGCCTTCGGCTGGGGCGGCGTCACCGTCGCCAGCTGCTGCAGCAGCGCCTGCAGCAGCTGCAGGTCCTGTCCGCCGCGCGCCAGGCGTTCGCGAACCCTTCCCACGGTGCCGGCCAGGCGCTCGCGCGCCACGGGTTTGAGCAGGTAGTCCACGGCGCCGCGCTCGAAGGCGTCGATCGCGTACTGGTCGTAGGCCGTGACGAACACCACTTCGGTGCGGATGCCCGCCTCCACCAGGCTGGACGCCACCTCGAGCCCGGACAGGCCCGGCATGCGGATGTCCAGGAACACGACTTCCGGCCGGTGCGCGGCGATCGCTTCCAGCGCGCTGCCGCCATCCTCGCAGGCGGCGACGATCTCGAGCTCCGGCCATACCTGCCCGAGCAGCTGCACCAGCGCTTCGCGCAGCAGGGCTTCGTCTTCGGCGATGACGCACTTAAGCATGATGCACTCCCGCGCCGACGCCGACGCCCTGGACCTTGGCACCGGCCACGATCGGTACCGTGATGGTGGCCGCCACCCCGCTCGGGAAATTGGCCACGATCGAGAACGAGGCCGCGCTGCCATAGGCGAGGCGCAGGCGCTCGCGCACGTTGCGCAGGCCGACCCCGGTGCCGCCGCCTTCGGCGGTGAAGCCGCGGCCGTCGTCGGCCACCGTCACCGCGACCGCACTGTCGACCTGGCGCGCCAGGATCCACACGGTGCCGCCGCCCGGCTTCGGCTCCAGGCCGTGCTTGATGGCGTTCTCGACCAGGGTCTGCAACATCATGGTCGGGAACAGTACCCCGCGGAGCAGGTCCGGCACATCGACCTGCAGCTGCAGGCGCGGGCCCATGCGAATCTTGAGGATGTCGAGGTAGGCGCGGGCCCGTTCCAGCTCTTCGCCGAGAGTCGAGGGCGCGTCCTCGGTGCGCGGCAGCGAGTGGCGCAGGTACTGGATCAGGTTGCCCAGCATCTCGTCGGCGCGCGCCGGGTCGCTGCGGGTCAGGACTTGCGCACTGGCCAGGGTGTTGTACAGGAAGTGCGGCTCGACCTGGGCGTGCAGCAGGTTCAGCTTGGCCACCGTGAGTTCCTTCTCGGTGGCGGTCTGGCGAACGCCGGCGGCCTCGGCCCGGCGGCGCTCGGCCACGCGGCGGGTGATGGCGCGCACGATCGCTTCCGCGTTCTCCAGGTTGGTGCCGTGGTCGACCAGGAACAAATCGGTCCAGACCGCGCCTTCCGGCTCGCACAGCAGGGTCACGCTGCCGGCGTCGTCGCCGTTCGGGGTGACGGTGGCCAGGATCTGGTTGCGGCGCGAACCGAAATGGTCGAGCGCCCAGGCGGCCACCGGACTGTCGCCGCGCGGTTCGCCGCCGTAGGGATCGACCCGCCTGAGCTTGGCGCGCACCTGCAGGCTGTCGCGCGCGCTCTCGGCCACCACCGCGCCGGGCAGTTCGCGGATCGCGGCCTCGATCAGGTCGAAGGCTTCGCCTGCCTCGAACGGGATCTCGATCTGGCGCCGCTGGCGGTTCGACAGCGCGCTGGCGTTGACCGTGCCGGCCACCAGGCGCACCCGGCGGATGTGGGTGAAGGCGACCGACAGCACCCAGGTGCCCAGCCCCAGCGCGACCAGGGCGTAGTAGCCGCCGATGTCGCGTCCACGCGGCTCGTAGATGGTCTCGTTGACGACAATGCAGAAGACCAGGTAGCAGGCCAGCCAGGCGGCCAGCAGGCGTGCCATGTGAAAAATGCTTGAAATCATGTTGTTCTCTCGGTTGTCAGGGCAGCGCCAGAATAGTCCCGGGTTCCGTTGCCGTGGCACATTATGCGACGGAGCGGGGATGCGGGCGACGAAACCGGCTACGGCCGGTATAAATATCCTGAATGGGGGCCCGACGGCAGTCGCTATTTCCCCAGCACTCCAGTTACAATGCTGAGCTATTTTGTTACTGAAAGGTTTTACGAGCATGGCACGCAAGCACAGCTTCTTCGCCCTCGCCCTGGTGGCGGGCATGGCGGCCCAGATCCCAGCCCAGGCCCAGGTCGGCGCCGCGGTGACCGCCGACCTCGGCACCACCGGCGCCGGCCTGCACCTGGTGGTGCCGATGGAAAGCACCCTGAACGGCCGCTTCGGCGCCAACTACCTGCAGCACGACTTCGACAAGCGCTCGGGCCAGGTCGACTACAAGCTGGACGGCAAGCTGGCGACCTTCGACGTGCTGTTCGACTGGTACGTAATGTCAGGCAGCAGTTTCCACCTGACGGGCGGCCTGGTCTACAACGGCACGAAGTTCAAGGCGACGGCGGTGCCCGGCCCGGATGGCAAGTTCAGCTTCAATGGCAACACCTACACGACCGCCAACCTGGGCGTGCTCAAGGGCGACGTCAGCTTCCGCCGCGCCGCGCCCTACCTCGGCATCGGCTGGGGCAATGCCCTGGCCCCGAACAGCCGCTGGAACTTCATCGCCGACATCGGCGCGATCTTCCAGGGCCGTCCCAAGGTCAACCTGATTCCGCTCGGCTGCACCACCTCGAACACCGTGTGCGGCAAGCTGGCTACCGACGTGGCGGCCGAGGAAGTGCGCCTGGCCGAAGACGTGTCGGACTTCAAGGTCTACCCGGTGCTGCGCGCCGCCATCTCCTACAGTTTCTGAGCTTCCGGGCGGCGCGCATATGTACATTCGCGCGAAGCGGCGTATCATGATGCTACTGTCCGAGGAGCCACCATGCCATCGCGCCGCTTCCTGCCCGCCACCCTTGTCCTTGCCTGCGTCCTGATGGGCGGCTGCAAGGACCAGCGTGAGCCGGTCAAGCCGATCGTCGACCTGTCGGCCGCCATCTCCCTCGCTTCGTGAGCACCGGGCCGGCGCGGCGGTTCGACGCTCGCGCTCCGGCAGGGTAAACTACGGCCTGTACATTTACTCGCCGCAGGTTCCCATGTCCTTTGCTTCCCTTGGATTGATCGACCCGATCGTCCAGACCCTCGCCACGCTCGACTACGCCACGCCCACCGCCGTCCAGCAGCAGGCGATTCCCGCCATCCTGTCCGGCAAGGATGTGATGGCCGCGGCCCAGACCGGCACCGGCAAGACGGCCGGCTTCGCCCTCCCCGTGCTGCAACGCCTGTTCAAGCGCGACAAGAAGGTCGGCAGCAACGCGGTCCGTGCCCTGGTCCTGGTGCCGACGCGCGAACTGGCGGAACAGGTGCACGAGAGCTTTCGCGCCTATGGTGCCGGGCTGGAGCTGCGCACGATGGTCGCCTATGGCGGCGTCAGCATCAACCCGCAAATGATGAACCTGCGCAAGGGCGTGGACGTGCTGGTCGCCACTCCCGGCCGCCTGCTCGACCTGCACCGCCAGAACGCGGTGAAGTTCAACGAAGTCATCAGCCTGGTGCTGGACGAGGCCGACCGCATGCTGGACCTTGGCTTTTCCAGGGAGCTCGACCAGGTGTTCGCCGCCCTGCCCAAGAAGCGCCAGACCCTGCTGTTCTCGGCCACCTTTTCCGACCAGATCCGCGCCATGGCCAACCGCCTGCTGCGCGAGCCGGTGCGGATCGAGGCGGCGCCGCGCAACAGCACGGTGTCCGCCATCCGCCAGTGGCTGGTGCCGGTGGACAAGAAGCGCAAGTCCGAGCTGTTCCTGCACCTTCTTGGCAAGCACGGCTGGACCCAGGTCCTGGCCTTCGCCCGCACCCGCAAGGGCGTGGACGAGCTGGTCGGCCTGCTGGACGCCCGGCGCATCGCGGCCGACGCGATCCATGGCGACAAGCCGCAACCGGCGCGCCTGCGCGCGCTGGAGCGTTTCAAGGCCGGCGAAGTGAAGGTGCTGGTGGCCACCGACGTGGCGGCGCGTGGCCTCGACATCGACGACCTGCCGGTGGTGGTGAACATCGACCTGCCGATCGTGGCCGAGGACTACGTGCACCGCACCGGCCGCACCGGCCGCGCGGGCGCCTCGGGCGAAGCGGTATCGCTGGTGGCGGCCGACGAAGTCGAATTCCTGGCCGCGATCGAGGCGCTGACCCGGCAGACCATCGAGCGGGTGGAAGAAGATGGCTTCGCGCCGGAACACCGCGTGCCTGCCACGGAAGCGGGCGGGAAGATCGTCAAGAAGCCGAAGAAGCCCAAGAAGCCGAAGGGAGAGGCGAAAGTGGTGCAGGAGGACGTGCGCTTCAGGCGCTAGCCATTTCTCGCAGGGTGGGCGGGTCTCCCGCCCACGCGGCCAGCCAGCCCTGGAACCGCCGCGCAGGCATTCCCACCATGGGTTGGACGCACACATGGCACAGCCGGCCACCTACCACGCCGACCCTACAGCACCAGCCGCATCTCGCGCATGCCTTCCAGCCCGGTCGACGTCACCGTGAACCCCAGCTTCTTCACCATCCCGGTAATGCGCCCGTTCTGCGGCAGCGCCTCGCCCACGATCTCGCGCGTGCCGCGCGCGCGGCAGTAGTCGATCAGCTTGCGCATCATGATCGTTCCCAGCCCCATCCCCTTCAGGTCCGAGCGCACCGTCACCGCGAATTCCGCCGTGATGTTGTCGGGATCGGCGACCACCCTTGCCACCGCTAGCGTCTCGGCCACCCCTTCGGCATTCGGCCGGGTCGCAATGAAGGCCATCTCGCGGTCGTAGTCGATCTGGGTGAAGCGCGCCAGCTGCGAAGGCTGCAGCTCGCGGATGCGCACGAACATCCGGTAGCGCACGTCGTCCGGCGTGAGCGCATCGAAAAAGGCCAGGTGCGCCGGGCCGTCCTCGGGGCGGATCGGGCGCAGCAGCAGCGGCGCGCCCTGCCACTCGATGGTCTGCTCCAGCTCGCGCGGGTAGGGCCGGATCGCCAGCCGGTCCAGGGTGCTGCCGGAACGGTCCGCCAGCGCCAGGCGCATGCGCGCGTCCAGCACCACGGCGCCCTTGCTGTCGGCCAGCAGCGGGTTCAGGTCCAGTTCGACCAGCTCGGGGATGTCGGACACCATGCGCGAAACCTGCACCAGGCTGGCCAGCACCGCATCCATGTTCACCGCCGGACGGTTGCGGTAGCCGGCCAGCAGGCGCGCGACGCGGGTGCGGTCGACCAGGTCGCGTGCCAGCACCAGGTTAAGCGGCGGCAGGCCCACCGCATGGTCCTGCGTGACCTCCACCGCCACTCCCCCCTGTCCGAACACGATCACCGGCCCGAACACCGGGTCGAGGGCGGCTCCCGCGATCAGCTCGTGCGCGTGGGTGCGCCGCACCATGGCCTGCACCGAGTAGCCCTCGAAGCGCGCGCCCGGAAACAGCTCGGCCAGGCGGCGCCGCATGCGCGCCGCGGCGGCGCGCACGCCCTCGGGGCTGTCGAGGTCGAGCGTCACGCCGCCGAAGTCGGACTTGTGCATCACGTCCGGCGTCAGGATCTTCACCGCCACCGGAAAGCCGATGTTCTGGGCCGCGGCCACCGCTTCCTCGATGCCGGCGGCCTGGCGCGTCTCGACCACCGCCATGCCGTAGGCGCGCAGGATGGCCTTGGCTTCCGGGTCGGACAGCAGGTAGCGCCCCTTCGCCAGCGCCTCGCGCACCAGCGCGCGCGCCGCGGCGCGGTCGGGGGCCACCGTGCCCGCCATCGAGGGCGGCACTTCCATCAGGAGGTTCTGGTTGCGCCGGTAGTGCACCAGCTGCAGGAAGCCGGCCACCGCGTCTTCCGGCGTGCGGAAGGCCGGCAGGCGCGCGCCGGACGCGATCGCGCGCGCCTCCTGCACCGCGGTCCCGCCCAGCCAGCACGAGAGCAGGGTCTTGGACGCGCTGCGCGCCAGCGGGGCGATGGCGTCGGCCACGTCGCGGCTGGCCACCGTGGCGGTGGGCGACTGGATCGCCAGCACCGCATCGACGCCAGGGTCCTGCAGCAGGATCTCGAGCGCCTCGCGGTACAGCGCGGGCAGCGCGCCGCCGCGCAGGTTGACCACGTTACCGCGCCGCCAGCCGGGCGCCAGCAGCGCATCCAGGCGCGCGCAGCTGCTGTCGGACAGGTCCGCCTCGACCCCGCCGCCACTGGCGAGCGCATCGCGCGCCAGCACGCCGGGGCCGGCGCCGTTGCTGACGATGGCCAGGCGCTCGCCGTGCAGCGGACGGGCGTAGGCCAGGGTCTCGGCGGCCGAGAACAGCTGCTCGGTGCTGTCCACGCGCAGCATGCCGGCGCGCCGGATGGCGGCGTCGAACACGTCGTCCTGCCGGGCCAGGGCCCCGCTTTCGCTGGCGGCCGCGGGTGCAGATGCCGGTCCCGCACTGCGGCCGGCCTTGAGCACCAGCACCGGCTTGCTGCGCGCCGCGGCGCGCGCCGCCGACATGAACTTGCGCGCGTAGCGCAGGTCCTGCAGGTAGAGCAGGATGGCGGAGGTGGCGCCGTCGCTGGCGAGGTAGTCGAGCACGTCGCCCAGGTCGACGTCGGCCGCGTCGCCCAGCGCAATGAAGTGCGAGAAGCCGATGCCGCGCATGCGCGCCCAGTCCAGCACGCCCACCATCAGGGCCCCGGACTGCGACACGAAGGCGATCCGCCCCGGCAGCGCGCCGCTGGAGGCGACGCTGGCGTTCAGGCCCAGGCCGGGCACCAGCAGGCCCGCGCTGTTCGGACCGAGCACCCGCAGCAGATAGGGCTGGGCGGCGTCCAGCATCGCCTGGCGCAGGCCGCGTCCGCTCTCGCGCAGGCCGCTGCTCAGCACCAGCGCCGCGCGGCAGCCACGCTCGCCCAGCTGGCGCACGATGGCGGGAATGGTGGCCGGCGGCGTGCAGATCACGGCCAGCGCCGGCGCCGCGGGCAGCTCGGCCACGCTGGCGTAGCAGCGCCT
The DNA here is from genome assembly GCF_020176695.1 of Massilia sp. MS-15. GTDB lineage: Bacteria > Pseudomonadota > Gammaproteobacteria > Burkholderiales > Burkholderiaceae_D > Telluria > Telluria hydrophila. The sequence continues at coordinate 66,085 of NZ_JAIWIA010000007.1, read as the reverse complement.
GCCGCCGAGCTGCGCGTGTTTCGGATTGACGGGCCAGACCTCGCCCGCGAAGCCGCCGGCCATCAGGTTGTGCAGCAGCGTGGCGCCCAGGCTGCCGGGCCGCTCGGATGCGCCGATCAGGGCCACCGAGGCGGGGGCGAACAGGTGTCCGAGGTTGCGTACGCTCATGCCGGAGGCCTCATGCCGCTATCCTTTCATCGGGCGTTGCCGTGGCGCCGCTGCGCCCCGCATGCCTAGGATAGCGCCGCCGCGCGCACTGGCGCGCACCGGACCGTTGTGACGGGCGTGTGCTTCGGGAAGCTGGCGCTCAGGCCGCGCGCAGGTTGGTACGCCGCTCGCGGCGCGCGGCCGGCAGCGCGCGCAGGGCCGGCGACTGGGTACGCAGTTCGCGCAGGATGGCGTCCGCCATGACGCGCGCCTGGCGCTCGAGCGCGGGGGCGTCGATGCCGGCGCGCAGGACGTGGGCATGAAAAGCCCGGGCTTCCTCCAGCTCGCGCAGGGCGAGGCTGGCGATGGTGTCGCCCGAAGGCTGGGGCGGCGCCCCGTAGAAACGGATGCGGAACTGGCGGTCGAGCACGACCGTGCCTCCCAGAAAACGGGCAAGGCCGATGTCGAACAGCACCTGCACGATCACTTCGGCGGCGCGGACGGCGATGTCTTCCTGATTTTTCCTGCGGCGCGGACCGAACAGGCGAAAGAGCATGTGCATTGCGCGCTCCAGAATGAACCCGCACGCATACTAACAGTAGAGCTTGGCGCATGCAATACAGTCTGCATGGCTGTGCACGCTCGCACGCTACAAGCAGGCCAGCAGCTCGATCAGCTGCTGTGGCGCCACCGGCTTGGTCAGGTGCTCGTCGAAGCCTGCCGCCAGCGACGCGGCGCGGTCTTCCTGGCGCCCGCGTCCGGTCACCGCCACCAGATAGGGGCGCGGGCTGCGCTGCGCCAGCACCGCCGCCAGCTCCAGCCCGTCCATCTCGGGCATGCCCAGGTCGAGCACCACGATCTCGGCCGGCCGGGCGTCGAACAGGCGCAGGGCCGCCGCGCCGTCGTGCGCCACCTCCACCGTCGCCCCTTCCGATCGCAGCAGCCAGGCCAGCGATTCGGCCGCGTCGACATTGTCGTCCGCCACCAGGACGTGGCGGCGCACGCGCGTCCCGGCGCCGGCCAGTTGCTCGACCGCTTCCGGTGGCGGCGGCGCCCCGATCGACGGCAGCCGTACCACGAAGCGCGACCCGTGTCCCGGGCCTTCGCTGCGGGCCTCGATGCTCCCGCCGTGCAGCTCGACCAGCCCCTTGGCCAGCGACAGCCCGATTCCCAGGCCGCCCTGGGCCAGGTGGCTGGCGCTCGGCACCTGGACGAAGGGATCGAACACGCGCGCCAGCATCGCCGGCTCGATCCCGATCCCGTTGTCGCTCACTTCGATCCGCGCCTCGCCACGGCTTTCCTTCAGCATGATCGCGATGCGTCCTGCCGGCGGCGTGTACTTGGCCGCGTTGTTGATCAGGTTGGCCAGCACCTGGGTCAGGCGCAGCGCATCAGCCTCGACCCACACCGGCTGTTCGCACAGGTCGAGCGTCACCCCATGGCGGCCGGACTCGATCAGCGGCATGCTGGTCTGCAGCGTGTCGCGCAGCAGCCGTCCAAGTTCCACCGGCGCGCGGTGCAGCTCGATCTTGCCGCGGCTGATGCGCGTCACGTCCATCAGGTCGTCCAGCAGGCGCGCCATCTGTGCCGTCTGGCGCCCGACCATGGCGGCGATCCAGTCGATGCGTTCCTGCGGCAGCCCCTTGCCGCGCAGCAGCGAGGCGGCGTTGGAGATCGGCGCCAGCGGGTTGCGCAGTTCGTGCGCCAGGGTCGCGATGTAGACGTCCTTGCGGCGGTCGGCTTCCTTCAGGCCGTCCATCGCCTGTTCGCGCTCGCTGACGTCGAGCACCAGCGAGAACACCCGGTCGATCTGGCCGTCCTCGCCGTGCAGCACCGAGTTGTACCACTCGCAGCACAGGACACGGCCGTCGCGCGTTCGGTTGCGGTTTTCCGATTTCACGTAGCGGGTGGCCGAATCGAGCAGGCGCGCGATCGAGGCCGCCACCTTGCCAGCATCCTCCTCGTGGATCACGGGCAGCGCATCGATGCGGCGCCCGATGGCTTCCTGCGCGCTCCAGCCGAACAGTTCCTCGGCGCGCCGGTTCCACAGGCTGATCACGAAGTCGCGGTCCCATTCGATCACGGCCAGGGGCGTGTTCTCGATCAGGTAGCGGGTCTGGTCCAGGGCGCGCCCGAGCGCGGCGCTGGCCTCGGTACGTTCGGTGATGTCGTCCAGCACGATCACGGCCGCTGCCAGGTCGGTGGCGGCGTCGCGCAGCGGCGCGCCGCTGACGGCGTAGACCCGGCGCCCATCGCGGGTCTGGCTTTCCAGCTGGGCGCCACGGAACGCTTCGCCGGCGATCGCGCGCCGCACCGGGGAGCCGAGCAGGGACAGCATGGTGGCTGGCCCATCCTGGCCATCCGCTTCCTGGCGCGCGAAGCTGGCCGCCATCTCCTCCGCCTGGTCGTTGGCCATCACGCAGCGGCCCTCGCGGTCGACGATCAGGACGCCGTCAGGCAGCTGGCGCAGCACCGAACCGAGCAGGCTTTGCCACTGGGCCCGGGCGCGCGTTTCGACCATTTCCTCGAAGGTGTCGCGCAGGCGCGCATGCAGCGCGATGTTGTCAATCGCAACCGCGCCCAGGACGAACAGCGAAGCCGCCAGCCCGTACAGCCTGCCCGCGTAGAAACCAAGGTCGTAGCGCCCGCCATTGAGGATGCAGGACAGCAGCAGCTCGAACACCCATGCCGCCAGCGCGATTGTCAGCCACACGTCGAGCGCCGCGCGCGGACGCTTGCCGGCCGTCTTCCACAGTGCGCCCAGCGCCAGCACCAGCACGCCCAGGCCCAGCCAGCGGTAGGCCGGGCGGTAGCGGTGCCCCTCCGTCAGCTCGGGCAGGTAGGGGGCGCCGCGGACGCACAGCAGCACCAGCAGTGCGGCGAACAGCGCCACCAGCAGGGTGCCAAGGCGCAGGAAATGCGCCGGCAGCGGACGCCGGTAGCTGCCCGCGTAGGCGCCCACGAAGACCGGAAACAGGCCATGCCAGATGAAGAACAGCCAGGGCGCGGTCTGGCCGTTGCCGCCCAGGACGCCCTGCGGCGAAAACAGGCCGGGATAGGTCAGCATGTAGGCCAGCGCGATCAGCGCCGTGCACAGGTAGCCCAGGGTCAGGATGCCGAGCGACCAGGAACGGCTGGTCTGCACGTGGCCCAGCAGCAGGATGGCGGTGAGCAGGTTGCTGCCGATTAGCACCGACTGGTACATCGGGACGAATTCCGGCGCCGTCGGCAACTGGATGCGGGCGAACGGCGCCAGCAGCGCAAACAGCGACGCCAGCACCGCGAGCGTGACCAGCACGCTGCGCAGCTGGGCCGCCGATGGCGGGTGTTTCGCGAGGTCTGCCGGTTCCGCCAAAACACCAAATTGCATGAATCGCCCCGGTGAATACTGCGTGAAAGCCCCGCAGGGCACGTATATGTGACCTGCCGCGCCTTGCCCGTGCTAGCGCAACGTCCTTATTTTCTGTATTTACCGCCCTTATTCAATCTACATAAAATATATCGCAAATGCGGAGTTAAAACAGCTTGTTTTTTGACGCCAGGAATCAGGTTCGCGCCTTGGCGCTGACCGGATAGCCGGCTGCATCGATCGCCGCCACGATCCGCTCCAGGTCCGCTTCGCTGTCGATCCGCACGCGCTTGGCAGGCAGGTCCACCGCCACCTGGGCCGCCGGATCGATGCCCTGCACCGCCTTCGTCACGCGGCCCACGCAATGGCCGCAGCTCATGTCTTCCACAGTCAGTTCAAACATCGTTCCTGCTCCTTTCTGGATGGGCGCGGGGGCCCGGGTAATATCCTGTCGTGCTTCCAGTTGTGCTTCCTGATTCGGCGCCTGGCCGGCCGGCGCCGCTTGCGGCCGCCATCCGCGCAACAGCAGCGCGTTCGCCACCACGCTTACCGAACTGAGCGCCATCGCGGCGCCGGCCAGCATCGGGTTGAGCAGGCCGAAGGCCGCCAGCGGGATGCCGACCAGGTTGTATACGAAAGCCCAGCCCAGGTTCTGGCGAATCTTGGCATAGGTACGGCGCGAGATCGCCACCGCGTCCGCCACCAGCGCCGGCTCGCTGCGCATCAGGGTGATGCCGGCGGTCTGCATGGCCACGTCCAGGCCGCTGGCCACGGCGATCCCGACGTCGGCGGCGGCCAGCGCGGGGGCATCGTTGATGCCGTCACCGACCATCGCCACCCGCCGTCCGGACGCCATCAGGCCACGCACGATCTCGGCCTTGTCGCCGGGCAACACAGCCGCATGGTAGCGCGTGATGCGGGCCTGGGCGGCGACGGCGCGCGCCGCGCCCTCGCTGTCGCCGGTCAGCATCATCGCCTCGATGCCCATTGCCGCCAGACGCGCCACTGCCTGCGGCGCCCCCGGCCGGAGCGTGTCGCCGAAGGCCAGCAGGCCAAGCAGTTCGGCGCCGCCCGCATGGCGCAGCGCCAGCCAGGACACGCTGCGCCCGGCATCCTCGTGGGGAGCGGCGCCGGCCTCCAGTGCAGTGGGCGCGATCCCCTGCTCGCGCATCAGGCGCGCATTGCCGAGCAGGACGGTCAGGCCATCGACCTCGGCCTGCACGCCGCGGCCCGGCAGGGCGCGCGCCTGCGCCGCCGGCGGCAGCGCCAGCGCACGCACGCGGGCGGCGTCCAGCACGGCCTGGGCCAGCGGGTGGGCGCTGCCCTGCTGCACGGCGGCGGCCAGGCGCAGCACGCGCTGCGGGTCCTGGCCGTCCGCCGCTTCCAGCGCCAGCAGCCGTGGCCGGCCCTCGGTCAGGGTCCCGGTCTTGTCGAACACCACCAGGTCGATCGCATGCGCTGTTTCCAGCGCTTCCGCATCCTTGACCAGGATGCCGTGGCGCGCACTGGTGCCGGTGCCGACCATGATCGCAGCCGGGGTGGCCAGGCCCAGCGCACAGGGGCAGGCGATCACCAGCACCGCCACCGCGTTCAGCAGGGCCGCCTGCCAGTCGCCGCCGGCCAGGCCCCAGCCCAGCAGCGTGGCGAGCGCCAGCAGCAGCACGGCCGGCACGAACAGCGCGCTGACGCGGTCCACCAGGCGCTGGATCGGCGCCTTGGCCGCCTGCGCGTCCTCGACCATGCGGATGATTTGTGCCAGCATGGTTTCGTGCCCGACGGCGCTGGCGCGCACCAGCAGCAGGCCATCGATGTTCACCGCGCCGCCGGCCACGCGCTCGCCCGCTTCGCGCGCCACCGGCAGGCTTTCGCCGGTGAGCAGGGATTCGTCGAGGTGGCTGCGGCCCTCTTCCACCAGGCCGTCGGCCGGCACCCGTTCGCCAGGGCGCACCACCATCAGGTCGCCGACCCGCAGCGCGGACAGCGGGATGCGCTGCTCGGCGCCGTCGCGCCGCACCAGCGCCTCGGTGCTGCGCAGCGCTTCCAGCGCGCGGATCCCGGCCAGCGCCTGGCGCTTGGCGCGGGCTTCCAGCCATTTGCCGAGCAGGACCAGGGTGATCACCACCGCCGAGGATTCGAAATACAGGTGCTGCGCGCCATGGCCGCCGCCCAGCAGCAGGTAGAGCGAAAGCCCATAGGCGGCGCTGGTGCCGAGCGCGACCAGCAGATCCATGTTGCCGCTGCCGGCGCGCAGGGCTTTCCAGCCGGCCCGGTAGAAGCGCGCGCCCAGCCAGAATTGCACCGGGGTGGCCAGCGCCAGCTGCAGCCAGCCCGGCAGCAGCAGTTCCAGCCCGAAGGGCTGGACCAGCATCGGCGCCACCAGGGGCAGGCTCAGGAGTGCGGCGGCGGCAATGGGGGCCCAGGCCGGCAGGCCTCTCCCGGCTTCCGGGTGGGCCGGGGCATCGAGGGCGCCTGGAGCCGGCTCCATGGCGACGTCATAGCCGGCGTCGCGCACGGCGGTGGCCAGCGCCTGCGGCGCGGCCGTGCCTCGCACGGTCGCCTTCTCGGTGGCCAGGTTGACGGAGGCGCTGCGTACCCCGGGCACCTTCTGCAGGGCCTTTTCGACGCGGGACACGCAGGAGGCGCAGGTCATGCCTTCAATCTGCAGGACGGTGGCGGATTCCAGATCCCCTGGCTTGTCGGTGTCGGTAATCGTGTTCATGGTTGAAGGATATTCCTTACCATGGTGGGAAGGTCAAGCGCGGCGTGGGGTGCGCCAAGGGGAATGGGACGCTTGGGCGGGAAGACCCGCCCACCCATGGCGGGGGGGCGGCATGGGAAGCAGCCGCGCAGGCGCTAGCAGGGATGGCGCGCGGAACAGACGCGGCCACGGCCGGCTTTCTTGGCCTGGTACATGTAGTGGTCGGCCTCCTTGAGCAGCTCCTCGGGCGAGCGGCCCGGCTTGCCAGGGTCGAGCGCGATACCGATGCTGGCGCGCACGCGCACGGCCCGGCCCGGGAGTTGCACCGGCTCGGCGATACTGGAGATCAGCTTTTCGGCCACGGTGTGGGCGTCGTCGTAGGTGTCGGCCATGTCTTCCAGCAGCACCGTGAACTCGTCGCCAGCCAGGCGGTACACGCTGTCGGTGCGGCGCACGCCGGCGCGCAGGCGCCCGGCGATCACGCCCAGCAGGATGTCGCCCGCTTCGTGGCCCTGCGAATCGTTGACTGCCTTGAAGCCGTCCAGGTCGATGAACAGCATGCCCACCGTCTTGCCGTTGCGGCTGGCGCGGGCCTGGGCCAGCGGCACCGTCTCCAGCAGGGCGCGGCGGTTGAGCAGGCCGGTGAGCAGGTCGTGACGGCTTTCGTATTCGCGCTGGGTCTGCTCCTGCTTGCGCGCGCTGATGTCATGCAGGAAGGCGCTGAACATGGTGCGCCCCCCGATCTCGAGCGCGCGGATCCGCACCTCCACCGTGAGCGCGCTGCCGTCGCGCCGCAGGGCCGGCAGCTCCAGGCGCTGGTCGACGGCGTGCGCGACGCGGGTGCCGAGGAAGCGCGCCATGCCCTTGCGGTGGCGCTCGCGGTGGTCTTCCGGGATGATCAGGGCTTCCAGCGGCTGGCCGAGCGCCGCGGCGCGCGGCCAGCCGAAGGTTTCCTCGGCCTGGCGGTTCCAGGCGGTGACAAGGCCGGCCTCGTCGAGGCAGATATAGGCGTCGTTGGCGTTTTCGATCACGCTGCTCAGTTCCGCTTCGCGCGCGCGCAGTTCCTCCTTGACGGCGCGCTGGCGCTCCAGCGCTTCGAGCAGCTCGCCGGTGCGTTCCCGCACCCGCCGTTCGAGCTCGGTGTTCAGGCTTGCCAGCTGCTGCTGGGCCAGCTTCTCGGCATCGATGTCCTTGATCACCGAAACGTAGTACTCGACGGCCCCGGCCTCGTTGCGCTTGGGCGAGACGTTCAGGTGGATCCAGACCGGCGTCCCATCCTTGCGGATGTAGCGTTTCTGCATCTGGTACTGCTCGAGCTCGCCGCGCTCCAGGGCGCGCATGTGCGCCACGTCGCCCGCCACATCGTCGGGATGGGTGATCTGCTGGAAGGTCAGGCGCCACAGCTCTTCCTCGCTGTAGCCGACGATGTTGCACAAGGCCTTGTTCACGCTGATCCAGCCGCCGTCCGGTGCCACCAGGGCGATGCCGACGCTGGCGATGTCGAAGATGGTACGGAAGCGCGCTTCGCTCGCGACCAGCACCTGGCTCGAATGGGCCAGCTGGTCGCGCGCCAGCGCCAGGCGCTCGCGGTACTGCACTTCCTTGGTCAGGATCGCCGCCAGGTCGGCCAGCACCTGGGCTTCTTCGGCGCCGAGCGTGCGCGGCTGGGTATCGAGCGCACACAGGGTACCGATCGCCAGGCCGGCCGTGGTGCGGATCGGTACCCCGGCATAGAAGCGGATTCCGGGCGCGCCGGTGACCAGCGGATTGTCGCTGAAGCGCGCGTCTTCCTGGGCGTCGTTGACGACCAGCGGCGCGCTCATGCCGATCGCGTGGGCGCAGAAGGCGTGCTCGCGCGGCGTCTCGGGCACGTCCAGTCCGACCCGCGACTTGAACCACTGGCGGTCGGCATCGACCAGCGAGAACAGCGCCATCGGCACGCCCAGCACGCGACCAGCGAGGCGGGTGACGCGGTCGAACACGGGCTCGGGCGGGGTATCGAGCAGGTGGAGGGCGTCGAGCATCGACAGCCGGTCAAGTTCATCGGGAGGCAAGGGAGCGGCAGGCATAGACATCCGTACAAGTCAGGGGCGGACGGCATGGTTTGCTGTCCAGCTTGAACTGTAACAGATATCCAATTGCCAACACAAAATTTCAGTATCTTGCATACAACAATGTGTCTGGAAGGCGCATCAAAGTGACAGTGTTGGCGAGTCCGCTGCGGTATCAGCCGCCCCCTGCCCCAACGCTTCGCCAATCGCACAGAAATGCCAGCTTGCCACATGGTGGATGCTGCGCCATCCTGGGTCGGCCGTCTCGACATGCCAGCGGCCGTCGCGGAAACCGCGGAGGTCGGCCCAGGCGGCAAACGGCAGGCCGAGACCAGCGCGGTCGGCTCATGGTTCAGGAGGCGGTAGGCCTTGTCGAGGGGAACCGGGAGAATGCCGTCGCACATGCGTGCTCCACTGCGGGGGAAGGTCGCAGGCTGCCATGAAGCGGCGTGTCGGGGGCGCCCGCATGCCTTGCCTGTCGAGGCCGGACCGACGTTGCAGGAAGGTGAACAGCTGCTTAACTTCTTATTGCGGACACCATACAGTCATGCTAATTTTGAAGCCGACCCTCCTGTCCGCCAGGCCGCCGCGCTCGCGCCGGACAGACACCATGATCGGGACGCCACGATGACCCGCACCATCCCGCTTTCCCCGCCGCGCGTGCACCGCTTGCCCGGGATGCTGGTCTTCGGCGCCACCGATGTCGGCACGGTGCGCAGCAACAATGAAGACAATCTCCTGATCGACGAAGCCATGGGGCTGGCGATGCTGGCCGATGGCATGGGCGGCCATGCGGCCGGCGAAGTGGCCAGCGCCGGCGTGCTGACCGAAATGCGCGCCTATCTCGCCCAGCACACTCCTGCCCTGCCCGCCTTCTTCGCCGATGGCGGCCCCGAGGCCGATCCCGACGCCACCTGGTCCGATCCCGCCGCCGGCGCGCTGCGCCTGCTGCGCGCCGCCGTCACCCATGCGAACGCCCGCCTGTATGCGCACAACTGCGCGCGCGGCCGCACCGAGGGCGATGGCATGGGCGCGACCCTGACCGGATTCTGGCGCGCCTCGGCGGTGGCGCCGCTGGTGGTCTTCCATGTGGGCGACAGCCGCCTGTACCGCCTGCGCGGCTGCGTGCTGGAGCAGCTCACGCGCGACCAGACCCTGTACCAGCAGGCGCTGGAAGCGGGCATGCGCGACCGGCTGCCGGCGCGCAACGTGCTGCTGCAGGCCATGGGGCCGGCGCCGACCGTGACGCCGGAGCTGCGTTCGCACCAGGTCGTCGAAGGGGATGTGCTGATGTTGTGCAGTGATGGATTGCATGGGGCGGTGGCGCATGCGGAGATCGAAGCGGCCTTGGCACATGCAAATTCCTCCACGCTCGGCGCGGTATGTGAACGCCTGATCGCGATGGCGAAAGAATCCAGTTCGCGCGACAACATCACGACCGTGGTCGCCCTATGCGTCTGAACAGATGATGCATACAGGGACGCAAACCAGCTGGATCGCCCTTTCCATTACTAATAAAAAAACAAGCTCGAAAAAATATGCGCTGATCGGAACCTGCAGCGAGTCGCTGATTGCGAAATAGGGCGCCACGTCCATGCGACATAGGATTCAGTTTCAGCGATTATGACAAATAGAAGCGCGCTATCAGCCTCAAGCATGCAGCCAAAGATTATTCATGCAGTCTGAAAAAACCGCATGCTAGTATTTACTTGACGTCCTGATCAATCAAACACTGAAAGTCGGCACGGAATGAATCCGCCGGCATTGTTCCAGCCCGGGAGTTAATCATGCAAGGTGTTCAGTGGCCGCTCGACTATAATATTATCCGCCGCAGGAAACTCTCCAACACGTATGGGCGCTTCAAGGAACGGTTTGCAGGTTGCCACTGGGGTTGGGATTTCTATGCCGGAGTCGGTACGCCTTGCTATGCAATCGCAGATGCGATTTCGATTCAAACCTATCAAAGTTCAAGCTTTGGGTTGGTACTCGTGCTGGAGTTCGACCACGAAGGCCGGCGCCTGTTCGCGGCTTACTGCCACCTGGATAAGGCGATCGTGCAGGGCGCCGGGCCACGGAACCAAATCAAGGCCGGCGATTTCGTGGCCTACACGGGTTGTTCAGGCAATGCGAGCAACCTGAAGGGCGAAGAGGAACACCTGCATTTCGAACTCAGGACGTCTGTTCGCCCCCTCCCCGGCGAGAAAGGACGCCTTTCGCCTATCGAAATATTCAAGAAATGCCCGTTGAATAGTCCGATCATTACACCGCACCGCACGTCGGAAATCTCGAACCGCCAGGGAATGGTCGCGTGAACTGCTGACATGCTGAGGCTCCATCCCTGTCGATGTGTGGTTTATGCGGTCCTCGGACTGCAGTTCCAGCACTGCACTGCGAAAAATCCGGGGGATGTATCAGGGCTGGACGCATTCACGCGGCATGCGCAAGCAATACCCGATCATTGCAAGGAATACACCGATTACCCGGCATCGGAAGAATTTTCCGTGGTGTCGGCAAAATGCGGGAAGCAATATATCTTGTGGCTAACCAAGGCCAATAAGAACAAAGGCAGCGATCAAATAACAAGCAGCATTGCCGACCGGCGCATTATTGGCGTACTGAAGCATGGTGACATTTTTGTCAGTGGCCCTTTTTGCTATGACAAGGGCGATAAAGAGATATACCTGTCAGCAGTAATGCGATGGCATGGACAAAAAAAAATAAGGCCCGGGAACGAGGTTATCATCGAGGCTTGGAAACCTGATTTCGGGCAAGGTCGTTTCGTCAGAATTCCAAGAGCCGACATGAAGGCCATCAGGTGCACGATCAGCGACGACTGAGCGTCTCAATCCAGCCGTTTCCCATCGTGCATCGCAGCACCTTGCTGCCCCGACTATCGCTGCGGCGAGACTACCATCGACAGGCTAAAAGGATCGCTATTATTGTCGATTTTAATCGATGCTTTTTCCTGAAGCTGGGTCATCAGGGTCGGCGCGCTGACAATATTCGGACCTTTATACACCTTGCCTTCGATCCGTACATCGTCAGGCGTTTTGCCTTTATATACTGCCATTTCCAGGCGCCAGTCGCCCGACGTAACGGAGAACGTGTCTTCTGCCCTGATCTGCACACGATGCGCTGATCGTTCACCGCCTGCCTCGAACGTCATTGCCAGCGTGTACAGTGGTGCGGCATCGACTGGCGCTGCACGTGCGCCTGACGCAGCAGTGAACGATCCCGCGGCCAGCACGGCAGCCACACAACAAGCGACGAGTCGGCGCATCCCGGACGGGGGCACATGCAAGCTCATGGAAATCTCCCTGGTAGACGATGAATAGGCAAGCTGGTAGTCGTAGTATAAGGGCAGCGCCATCCCATCAATTCCCGCACCATCGCATTTATTTCATGTTTGGTCGAGCGCGGATAGCGACATGCTGGAATGGACATGGAGTTTGTCACCCACTCAGCCTTCTTAGTGAGCGTTAAGCATGGTTGAAAACCGCTCCACGCCTGGCAAGCCGTCATTGATGAACAAGCGTGGCGCCATGCTGGAACTCCCTAGGGTCCACCAGGCGCTCTTCCTACTGAGGGAGACGTTCTTTAACTCGCGTAACGCCTCCCAAGGCTGCGCGGGCGGACACGAAATCGGACGGCCCTGGCCTGCAGCGCAGCCTGACGAACTACCTCCAGGCGGGGCCTCCTCCATTGTCTTCAAGGCGGCATCGAAGCGGTTTATTGAAAAGCCATCGGCGAGTGTCGACAAGGCCAGGTTTTCCAGTTGCGCGAACCAGGGATCGTAGCGTCCGAAGCAGTCGCGCAGCACAGGCATGCCGTCCAATGGTGCGGCCAGTAGCAAAGGAAAGCAGCGACCCACGCGATCATGGCTTGGCATCATCACACCTGCCCATGGCTGGTCGCCGCAAATGCCGGGTGCGGCAAGGAAGCGCCACAATGGACTGTGTAGCCAGGTTTGCAGCCAGGCACTGCCTAGGTCTCGCTTGCTCTGCACGAGCGCCCTCTGCAGCCAGTCATCGAAACATGCGCGGACGTCGGGCGCAAGACGGCGCCAGATGAAGTCCCCATGGCTGGGCAACTTGCCAAAGAATCCCGGTGCCTGCTCCATCTGGCGGCCGGCCTCTACCACCCCGCCGGACACCGAAACCCCTCCAGGGTCTCGCGCCGGAACGGATTGATCACGCTGCCCGCCGTCAGCACGTAGTTCATCCTGCGCCCATCCAGGTCGAAGCCCAGCTGGAAGCGTTCGGGTTGCGCGCCGGCCTGCAGCGTGCCGCGATCGATCATGCGGAACCAGGCCCACGGTCCTTCGGTGCGCAGTTCGGTGCGTAGCGGCGGCGTGGTCTCGAACTGCACCAGCCCTCCCCCCTTCCCGGACGGCAGCACGATCGGCACCGGGCGCGCCGGCGTGCCCGGTGCGTACGGTACCTGCTGCCCGTCGATGTCGAGCAGCACCCGGGCCAGGGACGGGTCGGCCGCCTGCGGCGCCAGCTCGAAGCGCAGCGACGGCTGTCGTCCGCCCCCGGCGAAGAACATCTCGCGGATGCGCGCCGCGCGCTGGAACTGGTTCAGGACCTCTTGCCCGATGCCGGCCGGCGCCATGCCGCTGTCGCGCCAGCGCCACTGGCGGCCGGACTGGTCCACCTGGGCCGCCAGGTGCCGGGTGAAGAATTCGTCCATGATGCCGCCCGGGCCGAAGAACTTGCCGAAATCGTCCAGCGTGGCGTCGCGCCCTGCTCCGCGCGCCAGCGGATAACGTCCGGCGATCGCGGCGCCGCAGAAGCGTGCGCCCTCGGCCGCCCACAGGGCGCGGATGCGGGCGCGCTCGCTGCCCAGCGTGAGGCTGGCGCCGGCGCTGTCCACGGTCTGCAGCATGGTGCCCAGCGGCGCCGGCATGCCTTCGGCGGCGCGCTTGATGCGCTGCAGCGTTTCGCCGCCGGGGGCCGGTGTGCCGGCGCGCCGCGCCTGGTCGGCGGCGTCGAAGAATTGCGAGGCGTCCTTCAGCAGGGCCAGCTGGGCGTCCAGGCTGCCGGGCGTCTTCTCGCTGCCCACCAGGCGGTGCAGCGGGGCGAAATGCTGGTCCACCGGATGGCCCGCTTCTTCCACGGCGGCCGGCGCCTCTTCCTCCGCGCCCAGCGCCGCCTCGAGCTTGCGGCGCGCCGCCGACAGCTTGCTGCGCACCGCCGCGTCCAGGGCCACCGCCGATCCGGGCCCGGCCCCTGCCAGCGTGGTCTCGCGCGCCGCCACGGTCAGGAAGGCCTTCAGCGGCGAATCGGCGCCGGCCAGCGCGTTGGTGATGCGCGCGCCCTGGTCGAGACTGGAGAACGGCGCGATGCGCACGTCGCCCAGCAGCGCGTCCCAGGCCCGGATGTAGTCCGCATAGTAGAGGCGCAGCACCGCGGCCTGCATGTCCTGCGCGCTCAGCGCCGCCACCGCGCCTTCGGCCTCGCGCCGGTCGAGCACCCAGCTGTCCTTGGCGATATCGGCCAGGGCGGTCGGCGCCTGGCGCAGCAGCTCGCGGTAGCCAGCCACGCTGAACAGGCCGGGCACGCCGCGCGTCAGCGGTTCGCCGCTGGTGCGAGCCAGCAGCGAGGAGGCGTCGCGTCCGGCCGCGCGGTTGACGCTGATCTCGGGCAGCCGCGCCTGCGCCACCTTGCGCCGCAGGCGGTTGTAGACGCGCTCCGGCAGCGGCATCAGCGCCAGCTTGGCGCGCACCTCGCTCACCAGGCCGGCGTCCAGCGGCGGCGGGTCGGCCGCCGCGCCGCCCGGATCGAGCAGCGCGCCCACATGCGCCGCCAGCGCATCGCGCTGGGCGGCGCTGGCTTGCGGCAGGCTGCGACGCCAGTCGAGGTCGAGCCAGGCCTGGACCGACTCCGGCTCCAGGTGGCGCGGCTGGCCCAGCATCAGGTAGACGCGCAGGGTTTCGTACAGGCGGTCCTGGTTGTTGGCCTCGCCCTGGCGCAGCACGTCCTCGAGCCGCCCCATCACCTGGGGCAGCAGGGCCGAGCGCAGCAGGCGCTGGTAGGCCAGCTGCGCCCCCGCACCCAGTTTATCCGACTGGTTCAGGCCGACCCGGTTCAGGAGCGGCACGCCAGTCTCGCGCTCCTCGAAACCGCCCGGCAGCGTGCGCGCCGCGTTCAGCATCGGCAAGGCCTCCAGCAGCGAGGCATCGGCCGGCAGCGCACCGACCATGCGCGCCAGCGCGTCGCTGCGCGCGTCGGCCTCGCGCACCACGCGTTCGTTGCGCAGGTAGCTGGTGGCCAGCGCCGCCGCGAAGCCCGCCACCAGCAGCGCCGCGGCGCCGGTTGCCGCCCAGCGCAGGTAGCGCCGGCGCTGCTCGTGGCGCGGGTCCAGCCCGGCCAGGCCGGCTTCCTTGAAGATCAGCTCGCGCAGCAGGCCGGTGATGAAGTAGCTGCGCCCGCTGGCGGCGTTCGGCGCCAGCACCTTGCGATCGAGCCCGAAGCTGGCGGCCAGCCCCGCCATCACGCGGTCGATCGGATTGCCTTCCTGCGTGCCGCTGGTGAAGTAGACGCCGCGCAGCTGCGCGCCCTGCTCATAGCGGGTCGGCGCGAACACCGCGTCCAGGAAGCCTTTCAGTACCTCGCCCAGGCCGGCGAACTGCTGCGGAAAGCGGTACAGCAGGGCGCGCCGCTGCAGGTCGCGCTCTTCCCCCATGCGGCCCAGCACGCGCGCCTGCAGGCGCTGCTCGAGCTCGTGAAAGCGCGCCGGGAACTCGGCCAGCGCCGCTTCGGCCGGCCCGATGGGAAAGGTCATGCCCCATACCTGGGCGCGCTCCTCGCGGCCGAAGCTGTCGAAGAACTCGACGAAGCCGGCCAGCA
Organism: Massilia sp. MS-15; assembly: GCF_020176695.1. GTDB lineage: Bacteria > Pseudomonadota > Gammaproteobacteria > Burkholderiales > Burkholderiaceae_D > Telluria > Telluria hydrophila. The sequence goes on along the minus strand of NZ_JAIWIA010000007.1, from coordinate 50,989 downwards.
GGTCGCACTTGGTGACCGTCACATAGATCGGAAAGCTGCTGCCCAGCCGCTCGTGCAGTTCCTTGATGCGTGCCCGGATCGCGCCGGCCTGCGCCTGGCGCGCGGCCGGTCCCTGCTGCAGCAGGTCGGACACGCTGAGCGCCACGATGATGCCGTTGATCGGGCGCCGCGGGCGGTACTTCTTGAGCAGGCCGAGGAAGCCGTGCCAGCCGGCCTGGTCGACCTCCTGGTCACTGTCCTGGGTCGTGTAGCGCCCGGCCGTGTCGAGCAGCACGGCGTCGTCGGTGAACCACCAGTCGCACAGGCGGGTGCCGCCCACGCCGCCGATCGCGCCGGCGCCCATGGTGTCGGCCAGCGGGAAGCGCAGGCCGGAGTGCGTCAGGGCCGTGGTCTTGCCGCTGCCGGGCGCGCCCACGAACATGTACCAGGGCAGCTGGTACAGGTATTGGCTGCCCCAGGCGCGCCGCCCGGGCGCCGCGCGCCGCAGCACCGCCAGCGCCTGCTGCATGCGCTGCTGCAGCGCGGCCTGCTCCTGCAGCGCGGCCGGCGCCGGCATCCCGGGCCCGGGTTCCGGCGCATTCGCCGCGGCCAGGCTGGCCATCAGGCGCCGGTTGGCGAGATACGCCTTGAGCAGCTTCGCGCCATACCAGCCGGCCCAGGCGGCGAACATCAAGAAGATCACCGTCCAGCGCGCGGCGCGTCCGGCGAAGGGTTCCTTGCCATCGAAGGCCAGCAGCGGCGCCTCGAACCAGAACACCAGCGACAGCAGCAGCACGCCGACGAAGGCCAGCACGGGGCGCTTGAACAACCAGGCAAACAGACGTTTCATGATTCCCCGCCCTTACGGACTGCGTTGGAAAAGCGCATACCCTGCTAGGAAGCGCTGCTAGAAAGCGCCGCTTGGTGCCAGCACCACCACGTCGACCCGGCGGTTGCGCGCGCGCGCGGCCGGACTGTCGTTCGGCACCAGCGGCTCGGCCTCGCCGCGGCCTTCGACGCTGTAGCGCGCAGGCGGGCCAGCGCGCGCCGCCAGCATCGCCATCACGCTCTGCGCGCGTGCCTTGGACAGGTCGTAGTTCGACGGGAAGCGCGCCGACAGACCGGGGCGGGTGTTGTCGGTGTGGCCGACCACGACCACCTTCCCGGGCAGCGTCGCGAGGGCCTCGCCAATGCGCACCAAGAGGCCATGCAGGCGCGGGTTGACTTCGGCGCTGCCGGAATCGAACATGCCCTCGCCGCGCAGCGTGATGGTGGTGCGCCCGGCCGTCTCGTGCACCGTCACCAGGCCCTGCGCCACCTCGGGCGCCAGGAAGCCGGCGACGCGCGAGGGCGCGGGCGGCACCGCCGCCGGAGCCGGCACCGTCGCCTGCGGCTGGCGCAGCGCCGAGAGCTTGGCGAACACCGGGTCCGAACGGCGGTTCAGTGCGTTCGACGCAAGCAGATGGGCCGCCAGCAGCAGCACCCCGGCCAGCGCCGCCAGTACCCATACCGGCGTGCGCCGCAGCGGCGAAGCCTGGGGCGCGGCGGCCCCGCGCCAGTGCGGCGACAGGTCGGTCTCGGCCGGGCCGCGGTGCTGGCGGATCAGCTGCAGCAGGCGCTCGCGCAGCGTGGCAAGCTGGGCCTGGCCCTGGTCGGCCAGGCGGAAGCGCCCTTCCAGCCCAAGCGCCAGACACAGGTACATCAGTTCCAGCAGGTCGAGGTGGCGCACCGGGTCCTGGCTCAGGCGCTGCAGCACCAGGAAGAATTTCTCGCCGCCGAAGGCTTCGTTGTGGAAGGCCACCAGCAGGCTGCGCGAGCCCCACACCCCGCTGCCCCAGGCGGTGCCGGAAATCGCTTCGTCGAGCAGGGTGCACAGGGCGTAGCGCGCGGCCGCAACCGATTCGGCCGGCACGCCGGCGGCGCGCGCCTCGGACTCGAAGCGGCGCAGGGCCTGGGCCAGGCGTTCGCGCAGCTGGCCCAGGTCGGGCGGCTGGGCCATGTGGCGCAGCGGGACGACCAGGTCGAGCAGCGGATTGGCAGCCCGCACCAGGGGATTCAGGCCGCTGCCCGGCGGCGCCTCGTGCAGCGGCAGCGCACTGTCGACGGCCGGCGCGGGTGCCGAGCTGGCTGGCGCCGGCGCTGGGCGGCGTCCTCCAGGATTCAGCACCAGCATGGTGGCGTCGCCATCCGGCGCCGGCTTGGGAGTCCCCTGGGTGTCCATGCGCGCTTACCTCCTGATGGCCCAGAACTGCATCTGCAGTCCGGGGAAGTCGCCGGCCACATGCATCGCGAAGCCGGCCGACTGGTGCAGATGCTGGAAATATTCGCTGCCGCCGTCGAGTTCGAAATAGGTATAGCCAGCATAGAACGGCAGCTGGCGCGGCGCCACCGGCAGCGGGCGCAGGCCGATGCCCGGCAGCTGCAGGTTGACCAGGTCGCGAATCTTCTCCACCGAGCCGATCTTCACCTGGGCCGGGAACGCGCCGCGCAGCGCTTCCGGCGGCAGGTGGGCATTCACCGCCAGCACGAACGTGGCCGAGCGCAGCAGCTCGCGGTCGGGCACCACCGCCACCCGGATGCCGAACTGGCGCTCTTCCAGCGCGATCGGCACCGCGTGCGTGTCCATCACCGTCGACAGCGCGCGCCGCAGGTCGGCGATCACCGGCGCGAAACTGTCGGCCAGCGCGTCGTGCCGGTACACCGGGTAGCTGGCCGCGCGCTTGCCCGGATCCGTAAACGTGGCCAGCTCGCCGGCCAGCGCGGCCAGGGTGGCGTACAGGGTTTCCGGATGCACGCCGCTGGCCGTGGCCAGATGGGCCGCGAGCGGCTCGGCGCGGTTGATCAGCTGCAGCAGGAGAAAGTCCGCGATCTCGGCCGCCCCGGCCGCTCCCGGCTGCGACAGGCGGCCGGCCAGCAGGTCGCCGCGCGCGTGCAGCAGGCCGACCAGCTCGTCGGCAAACGCGGCCAGGCGCGGCGCCACCCGGTAGTCGAGACAGGGCGGGCTGTAGTCGGGGTCGAGCACCAGGCGGTCGTCGGCCCGGCGCTCGACCACGCGCGCCACGCCCATGGTGGCGTAGGCGTTCGCTACCTCCGGCGCCGGCGCCAGGCGCAGGCGCAGCTTGCCGACCTGGAGCAGCGCGCTGTTGTCGAGACCATTGCTGTCCCAGGCCTCGTAGTCCTCGGTGCGGTGGCGCGCGAAGTTGTCCGGCCCCGCGCCATCCCCCACTTCCGCGATGCCGTGGCGGCGCAGCGGCAGCGCCAGCACCACCATCAGGTTGCGTGCATCGGACGCCACGTCCAGCGGCAGCGGCAGGTCGTCATCGGCCGGCAGCGCGAACGGGGTGCCGTCGGGCAGCACGCCGCTGCAGGCGCGCAGGGCGATCTTGCCGAGCGCGAGCTGGTGCTCGTCGATCTTCAGCTCGGAAAATCCCCAGCTGTAGGGACGCAGGCCGGCGACCCGGCTTTCGAGCTGGCTTTGCCAGTAGCGGTCGTGCTGCTGAAGGTGCTGCGGCTGCAGCAGCATGCCTTCGGACCAGACCACCTTGTTCTTCCACGCCATGTTGCTCCTTCGGGTAATGGGCGCGTGCTAGCGCCTGGCCTGGCGCAGGCGTTCCACCTGCTCCTCGTACGCTTCCGAAAACTTTTCGCCATACAGGCGCTGCAGGTCGTCCTCGGCCTCGCGCGCGATCTCGCCGTACAGTTCCACCAGCCGGTCCCACATCCTGGCCTTGCGGCTGGAGGCCAGCAGCCTGTCCAATACCTTCGGCTCCGCCAGGCGCGCCTCGATGCTGGCCGGATCGAAGCGGTGCAGCACGGCCGCCAGCGCCGCGCGCATGCCGGCGATCACCGCCAGCTCGTGCGCGCGCAGGTCGTCGAAGGCGCCCGCCACCGCCTCCACCGGCTCCAGGTAGCCGCTCATCGACCCGGTCAGCATCTGGGTCAGCGCCCCTTCGGCATGGGGGAAGAACTTGAGCGGATTGTTGGCGCGCACCGACAGCATGGTCATGTCGATCCGGCTCTCCTTCTTGGTGAGCGCGCGCGCCATCAGCACGTCGATGGTGCCGGCGGTGGCTTCGCGCAGCATGGCGCCCACGGTCTCGGCCACCTCGGTGGCGGGACGCTGCAGCTGCAGCCCCGGCAGGCCGAGGCCGCGCAGCAGCGCGGCCAGCACGGCGTCGGCGGAGGCGTCGGCCGTGTCCAGTGCTGCGGGTGCTGCGGGAGCGGCGCGAACGGCGGGAACGGCAGGAGGCGAGTCGGACAGCGCGTGCGGCGCATCGTGCCCGGGTTCGGATTCCCCAGCAGGCTGGCTGGCTGCCATTGCCGCCGGCGCCGGCGGCGCTACGGCGTCCGGTGCCGGATCGCATGGCGGCACGACAGGGAGCTCGGGACTATCCGCCGGCGGCGGCTGCGCCAGCGGTGGCTCAGACGGTGCACGCGGCGCGAGCAGGTCGGCCAGCGGATCGTAGTCGTCGGGAATGGCAAAGCCGCCACGCGGCATGCGCGGGACCAAGGGCACAGACGCGGCCATCGGCACCGGATCCCGTGCCTGTACCGGCACCGCATGTCCCAGCGCCGCCAGCTCGGGCGACACATGGTCGCTCTCGGCCGCACGCGCAGGCCTGCCTGGCGCCGGCGCCGGCGCAAACAGGTTCAGGCCCAGCGGATCATCGTGGCCGGCCAGCTGTTCCGGGGCGACGTCGAGCAGGCTGCCACCGGCCAGCGGGTCGAGGAACGCGGGTTCCGCCAACGCTGCCGCTGCCGCTGCCACGTGCACCGTTGGCGCCGGCACGGGTTCCAGTGGCGGCAGCGGCGCCCGCGGCGCCGGCGCCGGCGGCTCGAACAGCGGCAGCGCGGTGTCGTTGGGAGGGGCCGGGGCCAGGGCCGGCGTCTCGGGCATCGCTTCCAGCACCGCCTGCAGCAAGTAGTCGCCGATCTGCACCCGGTCGCCATGGGCCAGCGCCACCTGGCAGCCCTTGCCCAGCGGGCGGTCGTTGACGACGCTGGGGTTGCTGCCCAGGTCCTCGAGCACGAAGGCGCCGTCCTGCACGCCCACCCGCGCATGGATGCGCGAGATGTACTTGCTGGGGTCATCCAGTACCAGGGTGTTGTCGGGCGCGCGGCCGATCTGGCCGCCCTGGGCATCGAAGCGCACGGCCGGCGCGGGCGGTACCGGCTGGTGCCGATAGGTCAGGATTCTCAGGGTCAGCAGCATCGCATCCTTGCCTGTTCCGGTCCGGGTTCCATCAGTTGATCTTCACCAGCGCGCCGCCGATCGTGACCAGCGCGCCGGCCTTGAGCGTGGCATTCGCATCGGCGGCGACCTCGATCTCGGGCGACTTGATGGTGACCTTGGCCGCCTCGATCTTGATGCTGCTGGCGCCCACCTTCAGCTCGATCGAAGTGCCGGCTTCGATCACGATGGTAGTGCCGACCTTGACCGCCTGCTTGCCGTCGATGCCGACGGTCTGGTCGTTGCCGATGGTCAGCGCCTGGTCGTTCTTGATGTCGATCGTCTGGTTGCCCTGGTCCGCCTTCTCGAAGCCGACCTTCAGCGCGTCGTTGTTCTGCACCACCCGCAGGAAGTCGCGCTCGGCGTGCATGTACACCTCTTCCTCCCCCTTCTTGTCCTCGAAGCGCAGCTCGTTGAAGCCGCCGCCGCCTTTCGAGGACTGGCTCTTGACCGTCGCCCGGGTCTGGTGCTGCGGCAGTTCATAGGGCGGCATGGTGTCGGAGTTGTAGACGCAGCCGGTCACCAGCGGCCGGTCGGGGTCGCCCTCGAGGAAGCTGACCACCACTTCCATGCCGATGCGCGGCACCGCCATCGCGCCCCAGCCCTTCCCGGCCCAGCCCTGGGCCACCCGCACCCAGCACGAGCTATGCTCGTCGTCCTTACCCACGCGGTCCCAGTGGAACTGCACCTTGACGCGGCCGTACCGATCGGTCCAGATCTCTTCGCCCGCCTTGCCGACCACGATCGCCGTCTGCGGCCCGTGGACGCGCGGATGCGGCACGCTGGGAAGCGGCCGGTACGGATGCTGGTTGCCGATGGCGCCGATCCGGCAGGAGAACACGAAGCCGCCCCCACCGCTGGCGTAGGCGTTGCCAACGATCTCGTAGTGGGCCGAGGTGAGCAGGTAGGCGCGGTTCTGGTCCTCGCGCGGATGCTCGGCCAGCGTGAACAGGCCACCCGGATACAGGCCGCGCGCGTCGGTCGTCGCCTCGATCCGTTCGCACTGGCCGTGCAAGGACTCGATGCGGGCGCGCGCCCGCGCGCTGCCATCGGCCGCCGCCGTGTAGCCGCCGGGATAGTCGAACACCTCGTAGGAGGCCTGATCGAAGCCGGCGGCGATGTTCGCCGAGGCCAGCAGGCCGCCGCTGCGGCAGTTGCCGGTCTTCTCGAAATCGAAGTCCTGCAGCACCACCTTGCTGCTGGCGATCTCGCCGCCGGTGGACCATGCCGACACGCTCTCCTCGGCCCATTTCTCGCGGCGCGCGGCGCGCGCGAATTTCAGGCCGCCATAGCCGTCAATCGGAGCGTGCGCGCTGCCCGAATCGGCCAGCACCATCGTGTGCCGCTCCGCGCTATGCGTAAAGTAGAAATAGATGCCGGCGCCTTCCAGCAGGCGGCAGACGAAGTCGAAATCGGTCTCGCGGTACTGCACGCAGTACGGCAGTGGCGGATAGTCGCCGCTGAGCGCCGTCACCGACAGGCTGGCCGCGCCGCCATAGGCCGCGCACACCTGCTTGACGATGTCGGGCACGGTCATGTCCTGGAAGATGCGGCAGTCCGCGCTGCGCGTGAGCAGCCATGCCCAGGGGTGCACGGTGGCTTCGTAGCTGGCGAATTCACCGCGCCAGCCGGTGTTCGCGAAGCGGGTGACGATGCCGTTGAAGTGGCGCAGCTCGCCATGCTCGCTGGTGGCGACCGACACCGTCAGCGGCTTGCCCAGCACCGCGCCGATATCCAGGCTGGCGTCGCTCGAGAGCAGCTGCACGCTGAACTCGGACAGCCGGCCCAGGGCTTCCGTGCCGCGCATGCCGGCGAACAGCAGCACGTCGTCCCCGAGCCCGGTCCTGACGCTGACTTCGCGATTCGCCTGGATGGCATCCATGTCGGTGCGCCCGTCAAGGAATCATGCTGATGGCGGTGCCGGGGTGGATGAAGCTGATCACCCCACCCCAGTTGCAGAAGCACTTCGCCACGTTGTCGAGCGCCGGCATGCCGGCGATGAGGACCGTGGGCGCACCCGTCACCCACGGCGCAGCGGTGGCCGGCACGCAGGGCATGGGCGTGAGCGCCCCCATGGCGGCCGAGGTGGCGGAAGCCACCGCCGGGTTGGCGAGCGAGCTGCACATGCCGAAGGGGAGGATGTTGAGCATCGGCTTGTGGTCCATGATGTTGGCCGCGGGAGGACCTTCGCACAGCACCTTGTTGGTGGGCGGTACCACCAGCGAGGAAGGCGCCGCGCCGAAGCTGCAGCTCATCATCGCTCCCATCGACACCTGATTCGGCATGATCGTCTCCCCTGTGCCGTGCCGCATTTTGTTCATGAAGTATGGAGCAAGATCCCCAAGGCTGCAACGCCTTGCTGGCGGATGCAACAGCTCCGTCCCGCCGTGGTTTCAACCGAAGCGGTAGGCCAGCGCGCCGTCCTGCACATCGACCGCCACCGCGCTCACCGCCTCGCCCTGCATCATCCGGGTCAGGAATTCGCGGCTGATATCGGGCAGCATGGTATTGGTCAGGATCGCATCGATCATCCGACCACCCGATTCGCTCTCGGTGCAGCGCGACACCACCAGCTTCACCACCCCGTCGGTATAGGTGAAGGGGATCTTGTAGCGCGCCTCGACCCGCTTCTTGATGCGGTCGAGCTGCAGGCGCACGATGCGGCCCAGCATCTCGTCCGACAGCGGGTAATAGGGAATCGTCACCAGGCGTCCCAGCAGCGCCGGCGGGAACACCTTCAGCAGCGGCTCGCGCAGGGCCTTGGCCATGCCTTCCGGATCGGGCATCAGGTCCGGATCCCGGCACAGGCCCGCAATGAGTTCGGTGCCCGCGTTCGTGGTGAGGATGATCAGGGTGTTCTTGAAGTCGATGAAGCGCCCTTCCCCGTCTTCCATGAAGCCCTTGTCGAACACCTGGAAGAAGATCTCGTGCACGTCGGGATGGGCCTTTTCCACCTCGTCGAGCAGCACCACCGAATACGGCTTGCGCCGCACCGCCTCGGTCAGCACCCCGCCTTCGCCATAGCCGACGTAGCCCGGCGGCGCACCCTTCAGGGTGGACACCGTGTGCGCTTCCTGGTACTCGCTCATGTTGATCGTGATGAGGTTCTGCTCGCCCCCGTAGAGCGCTTCGGCCAGCGCCAGCGCGGTCTCGGTCTTGCCCACGCCCGAGGTGCCGGCGAGCATGAACACCCCGACCGGCTTGCCCGGGTTGTCCAGCCCCGCGCGCGACGTCTGGATGCGCTTGGCGATCATTTCCATCGCGTGGTCCTGGCCGATCACGCGCTCGGCCAGCGTGGCGGCGATGTTGAGGATGGTCTCCATCTCGTTCTTCGCCATGCGCCCGACCGGAATCCCGGTCCAGTCACCGACCACCGCGGCCACCGCCTGGTAGTCGACCGTGGGCAGGATCAGCGGGTGCTCGCCCTGCAGCGCGGCCAGCTCGGCCTGCACGCCGCGCAGCTCGTCGAGCAGGCCGGAACGTCCTTCCGGCGCCAGTGGCGCATCCGCCTGCGCCGCGCTTTCCAGCCGGCTGCCGGTGCCTTCCACCGGCTGGCCAACCTCGCGCAGCCGGGCGCGCAGGGCCAGCAGACGGTCGACCAGGGCGCGTTCGCCGTTCCAGCGTTCTTCCAGCGCAGCCAGGCGCGTGCGCTCCTCGCCCAGCAGGTCGTTGGCGTCGGCCGCGCGCCTGGCCGTCTCGATCCCGATCGCTTCCTCGCGTCGGATGATGGCCAGCTCGGTTTCCAGCGCCTCGATGCGCCTGCGGCTGTCGTCGACCTCCGGCGGCGTGGCGTGCAGGCTCACCGCCACCCGCGCGCAGGCGGTGTCGATCAGGCTGACCGCCTTGTCGGGCAGCTGGCGCGCCGGGATGTAGCGGTGGCTCAGCCTGACCGCCGCTTCCAGCGCTTCGTCCAGGATCTGCACCTTGTGGTGGCGTTCCATGGTGGAGGCCAGGCCGCGCATCATCAGGATCGCGCGCTCCTCGCCCGGCTCGTCGACCTGGATCGACTGGAAGCGCCGGGTCAGGGCCGGGTCCTTCTCGATGTGCTTCTTGTACTCGGCGAAGGTGGTGGCGCCGATGGTGCGCAGGGTGCCGCGCGCCAGCGCGGGTTTCAGCAGGTTGGCGGCGTCGCCGGTGCCGGCCGCGCCGCCTGCGCCGACCAGCGTGTGGGTCTCGTCGATGAACAGGATGATCGGGCGGCTGGCGGCCTGCACCTCGTCGATCACCGAGCGCAGGCGCTGTTCGAACTCGCCCTTCATGCTGGCACCGGCCTGCAGCAGGCCGACGTCGAGCGTGCGCAGCTCGACCTCCTTCAGGGAGGGCGGCACGTCGCCGCGCGCGATGCGCTGGGCGAAGCCTTCGACCACCGCCGTCTTGCCGACGCCGGCCTCGCCAATCATGATCGGGTTGTTCTGGCGTCGCCGCATCAGGATGTCGACCATCTGCCGGATCTCGTCGTCGCGTCCCACGATCGGATCCATCTTCCCTTCCCGGGCCTGCGCCGTGAGGTCGACCGTGAATTTCTTGAGCGCTTCCTGCTTGCCCATCGCGGCCGGGGCGATGGCGCCCGACGCCTCGCCCGGCGCCGCCGCGGCGCCGCCGGTGTAGCCGTCGGTGGCGCCCATCTGCGCTTCCGGCGACGCCGCCAGCAGCTGCGCGAAACTGTCGCCCAGCTGCTCTGCCTTGATGCGCTCGAACTGCTTCGACAGGCCATACAGGGCGTTGCGTAGGGAACTGGTCTTGAGCATGCCGACCACCAGGTGGCCCGAGCGCACCGCCGACTCGCCGAACAGCAGGGTGCCATACACCCAGGCCCGCTCGACCGCCTCCTCGACCTGCGAGGACAGGTCGGTGACCGAGCTCGCGCCGCGCGGCAGGCGGTCGAGCGCGGCGGTGAAGTCGCGCGCCAGGACCGCGCCATCGAGTTCGTAGTGCTTGATGATGCGCAGCAGGTCGGAATCGGGCAGCTGCAGGATCTGGTGCAGCCAGTGCACCAGCTCGACGTAGGGATTCCCGCGCAGCTTGCAGAACACGGTACTGCTTTCGATCGCCCGGTAGCACAGGCCGTTCAACTTGCCGAACAATGCGACGCGGCTGATGTCCGCCATGATCTTCCCCTGTCTAGTGTCGTGATTCGATGCCGGCGCGGCCGATGCGCATGCCGTCCAGCGCGCCCGCGGCCGGAGTGCTGGCCAGCCAGCTGCTCCAGCCGAGCCGGGTCGGCCCGCCCAGGCGCAGCGGCGGGCGCCCGTCCCGCTCCAGGACCAGGCGCACTTCCCAGTCGAGCGCCAGGCCACAATAGCTGCGCACCCAGGCCAGCAGGCGCCGCAGGCTGTCCCCGCCGGGCATGAAGCGCTGGTAGTCCTCGTAGCCGAGCGGCCCGAGCACGATGCGGAACTTGTTCTGGCAATCCCACACCTTGCGCCCGAGGACCAGCGAGCCGCCCAACCGGTTGACCTCGCCGGCGGTGCCGGCCCCGATGCGGCTCTGCACCTCCTCCGGCAGCGCCATCCAGTGCCCGACGAACTGCTCGATGCGCAGCGGCAGCCCGAAGTAGGCGCGCAGGATGCAGGCCAGGCCGGCGGCCGGGCGCACGCGCCTGGCCAGCAGGCCGGCGAAATGTAGCTTGGCGAAGTCGCCAATGGCGTCGCGCTCGCGCAGGGCCGGGCTGCCGATGCCGAACAGGCTGCCGACGAACACCGAGAACCGGTCGCCGTCCGGACCCGCGCGGTCCAGGCTGACCACCGGCTCGGCGCTGGCGCGCGCGCGGTAGAACAGCGACAGCAGCCGGTGGTGGAACACATCGAGAAAGGCCAGCAGGGTCGGGTCACCGCCCTGGCGCAGGCGGTCGCGCACGTATTCGGTCAGGTGCAGCGGCAGCGGACCGTTGGCGCCCAGCAGGCCGAAGAAGTTCACCGCCAGGCGCGCGCGCGCATCGGGGCCGCTCTTCAGGAATTGCCCGAGGGCGGCCGGGTGGAAGCACAGCGACGGGTCCTGGCCGAGGCGCAGCGCATCGTCGCGCGGGCGCAGCGAGCTGCCGATGCGCGGCAGCTGCGGATGCGCGTTCTCGACCAGGCGCAGAACCTGGAAGAAATCCATGCGGGCGGACCTTGCTTCGAGCTCGGCCTCGAGCGCTACAGGATCGCGCATGCCCCTCCCCTGGCCGGCCAGCGCATGATGGGACCGCGCGCCAGCGACCTGACCACCGTCTCGGTGAAGGCGTTGATCGACACGTATTCGGCGAAGAACTCGGACAGCACGGCGCCCAGCAGGAATGCGTTGCTGCCCTCGAAGGCGGCGTCGTCGAAGAGCAGGCTGATTTCGATCCCGCGGCCGAAGGTGATCGGCCCGGGAGAGGGCATGCGGCGCGTGACCGCTTTCGCGCTCACCGAGCGCAGGCCCTCGACCTGGCGCTGGCCGTGCAGGTCGGCCGGGGCGCAATACAGGGCCAGCAGCTCGCGCAGGGCCACCGCGCCCTGCTCGGCATCGGTGTCGAGCAGCGACAGGTAGTTCAGCGACAGGTGGTTCAGCAGGCGCCAGGTGGCGCTGCCCTCGGCGAAGGAAGGCAGCGGCTGGCTCGGTCCGGCCACGCAGCGCACGGCGCTCACCGGGGCGCCGGAATCGAGGATGAAGTCGGTCTTGCCGGTCCCGATCGGCATCGCCAGCGGCAGGTCGCGGTTGGTGCACAGCACGCCCAGCCCGAGCTGGCGCAGCGCGCTGGAGTAAGGCGCCTGGGCCGCATCCACGATCGCGACGAAGGTCTCGCTGCCGACGTAGCTCGAGCGCGGACCGTCGCGCCGCTGGCGCTGGGACAGCATGCGCGGCTCGCGCCGCACCTGGAAATAGGCCTGGGCGGCATCGCCGCCGGCCAGGTCGCGCGCCGTGTAGAAGGGCCGGAAGCCCTGCTCGGCCTCCGGCCCGCTGCCATAGCCGGTGACCGATTCGACGCTGTACACCTCGTAGTCGAGCGGGCGGGTGCGGTCCACCAGCACGTGGTACTCGAACTGCTCGCCGGTCAGGTTGATGCGGTCGGCGCGGCGCTCGAACAGGTTGACCACCGGCGTGCAATGCAGCGCCAGGTGGCTGGCATCCAGGATCTTTTCGAGCTGGGCGTCACCCTCCCTGAGCAGGATGGTGATCTCCACTTCGCGCTCCGGACAGCGCCGCAACGCCGCCTGCAGCCCGCATAGGTCGACGAACTGGTAGCGCTGCGGGAAGGCGAAGTATTCCTGCAGCAGGCGGTAGCCGGCGAAGCTGCGGCGCGCGCCGGGCAGCAGCGCATCCTCGTCCTGGAAGCCGCGTGCGCGCAGCGCCGTCTTCGGCAGCAGCACGTGCCAGGCGGCTGGCCGCGCCACCGGCGTGACCAGCACCCCTTCGATCGCGCCCAGCAGCAGTTCGTAGATGCGCAGCGGCAGCGCATCGGCCCCGCGCAGGTGCAGGCCGAGGCAATCGAGCGGCAGGTCGCGAAAGGCTGGGCCACCCGTGCGCAGGCGCAGCCGGATCCCGGCCTTGGCCGCCGGCGGCAGCGGCACGCCCGCCTGCAGGCCCCCGATGGTGAAGAACCTGGCTTCGAGCAGTTCGACCGGCCACAGGGTCAGCGCATGGGCGCTGCGGTATTCGCAGGCGGTGTTGTCGCCCTTGCCCAGCACACTGCGCATGGCACTGCCGCGCGGCACCTGGAAACCCTTCTGCAGGGCCGGGTTGCCGAGGTCGGGCTGCAGCTGCACCACCGCCATCGAGGGCGTGGGCGCCAGGAACTGCGGATACACCAGCTCGGCCAGGTGCTGGGTGAAGCGGGGGAATTCGGCGTCGATCTTCATCTGCACCCGCGCGGCCAGGAAGCTGAAGCCCTCCAGCAGCCGCTCGACGTAAGGGTCGGCGCACTCGAAGCCGTCCAGGCCGAGGCGGCCGGCGATCTTCGGATAGGCCTGGGCGAACTCGCCGCCCATCTCGCGCAGGTGCTGCAGTTCCTGGCTGTAGTAACGCAGCATGCGCGGGTTCATGCGTGGCTCCTGGCGCCGCTCTCGACCAGGGTCACGGCGCCGCGTTCCAGGTCGAGCTCGGTCTTGAGATAGAGCCGCTCCGGATAGGGCTGGGCCCACATGTCGGCCTCGATCTCGAAACCGAGCTTGTTGTGCTCGACGCCGGCGTCGGCCAGCGCACGCACGCTCACGGTGCCGCGCACCAGGCGCGGCTCGAAGTCCCAGATCGCCTGGCGGATCGCGCGCTCCAGGCGCGGCAGGTTCAAGTTGGCGATCGAATTGCCCGACAGGTCCGGCACGCCGTAGTTGAGCACGGAGTTCGACAGGTGCGGCAGGCGCGGCGCATCCATGGACGACAGCAGGCAGGTGGTGTTGAGCAGCCAGGCCAGGTCGCGCAGCACGCCTTCGCGCAGGGTGCGCAGCGACAGCACGCGGCGTTCGCGCGGCTCGGCCTGGGTGCCGGGCTCCTCGTCGGTGAGGCGGTCCAGCAGCGAAGGCTGCAGCCGCTCCCTGGGCGCCAGTTCAGCCATGCTGCGCCACCTCGGCATTGTCGGTATCCGCGCCGTCCTCCAGAACGGCGTCGAAGGCGATGTCGCGCGCATCGAGCAGCGGATGGTCGCCGGCATCGCTGACGAACATGCGCTGGCCCAGCACTTCCTCGCCGCGCCATTCGGTGCGGCGCCCGAGCAGCAGGCCGTCGTCGCCGCTGGCGGCGGTGCCGCTGTAGCGCGCCGGCACCAGGCCGACGCTGCCGGCGCCATTGGCCCAGGTGAAGCTGGCCGGGCTCCAGACGGTGTCGCGCAGGTCGGCCGGCGCTTCGAAAGCGATGTGGCGGATGCGGCACAGGGGAATCCAGAAATAGCGGCCGTCGACGATCGCTTCCAGCACCGGGCCGAGGCGCAGGTCGGCGTCGGCCAGCCAGGCGAAGCGTGTGCCGTCGATGCTGCCCGCCGAAGCGGGGGCCGCGTCCAGGGCCTGGGCACGCGCATCGGCGGCGCGCGCCGGGTCGGACGCATCGTGCTTCAGCGCCTCGATCAGCTGCGCCAGCCAGGGCTGGGGTTCGCCGAACACCAGCGGCACGCGCAGGCCGGCGAAGATGTCGGCGCGCAGCGCCTCGCACTGGATCGCCGCCCGGTAGGTCTGCACCATCGGCAGGGTAGCGGCATCGAGTTCGCCGGCGACATTGAGCTGGGCCAGGGCGCGCGGCCACTGCCCCATCACGGCCAGCAGCTGGAACAGGAATACGCGCAGCTTCGCGTTCGCGGCATCCTTGCGGACCGCGTCCTGCAGCGCGGCCAGCGCGGCGCCGAGATCCCCTTCACGGACAAGCTGTTGCGCAAGCATTCGAACCTCCCGGCCGCGACGCGGCCCATGGTGAATGGTGCTGGAGTCGCCGCGCGCTCCGCCGCCTGCGGGCGCAGCGCGCGGAACCGGGCCGCTCAGGCCACGTTGCCGTGGTTCTCGGCGATGTTCCAGGTGAAGGTCTTGTCGCCCGCCACCGTGCCCTTGCTGTCCTGTGGCGTGTAGGCGAAGCTGACCTTGCCGAAGTTGAGGGTCACGTTTTCGGTGAGGCGGTCTTCGCCGCCACTGCCGCCGGTCGAGATCGAGGTCACCAGCACCTCCTCCATCGTGATCAGGATGTACTTGTGCTGGCCCTCGCCCGCCTTGCGTACCAAGAGCTCCGCCTTCTCGATGTGGCTGCCCTTGGCCAGGGCGTTCATCAGCGCGTTCGACGAGCTGTCGATGTACTTGGTGAAGGACAGGTCCTGGAAGTTGGCCTTGCCCGCGCCGCCGCCGCCGCCCGTGTGGGTGGTGCCCGACTGGCTCATGCCCCAGCTCCAGGCGAGGATATCGATGTCGCCCTTCGCGCCCTGTTCCTTGTCGCGCGACTCGCCCTTGATGGCGCCGCCCATATTGATGAACATATCTAATGCCATGTCACTCTCCGGTTATTGCCGGGCGCACGAAGGCCCGGCGTGGTTGCACACCCCTGCGCGGACGGCCCACCCGCCGCGCCCACTCGACAACAGGTAATTCAGGCCTTGGCCGACGGCAGCTTCGAGACCAGCCGCAGCGACACGGTCAGGCCCTCGAGCTGGTAGTGCGGCCGCAGGAAGAACTTGGACGTGTAGTAGCCCGGGTTGCCTTCGACTTCCTCCAGCACGACCTCGGCCGCCGCCAGCGGCTTCCTGGCCTTGGTCGATTCGCTCGAACTGGCCGGGTCGCCATCGACGTACTGCATGATCCACTTGGTCAGCCAGCGCTGCATCTCGTCCTTTTCCTTGAACGAGCCGAGCTTGTCGCGCACGATGCACTTCAGGTAGTGCGCAAAGCGCGTGGTGGCGAACAGGTAAGGCAGGCGCGCCGCCAGGTTGGCGTTGGCGGTGGCGTCCGGGTCGTCGTATTCGGCCGGCTTGTGCATCGACTGGGCGCCGATGAAGGCGGCGAAGTCGGTGTTCTTCTTGTGCACCAGCGGCATGAAGCCGTTGGCGGCCAGCTCGGCCTCGCGCCGGTCCGAGATCGCGATCTCGGTCGGGCACTGCATGTCGACGCCGCCGTCATCGGTGGGGAAGGAATGCACGGGCAGGCCCTCGACCGCGCCGCCCGACTCGATGCCGCGGATGCGCGAGCACCAGCCATATTCCTTGAACGAGCGGTTGATGTTGACCGCCATCGCGTAGGCGGCGTTGGCCCAGGTGTAGTTCCTGCTGCCCGCGGCCGAGGTGTCTTCCTCGAAGTCGAATTCCTCGACCGGATCGGTGCGCGCGCCGTAGGGCTGGCGCGCCAGGAAGCGCGGCATGGCCAGCGCCACGTAGCGCGCATCCTCGGACTCGCGGAAGGAACGCCAGGCGGCGTGCTCCGGGGTCTGGAAGATCTTGGTCAGGTCGCGCGGGTTGGCCAGCTCCTGCCACGATTCCATCAGCATCACCGAGGGCGCGGCGGCGGCGATGAAAGGCGCGTGCGCGGCCGCGGCCACCTTCGACATCGCGCTGAGCAGCTCGACGTCGGGCGCGCTGTTGTCGAAGTAGTAGTCGGCCACCAGCGCGCCATAGGGCTCGCCGCCGAACTGGCCGTATTCTTCCTCGTACATCTTCTTGAAGATCGGGCTCTGGTCCCAGGCCGTGCCCTTGAACTTCTTGAGGGTCTTGCCCAGTTCGTTCTTCGAAATGTTCAGCACCCGGATCTTGAGCATCTCGTCGGTCTCGGTATTGCTGACCAGGTAGTGCAGGCCGCGCCAGGCCGCCTCCACTTTCTGGAACTCGGGCGTGTGCAGGATCAGGTTGATCTGCTCGCTCAGCTTGCGGTCCAGCTCCGCGATCAATCCTTCGATCGTCGCCAGCACGTCGCCCGACACCACGTTGCTGCCCTGGAGGGCCTGCTCGGCCAAGGTGCGCACCGCGTTCTCGACCGATTCCCGGGCCTTGTCCGACTGCGGCTTGAATTCCTTCTGCAGCAGGCTGCCGAAATCGCTCAGTTCGGACCCGGCCTGGTCCCGCTCCATCACTTCCTGTAGTTCAGCCATCGTGTTCTCCCCGCTGTTCTGGTTATGCCTGCGGCTTGGGCGCCGAGGTCAGGGCCTGCATCAATGCCGGTTCCGCCAGCAGCCTGGCGATCAGGTCTTCGGCCCCGGTCTTGCCGTCCATGTAGGTCATCAGGTTGGACAGCTGGGTGCGCGCCTCGAGCAGCTTGTTGAGCGAGCCGACCTTGCGCGCCACCGCGGCCGGCGTGAAGTCGTCCATGCTCTCGAAGGTCATCTCGACCGCGAGATTGCCTTCGCCGGTGAGGGTGTTCGGCACCTGCACCGCGACGCGCGGCTTCATCGCCTTCAGGCGCTCGTCGAAATTGTCGACATCGATCTCGAGGAACTTGCGCTCGGCCACCGGCGCCAGCGGATCGGCCGGCTGCCCGGACAGGTCGGCCATCACCCCCATCACGAAAGGCAGCTGGATCTTCTTCTCCGCGCCGTATACCTCGACGTCGTATTCGATCTGCACGCGCGGCGCCCGGTTGCGCGCGATGAACTTCTGGCTACTCTCTTTACCCACGATTGACACCCCCCTGTGTGAACGGCACGTTGTTGTTGCTGCCCCGGCCCTGCAATACCCGTCGATTGCCCCCCGCTATTGCCACGATCACGTTTCGCTATCCTGCCGTGCCAGCTCCGGGCCGCGGATCACGGCCATCTGCGCCACGCCGTCCGGCGCCAGGTCCTGCAGGATCTCGAAGAAAGTCATCGGCACCAGCCGCCTGGCGCGTTCGAGCAGAATCGGCACCGGGCTCGAAGGCTCGTGCTGGCGGTAGTACTGGACCAGGCGCTCGAGCGTGCGCAGCACGTCCTCGCGGGTGGCGATATCGGTCCCGTTGCCGCCACGCGCGCCCGCGACCGGCGCGCTGCCGGCGGCGGCCGGCGCCGCCTCCTGCGCCACGGTTGCCGGCGCCGCTGCGCCCTGCTGGCGCGCCAGGAACTCGTGCGCCTTGCGCAGCGGGCGCACCAGCGGATCGAGGTTCAGGGCCTGCGCGCTGCCCACCTGGCGCACCAGGCCCACCTCGATGTTCACCGCGGCGTCCAGCGCACGGCCGAGCGTCGCGAGTGCCGCCTGCAGCGCCCCCGGCGCGAGGTCGGCGATCGCACGCTCGATCGAGGCCGGCGCGATGCGTTCCGCCTCGTCGCCGGCGGCGGCTTCGCCGTTCGCGATCTCGAGCAGGCGGATGCTGAGCGGACCGAGTCCGGGCAAGACCAGCAGGCTGGTCTCCTTCAGCTCGCGCACCAGGGTGCCGGCATCGGCCAGGATGGCGAGGGAGTTGATGCGCAGGGTGGGATCGTTGCCGTCGTCGCTGTCGAGCATCGGGTGGACGCTGTCCCAGCGCTCGGCCAGCAGGCGCTCGATCAGTACCAGGCCATCGGCCAGGCCGGCGATGCCGTCCAGCGCCAGCTCGGCGCGCAGCAGGTGAAGCGCCAGGCGCAGGTCGCGGCTGCGCCCGAGCAGCTCGCCCGCCATGCGGCGCACCGCTTTCCAGTCAGGTGGCACGGCCGGCGTGATGGTCGCGCCGTATTGGACTTCGGGTTTGCCGACCGCCTCGCGCTCCAGGGCCAGGAAGGCCGGGTCGTATTCCAGGTCGGGCCCGCAGGGCGCGCCGGGTTCGACTTCCAACAGCAGGGCCTCGAGGTCGATAGTGCTCATCCGTACTCCACGACATGCAGCGTTGGCGAAACTGCCGGCGGAACCAGCCTGGGGGCCTGCTCCTTTATCGGTGAACCTTTACCGCAGGCTCTTTACCGCTAAAAATCCTATACCAACAAGCGATCAAAAATAAAGAAGTATTATTGGTTTTTGCAGAAATTAATTGCATAGATATTAATCATTGATTTCCCGATGCCTGGCGCGCCTATGCAGACGCGCAT
Organism: Massilia sp. MS-15; assembly: GCF_020176695.1. Taxonomy (GTDB): domain Bacteria; phylum Pseudomonadota; class Gammaproteobacteria; order Burkholderiales; family Burkholderiaceae_D; genus Telluria; species Telluria hydrophila. Next base: position 32,394 of record NZ_JAIWIA010000007.1, on the reverse strand, counting down.
AGCGCTCCCGCTGCGGCGGATAGCCGCAGAACAGGACACGAAAGGAAGGGAAAATGTGCAGGGCCGCTATCGCTTGCGGCCGGGACGGACCTCGGTGGAATGGTGGTGGCGGCCGTGCAGGAAATGGCCGACCCTGCCAAGCAGGTCCCCGTACAAAGGGAAACGTGCCGGAACACGGCCCTGCACGCGGACGGGGCCGGAAAGAACATCGCTTGCATGGACGCGCATGATTGTTCTCCTGATGGAGCTGGGCTGGCGAGCGCTGATGCGCCGGCTCGCCGCCATGCACATGGCATGACGTTCATTATCTGGATATTTACACTGCAATTCAAGATAATGTTTGTATTTGTATATTTACAACGAAAAATAGAGTATAGGAAATACCATTTGTCACTGTTTACATGGATTTGATCCACCCATCTGTTTGTCGACCGTTGATCCCGCACCATGGCGCAAAAGATCTGGCTTGGTGTTATCAACTAGCTCATAATGTACGCATCAGCCAGCGACCTCTCCCATGAGCACTTCACCCGAAGACGACCGCACTGTGCTTTCCAGCGCCCCGCCGCCGGCGCCGACCGCCGTCGGGGCCCACGAGCGCAGCAATGCCTTGCCGCCCGGGACTCGCCTGGGCGAGTTCGAGATCACCGGCATCCTGGGCGAAGGCGGCTTCGGCATCGTTTATCTCGCCTACGACAGCTCGCTCGAGCGCCAGGTCGCGCTCAAGGAGTACATGCCTTCCTTCGCCGCGCGTTCGACCGAGGTCCACGTCAGCGTGCGCTCGGCGCAGAACGCGGAAAGCTACGAGGCGGGGCTGCGCAGTTTCGTCAACGAAGCGCGCCTGCTGGCGCAGTTCGACCACCCCTCGCTGGTCAAGGTGTACCGCTTCTGGGAAGCGAACGGCACCGCTTACATGGTGATGCCCTACTACCGCGGGACCACGCTGAAGCAGACCCTGAAGGACCTGGAGGCCGCGCCCGACGAGACCTGGCTGCAGCAGCTGCTCGCGCCGCTGCTCGATGCGCTCGACCAGATCCACCAGCACCAGTGCTTCCACCGCGACATCGCTCCGGACAACATCCTGATGCTGGAGGAAGGCCGCCCGCTGCTGCTCGATTTCGGCGCCGCGCGGCGCGCGATCGGCGACATGAACCAGGCCTTCACCGTGATCCTCAAGCAGAACTACGCGCCGATCGAGCAGTACGCGGAAATGCCTGGCATGCGCCAGGGCCCGTGGACCGACCTGTATGCGCTGGCCTCGGTGGTGCACTTCGCGATCGACGGCCGGGCGCCGCCGCCGGCCGTCAGCCGCATGATGGCGGATCCGTATGTACCGCTCGCCGCCCGCTATGGGGAGCGCTACAGCGGCGCCTTCCTGGAAGCGATCGACCGCGCGCTCGCGTTCCGGCCGGAAGACCGGCCCCAGGACGTGGCGGCGCTGCGTGCCCTGCTCGGGCTCGACACGATGGCGGTGCGCACAGCGCCGCCGCACGCCGTGCCGCCCGCGGCGCCGCCCCCTGCTGCGCCGGCACCGGACCCCGATCGTCCGCATCCGCGCTCCGACATCGCGCAGCCGGCCCGCGCCGCGCCACGTGGCCGCGCCATGCTGCTCGGTGCCGGCGCCGCGCTCGTGCTGGGCGCGGCCGGGTGGTGGGCCTATTCGGGGATGCAAGGAAAGGCGTCAGGCGCGCAGGCGGGCAAGGCCGCGGAGACAGTGCCGCCGCGCGTGGCGGCCGCTGCGGCGCCGCCCGCGTCCGCGCTGCAGCAAGCACCTGCACCTGCACCCGCTCCCGCAGCGGCAGCGGCGCCGGCGACAGCCCGTGCGCCGGCGCCCGCACCGGCCGCGTTGACGCCGGCCGCGGCCCTCGACGCCGTGATGGCCGGCGCCAGCCCCGAGCGCCAGGTGAGCGTACGGGTCGAGAACCCACGCCTGCGGATCAACCGCGACAAGATCCGCTTCTCGGTGCGTTCCTCGCACGCCGGCTTCGTGTACGTCTACATGGTGGGTGCGCAAGGAAACAACTTCGAACTACTGTTTCCCAACGCGGTGGACCGCAAGAACCGCATCGGCGCCGGCGCGACGCTGGACCTGCCGCGCCCGCGCTGGGCGCTGAGTGCCACCGGGCCGGAAGGCACCGACCGCCTGCTGGTGATGGTGTCCGACAGCCCGCGCGACTTTAGCGCTACGGGCATGGCGACGGAAGGCGACGTTTCCACCTTCCCGTTCGCGCGCGCCGCCGAACTGCTGCGTCGGCATACCGGGGCCGCGCCGCTGTATGCGGGCACGCCGGTCTGCCTGGAAACGCCCTGCCCAGGCGACTACGGCGCCGCCGCCTTCACCGTCGAGCAAGTCCGCGAGTAGGCATCGTCAGCGCGTCAGGTTGACGATGGTGACGCGCCGGTTTTCCGGGGCCTGCGGATTGGTCTTGTTCATCGGTTCCTGCGCTCCCTTGCCGACCGCGTCCAGCCGCGCCGCATCGATCTGCAGCTGGTTGACCAGGTAGTCGCGCACCGACTGGGCGCGCAGCTGCGACAGCTTGAGGTTGGCGGCCGCGCCGCCGCGCGGATCGGCGTGGCCCTCGATGGCGAAGCGGGCGCCGGACAGCTTGTCCGAACCGAGTGCCTGCCCGACCGCATCAAGCGAGGTCTTGGCGCGCTCCGACAGGTTGGCCGAGTTGGTATCGAAGGTGATCAGGAGGTGCGCCTTGGCCGGCGCCGCGGCGGGCGCCGGCGTGCCGGCGTCCTCGCGCACGATCTTGAAGCCGCGCATGCGGACCGGCTTCTTTGGCGTGAGGGCGTCGACCAGCGTGTTCACATCCGCCTCGCCTTCCTTCAGTACGGGACCATCCTGCGCACCGGCAGGCAGGACGGCCAGCATGGCGCAAAACACGAGCATGGAACGGACATTCATGGTGAACTCCTCGGGAAGTGATGTTCTGGCGCGCAGGACAGGGATCGAAGCGCGCGGACGCGCTTCCGGACGAGAGGCGGGCCGGCAGGGTGCGGGTGTGGTGGTAGCGACCAGTCCGGCGCCACAAGGACGGCGCCGGATGCGGCGGCGCCATCGGTCCGCCGGCGCGACAGGGCAGGTGACGCCGCTTGCTCCACCATCGTTTCACCTCAGAAAAACGACCCAGGAAAGAAGAAGCGCTCCGGCTTGCGGACTGCGCAGTACATTCAAGACTACGTTCAATTTTCTCGAATGACAACCAGTTTCTTTGGACTTGTGCCGCTTCCGCGCAACGGCTTCCGTGCAAGTTTCAGGAAGTAATAATCATCACTCAAGGTCCCAGAGTCAACATCTCTGCCAAGCATCAAGGCTGACGGTCTTGCCGCCGCTAGAATCGGTCCGACCGAGCCGGATCTGCCGGGACTCGACCTTCGTGCATGGGAGACAGCAAGCATCATGGCGTTCCGGCGGCATCCAACTGGCTCAGGGCGGCCGCGCCAGGACGGCGCCTTCGCGGTCATGTTCGTTCCGCTGCTGCTCGTGATCATCGGTCTGTGCGGGCTCGCCATCGACATGGCCCGGATCTACAACCGCAAGGTCGACATGCATGGCATCGCCAAGGCCGCGGCACTCGCGGCGGCGCGCGAACTGAACGGCACGCCGCAGGGCATCGTGGCGGCCAAGCTGGCTGCCGCCGAAGCAGCCGGCAAGCTGCGCTACCAGCATTTTTTCGAAGGCACGGTCCCCGTCTGGAGCGATGAAGCGCTCAGTTTCAGCGATGCATCCGCGCGCTCTGGCACCTGGCTGCCGGCTTCCAGCGTCGGCACCGGCATGCCCCAGGGCCAGGCGGCCGGGCTGTTCTTTGCCCGGGTCGATACGGCCGCCCTCGGCGCGGCGGCCGGCCGGGTGGACACCTATTTCATCCAGGTCCTCGCGCGCGTCCTGCACGACGACCTGGCCGCGGTGGATGTGTCCGACAGCGCCATCGCGGGACGCAGCGCGATCAAGGTCACCCCACTGGCCGTGTGCGCCATGGCGCCGGATGCGGCCGCCGTGCGCGAAGCCGCCGCGCCTTCCGGCGCCAAGCTCAAGGAACTGGTGCAGTACGGCTTCCGGCGCGGCGTCAGCTACGACCTCATGCAACTGAACCCGAAAGGCATGGCGCCGGCGCGCTACGCGGTCAATCCGGTGCTGGAACCCGGACGGACCGGTCCCGAACTGGACATCCGGGCGCTGGCGCCCTTCGCCTGCACCGGCTCGATGTGGGTCAGGCGGATCACCGGCGGGGCGGTACGCGTCTCCGAACTCCCCGCCGCCGAGCCGCTGGCCGCCCTGCGCAGCGCGCTCAATACCCGCTTCGACACGTATTCCGGCACCACCTGCACCCCTGATGGCGGGGCCCCGGACACCAACATCAGGATGTACGCCTATGACCAGGCGAATGGCGCCGGGTGGATGAGTCCCGGTACCGGCAGCGTCGCCGCGCTGCCCGCGACCGTGCGCGGCCGGCTTGAAACCGTCGCCGACCTGCCGGCGCCGCCGCCCGCGCCGGGCGACTATGGTCCGCTATGGTCGTATGCGCGGGCAGCGCGCGCGCCCTCCTCCGCGCAGGAGCCCGAGCCGGAGGACGGGTATGCGACATTCGCCACCGGCGACTGGGCGGCGCTCTACCCTTCCGGGCCGAGCGCGCAGGGCTACCCGGCCGCTCCCGCCACGCCCTATCAGGCACGCCCGGCGCCCAACGCCTTTTACGCGCCGCCGCGCACCGCCCACAAGCTGCTCGCGCTACCCGAGCGGCGGGTACTCAACATTCCGCTGCTCGACTGCGCCGCCGGTGCGCCATCCGGCGCGAACGTGGGCGCCCACGTGGTCGCGGTCGGCAGGTTCTTCATGACCGTGATGGCCACCAACGAGCGCCTGGTGGGCGAATTCGCGGGTTTGCTGCCCCCGCAGGCAGTGGCGGCGCAGGTGGAGCTGTATCCATGAACAAGTCCTTGTCCATCCCGAGGCGCCGCGGCGGACGGTGCCAGCGTGGCCTGGCGGCGATCGAATTCGCACTGTGCTTGCCGGTACTGGTCGCGCTGCTCGTGCTCCCGGTGTTCTTTGCCCGCGCATTCTGGCATTACACGATGGCGCAGAAGGCGGCGCAGAACGCCGCCCGCTACCTGGCCGGGGCATCGGCCGCCGAGCTGGGCGCGCCGGACGCGCCGCGGGCGGCCAGCAGGCTCGCGCGCGAGATCGTCCAGCGCCAGATCGCCGAGATGTCACAGGGTGCGGTGGTGAGCGGGATCGACGTCGCCTGCGACGAGTCCAGCTGCGCCGACACGCCGGAAGGAAGGCTCCCCGCCACGGTGCGCGTCAGTTTCCAGGTCACGATGTCCGAGCCTGGTGGCCTGGCCGGCTTCGGCTGGTACGACCTGCCGATCAACGCCAGCTACACCCTGCGCCATGCCGGCAACTGAGCTGCCACGCGTGCGTCCGCCACGCCCCGCGCGGACCCAGGCCGGGGCCACCGCGGTGGAATTCGCGGTACTGGCCCTGCTCTTCTTTACCGTGGTGTTCGGCCTGGTGGAGACGGCGCGCCTGCTGTTTGTCTACAATACCCTGCAGGAGGTGACGCGGCGCGCGGCCGAGGCGGCGGTGAGCGCTTATCCGCGCGAGCCTGGCGTACTGAACGCGGTCAGGCAATATGCGGTCTTCCGCACGGACCCGGGCCAACTCATCATGGCGCCCCCGGTGACCGATGCCCACGTCCGGCTGACCTACCTGAACGCCGACCTGGCGGTGGTCCCGCAAGGAAACTGGCCCGCAAGCGCCGCCGCGAACCGGCTGATCTGCATGCTCAACCCACGCGCCAAGACCTGCATCCGGTTTGTCCAGGCCAGCATTTGCGACCTCGCCGACAGCGAGGACTGCCATGCCGTCCAGTCGCAACTGATGGTGCCCCTGGTCGACCTGCGGGTGCCGCTGCACCGGGCCACGACCATCGTGCCCGTCGAGTCCTTCGGCTACGTGCCGGGTACGCCGCCGCCGCTGCCGCCGGTCTGCGGTTGTCCGTGAGCCCGATCGCTACACCCGCTCGATGGCGATCGCGATGCCCTGCCCCACCCCGATGCACATCGTGCACAGCGCAAAGCGCCCTTCGCTGCGCTGCAGCTGGTAGCTTGCGGTGGCAACCAGGCGCGCGCCGCTCATGCCGAGCGGGTGCCCCAGCGCGATCGCCCCGCCGTTCGGGTTGACGCGCGCATCGTCGTCCCGCAGCCCCAGCATCCGCAGCACCGCCAGCCCCTGCGCGGCGAACGCCTCGTTCAGCTCGATCAGGTCGAACTGCACGAGCGTCATGCCGAGCTGGCGCAGCAGCTTCTGCACCGCCGGCGCGGGGCCGATCCCCATCACGCGCGGCGCCACGCCGGCGCTCGCCATGCCAAGGATCCGGGCGCGCGGCCGCAATCCGTAGCGCGCGACCGCTTCCGCGCCTGCCAGCAGCAGCGCGCAGGCGCCATCGTTCACGCCGGACGCATTGCCGGCCGTGACCGTGCCACCGGGCCGCACCACCGGCTTGAGTTTCGCCAGCGCCTCCAGACTGGTCTCGCGCGGATGCTCGTCCTGCGCCACACACAGCGGCTCGCCCGCCCCCGCTGCGCGGCGGCTCTGGGGTACCAGCACCGGTACGATCTCCTGCGCGAAGATGCCCGCTTTCTGCGCCCGCGCGGCCTTGGCCTGGCTGGCCAGCGCGAATGCGTCCTGGTCGGCGCGGCTGATCGCATGGTCGTCGGCCACATTCTCGGCCGTTTCCGGCATGGCGTCGGTGCCGTACAACTGCTGCATCAAGGGGTTCGGAAAGCGCCAGCCGATCGTGGTGTCGTAGATGTTCGCATTGCGCGAGAACGCGGCATCGGCCTTGCCCATCACGAAAGGCGCGCGGGTCATCGACTCGACGCCCCCGGCAATCACCAGTCCGGCCTCGCCGCTCCGGATGGCACGCGCGGCAATGCCGACCGCATCCATTCCCGAGCCGCACAGGCGGTTGACGGTCGTTGCCGGCACTTCCTGGGGCAGCCCGGCCAGCAGGGCCGACATGCGCGCCACATTGCGGTTGTCCTCGCCGGCCTGGTTCGCGCAGCCATACACGACTTCGTCGACCGCGTTCCAGTCGATGCCGGGGTTGCGCCGCATTAGCTCGCGGATCGGCACCGCGCCCAGGTCGTCGGCGCGCACGTCCTTGAGCGCACCGCCATAACGGCCGATCGGGGTGCGGATGGCATCGCAGATGTAGACCTCATTCATCCTTGTTCTCCTCGCCGCTCGGCGGCAGCAGTGTGGCGGCGGTGACCGCCTGCAGGTCGCTGAACGTCAGCCCCGGCGCCATCTCGCGCACGCGCAGCCCTTCCGGCGTCACGTCGAGCACCGCCAGGTCGGTATAGACGCGGTCGACGCAGCCGATGCCGGTCAGCGGATAGCTGCAGGATCCGACGATCTTTGACTCGCCGGTCTTGGTGAGGTGCTCCATCATCACGAACACCTGCTTGGCGCCGATCGCCAGGTCCATGGCGCCGCCCACGGCGGGAATCGCGTCCGGGGCGCCGGTATGCCAGTTGGCCAGGTCGCCGCTCCCGGACACCTGGAAGGCGCCCAGCACGCAGATGTCGAGGTGGCCGCCGCGCATCATCGCGAACGAGTCGGCGTGGTGGAAATAAGCGCCGCCCGTCAACAGGGTTACCGGCTGCTTGCCGGCGTTGATCAGGTCTTCGTCCTCCTCGCCAGGCGCCGGCGCCGGGCCCATGCCGAGCAGGCCGTTCTCGCTGTGCAGGAACACTTCGCGTTCCGGCGGCAGGAAATTGGCGACCTTGGTCGGCAGGCCGATGCCGAGGTTGACGTAGGCGCCTTCCGGGATGTCCTGCGCCACGCGCGCGGCCATCTGGTCACGGCTGAATCGATCCGATACCTGGCTCATGCTGCCTCCTTGACGACACGTTGAACGAAAATGCCGGGGGTGACGACCGTTTCCGGGTCGATCGCGCCGAGCTCGACCACCTCCGCCACCTGGGCGATCGTGAGCTTGGCCGCCATCGCCATGATCGGACCGAAGTTGCGCGCCGTCTTGCGGTACACGAGGTTGCCCCAGCGGTCGCCGCGCAGCGCCTTGATCAGGGCGAAGTCGGCATGGATCGGCGACTCCAGCACGTAGTGGCGGCCGTCGATGACGCGGGTCTCCTTACCCTCTGCCAGCAGGGTGCCGTAGCCGGTGGCGGTAAAGAAGCCGCCGATGCCGGCGCCGGCGGCGCGGATGCGCTCGGCCAGGTTGCCCTGGGGCGCCAGTTCGAGCTCGATGCCGCCCGCGCGGTAGAGCGCGTCGAAGTGGTGGGAGTCGTGCTGGCGCGGGAAGGAGCAGATCATCTTGCGCACGCGCTTTTCACGGATCAGCGCCGCCAGGCCGGTTTCGCCGTTGCCGGCGTTGTTGTTGACGATGGTGAGTTCGCGCGCGCCCTGGGCCAGCAGCGCGTCGATCAGCGCGGACGGCATGCCGGCGTTGCCGAAGCCGCCGATCATGATGGTGGCGCCATCGGGGATGCCGGCCACGGCCTGCTCCAGCGATGCGCATGTCTTGTCGATCATGGTGTCCTCTGTATGGTTGGTCGGATGCCGTGCCGGGTCAGGCCGCCAGGAAGCGGCGCAGGCAGGCGCTGAAGCCCTCGGGGCATTCGATGTTCGATAGATGCGAGGCCGCCAGCTCCTCGACCCGCGCGTCCTGCGCCTGCGCGGCCAGCCAGTTGGCGTCGTCCACGGTGGTGACGGGGTCGTGGCGGCCGGCGATCACGAGCAGTGGATTGGCGATGGCGGAAACTTCGCCGCGCAGGTCGGCCACGGCCAGCGCTTCGCAACAGGCCGCGTAGCCTTCCGCCGGGGTGGCGCGCAAGCCCTGTACCAGGCGGTCGACCTCGGCCGGCTCGCGGTCGATGAAGCCGGGGGTGAACCAGCGTCCGGCGGCGCTGCCGGCCACGCCCTTCATGCCGTCGGCGCGCACCTGGGCGGCGCGCGCCACCCAGCCTTCGTGCGTGCCGATGCGCGCGGCGGTGTTGGCCAGCACCAGCTTGCCGATCCGGTCCGGGGCGTGAATGCCCAGCCATTGCCCGGTCAGGCCGCCCATCGAGATGCCGCAGAAATGCGCGCGCCCGATGTCCAGGTGGTCCATCAGGCCCAGCACGTCGCGGCCGAGCCTTTCGATCGTCACCGGGCCGGCGCTGCCGGAGCGGCCATGGCCGCGGGTGTCGTAGCGCACGACGAAGAAGTGCGCCGCCAGGGCCGTCGCCTGGCGGTCCCACATGCCCAGGTCGGTGCCGAGGGAATTCGCCAGCAGCAGGCAGGGCTTGCCGCGCTTGCCGTCGAGCTGGTAATACAGCGCGATATCGTCAAGGTGTGCGAATGCCATGATGTTCCCCTTATCCCTGGTCGCCGCCGCCCACGGGCAGCACGGTTCCGGTGATATACGACGCCTCGCTTGAAGCCAGGAACAGGATCGCGCCGACCTGTTCGTCGATGGTGCCGTAGCGCTTCATCTGGCTGCTCGAGCGGGTCTGCTCGACGATGCCGGCATACCAGACCTGTTCCATCTCGCTCAGCGGCTGCGGGTTGCGCGGGACCTTGCGCGGCGGCGCCTCGGTGCCGCCGGTGGCCACCGCGTTGACGCGGATGCCGCTGCCGGCGTGTTCGAAGGCCAGGCTGGCGGTCAGGGCATTGACGCCGCCCTTGGCCGCCGAATACGGAATGCGGTAGATGCCGCGCGTCGCCACCGAGGACACGTTCACGATGGCGCCCGCTCCTTGTTCCAGCATGGCCGGCAGCACCGCCCGGCATCCCCACAGGGTCGGGAACAGCGAGCGCCGGATCTCGGCCTCGATCTGCGCCTCCTCGTATTCCTGGTAGGGCTTGGCCCAGATGGTGCCGCCGACGTTGTTGACCAGGATGTCGATGCGCCCGTAATCCTCGAGCGCGCGGGCCGCCATGTGGCTGGCCCCGGCCCAGGTTTCCAGGTCGACCTCGACCGCCACCACCTGGGCCCCGAACGCGGCGGCTTCCTGCGCCACTTCGTGCACCAGCGGCGAGCGGTCGGCCAGCAGCAGCTGGGCGCCTTCGCGCGCCGCACCCAGTGCGACGCCGCGGCCGATGCCCTGGGCGGCGCCTGTCACGACCATGACCTGGTCCTTGAAACGGTCCGGATGGATCATGCTGCACCTGCGCTGCTGGCCGAGAATTTCTCGAAATAGAAGTTGGCCGGCTTGACGCCCAGGCCGTCGAGCCAGCCGCGCACCGCCTCCACCATCGGCACCGGGCCGCACAGGTAGACGTCGACGTCGCCGCCGTTCACCCAACCCGGCTCCACGTGCGCGGTGGCATAGCCCTTGCGCAGGTGGCAGCTGGCGTCGCTCGAGACGCAGGTGAGGTATTCGAAGCGCGGGTGCGCAGCGGCGATCCGGTCCAGGTGTTCCAGCTCGACCAGGTCGTGGTCGTTGGTGACGGCGTAGACCATTTTTACGGGCTGGGTGAAGCCCTGCTTGTCGAGCACGTCGAGCATCGACAGGAAAGGCGCGATGCCGGTGCCGCCCGCCAGCAGCAGCAATGGACGCTGGAGCGGACGCAGGTAGAAGCTGCCGAAGGGGCCGGCGAAGCTGACCGCGTCGCCCGGCCTGGCCGCGCCGCCCAGGTAGCCGCTCATCAGGCCGCCGGGCACGTTACGCACCACAAAGCTGGCCAGGGACGCGCCCGGCGCCGAGCTGAATGAATACGAGCGGGTTTCCTGGGTGCCGGGCACGGTGACGTTCACGTATTGGCCAGGAAGGAAGTCGAGCGCGTCAGGGTCGTCCAGCGCCACCGAGAAGCGAAAGCTCGACGGCGACAGCGCCGTGACTTCGGCAAGCTTGCCGGCGAAGCTGTGCACACCGGTCTTGCAGGCGCTGGAGGTGGCCGGAATGCGCACCACGCAATCGGAGGTGGGACGCATCTGGCAGGCCAGCACGTACCCTGCCGCCGCATCCTGCGGCTCGAGCGCGTCCTCGATGTAGCTCTCCGGCGGCATCTCGTACTGGCCGGATTCGCACAGCCCGCGGCAGGTGCCGCAGGCGCCATCGCGGCAGTCGAGTGGAATGTTCACTTTCTGGCGGTAAGCGGCGTCCGCCAGTTTCTCGTTGGGGTTGCAGCTGATGAAACGGGTCACGCCGTCCTCGAACTGCAGTGCGATGGTATGGCTCATCAAGGTCTCCTGCTCCTGTATTGCTGCTTGCTTGTCGATCAGATGTGGTACACGTCGATGACCTGGCTGATATAGTCGTTCTTCAGGACCACGTACTTGTCCAGGATCTTCGGCGTTGCGCCGCCAAACTCGATCACGTAGCGCGACATGCCGAAGTGGCTGTAGGTCGTCTTGTAGCGGTGGCTCAGCGTGTGCCAGTTGAAGCGCACCGTCAGGCGCGTTCCCTCGAGCTTCTCGACCTCCACGTTGGCGATGTTGTGGCTGGTGCGGGTGTCCGGCATGGTGGCGCTGGAGCGCTCGGTCTTGATGCGGAACACGCGGTCTTCCAGGCCCTGGCGGGTCGGGTAGTAGATCAGCGAAATCTCGCGCTGCGGATCCGAGACCAGCTTGCCGTCGTCGTCCCAGGCCGGCATCCAGAACTGCGCGTCCGGGTCATAGCACTCCAGCCAGTCGTCCCACTGCTCGTCGTCGAGCAGCCGGGCCTCGCGGTACAGGAAGGCGCACAGCTTTTCCATGGTGACCGGGTTCATTTCCGTGTTCATGCCGATTCCCCTTCCCTGGCCAGTGCGTCCTTCATCACTTCCAGCCAGTAGCGGTGCTGCACCGTGTACAGGCCCTCGTCCTCGGTGCGCACGCCGCTCATCACCGGCTGCAGGCCGATCTCCCTGGCCGCCGCGTCCGGGCCCTTGATCCAGTGGGTGGCGCCGCGGCACATGTCGTTCCATTGCATGGCGCCGCCGGCATAGCCTTCCTGGCAGGCGCGGAACTCTTCCAGGTCGTCGGGCGTCGCCATGCCGCTGACGTTGAAGAAGTCTTCGTACTGGCGGATGCGGCGTGCGCGCGCTTCGCTTGACTCGCCCTTCGGGGCAATGCAGTAGATCGTGACCTCGGTCTTGTTCACGGCCAGCGGACGCAGCAGGCGGATCTGCGATCCGAACTGGTCCATCAGGTAGACGTTCGGATACAGGCACAGGTTGCGCGAGCGCTCCACCATCCAGTCGGCGGTGGCTTTGCCGTACTGCTCGGCGTACTCGGCATGGCGCGCGAAGTTCGGCCGGTCTTCCGGATTCGCCCACTTGGTCCACAGCAGCATGTGGCCGTGATCAAAAGCGTAGAAACCGCCGCCCTGGCGGCCCCACTTGCCGGCATCCATGGCGCGGATCTTGTCCTCGCGCACGGCCTGTTCTTCCTTGCGTCGGCTGGTGGTGGCCGCGTAGTTCCAGTGCACCGCGCTCACGTGGTAGCCGTCGGCGCCGTTCTCGGCCTGCAGCTTCCAGTTGCCCTCATAGGTATAGGTCGAGGAGCCGCGCAGCACTTCCAGGCCGTCCGGCGACTGGTCGACGATCATGTCGATGATCCGGGCCGCATCGCCCAGGAACTCCTCCAGCGAGGGCACGTCCGGATTCAGGCTGCCGAACAGGAAGCCCTTGTAGTTGCCGAAGCGCGCCACCTTCTTCAGGTCGTGCGAGCCTTCCTTGTTGAAGCACTCCGGATAGCCGGCGTCTTCCGGGTCCTTCACTTTCAGCAGCTTGCCGCTGTTGTTGAAGGTCCAGCCGTGGAACGGACAGGTGTAGGTCGCCTTGTTGCCGCGCTTGTGGCGGCACAGCTGGGCGCCGCGGTGGCTGCAGGCGTTGATGAAGGCGTTCAGCTCACCCTGGCGGTTACGCGCGATGAACACCGGCTGGCGGCCGATGTGCGTCGTGTAGTAGTCGTTCACGTTCGGGACCTGGCTTTCGTGGGCCAGGTAGACCCAGTTGCCCTCGAAGATATGCTTCATCTCGAGTTCGAACAGGGCTTCGTCGGTGAAGGCATTGCGGTGCAGGCGGTAGTCGCCGCTGGCTTCGTCTTCGATCAGGTAGTCGTCGATGCGCGTCAAGGCGGAAGCGCTCACGGGACGGATCGGGATCATGGCGTTCTCCTCAGGCGGCGGCGCGGGCGCGCTCCACCAGCGGGCTCGGGGCGCCGGCGGTATCGCGGTACAGGCGGAAATCGAAATCGATCGAGGCGAAGGACGCGTTCACGCGTTTCGCATCCAGCTGGGCCGGATCGTCGATGCGGCTGACAGCCGGCACCAGGCCTTCGCGGCTGGCGAAGGCGAAGTCGTCCCACAGGTACTCGTCGCCGTCGATGTTGATCTGGGTGGTCAGCTTGCGGTGGCCGGGCGCGGACACGAAGAAGTGGATGTGCGCCGGGCGCTGGCCGTGGCGGCCCAGCTTGTCGAGCAGCTGCTGGGTGGTGCCGTTCGGCGGGCAGCCGTAGCCCTTGGGCAGGATGCTGCGGAAGGCATAGCGGCCCTCTTCGTCCGTGACGATGCTACGGCGCAGGTTGAAGTCCGACTGGGCGCGGTCGAAGAAGGAATAGTTGCCCAGCAGGTTGGCGTGCCAGACCTCGACCTTGGCGCCGGCCAGCGGTTGGCCGTCGCCGTCGAACACGGTGCCCTGCATGAACAGGGTTTCGGCCTGATCGGATTCAGTGCCGTCATCGAGGCGGGCGAAGCCCACGCTTTCCGGGGCGCCGGCCACGTACAGCGGGCCTTCGATGGTGCGCGGGGTGCCGCCTTCGAGGCCGGCCTTGGCTTCGGCTTCGTCGGCGCGGATGTCCAGGAAGCGCTCCAGGCCCAGGCCGGCGGCCAGCAGGCCCAGCTCGTTGGCGGCGCCGGCGGCCGACATGTAGGACACGCCGCTCCAGAATTCGCTCGGGCTGATGTCGAGGTCTTCGATGGCCTTGCACAGGTCGCCCAGCAGGCGCACGACGACTTGCTGCACACGGGGGTCGGCGGGTTTCGATGCGGCGTCCACGACCCAGTTCTTCGCCAGGGTTTCGATGTCTGCGTGGTTCATTTCAGTCTCCTTTAGGTATGGGTGATGGGTTAGCGATCATCAAGCCGGATCGAGGACGGGTGCCGGCACAGGGGCGTCACCTCGATCTGCATGTAGGGGAACAGCGGCAAGGACATCAACAGCGTGTGCAGCGCATCAATGCTCTCGACGTCGAAGATGCTGACGTTGGCGTACTGGCCGGCGATGCGCCACAGGTGGCGCCAGGCGCCCTCTTCCTGCAGGCGCTGGGCCAGCGCTTTTTCGTCGGCTTTCAGGCGGGCGGCTTCGTCAAGCGGCATCGATGGCGGCAGCTGGACGTTCATGCGGACGTGGAACAGCATTTCTTGTCTCCTCGGGTACTCAGTTATCAGTGCGTTAGCGGCGCATCATCGACGTGCAAGCGCGTGCAGCTTGTCCAGGTCGGGCTCGACGCCGAGGCCGGGCCCTGTCGGCACCTGCAGCATGAAGTCGCGGTAGACCAGGGGCTCGGCCAGGATTTCCTGGGTCAGCAGCAAGGGGCCGAACAGTTCGGTGCCCCAGGCCAGTTCGGCGAAGGTGGCGCAGACATGGGCCGTGGCGGCGGTGCCGATGCCGCCTTCGAGCATGGTGCCGCCGTACAGGCCGATGCCGGCCAGGCGCGCCACGGTAGCCACCTCCAGCGCCGGAGTCAGGCCGCCGGACTGGTTGATCTTGACGGCATACACGTCGGCGCCGTCGGCGCGCGCAATCGCCATCGCGTCGTCCGGGCCGTGCAGCGCCTCGTCGGCCATGATCGCCACGTCGAACCGTGTCTTGAGCCTGGCCAGCGCCGCGACGTTGCCGGCCTTGACCGGCTGTTCGACCAGGTCGACGCCGCCGGCTTCCAGGGCGGCGATGCCGCGCACCGCATCGAGTTCGCTCCAGGCCTGGTTGACGTCGACCCGCACGCTGGCGCGCTCGCCCAGCGCCCGCTTGATGGCCAGCACGTGCTTGACGTCCTGGTCGACCTCGCGCAGGCCGATCTTGAGCTTGAAGATGCGGTGGCGGCGCAGCTCGAGCATCTGCTCGGCTTCCTGGATGTCGCGGCTGGTGTCGCCGCTGGCCAGGGTCCAGGCCACCGGCAGCGCGTCGCGCACCCGGCCGCCCAGCAGTTCGGACAGCGGCACCTTGATGCGCCTCGCCTGGGCATCCAGCAGTGCGGTTTCGATCGCGCATTTGGCGAAGCGGTTGCCCTGCACCGCCTTGCGCAGCCTGGCCATGGCCTTGGCCACGCTGCTGCCGTCCATGCCGACCAGCAGCGGCGCGATGTAGGTGTCGATGTTGGTCTTGATGCTTTCCGGGCTCTCGTCGCCGTAGGCCAGGCCGCCGATGGTGGTGGCCTCGCCCCAGCCGGTGATGCCGTCCTCGCAGCGCACCCGCACCAGCACCAGGGTCTGGGTGTTCATGGTGGCGACCGACAGCTTGTGGGGGCGGATCGTCGGGACGTCGACCAGGAAAGTTTCGATGTTGGCGATGTTGGTTTTCATATTCAGTGCGTATAATTCCGTCGGTAGAAGCACGATAATCCCGCTCGAAACCGTCGTCCAAGACTAAGTTGGTATCACTTCGATACCTGGGAGGTATGATGTTGGAACTGCGTCACCTGCGTTATTTCGTCGCCGTGGCGGAAGAACGCAACTTCACAAGGGCAGCCGAGCGCCTGCATATCGCGCAGCCGCCGCTGAGCCGCCAGATCCAGCAGCTCGAGGAATACCTGGGCGTGGCCCTGATCGAAAAAGGCACGCGTCCACTGCGCCTGACCGAGGCCGGCCAGTTCTTCCTGGCGCATGCCAAGCCCCTGCTCGACCAGGTGCGCGACCTCAAGAGCATGACCCAGCGCGTGGGCAAGGTGGAACGCATCATCAACGCCGGTTTCGTCGCCTCGACCCTGTACGGCCTGCTGCCGGACATCATCCGCCGCTACCGCGCGGCGCATCCCGAGGTGGAGGTGGTGATGCACGAGATGACCACCGTCGAACAGATGAAGGCCCTGAAGGAAGGCCGCATCGACGTCGGTTTCGGACGCCTGAAAAGCGAAGACCCGAGCATCCGCCGGATCCTGCTGCGCGAGGAGCGCATGGTGCTGGCGCTGTTTCCCGGCCACCGCCTGGCCGCCGGCGACGCGCCGCTGCGCCTGGTGGACCTGGTGCACGAGCCGCTGCTGGTCTATCCGAGCACGCCGCGCCCGAGCTTCGCCGACCAGGTGCTGGGCCTGTTCAGCGAAGCCCACCTGACCCCGGACCACGTGGCCGAAGTGCGCGAACTGCAGATCGCGATGGGACTGGTGGCGGCCGAACAGGGCCTGGCCATCGTGCCGGCCAGCGTGCAGGGCATGCACCACCGGAACGTGGTGTACCGCCCGATCGAGGACAAGCATGCGTTCTCGCCGATCTTCTTCAGCGTGCGCCACATGGAGCGCACGCCGGAGCTGGAACAGATGCTGGCGGTGATCTACGAGATCTACGACGACTACGGACTGCCGCACACGAAAGAGACTTTGTAGGGTGGACAAGTCCCTTGCCCACGCGGCCAACTTACATTTGCTTTAGCACTGCGCTCGCATTGGTTGACCGCGTGGGCGGAAGACCCGCCCACCCTACGAACCACGAATTCAGAATGCGTGGCGCAAACCCGCCATGACGCCGTTCTGCGCGCGTCCCGCCGCCACCGTGCCGCCGGCATCGAGGGCGACGGCGGCCAGGCCGTCGTTGTCCATCCGCCCCACCGCGCCGTACACCGCGGTGCGCTTCGAGAACGCGTAGGTGAGCCGCGCCACGGCCATCTTCGTATCGTCCCTTGATCCCTTCACGTCCCTGCGCGCCACCTGCGCATCCAGGGTCAGGCCGGGCGCCACCGGATGGCTGATGCCGAAGTAGACCAGGTCGGATTCGGTGATGCCGATGGCGGCATCAAGCTTGCGGTCGATGATGCCCGCACCAAGCTTGGTCGCGCCAAGCATGGCGTAGCCGTTGACGGTGACGCGCCGGTCGAAGCGTTCGCTGCTGGCGAGGCCGCCGGCCGCGCCCGCGTTCCCATATAGCCTGTCATAGCTCACATTCACCCCATAGGCCGCGCCGTCATAGCCGAGCAGCGCCGTCACCTGGCGGCAGGCCTTGCTGTTGCCCGCCACCTCGCCGCCGCAGTTGGTGGCCGAAGGCCCGCCGGCGGCCGCGGCGTCGCGCCCGAAGCTGGTGGTGGCGCCCACGGTGACGCCCTGGAAGTTGCCTAGGTAGCCGACCGCATTGTCGCTGCGCGCATTCGGCAGGTAGAGGTCGATGCTGTTGATCGAGAACAGGTTCGGTCCCAGCACGTCGCTCTTTGCGGTGGCGAGAAAGGTCATGTTGAGGATACGCCCGACCTGCAGCGTGCCCCAGCTGCCCTTCAGGCCGACCCAGGCCTGGCGCCCGAACAGGCGCCCGCCCTGCCCCGACACGCCGGTATCGGGGTTGAAGCCGCTCTCCAGCGCGAACACCGCGGCCAGGCCGCTGCCCAGGTCTTCGCTGCCACGAAAGCCGATGCGCGAAGGCAGGCTGCCGGACAACGAGGAGACCTTGGTGATGGCATTGCCGGCGGCATCGGCATTGGTGGTACGGGCCACGGCGGCATCGACGATGCCGTACACCGTGACCTGGGTCTGGGCGTGGGCCTGGGCGGCTGCGCCGCACAGCATGGTGGCAAGGGCGAGGCTTGGTACTGCTTTCATGCATGTCTCCTTTTGCTTGTATTCGGTATGGGCGCACGTGCACGGGCCGCACCCCGTCCAGGGGGCGGCCAGTGTCGTGCCGGGGGCGGATCAGGCCTTGGTCGGTTCCGCCAGCGTGGCGCTGCGCAGCCCCGGCCGGGCCGAGGCCGAGCGGCCGTGGCGAATGCAGGCCACGGCCAGCGCGGCGATCGCGGCGGGAATGGCGATGGCCAGGAAGTTCTGCTGCAGCGGCAGCGCCATGCCGACCAGGGTACCGATCACGATCGGCGCCAGGATGGCGCCGCTGCGGCCGACGCCCGAGGCCCAGCCGATGCCGGTGGAGCGCACCGCGGTCGGGTAGAACTGGCCCGCGTAGGCATAGGTGACGATCTGGGTGCCGATGGTCGAGGCTCCGGCCAGGCCGACCAGCAGAAACAGCACCGGCGTGGACACCTTGTAGCCGAGCAGCGTGATCGACACCGCCGCCAGCGCATACATCCCGATCAGCACGTACTTGATGTGGAAGCGGTCGGCCAGCCAGCCGCCGCCCACCGCACCGATCACCGCACCGAAATTCAGCACCAGCACGAAGTTCAGGGCCGAGCCGAGGCTGTAGCCGGCGCCGGCCATCAGCTTGGCCAGCCAGGAGCTGAGCGCGTAGACCATGAACAGGCACATGAAGAAGGCGATCCAGAACATGATGGTGGACAGGCCGCGGCCGTCCTGGAACAGCTTGCCGATCGGCGTGCCTTCGGCGCGCTCGGCATCGGGCAGCGTGTAGCTGTCGCCCTTCTGGACGCGGTAGGACGGGTCCAGCAGGACCAGTGTCGCCTGCAGCTCGGCGAGCCGGTTCCGGCGGATCAGGAAGGGCATCGATTCCGGCATGCTCTTCAGGATAAAAGGAATCAGGATGACCGGCACGCCGGCGGCGAGGAACACCGACTGCCAGCCGTGCGCTTCGATCAGGCCCTTGCCCAGCAGCGCCGCCAGCATGCCGCCCACCGCGTAGCCGCTGAACATCAGCGTGACCATCGTCGAGCGGATGCGCCTGGGCGAATACTCGGTCATCTGGGCCACCACGTTCGGCATGACGCCGCCGATGCCGAGGCCGGCGAGGAAGCGCATGATGCTGAAGGTGTACGGGTCGGAGGCGAAGCCGGCGGCGGCGGTGAAGACGCTGAACAGCGCCAGGCAGATCACGATGGCCAGCTTGCGTCCTATCCGGTCGGCGATGGTGCCGAGGAAGATCGCACCGAACATCATGCCAAACAGCGCGGAGCTGACCATGAAGCCCGCGTCCTGGGCGGTGACGCCCATTTCCTGCATGATCGACGGCAGGGCGATCCCGGCCACCGCCAGGTCGTAGCCGTCGCAGATGATGATGATGGCGCACCACAGCAGGATGCCTGCGTGGAAGCGGTTGAAGCTGGCCCCGTCGGCCATCTTGTGTACGTCGATGTGTCGCATGCAGCGGTCTCCTTGGTAGTGGTTGTTATGTGTCAGGTGGCGGCGGGCGGCCTGCCCGCCCCGGGCCGGTGCAGGATCCGGCACGCCACGATCCCGATCGCGACACCCCAGAATGCCGAGCCGAGGCCCAGGAACTGCATGCCGGAGGCGGTGGCGACGAAGGCGATGACGGATGCCTCCCTGTGGTCCTCGCAGCTTGCGATGGCGCCGAGGTTGGCCGCGATGGGTGCGAGCAGGGCCAGCCCGGCCAGGGTCGCGACCAGTTCGCGCGGCAGCGCGGCGAACAGCAGCACGATCGAGCCGCCGAACAGTCCGGCGACCAGGTAGAAGCCGCCGCTGGCCAGGCCCGCGACATAGCGCATGCGCGGGTCTTCGTGCGCTTCGCGACCAGTGCACATGGCGGCGGTGATCGCCGCGATCGCGATCGTGATCCCGCCGGTACACGCGACCAGCAGCGAGGCGATGCTGCTGGTGACGATGACCGGACGCAAGGGGGTGTCGTAGCCGGCGGCCTTCAGGACCGCCATGCCGGGGAGGTACTGGCCGGTGAGCGTCACCAGGACCAGCGGCAAGGCCAGGCTGAAGGTGCTCGACCAGCTCCAGGCCGGTGCGATGAAGGCCGGCGTGACGAATTCCAGCGCCAGGCCGGAGAAGCCGAGCTGCCCCGAGAACCAGGCGAACGCCATGCCGGCGGCGAGCAGCAAGGCGACGCAGTAGCGTGGCGTGGCGCGCTTGAACAGGAGGTAGGCGGCGATCATGCCGAACACCAGCACCGGCATCGATGCCACGCCCTTGAAGGCGACGATCCCGAACGGGAACAGGATCCCGGCCATCATCCCGCTGGCGACGCCGGGCGGCACCCAGCGCGCCACCCGCTCGCCCCAGCCCGACAGGCCGATCGCCAGCAGGATCGTGGCGGCGCTCAGGTAGGCACCCACCGCCTCGTTGAGCGACAGGCCGGGGAACAGGGTGATCAGGAGCGCGGTACCCGGCGCCGACCACGCGGTGATGACCGGGACCTTCAGCCGCCAGCTGAGGAAGATGCCGGCGACCGCCGCCCCGACCGCGATCCCCCATACCCAGGACGCGAACATGTCGCTCGACACCTGGGCCGCCTGGGCCGCCTGGTAGAAGATGGCCAGCGGTGCGCAGAACGACACCAGCACCGCGAGGAAACCGGCAGCGATGGCCGGCAGCAGCGCGCCGGTCGCGCCGGAACCCGGCTGCGTCGCCATCGGGGGACACGGCCGCATGCGCATCGGCGCGGACCGCATGCTCCGCGTGCCCGCCGGTCGGGGTCTGGCCGCCAGACTGCATCGTGTCTCCCGTCGTTGATCGTTCGGTGGCGAGGTCTGTGCCGCCTCGTCTTGATTGCAGCGTAGATAAGCCGGGCGGCGGCGTCCAAGACTGATTGGGTATTCGCTCGATACCTGCCGGGTATCACGGGGGCGGCCGGCGCCAGGATGCGCGCGGAGCTGCCGGCACGCGCTAGGGCTGGTCCGGCGCGATGATGTCGCCGACCGGTGCGTCGGGGTGCACGTTCAATGCGCGCAGCACGTCCTGCGTCACGACCGCGAACACCGGCGCCGCCACCAGCCCGCCGTAATGGCCGCCGGCGGTCGGCTCGTCCACCATCACCGCGACGATGATGCGCGGGTCGGACACCGGTGCCAGGCCGACGAAGCTGGCCACGTAGCGGTTGACGTAGCGTCCCGCCTTGACCTTGTGCGCGGTGCTGGTCTTGCCGGCCACGCGGTAGCCCGCCACCCGCGCGCGCGCGGCGGTTCCTTCCGGTCCGGCGGCGCGTTCCATCATGGCGCGCACCTCGCGCGCGATGGGACCCGGGATGACCTGGCGCGCCGCCGGTGCGTCGTCGCGCTTGAGCAGCGTGACCGGCACGATCTCGCCGTCGCGCGCAAACACCAGGTAGGCGCGGGCCAGCTGCATCAGCGAGGTCGACAGGCCATGGCCGTAGGAGATGGTGGCCTGCTCGATCGGGCGCCAGCTGTGGTGCGGCCGCAGGCGGCCGGCGACGCTGCCGGGAAAGCCGAGGTCCGGCGCCTGCCCGAACCCGACCTCGGTGAAGAGCGTCCACATGCTCTCCGGCCGCATCTGCAGCGCCAGCTTGGCGGTGCCGATGTTCGACGATTTTTCCAGCACCTGGGACACCGTCAGTGTGCCGTGGCGGCTGGCGTCGCCGATCGACGCGCTGCCGATGCGCAGTCGCCCGCCCTCGGTCTCGACCAGCGTCTGCGGCGTGGCGATGCCCTGCGCCAGCGCCAGCGCGATCGTGAACGGCTTTACCACCGAGCCGGGTTCGAAGGTGTCGGTCAGGACGCGGTTGCGCAGCTGCGCTCCGCTCAGGCGCCCCCGGTCATTCGGATCGTAGTCCGGCAGGTTGGCCAGCGCCAGCACTTCGCCGCTGCGCACGTCGAGCACGACGATGCCGCCAGCCTTGGCCTGGTGCCGCTCGAGCCCGGCGGCCAGGTGGGTACGCGCGATATGCTGCAGGTTGCGGTCGATCGACAGCGACAGGTCGCGGCCATCGATGGCGGGCCGCATGGTGCCGAGGTCCTGCGCCAGGTGGCCGAGCCGGTCGCGGATCACGCGCCGCGCACCGGGCCTGCCCAGCAGGTCTTGCTGCCTGGCCAGCTCCATGCCTTCCTGGCCGGCGTCTTCGATGTTGGTGAAGCCGACCAGGTGCGCCGCGATACCGCCTTCGGGATAGTGGCGGCGCGTGTCGTCCCGGGTTGCGATGCCGGGGATGCCAAGCGCCAGGATGCGCCGCGCGGTGTCGACGTCCACCTGCCGCTTCAGGTAGACGAAGGAGCGGTCCGAGGCCAGGCGGGCGCGCACGATGCCCTCGTCCATCTCGAGCAGGCGCGCCAGTTCACGCAGGCTGGCGGGATCCGCGCCGGCAGCATGCTCGGGATTGGCCCACACCGTGCGCGCTGGAATCGACACCGCGAGCACACGGCCCTGGCGGTCGAGGATGCGCCCGCGACTGGCTGGCAGCTCCAGCGTGCGCAGGTAGCGCGCGGCGCCCTGCTCCTGCAGGAAGCCTTCCGACACCGCCTGCAGCCAGGCCGCGCGCGCGGCCAGCAGCGCGAACAGCGCCGAGATCACGAACAGCACGCAGCGCGAGCGCCAGACGGGCAGTTCCGGCGCCAGCAGCGGGCTGGTGGTGAATGCGACCCCTGTACCGGTGGCCACCCGCGTGCTGCCGCGCGCCATCAGCCCTCCCCGCCGGCGGCGTCGAGCGCGCCCGGCCTGCCGCGGCCCGGCACCGGCAAGGCGAGCGCCATGCGCAGGGCGGCCAGGCGCAGGCCGAAGCCGGCCGCCAGCGCGAACAGGGTCGCCACGTCGCGCCCGACTCCGTAGTGAAGCTGCGCCATGTAGAGCGCGCCGGTCGCCAGCGCCACCGTCGCGTACAGGTCGCGCCGCAGCACCAGCGGTACCTGGTTGCATACGATATCGCGCAGCAGGCCGCCGGCCGTTCCGGTGATCATGCCCATCAACACCACCACCGCCACGTGCACCCCGGCGGCGGCCGCGACGTCGCAGCCGATGATCGAGAACGCCACCAGTCCCAGGGCATCGAGCAGCAGGAAGGCAGACTTCAGGCGCTGCAGCACCTGCGCGGCCGTCGCCGCGGCCAGCGCCGCGCCCACCGTGAACAGCAGGTACTCGGGATGCTGCACCCAGCCGAGCGGGAAGTGGCCGAGCAGCATGTCGCGGACCGAGCCGCCGCCCAGCGCGGTCACGGTGCCGACCAGCGCGACGCCGAACACGTCCATCTTGCGGCGCATGGCCATCAGCGCGCCCGATCCGGCCTCGGCCGAGATGGCGATCAGGTAGATTATGTGGAGCATCGGCGTTCTTCCGGACGAGGTGGAAGCGACGATTCTGGCCTGGCCCGGCCTTCTCCTGAAAGCGGCCTGAAGAGTTTTACTGTATGCGTAAAATTTCTTCGTTTGCAGTACGGCCCGCCGTTTGCCGCTACCATGGTGGCTTTTCCAAAGAACCGATGGATCTCGACCCCAAGCAAGCCGAAGCGTTCCTGGCCGTGGCGGAAACCGGCAGTTTCGAGCGTGCCGGCGCGCGCCTGAACATCACGCCGTCGGCGGTCTCGCAGCGCCTGCGCGTGCTCGAGTCATCGCTCGGCAAGCCCATGATCGTGCGCAGCCGGCCATGCCGGCCGACGCCGATGGGGCAGCGCCTGCTGCAATACCTGCGTCGCGCCCAATTGCTCAAGACCGACTTCGAGGCCGACATCCGCAATGGCGAGGCTGGCGCGACCACCGTCTCGATGGCCCTGAACTCGGACAGCCTGGGTACCTGGTTCTTTCCGGCCCTGGCGGGCCTGCTGGCCAGGGACCAGTTCATCCTCGACCTGGTGGTCGAAGACCAGGACCATACCTTCGCCCTGCTCAAGACCGGGATGGTGATCGGCTGCGTGAGCACGGTGGCCGAGCCGATGCGCGGCTGCAGCGTCGAGGCGCTCGGCACCATGCGCTACCGGCTGGTGGCCAGCCGCGCCTTCTGCCAGCGCTGGCTGCCCGATGGCCTGACGCGCGAGGCCGCGCGGCGCGCCCCGGTGGTGGCCTACACCCGCAAGGACACGCTGGGGTCGAACCTTCTGCTGGAGCATTTCGGGCTGCCCGAAGGAGCCTATCCCTGCCACTACGTGCCCGGAACCGAAGCCCATTTCCAGGCGGTCCGCTATGGCATCGGCTATGCGATGGTGCCGCAATGGCTGCTGGACAAGCACGACGACGGCGCCGATCCACTGGTCGACCTGGCGCCCGCGCACCCGACCGATGTCGCGCTGTACTGGCATACGTGGAAGCTGCAATCGCCACGGATGGACGAGCTGTCGCGGCATATCGTCACGGCCGCGCGCGCGATGCTGGGCGGCTGAAGGACGTGGAACGGGACGGCGCGCTCCGGCAAGCTTGCGGAGCGGCGCCGCCCCGGTCTCAGAAACCGGCCTCGCGCCAGAACAGGGTCGCAAGCGCACGCGCGAAGCGGGTGCCCGGCGCCTCCCATGCACCCTGGATCACCACCGTGCCGCGCCAGGCATGGCCGGCCGCCGCGGCGCGCGCTTCGTCCGCCGGCGCGTCGGGCACGAAGCTGACCCGGTACACGGCGCGCTCGGGATACCAGGCGCCACCCTTCTCGCGCGCCGGCACCTGGCCGCCCTGCTGGGCCGCCCACAGGCTGGCCGGCAGTATGCGGGTGGCGTCGCGGTCGATGCCGGCCACGCGCAGGCGCAGCGCCGGGCCGGCGCCGCCGTCGGCGTGGAATACGGCCCGGTCGCCGCGCGCGATGCGGCGCACGGCATCCTCGTCCAGGTAGGTCGTCACCTCCAGCGGCCCGTCGCCCACCAGCACCGCCACGCGTTCGTTCCTGCCCAGCCAGGTGCCGGGCCGCAGTTCCGGATCCAGGTCGCGCAGCGTGCCCGCGAACGGCGCCCGCGGCAGGTAGCGGGCAGACTCTTCGTCGACGGCCGCCAACTGGGCTTCGGCGCTGGCCAGCTCTTCGCGCAGCACGGCACTGCGGGCGCGCTGCTCGGCATCGAAACCGGCCGCCCCGGCCTGCCAGCGCAGGCGCTCGACCTGGGCTTCGGCGACCTCGCGCCGGCTGCCGTTTTCCGGCACCGCGAAACGGACCAGCACCTGTCCCGGCGCGACCCGCGCCCCCTCGCCCAGCGGCAGGCCGGCGAGCTGGGCATGCTCGGGCGCATGCACCGGGAACACCTGCAGCGGCTTGAGCAGCGCCCCGCCCTGCACCCGGGTCGGCCAGGGCAGCACGAACAGCAGCAGCGCCAGGGCGGCCAGCACCAGTGAACGGCGCCCGCGCCGGCTGGCGCGGATGCGCGGCCACAGCCCGCGCCAGACCTTGAATTCGCCCGCGATCGGACGGATGACGAACCAGCTCATTTCGACACAGAAGAGAAAGATACCCAGCAGCTTGATGAAAAAATGGTAGACCAGCAGCGCGATGCCGATGAAGACCGTGAGCCGGTACAGCCAGACCGCCCACGCGAACAGGATCAGGCCCGCGTGGCGCCGCGCCGGAAAGTATTCGGGTGGCGCTTCGCCCAGGCCGAACAGGCATTCGCGCAGGTGCCACCTGGCCAGCGCGAAGGCGCGCGCATGCAGGTTCGGCATGTCCAGCCAGTCCGACAGCACGAAGTAGCCGTCGAAGCGCATGAAAGGACTGGCGTTGATCGCCAGCGTGGCGATCCAGGTGGTGGTCGCGAGCGGGAACACCACGTCGCGCAGGGTCCCGTCGGGCAGCAGGCTCCAGGCCAGCGTCGCCCACGCGGCGATGATCAGCTCGGTGGCCACGCCCGCCAGCGCGACCTGCTGGCGCTGGTCCTTGCGGTCCAGGCGCCAGACGTCGTTGGTGTCGGTATACGGCATCGGCCACAGCACCAGGAAGGCCAGGCCCATGGTCGGCACGCGGCAGCCGTGACGCTTGGCGCTGAGCGCATGCCCCATCTCGTGGGCTCCCTTGACCACGGTGAGCGCGATCGCATACGCCAGCAGCCCGCCCGGCGTGAAGGAACCCGACAAGGTGCTGCGGAACACATCCCACTGGCGCCAGACCAGGGCCACGCCGGCCACCAGGGCCAGCAGCGTGAGCAGGAAGAAGCCGCGCGAGAATGCCCACCCGAAGGACGGCGTCATGCGGGCCAGCCAGGCGTCGGGCTTGACCAGCGGCAGGCGGAAGAACAGGTAGTGGTGCAGCAGCCGGGTGTGCCACTTGCCCGCCGCGGCCTGGTGGCGCGCGGCCAGCGCCGCGCTCGATGCCAGCGGATCGGGCCGCAGCAGCTGCGCATCGTTGAGGAATTTCAGCACCGCCTCGACGTCGGCGCGCTCCAGGTCGAGCGGCGTGTCCGCCTGCAGCGACAGCAGGATGTCGTCCGGATTGCCGAGCGACCAGCGGCTCAGCACCTCGAAGGTGGGCCAGTCGATCCGGAAGAATTGGTTGCGCACCGGGTCTTCCAGCGTGTAGCTCGGTTCGCCGGCGGCCTGCACCGGTCCGCGGTGCAGGCTCAGTTCCTCGCGCAGCGGGGGCAGCGTGAAATAGTGCATCGCGGCCCGGCCCTAGATACCGATGGCCTGGCGCACCGCCGCCAGCGGACGGCGCAGCATCCAGTAGGCCAGCGGCACCCAGCCGCCGGACAGCCTGGCGCTGCCCTTCAGGCCGACGCGGTGGCCGTCCGCGCCGGACGACTGGGCCGGCAGCGTGGCGCGCACCCGGTAGGCCCAGCTGCCGTCCGGCTGCGCGACGGCTTCGTAGGCCACGTAGCGCAGCCGCGCTTCGACCGCATCCAGCGGGCTGGACGCCAGGTACAGGCTGACCGGCGCACCCGGCTCCAGCGGAATTGCATCGCCCAGCGGCAGCCAGGCCTCGACCTCGATCTCGCGCGGCGAGGCGATGCGCATGATGCGTTCGCCGGTCGCCACCGGCCGCCCGGTCCATTCGCTGGGGTCGTCGAACAGCGCGACGCCGTCGCGCGGCGCGAGCACGGTCGCGCGCTCCAGCTGGCCATGCATGAACGCGGCCTCGGCGCGGCGCTCCTCGATCCTGCCCTGCAGGGTCGCCAGCATGTTGCGCGACTTGCCGTCGGCCAAGGCCTGCTGCAGCGCCTGGCGGTATTCGGCTTCTGCCGTGGCCAGGGCCTGGGCCGCCACGGCGTCGCGGCTTTCCAGCTGTGCGCGGTCGAAATGAAACAGCGGCTGCCCCGCCCTCACAACCCCGTTCGGTGCGACCTCGAAGCGCTCGATCACGCCATCGAGCGGCGAGCGCACGGTGACCGCATTGGCCGGCACCAGTTCGCCCGGCGCCAGCACGCTCAAGCGTACCGGCAGGCAGAGCAGCACGGCGGCGGCCAGCAGCGCCTGCGGCACGCGCCGGCGCCACCAGGGCAGGCCTTGCTGTTGTTCCTGGGCGCGACGCCTGCGCAGGCGGCTGCGCAGCGCGCGCGGCGACAGCCGTAGCGGCGGGGTACGCGCCAGCCAGGCGTGGCGCAGGATGTCGGCCCACTCGGCCAGCAGAGGCAGTTCGCGCTCGAGCCAGGGAATGTCGCGCGCCAGCAGCAGGCCGCCGCGCGCCGGATGGCCCCCCTCGCCGGCCGCGATCGGCAGCCAGAGCGCGTAGCCCGGCAGCCACTGCGCCCATTCCCCCGCCAGCGAAGCGTCCAGGTCGGCGGCGCTGACGGTGCGCGGCGCGCCGCCGTCACCATCGCCGAGCTGGGCGGCCAGCCGTCCCAGCCAGTGCACATAGGGGGCATTCGCCTCGATCTGCACCACCCCGGACAGCGCGCAGACGCCGCGGTCCTCGAACCACAGGGCGGCCTGGCGGTAAGGCGCCAGCGCATGGCTGCCGTTCACCGCCAGGAAGTCCAGTTCGACCGGCGTGCCGGCATGGCGCGCCCGGTGCGCCAGGTCGAACAGGGTTGCAAGCGGGTCCGGGCCCGTGCCGGGCTGATGTTTATCGATGTCCATCGTCGTTCAGGAAAGCCTGTCCTCAGCCGCGCCCCGGCACGGCGCGCGGCGGCGCCGCGCGCAACTGCTGGCTCAGGCCCGGCTTGCCGAGCGGCGCTGCCTTGCCGTCCGGCGCCACCACCGATGATCCCACATTGATGCGGAACAGGGCGGCCGCTTCGCGTCCTTCCATGTCGCGCGCGATCAGCTTGATCCGCAGCTCGCCTTTCAGGCCCTTTGGCACCTCGCCGGTGAACTGGCCGGTCTGGCCATTGAAATGGATCCAGGTCGGCAGCGGACGGCCATCCTGCAGGGTGGCGCTCAGGCGCACCACCGCCTTCGGCTGGGTGTGGGCGAAGGCGTCGGCCGGCACCGTCAGCGACAGCTGGGTGCCGGTCTCGACGAACTGGTCGGGCACGCCCTGGAACAGTACCAGCGCCGGGTCGTCCGCCCTGGCGACCACGGTGCGGAAGCCTTCCGAACGGGTATACACGTCGGACAGTTCGGCACTGCGGCGGTCGAAGGTGGAGCTCAGTTCCAGCGGACGGTAGCCGCTGCCGCTGCCCGGGCGCAGGCTGTCGCCATCGGCCACGCTGCCCGGCGCCACGCTTTCGCTGACGGGGCGCGGCTCCGGTCCGGCCGGCGGGATCACCAGCGGCGGCGACTCCACCACCGGCACGGCGGGCTCGCCAAGCTGCGGTGGCAGCACCGGCGGCTCGGTTGGCGTGATCACGGGCTCGGCCGGCTTGAGCGGCGGCGTGACGTCGACGCTACCGGTACTGCCGGTGCGAGCATTGCCGGCCAGGTCGGTGATGACCGGCGTGACCGTGTAGCTCTGCCCCACCACCAGCGGCGTGGCGCTGCCGGCGACCGGGGTGGCGGTGGCCAGGTCCAGGGTCCAGGCACCGCCCGGCGCCGCCACCTCGTAGGTGGCGCCGTTGATTGTCACCCGCAGCTTCTCGCCTTCCAGCAGCGTGGCGCTGCCGGACAGCACCGGGGTCGTGCTGCCGGTGCGCTGGCTGTCGGCGGCGGAAGCGCCGGGCGCGGTCGTATCGAGCACGACCTCGCGCTGGGCACCCGGCCCGCTCAAGCCGCTGGCGCTGTCGAAGACACGCGCCTGGATGGTCCAGTTGCGATCATGGCTGCCGCTGTCGTTGACGGTCCAGGCGGTGCCGCTGGTGCTGGCCACGGTCCAGGTGAGCCCGCCGTCGAAGGACACCTGCACCACCTCGTTGCGGCCGAGCGGCGCGGACAGGCTGCCGTTCACGCTGCGGCCGGCCGCGCCGTCGTTGGTCACGAAGTCCGTGGCCGATGCGCCGGTATCCCGGGTCATGCCGGCGATGCCGAGCGCCTGCGCCGGCGCGGACGGGTTGCCGACGACCAGGGTGATGCTGGTCTCGGCGGTCAGTTCGCCGTCGCTGCCGGTCACCGTCAGCACATAGGTGCCGGCGCTGCCGGCCGGCGGGGTGCCGCCGACGCTGCGGGTGGCCGGATCGAACACCATCCAGGATGGCAGCGGCTTGCCGTCGGACAGCGTGGCGCTGTAGCTGATGGTCGCGCTGTCGACATCGGTGAAGGCCGGCACGCCCACCGGGACCAGCGGCTGGCCTACCAGGCCGCTGCCGCTGGCGCCGCCATGGGCCACCGGGGCGTCGTTCACCGGGCTGACCTCGACCGTGACGGTATACGTATTGCTACCGCCCCGGCCGTCGCTGACGGTGTAGCTGAAACTGTCGCTGCCATGGTAGTTGGCATGCGGGGCGTAAGTGTAGCTGCCGTCCTGGCCGACGCTGACCGTGCCGTGGCCGGCATTCGCGGCCAGGGTGTAGCGCACCGGGTCGCCGTCGGCATCGGTCGCAGCAGGCAGCGCGCCACCCACCGGCGTGTCCTCGCGGGTGGCGATCGCCGCGGCCCGCGCCACCGGCGCCTGGTTGTCTGGCGTGACTGTCACGTCCACGGTGTAGGTATTGCTGCCGCCCTTGCCGTCGCTAACGGTGTAGCTGAAGCTGTCGCTGCCGTGGAAGTTCGCATCCGGCGTGTAGGTGTACTTGCCATCGGCACCAATGCTGACCCTGCCGTGCGCCGGGCCGGATGCGGTGGCGTAGCCGACCGGGTCGCCATCGGCGTCGCTGGCCGCCGGCAGCGCGCCCGTCACCGGCACATCCTCGCGGGTGACGATGCTGGCGCCGGCCGCGCGCGGCGCATCGTTGGCCGGCGTGACCGTCACGGTGACGGTATAGGTCTGGCTGCCACCCTGGCCATCGCTGACGGTGTAGCGGAAGCTGTCGGCACCATGGTAATCGGGATGCGGCACATAGGTGTAGCCGCCGTCCGCACCGATGGTGACGCTGCCGTGCAGCGGGTCGGATGCCTTGGCATAGGTGAGCGTATCGCCGTCGGCATCGCTCGCCGTTGGCAGCGGGCCGGACACGGCGGTGTCTTCGCTGGTCGCGATGGTCCCATCGGCGCCGACCGGCAGGTCGTTGCGCGGCGCCACCTCCACGGTGACGGTATAGGTATTGCTGCCGCCCTTGCCGTCGCTGACGGTGTAGCTGAAGCTGTCGCTGCCGTGGAAGTCGGGGTGCGGCACGTAGGTATAGCCGCCGTCCACCGCGACGCTGACCGTGCCGTGTCCTGCCCCCGATGCCAGCGAATACAGGGGGATGTCGCCGTTGGCGTCCTGCGCCCGCGGCAGGTCGCCGGCGACGGGCGTGTCCTCGCCCGTCGCGATGGATGCGTCGGCAGCGACCGGCGCGCGGTTGAGGGCCGTAACCGTCACCTCGACGGTATACGTGTTGCTGCCGCCCTGGCCGTCGCTGATGGTATAGCTGAAGCTGTCGGCGCCATGGAAGCCGGCATCCGGGGTGTAGAGGTAGCTGCCGCCGGGCTGGATGACCAGCTTGCCATGGGCTGGCTCGCCGGCCTTGGCATAGGTGATGACGTCGCCGTCCGCGTCGGTGGCGGCCGGCAAGGCGCCCGCCACGGAGCTGTTCTCGCGCGTCACGATGCTGGTGCCGGCGCCGACCGGCGCCTCGTTGGTGGCGCCCACGACAACGGTGACGTCATAGGTGTTGCTGCCGCCCTGGCCGTCGCTGACGGTAAAGGTGAAGCTGTCGGTGCCGCTGTAGCCCCTGGCGGGCGTATAGCTGTAGTTGCCGCCCGCATCGATGCTGACCGTGCCATGCTGAGGCGCCCTGCCGGTGGCATAGGTGATGGTGTCGCCGTCGACGTCGCTTGCCGCCGGCAGCTTGCCGCTGCTGGTCTCGTTCTTCAGGGTCCAGACGATCGCGCCGGCCGCGATCGGCAGGTCATTGACCGGGGCGACATTCACCTCGACCGTATAGATGTTGCTGCCGCCCTTGCCGTCGCTGATCCGGTAGCTGAAGCTGTCGTTGCCGTGGTAGTTGGCATCCGGCGCGTAGGTGTAGCTGCCATCGGCGCCGATGACCAGGCTGCCGTGGGCCGGATTGGCGGCCTTGGTATAGGTGACCGCGTCGCCATCGACGTCGCTCGCGGCAGGCAGGCTGCCCGCGATCACCGTGTCTTCGGCGGTGATGATGGTGGTGGGCGCCGCGCCCGGGGCGTCATTCACCGGCGTGACGGTGACGTTGACCGTATACGTGTTGCTGCCGCCGTTACCGTCGCTGACGGTGTAGGTGAAGCTGTCCGCGCCGTTGTAGTTGGCGCCAGGGGTGTACGTATAGGTGCCGTCGGCGGCGATGCTCACGGTACCGTGTGCGGGGTCGGACGCCTTCGAGTACGTGAGCGTATCGCCATCGACATCGCTTGCCGCTGGAAGCGTGCCGGTGCGCGCGGTATCTTCGGCGGTGGTGATGCTCGAGTTGCCCACGACCGGCAGGTCGTTCACCGGCGTGACGGTGATGTTGACGGTATAGGTGTTGCTGCCGCCCTGGCCGTCGCTGACGGTATAGCTGAAGCTGTCCGTGCCATGATAGTTCGCGGCAGGCGTGTACGCATAGGTGCCGTCGCTCGCAATGGTCACCACGCCATGCGCAGGGTCGCTCGCCTTGGCGTAGGTCACCGTGTCGCCGTCGGCATCGCTTGCCGCCGGCAGGCTGCCAGCCGTCGCGGTATCTTCGGCGGTCGTGATGTTCGTGTTGCCAGCCACCGGCAGGTCGTTCACCGGCGTGACGGTGACGTTGACCGTATAGGTGTTGCTGCCGCACTGGCCGTCGCTGACGGTGTAGGTGAAGCTGTCCGTGCCGTGGTAGTTCGCGGCAGGCATGTACGCATAGGTGCCGTCGCTCGCAATGATCACCGTGCCATGCGCAGGATCGCTCGCCTTGGCGTAGGTGACGGTGTCGCCATCGGCATCGCTTGCCGCCGGCAGGCTGCCGGCCTTCGCGGTATCTTCGGCGGTCGTGATGTTCGTGTTGCCAGCCACCGGCAGGTCGTTCACCGGCGTGACGGTGACGTTGACCGTATAGGTGTTGCTGCCGCCCCGGCCGTCGCTGACGGTGTAGGTGAAGCTATCGGTGCCATGGTAGTTCGCGGCAGGCGTGTACGTGTAGGTGCCGTCGCTCGCAATAGTCACCGCGCCGTGCGCAGGGTCGCTCACCTTGGCGTAGGTCACCGTGTCGCCATCGGCATCGCTTGCCGCCGGCAGGCTGCCGGCCTTCGCGGTATCTTCGGCGGTCGTGATGTTCGTGTTGCCAGCCACCGGCAGGTCGTTCACCGGCGTGACGGTGACG
>NZ_JAIWIA010000069.1 GCF_020176695.1 Massilia sp. MS-15 | reverse complement strand
TCTAAACGGCTTTGATAAGCAAGTTGAGCAGAGGCCGAGCTGGCGCTATTCCCCACTTCTTCCAGTTGCGTGCATCGGCACTGCAGCGATTCGTCTTCCAGGGTTTGACGTTCTTGCGGGTCAGCCTAATGGCATGCGCAGCGCGCAAAGCGATGGCTTCATGGCTGTCCTTCGTGTCGTAGGCGCCATCGCCATAGTCCGGCACCAGCCAATCGAGCCCACCCAGACGCAGCGGGCTTTGCCCATGCCCATAGCCTGGCGCAGTGGTACATTGAAGAAGCACTTGATGCTCAGGCAGAACCGGATCATCTTATCGCTGAACGTCTGGCTTTACCCGCGCTTGCCGCTCGGCTGGCCGTGGCACCTCATCGTCAAGGTCGGGCCAGATGAGCAGCGGGCCGCGTGACTTCAACGCTTTGTTGTACGTCTTCCAGTTGTCGCGCGGTACTTCTGTCGAGCTGGTTTCATCCGTTCAGGCTCCCAGGCGTATAGATTCCACGCTGCCCCAGCCTGATTTGCGCAACAAAGCAAAGATGGTTACGTTTGGCGCTGAATTGGGTCACCTACCACTAATCTGATTAAGCGCGATTAAATGGTTGTGAAGCCGAATGTAGAAATTGATGTGGATAAAGAAAAAGACCCCTTCTCATAGAGAGAAGAGGTCTTCTAACAACAAAAGTAGGTTTAGATTCGATTAGAACGGAATGTCGTCGTCCATGTCCGAGAAGTTCGGGGCCGGACGCTGCGGCTGCGGACGGGCTGCCGGTGCCGGCGGCGCCTGGCGCGGGGCTGGGCGCTGCTGCGGCTCGTAGCCGCCGCCATCGTCCATGCCACCCATGCCGCCACCCATGCTGTCGCCACCGCCCATGCCCTGGCGGCCGCCCAGCATCTGCATGTTCTCGGCGATGATGTCGGTTGCGTAGCGCTCGATGCCGTCCTTGTCGGTGTACTTGCGGGTCTGCAGGCGGCCTTCGACGTAGACCGAAGAACCTTTCTTGAGGTACTGGCCGACGATCTCGGCCAGGCGGCCGAAGAAGGAAATCCGGTGCCACTCGGTCAGTTCCTTCTGTTCGCCGGTCTGGCGGTCCTTCGATTTGTACGAGGTGGCCACCGCGATGTTCGCGATCGCGTCGCCGCTCGGCATGTAGCGGATTTCCGGGTCGCGGCCCAGGTTGCCGACGATGATGACCTTGTTGACTGATGCCATGTTGATACTCCAGTAAATTTTGTAGAGCCCTGACTCTGCGTGGGTGCTCAACGTCAGGGAACGTAGTGCTGCAGCTAACTATTATGGGGCCGATGAGCAGCGAAAAAAAGAGATTTTTTGCGCCAACGGCACGCGCACCTTTGCGCCTGGTTGACAAGTTCCGACCAGGCTTTGAACCACCCGCTCCAAAAAAATTTCGCCCGGCTGGCCGCTTTGTCATTGAACAGCAGCCGATCCGACCCACCTAGGACACACCGCGTTTTTCGCTCCCTGCCGGACGATGCGAAGCTGGCATCGAAACGTCGCCTTCCGGCACGAAAGTGCTGGATGCATGTACAGCACTTCGAAAAACGAGCTACACTAATGGGTTCTCCCGACAGGCCCGCCCACCGCGTCCGCTCTTCGTGTGCCGGCCCCGCAAACTGACAGAAAGACTTCAAAAACTTAATGGAAGAAATTCGAATTCGCGGTGCGCGCACGCACAACCTGAAGAACATCAACCTCGACCTGCCGCGCAACAAGCTGATCGTCATTACCGGCCTGTCCGGCTCGGGCAAGTCCTCGCTCGCCTTCGACACGCTGTACGCGGAAGGCCAGCGCCGCTACGTCGAGTCGCTGTCGGCCTACGCGCGCCAGTTCCTGCAGCTGATGGAAAAGCCGGACGTCGACCTGATCGAAGGCCTGTCGCCGGCCATCTCGATCGAGCAGAAGGCCACCTCGCACAACCCGCGCTCGACGGTCGGCACCGTTACCGAGATCCACGACTACCTGCGCCTGCTGTACGCGCGCGTCGGCACGCCCTACTGCCCGCAGCACCCGCACGAGCCGCTGGCGGCCCAGACCGTCTCGCAGATGGTCGATGCGGTGCTGGCCATGCCGGAAGGCACCAAGCTGATGATCCTGGCTCCGGTGGTGGCAGGCCGCAAGGGCGAGCACGGCGACCTGTTCCAGGCCATGCAGGCCCAGGGCTTCGTGCGCTTTCGCGTCGCCAGCGGCGTCAACGCGGCGAAGATCGTCGAGATCGACGACTTGCCCAAACTGAAAAAGACCGAGAAGCACAGCATCGACGTCGTGATCGACCGCGTCAAGGTCAACCCGGAGATCAAGCAGCGCCTGGCCGAAAGCTTCGAGACCGCGCTGCGCCTGGCCGACGGCCGCGCCGTGGCCTACGAGATGGACACCGAAAAGGAAACCGTCTTCTCGAACAAGTTCGCCTGTAACGTCTGTGGCTACTCGCTGCAGGAACTCGAGCCGCGCCTGTTCTCGTTCAACAACCCGATGGGCGCCTGCCAGGAATGCGATGGCCTGGGCCACATCGAGTTCTTCGATCCGAAGCGCATCGTCGCCTTCCCCCACCTGTCGCTGGCCTCCGGCGCCGTGAAGGGCTGGGACCGGCGCAACCAGTTCTACTTCCAGATGCTGCAGAGCCTGGCGGCGCACTACGACTTCGACCTCGACAAGCCTTTCGAGTCGCTGCCGAAGCAGGCCCAGGATGCCGTGCTGTTCGGTTCCGGCAAGGCCACGATCCCCTTCAGCTATGTCAACGAACGCGGCCGCACCGTGATCCGCGAGCATACCTTCGAAGGCGTGGTGAACAACCTGCAGCGGCGCTACCGGGAAACGGATTCGATGGCGGTCAAGGAAGAGCTGGCCAAGTTCATCAACGAGAAGAAATGCCCGGCCTGCGAAGGCGCGCGCCTGCGTACCGAAGCGCGTTACGTGAAGATCGGGCAGGGAGCGCAGCAGCGCGCCATCTACGAGGTGTCCGACAAACCCCTGCGCGACACCCTGGCCTTCTTCGAGACCCTGGAACTGTCCGGCGCCAAGAAGGACATCGCCGAACGCGTCATCAAGGAAATCACGGCCCGCCTGAAGTTCCTGAACAACGTCGGCCTGGATTACCTGTCGCTCGACCGCAGCGCCGATACCCTGTCCGGCGGCGAAGCCCAGCGCATCCGCCTGGCCTCGCAGATCGGTTCCGGCCTGACCGGCGTCATGTACGTGCTGGACGAACCCTCGATCGGCCTGCACCAGCGCGACAACGACCGCCTGATCGCGACCCTGAAGCATTTGCGCGACATCGGCAACTCGGTGTTGGTGGTCGAGCACGACGAGGATGCGATCCGCACCGCCGACTACATCGTCGACATGGGCCCGGGTGCGGGCGTGCATGGCGGCGCCGTGATCGCGGCCGGCTCGCTGCCGGAGATCATGCAGAGCGAGCATTCGCTGACTGCCCAGTACCTCGATGGCCGCCGCAAGATCGCCGTACCGAAGAAGCGCACCAAGGCCGATCCGGCGCGCCAGTTGGTGATTACCGGTGCCCGCGGCAACAACCTGAAGAACGTGTCCTTGACCCTGCCGGTGGGCCTGATGACCTGCGTGACGGGCGTGTCCGGTTCCGGCAAGTCGACCCTGATCAACGACACCCTGTATCCGGCCCTGTCGCGCCACCTGTACGGCTCCCAAACCGAGCCGGCCGAGCACGATGCGATCCACGGACTGGAGCACTTCGACAAGGTGATCTCGGTCGACCAGGCGCCGATCGGCCGCACCCCGCGCTCGAACCCGGCGACCTATACCGGCCTGTTCACGCCGATCCGCGACCTGTTCGCCACCGTGCCGACCGCCAAGGAACGCGGCTACTCGGCGGGCCGCTTCTCGTTCAACGTGAAGGGCGGCCGCTGCGAAGCCTGCCAGGGCGATGGCGTGATCAAGGTCGAGATGCACTTCCTGCCGGACGTGTACGTGCCTTGCGACGTCTGCCACGGCAAGCGCTACAACCGCGAGACGCTGGAAGTGCACTACAAGGGAAAGAGCATCACCGAAGTGCTGGACATGACGGTGGAAGACGCGCACGCGTTCTTCAAGCCGGTGCCGGTCATCGCGCGCAAGCTCCAGACCCTGCTCGACGTGGGCCTTGGCTACATCAAGCTGGGCCAGAGCGCGACCACGCTCTCGGGCGGCGAGGCGCAGCGCGTCAAACTGTCGCTGGAACTGTCCAAGCGCGATACCGGGCGTACCCTGTACATCCTGGACGAGCCGACCACCGGCCTGCACTTCGCCGACATCGACCTGTTGCTGAAAGTGATCCACCGCCTGCGCGACCAGGGCAATACGCTGGCCATCATCGAGCACAACCTCGATGTGATCAAGACCGCGGACTGGATCGTGGACCTGGGACCGGAAGGCGGCGCGGGCGGCGGCCAGATCGTCGCCAGCGGCACGCCGGAAGAGGTGGCGAAGAACAAGGCCAGCGTCACCGGCAAGTACCTCAAGCCGCTGCTCAAGAGCTGATCCCTGCGCGCGGAACACGAAGGCCGCCCTGGCATTGCCGGGGCGGCCTTTTTTTCAATCCACCGTGTAGAGCGGCTGCTGCATCCGCACCGGGCGCACGTCCATCCGGATGCGGTAGATCGACCAGGCGTCCTCGCGGTTGGTCACGTACTCGCGGCTGTCCGGCACGCGGGTGAAGGTGAACTCGAAGCCGCGTTCCGGTGCCCGGCTGGCCGGTCCTTCGAAGGCCAGGCCGGTGGCGCGCTCGAGCTTGCTGTCGACGAGCTTCTCGAGCAGGTTGACGATCGAGGTATTGCCCAGGATGTCGGTATAGAACAGCGCCTCGCGGTGCTCGCGCAGGTGCTGGTCGATGAATACGTCCTCGCCGATGAAGCCCAGGCCGGACGCAATGTCCTTGCCGTCCACCACACCGTGCTTGGGGACCGGGGACCACGTCCAGAAGTGGATCGTAGAACATGGTGCTGCTCATGATCGCGGCGCCGGCGCTGGTACCGGCGATCACGTCGCCGCGCCGATACATCGACCACAGCACATCGAGCACCGCGCTGTTGCCGCCGTCCGGCCGTCGCAGCGAATCCGTGATGCGGGCCAGCGCCACCACGAAGGCCCGGGTGCCATGGCGGTTCAGGTTTTCGGCGGCCTTGCTGCCTTCGACAGCGGGGTTCTGGGCGGCGGTCGGGGATACGACGATGGGAATGAAGTCGACGCACGCCCGCTCGGCTCGCCGCCGGCACCGAGCGACCGCAGAACAGGTGTACAGTATGCGCACGTCGACGACCGGTGCCGCCATGAGCGACTTCCTCCTTGCCAGCATCCACCACCTGTTCGTATTTGGTATCGCGGCCGTGCTGGCCGCGCAACTGGCGCTGGTGCGGCCGGCTGCCATGTCCTCCGGGACGGTACGGCTGCTGGGGCGCGTCGATGCCGCCTACGGCCTGCTGGCGCTGTCGATCCTGGCCGCCGGCTTCATTCGCGTCTGGTTCGGCGCGAAAGGACCGGACTTCTACCTGCATAATCCAGTTTTCTGGGCCAAGATCGCCGCCTTCGGCGTGGTCGGGCTGCTGTCGATCCGGCCCAGCATGCGCATTGCGGCCTGGCAGAAAAGTGTGAAAGCCGATAGCGCTTTCGTTCCTGCGCAGGATGAACTCGGTCGGCTGCGCAGGATCTTGATGGGCGAGCTGCTCGTGCTGGCAATCATCCCCGTGCTGGCGGCCGCCATGGCGCGGGGCCTTGGTAATGGCACTGCATGAGATGCCGCAGCGGTGCCTGGTCTTGCCTTCCGGCGTGCCGGATGTCGGAAAAATTTACAGAAATTACGACAAGCCTCGCATGAAAAAGGCTTGAATCAGGCATAACGTGTGTGTAACGAAGGAAATTTCACTTTTCAATCGGCAATATTGATAAATCTTAAAAAAGATCTTGCCGGAGTGTCGTTTTGCAATCCCTGGTGTCGAGATTCTTGACAGAAATCACTCCTGATTAGTATAGATTGAAGCAAGTCATTGTTTATTAATGGAATTAATTTCCTGGCATAAAATGTGCTTTAAGGATATTGTCTAACTAACCAGGAAACTATCCCATGAACATGATCAAGCGCCTTTTCGCCGCCCTGTCCTGCAGCCTGGCGCTGGCCATGCCGGCACAGGCAGGCCAGATCACTGCTGAAACTACGGTCAACAAAGCGCTCAACGCCGGTGGCCTGGCATCCACCCTGATCGATTTCGATATCAACGCGATGCTCGCCGCATCGAGTGGTCTGCTCGAAAACATTTTCTTTGCTGAACTGAAACTGTTCGTTACCGATCCGAACAAGGGCCAGGAAACCTTCACGATCTCCTTCCCGGGCTTTGGTCAAAGCTACTCGCCAAGCGGCAATAACCATGCGAACAATGGCGGCACTACCGAAGAAACGATTGCGCTGGGTGCGAATGCACTGGCGAAGCTGATCGCGGATGGCCTGATCAGCGCACAGGTGCAAGCCAACACCGGTGACTTCAGCATCGCCAAGGCCACGCTGCGCGTCGATTTCAACGACACCGCCCCGCCGGCCGCCGACGTGCCGGAACCGGCCAGCCTGGCGCTGCTGGGCCTGGGCCTGCTGGGCGCTGGCGCCGTACGCCGCCGCCGCGCCTGATCTGGGGGATGAGTAGAAACGGCCCGGTCGATGACCGGGCCGTTTGTTTTTGCGCAGTGATAGCGGCGAGGGACAGGAAGCGCATCAGCACGTCAGTCCGGCACGCTCCGGTCTTGCGCTGGCGCCAGATGCCCGCCAGCACACCCGGCACGGCTACCGGACAATCAACCCGGAGCGCCATAAAAAAGGACAGGCCTCGGCCTGTCCTTTGCATGAGGATCGCGCAGCTCAGGCGGCGAGCTGCTTCTCCAGCCTGGCCTTGGTATCGACCAGTTCCTGCGGCAGGTGGTAGGCCAGCTTCTCGAACAGCTCGCTGTGCAGCTTCAGTTCCTCGTTCCAGGCATCCTTGTCGATCGAGGTGATCTGGGTGAACTGCTGCTCGGTGAAGTCCACGCCTTCCCAGTTCAGGTCGGCGTAGTTCGGCGAGGTGCCGAACAGATGCTGCTGGCCGCCGGTGCTGCTGCCATCGGCACGCTCCAGGATCCACTTCAGCACGCGCATGTTGTCGCCATAGCCCGGCCACACGAAGCCGCCGTCTTCGCCGGTGCGGAACCAGTTGACGCAGAAGATCTTCGGTGCGGTGCCGGCGGCTTCGACTTTCTTGCCCAGGTTCAGCCAGTGCTGGAAGTAGTCGCTCATGTTGTAGCCGATGAAAGGCAGCATTGCGAATGGATCGCGGCGCACGATGCCCATCTGGCCGGCGGCGGCGGCGGTGGTCTCGGAACCCATGGTAGCGGCCATGTACACGCCTTCCACCCAGTTGTTGGCTTCGGTCACCAGCGGCACGGTGGTCGAGCGGCGGCCGCCGAAGATGAAGGCCGAGATCGGCACGCCGGCCGGGTCGTCCCAGGCGGCGTCGATCACCGGGTTCTGGGTGGCGGCGACGGTGAAGCGTGCGTTCGGGTGGGCGGCCTTGGTACCTAGCGCCGGGGTCCAGTCCTTGCCCTGCCAGTCGATCAGGTGATCCGGGGCCTGCTTGGTCATGCCCTCCCACCACACGTCGCCGTCGTCGGTCAGCGCCACGTTGGTGAAGATGACGTTCTCGCGCAGCGAGGCCATGCAGTTCGGGTTGGTCTTGTCGTTGGTGCCCGGGGCCACGCCGAAGTAGCCGGCTTCCGGGTTGATGGCGTACAGCTTGCCGTCCTGGCCCGGCTTGATCCAGGCGATGTCGTCGCCGATGGTGGTGACCTTCCAGCCATCGAAGGCCTTGGGCGGGATCAGCATGGCGAAGTTGGTCTTGCCGCAGGCCGACGGGAAGGCGGCGGCGACGTATTTCTTGTCGCCCTTGGGCGACTCGACGCCGAGGATCAGCATGTGCTCGGCCAGCCAGCCGGTGCCCCCAAGCTGCGCTTCCTGGTAGCCCATGTTCGAGGCGATGCGCAGCGCGAAGCATTTCTTGCCCAGCAGCGCGTTGCCGCCGTAGCCCGAGCCGAAGGACCAGATCTCGCGGGTTTCCGGGTAGTGGACGATGTACTTGGTGGCATTGCACGGCCACGGCACGTCTTTCTGGCCGGCGGCCAGCGGCATGCCCACGGTGTGCACGCACGGGACGAATTCGCCATCAAGGCCGAGCACGTCGTACACGGCCTTGCCCATGCGCGTCATGATGCGCATGTTGACGGCAACGTAAGGCGAGTCGGACAGTTCGACGCCGATGTGGGCGATCGGCGAGCCCAGCGGCCCCATCGAGAACGGCACCACGTACAGCGTGCGGCCGGCCATGCAGCCGTCGAACAGGCCGTGCAGGGTGCGGCGCATCTCGGCCGGGTCCATCCAGTTATTGGTCGGGCCGGCCTGTTCGCGCGTAGCCGAACAGATATAGGTGCGGTCTTCGACGCGGGCCACGTCCGACGGATCGGACCAGGCCAGGTAGGAATTCGGGCGCTTTTCCGGATTCAGCTTCTTCATCGTGCCGGCCGCGACCATCTGTGCGCACAGGCGGTCGTACTCTTCCTCGGAACCGTCGCACCAGTAGATGCTGTCGGGCTTCGTCAAGGCGGCGATGTCCGCAACCCAATTGATGAGCTTCTGGTGCTTGACGTGGGCGGGAACGTTCAGTGCGGCGACGCCGCTCATCACGGGCTGGTTCATAGAGTCCTCCAATACCAATTAAGAATGCTGTCTGTTCCGGTACACTCGGCGCCTTGCGCTGGCCGTGCCTTGGAATGGCGATCCGCTCCATCGGAGCGCGGCGCTGCGGCGGCGGGCGGTGGTGTCAACGGTCGGTGGCGGACCGGGAACGGTGCT
Organism: Massilia sp. MS-15; assembly: GCF_020176695.1. Classification (GTDB taxonomy): domain Bacteria; phylum Pseudomonadota; class Gammaproteobacteria; order Burkholderiales; family Burkholderiaceae_D; genus Telluria; species Telluria hydrophila. Next base: position 67 of record NZ_JAIWIA010000069.1, on the reverse strand, counting down.
GCGGGGTCGGCGACGCCTGTGTCGCACCCTCAATAATTGGCCGATTGTACACCCTGAAAACCGTGAT
>NZ_JAIWIA010000068.1 GCF_020176695.1 Massilia sp. MS-15 | reverse complement strand
GTGTCGCACCCTCAATAATTGGCCGATTGTACACCCTGAAAACCGTGATTCATGCTCAGCTACTACAAAAAAGTAGCCAGAATAACCTAGCAATGTAGTAGGCTATTCCGCGAGTTTTTGTAAGCTGTTATTTCGCTACGCGCGTAACATTATCTGGATGCAACTCCCATGAAAATAGCTGTTCTGGACGACTACCAGGACGCCGTGCGCGGCCTGTCCTGCTTCCGCCTGCTCGACGGCCATGAGGTCAAGGTCTTCAACATTTCGGCGCGCGGACTCGGCCAGCTGGCGATCCGCCTCGCTCCCTTCGAGGCCGTGGTACTGATCCGCGAGCGCACGGCCTTCCCTGCCGCGCTGCTGGGGCGCCTGCCGAACCTGAAACTGATTTCCCAGACCGGCAAGCTCAGCGGCCACGTCGACGTCGCCGCCGCAAGCGAACTGGGCATCGCAATCGCCGAGGGCATCGGCTCGCCGGTCGCGCCATCGGAACTCACCTGGGCCCTGATCATGGCGGCCAGCCGCAAGATCCTGCCGTATGCGAACAACCTCAAGGATGGCCTTTGGCAAACGGCCTCGACCAATCCGGTACTGAATGGCCTCGGCCGTTCGCTGCGCGGACGCACGCTGGCGATCTGGGGCTACGGCAAGATCGGACGCCTGGTGGCCAGCTATGGCCAGGCCTTCGGCATGCGGGTGCTGGTCTGGGGCAGCGAAGGCAGCCGCCAGGCGGCCACGGCCGATGGCTACGAGGCGGCCGCGTCGCGCGCCGTGCTGTTCGCCCAGGCCGACGTGCTGAGCCTGCACCTGCGCCTGGCGGACGCCACGCGCGCCATCGTGAAGGCCGAGGATTTCGCGCGCATGAAGCCGGATGCGCTGTTCGTCAACACCAGCCGCGCGGAACTGGTGGAAGAAGGCGCGCTCGAACAGGCACTGCGCGCCGGACGCCCGGGCCAGGCGGCGCTGGACGTGTTCGCCAGCGAACCGCTACGTCCGGATGCGCCGCTGCTGCGCATCCCGACCGTGCTGGCCACGCCCCACCTGGGCTATGTCGAACAGGACAGTTACGAGATCTATTTCCAGGCAGCGTTCGAGAACGTCCTGCGCTTCGCCGCCGGGCAGCCGGACAATATCCTGAACCCGGAAGCCCTGGGCAGGCGCTAGCTTTCCTGCCTGAGCTCGGGTTCGGGTACGCCGGTAAGGCTGGGCCGCGGCGCCGGCAGCACGTGGGTGCCGGTCCAGAGGCCGGCCCAGCCGGGCGGCCAGCCGAGGGCCGGGCCGGCATAGGGCTGCAGGCCGGCGCGGACCGGCACCACCGGCACCGGCGGCGCTTCCACCAGCGCAGCGCCGGCCGGGCGCTCCATGTTCAGGCTGTACATGTAGCCCGGCAGCAGCAGCTCGCAGGCCCGGGCGAACCAGACCGTATGGTCTTCGTCGCGGCCCAGGGCCTGGGACAGTCCCTGTGGGTCGAACTTCGCCAGGGCGTGGACCAGCTCGTCCGTGCTGGCGCCCGGCGAGTCGCCCCATCCCATCACCGGGTTGTTGTTGTAGTCGGCGCCCGAACCGTACCAGCCTTCGCGCCAGGTGCGCTGCATCCAGTTGCGCGGCCCCGTGAACAGGTGCCAGCGCCAGTGCAGGCCGGACGGCTTGGGCCAGGAATACAGGTAGAGCTTCTGGTAGCCGGCCTCGTGCAGCGCGCGCACCATGGCCATCAGGCGCGCGTGCGGCATGCGGTCGGGCGGCGCGCGCCGGAACAGGATCGGTTCGCCGTCGGCATGCTGCACCTCGTCGCTCGACAGGTTCAGGTCGAGGGTGCGCTGCTCGCTGCCGAAACGCGCCGAAATCCAGCCGGTCAGCAGGTTGACGTGGGTGATCACGCCATAGCCGCGATGGCGGTGGAAGATGACGGTACCCGGGGCAACGGCTTTCATGGGAACAAATGGAGTGAAGAAAAGAAAGGGAATGGACTCATCCGATCCGGACGATTCTAGCGCGTCGCATACGGATACACTACCGTTTGCGGCTATCATTACCCACCTTTTTTTCTGCACGTGGACAAACCAACATGACTTTGCGCATCATCGCCACCGGCGGCACTTTCGACAAACATTACAACGAACTGAACGGCGTACTGGGCTTTGCCGACAGCCATTTGCCGGCTGTGATCGCACGCTCGCGCATGACGGTGCCGGTGGAACTCGAGGTGCTGCCGCTGCTCGACTCGCTCGACATGCGGGACCCCGACCGCCAGCGCGTGCTGGCATCCTGCCAGGCCGCCAGCGAGCGCGCCATCGTCATCATCCACGGCACCGACACCATGCGCGAGACCGCCGCCGTGCTGGGCGCGGCCGAGCTCGGCCAGACCATCGTGCTGACCGGCGCCATGATCCCCTACGAGATCGCCAACTCGGACGCGCTGTTCAACCTCGGCTTTGCCTGTGGCGTCGCCCAGACCCTGCCGGCCGGCGTCTATGTCGCCATGAACGGCCAGGTGTTCCCGTGGGATAACGTGACCAAGAACCGCGCTGCCGGCGTGTTCCAACCGCTCTAATTCCCAAGGGCAGGCGCGCGCTGCACGGGCACATGCCTCCCTATACTGCTCTCTCCAAGAGAATCTGTCCGAGGAGAGAGCAATGAACGAGCAGCGTCCCTTCCTGACCACGCGCCAGGGCCACGCGGTCCGCGACAACCAGTCGCTGCGCTCGGTGGGCGAACGTGGTCCGGCCACGCTCGAGAATTACCAGTTCATCGAAAAGATCACCCACTTCGACCGCGAGCGCATTCCCGAACGGGTGGTGCATGCGCGCGGCACCGGTGCCCACGGCTATTTCGAAGCCTATGGCACGATCGGCGGCGAGCCGGCCGGCAAGTACACCCGCGCCCGGGTGCTGAACGAGACGGGCGTGCAAACGCCCGTGTTCGTGCGCTTCTCGACCGTGATCGGGGCCAGGGAGTCGCCCGAGACGGCGCGCGACCCGCGCGGCTTCGCCATCAAGTTCAAGACCGTGGATGGAAACTGGGACCTGGTGGGCAATAACCTGAAGGTCTTCTTCATCCGCGACGCGATCAAGTTCCCGGACATGATCCACGCCTTCAAGCCGGACCCGGTCACCAACCAGCAGGAACCCTGGCGCTTCTACGATTTCATCTGCGGCCATCCGGAGGCCCTGCACATGGTCACCTGGGTCAAGAGCCCATGGGGCATCCCTGCCACCTACCGCGAGATGGAAGGCTCGGGCGTGAACACCTATAAACTGGTGAACGATCAGGGCGTGGCGCACCTGGTGAAATTCCACTTCCAGCCCAGGCAAGGCGTGCGCAACCTCACTGCCAGCCAGGCGGCCGAGATCCAGGCGCACGACACCAGCCACGCCACGCGCGACCTGTACGGGGCGATCGAGCGCGGCGAATTTCCGGAATGGGAATTCTGCGTGCAGATCATGAGCGACGGCGAGCATCCAGAACTCGATTTCGATCCGCTGGACGATACCAAGCGCTGGCCGGAAGACCAGTTCCCGCTGCTGCCGGTGGGCCGCCTCGTGCTCAACAAGAACCCGGACAACGTGTTCGCCGAAACCGAGCAGTCCGCCTTCGGCACCGGCGTGCTGGTGGACGGCATCGATTTTTCGGACGACAAGATGCTGCAGGGCCGTACCCTGTCCTATTCCGATACCCAGCGCTACCGCGTCGGCCCGAACTACCTGCAGCTGCCGATCAACCAGCCACAGGAAGCCGCAGCCGCGCGCACCAACCAGCGCGATGGCCAGATGACGTATTACGTGGATGGCCGCGGCGAAGACAAGCACATCAACTACGAACCGAGCCTGATGGGGGGCTACGACGAGGCGCCGAAGCCGGACAAGGAATACCACCAGTACGTGGAAGGGCACCTGGGCCGCTACCAGAATACGCGCACGATGGACGACTACGGCCAGGCGGGCGCGCGCTACCGCAGCTTCGAGGACTGGGAACGCGACGACCTGGTCGGCAACGTGGGCGGCGACCTGAAGCAATGCCCGGAACCGATCCAGCTACGCATGGTGTGGCACCTGTGGCACTGCGACGAGGATTATGGAAGGCGCGTGGCCGAGGTGGCGGGCATTGACCTGGACAAGGCCCGGGCCCTGGCGCCACTGCCGGGCAAACCGGCGCCGCACCAGAACAGGCCCGGACCGACGTATTCGAACGGCAAGCGCGAAAATGGGGATGGCGGCCAGCGCGAGCCGGCAACGAGCGAAGAAATCGCTGCCAAGTAGTCCGCACGAGAATGAAATTTTATTTCATTTAGATTCAATTATTGAAATAATATTTCACCTGGCGATGGCAGCTCACGCCTGGCGTGATCCGGCCAGGACAGCCGGATCACGCCAGCCAGCACTCAGGCTTGCAGCTTGCGACGGCGGCGTGCCATCGCCAGGCCCGCAGTGCCCGCGGCAAGCAGCCCCAGCGAAGCCGGTTCCGGCACCTCGCCCGGTTCATCCGGCGGGATCTCGGCACTGGTGACATTCAGGATGTCGAAGGCCCAGTGGGAGTCTCGACGGTCGCCGTTTTCATCGACGAACCCATCACGGAAATTGCGGTTATCGACACCATCGTAGGTGTATCCAGCGGACAAATTCCCACGCGAGAAATTGCTATATTGCTGAATTGTCACGATGTAGTTACCGGCTAATAAGTCCTCACTACGGTTGACATCCCAGCAGGAGCCAGTTACCGCGTCGGGGTCCACCAGGCTGCAGCCGGCGTCATCCTGCTCGGCGATCCGGGTGCCGTCCGCGCTGAACAGGGCGAGGATGGGATCGAAGCCGCCGCGCAGGATGGTCTGACCGGCGGCGTTCACGCCGCCTGCGTACGACCAGCTGCGCAGCGTTACCGTTCCGGCCTCGGTCAGCGTGAAGTTGAAGCGCTGGACGTCGTTATCGTAGGTGAAATTACCGGTGAACGAGAGGTTGGCGGCTTGTGCCAGTGAGGCAGAGCCGAGCAATGCAATGGCGAAAAGCTGTTTGAGTTTCATCTTGGCGGTCATCCCTGAAAGTTAATCGGAAGTTGCCGAAAACTTTTAGCAAGGAATGTGCCAATTGTTAAGTCAATGTTAAATAAGGAAATTTTTTCGCGGCACTAAACGCGCTGTAAAGATCGCCGACGACGCCCTCTCACCTTTGGCGGAAGGTGCTTGGAAACATCCTGTTTTCGGGGAAATGGCCGGTGCCAGCGAGCACCGGCCAGGGATTCAGGCCTTGGCTTCGCCGCCCAGGGCCTCGACCACGTCGGCCAGCAGCTTGGCCAGCTCGCCCGTCATCAGGGTGATGTCGTTGTCGAAACGCTCATCGTCGCTATAGGTGACGGCTTCGCCTTCCTTGATCACGTCCAGTGGCTTGACGCCCTTGATCGCCAGCGACTCGGTCAGCACAAAGCTGATGCGGTCGTTCCAGGTCATGGCCAGGCGGGTGCACTGCTTGCCGGAAGCAATATGGCGGCGGATATCGTCCGGCTCCAGCGTATGCTTCACATAGCGCACGGCGGCGCGGCTTTCGCCGGTGGCACGCAGTTCGGTGTCCTGGTCGATGGTGAAGCCGTAGGGCGCTTCGTCCGCTTCCAGCCAGCCGGTCATCACCGCCACCGGCGAGCGCTGCACGCGCAGCGATTCCAGCGGCATGCGGTCCACGGCCTTGAGCAGCAGCTTGATGACGTCGTCCGCCTTCGATGGGCTGGCGGCGTCCACCACCAGCCAGCCGTTGACCGGATCGATCCAGACCCAGACATTGCTGCGGATCGAGAAGGCGCGCGGCAGCAGCTCGTCGGCCACACGCTCCTTCAGTTCCTTCATGGCTTTTTTGCCGGGCGGGAAGCCCTGCTGCTCTTCCAGTTCGGCGGCCTTGGCCTTGGCGACCTGGTTGATAACCGAGCTCGGCAGCAACTTCTTCTCGGTGCCCAGCATCATCAGCATCTGCTTGTTGACGACATGGACGAGCTTGCCATTGCCGCGTGGCGAATCCCAGCCCTGGCGCAGCAGTTCATTGCTGCTGGCGGGCGTGAAAGCCTGCGACTGCAGCGCTTCTTCCATCTGTTCGGGGTTGAATGCCCAGGGAGCGGGCAGGCGGTAAATCTGGAGATTCTTGAACCACATACGCTGTTATCCGATTGTTTCAGTATTTCAAGGGAACGACATTCTACGCTGCCAACTGGACATTACGACCGGCAGCGGTGGGAAAAAAATTAATCTGTTGCCGAGTCGTCAATGGCCTCGACGATGGCGCCGGGCAGTACATCGTCGAACAGGCGCAGCTGCTCGACTGTCTCGGTATCGCCCAGGCGTACGCCCACGCCGAGCAGGCGTACCGGCCGGCTGTGACGGGCCCAGCCGGTTTCCATCAGGCGCGCGTAGGTCGGCATGTGCGGCGCGTGGCCAGCACACTCGACGGTAGTCTGCTGGAAGTCCGAAAACTTGATTTTTACGAAGAGCTTGTGGATGAATTTCTCAGCGCCATTGCGCTTGATACGGCCCAGCAGGTGCTCGACCAGTTCCGGCAGCAGCTTCAGGCAGGCATCCAGGCTGGGCACGTCGGGCGTATAGGTTTCCTCGGTGCTGACCGACTTGCGCTCGCGCGAGGTGTTGACCGGGCGCTCGTCGATGCCGCGGCAGAGTTTGTACAGGCGGTAGCCGAAGCTGCCGAAGTGTTCAAGCAGGCGCTCGATGCTCCAGTGGCGCATGTCGCCGCAGGTCTGCAGGCCCAGGCGGTGCATCTTGTCGGCGGTCACCTTGCCGACGCCGTACAGCTTTTTCACAGGCAGCGCGGCAACGAAGGCATCCACCTCGTCCGGGCGCACCAGGAACAGGCCGTCCGGCTTGTTCCAGTCGCTCGCGATCTTGGCCACGAACTTGTTCGGCGCCACTCCGGCCGAGGCCGTGATGCCGACGGTGTCGAAGATGCGCTGCCGGATCTCCTGCGCGATCAGGGTGGCGCTGCCCTTGCAGTGGGAAGAATCGCTGACGTCGAGGTAGGCTTCGTCGAGCGAGAGCGGCTCCACCAGCTCGGTGTAGTCGCGGTAGATATCCATGATCTGGGCTGATGCGATGCGGTATTTCTCCATCGCTGGCGGAATCACCATCAGTTGCGGACAGAGCTTCATGGCCTGGGCCGTGGCCATGGCCGAATGGATGCCGAAGCGGCGCGCCTCGTAGTTGCAGGTCGCGACCACGCCGCGCTGGTCGGGACGGCCGCCGACGGCGAGCGGACGCCCGCGCAGCGAAGGATCGTCGCGCATCTCGACCGATGCGTAGAAGCAGTCGCAATCGCAGTGGATGATTTTACGGAGCGGGGAATTCACATCGACGTCGTCAGGTGACGGCAGGGCCGACTACTGTTATTCCATACAGTATCCGTTTTTTCTTGCAGGACGTCAAAAAAAGGCGCGGCATGCCGCGCCTTCGGGAGGAAGACGGCGCCCGCGGGCGCCGCTTCGTCCGTGGCTTACCAGTTCAGCTGCAGGGTGTACTTGCCGCTGGTCGAACCGGTACCGCCGCTGTAGTACACCACGCGCACATAGCGGGTCGAGGTGGTGCTGCCGGTGTTGGCCGAGCTCACGTTGTCGGCTGCGCCGGCGCCATTCTCGCTACGGCCGAGCAGCGTGCCCGCGCTGTTGTACACGTACAGGTCGTAGTCCGAGGTCGCGCCCGGGGTCATGGTCGCGCTCAGGATCTTGCCTGCCGGCAGATCGACACGGAAGTAATCGGTGTCGCTGCTGCTGCCCATGTTGGCAGTCACCGTGGTGCCGGCGGTGGAGACCAGGTCGGCGCTCGAGAGCGTGTTGTTCGACTCGGACTCGGCGATGGTCGGACCGGCCGGCGGCGTAGTGCCGCCGACCGCCGCATTCACCGCCGCGGTCGCGTCCACGATGCCGGTACCGCAGCCCGAGCAGCTCGCCGGGAAGGCGCGCGCGGTCGATTTCAGCATGCTTTCCACCTGGTCCGGTGTCAGGGCCGGCTTGGTGGCGAACATCAGCGCGGCGACGCCGGCCACGTGCGGGGTGGCCATCGAGGTGCCCTGGTAGCCGGCATAGTTATCCGAGCCCGGGGTCGAGGTACCCGAGTTCAGGGTCGAGATCACGCTGTAGCTGCCGTCGCCACCTGGCGCCGCCACGTCGACCAGGGTGCCGTAGTTCGAGTAGGAAGCACGGCCGCCGGTCTTGCCGGTAGCGGCCACGGTGATGACACCGGAGCAGTTCGCCGGGCTCGCGTTGCTGACGTTCATGTTGTCGTTACCAGCAGCCACCACCACGACCGAACCGCGCGAACGGGCGCCATTGATCGCGCTCTGGGTGGTCGCATCGCAGGCGCCGGTGCCGCCCAGCGACATGTTCAGCACCTTGGCCTTGTTGGCATTGGTCGGCACGCCGCTCACGGTGCCGCCCGAGGACCAGGTGATCGCGTCGGCGATGTCGGAGGTATAGCCGCCGCACTTGCCCAGCACACGCACCGGCACGATCTTGGCGTTGTATGCGACGCCGGCCACGCCGAGGCTGTTATTGGTCCTGGCGGCCACGGTGCCGGCCACGTGGGTGCCGTGCCAGCTCGAGCCCGACGCCGGCGAACCGGTGCCGCACTCGCCCGCGGCCACCCAGTCGCCCGGATCGCTGGCGTCGCTGTCGCGGCCGTTACCATCGTTGCCGATGGCGGCGGTACTGATGAAGTCGTAGCCGGCCAGGATCTGGCCGCTCAGGTCGGCATGCGGACGGTAGCCAGTGTCGATCACGGCCACCACCACGCCGCTGCCGGTGGACTTGTCCCAGGCGGTTGGCAGGCGCAGGCCGCCGGTGCTGTCGGTATAGTGCCATTGCTGGGCATAATAAGGATCGTTGGCGGTCGCCATGTGGGTCATGATGCGGTCCGGCTCGGCATATTCGATGCTCGGATCGCGCGCCATCATTTCGGCGGCCAGCTTCTTCACCTCGTCGAGGTGCTTGCGGCCGTTCAGCTTGAACACGTGGGCGCCGGTCGAGATGGTGTGGCTGCTGCTCACCAGCATGCCGAATTCCTGGCCAGCACGATCCAGCCTGGCCTTGCGGTCGGCAGTCACGGCGGCGGCGCGGGCCAGGCCCTTCGCGGCCGGTGCCGAGTCCTTGTACTTCACGATGATACGGTCTGTCTCCACGATGAATTTCTGCTCTGCCGCGCCGGCCGCAGCCGTCACGAGCGCGAGCGAGATTGCAGCGCACATCTTCAACATTGCAGGATGAATCGAATGCGTTTGCTTCATGTTTCTTCCTTATTGATATGTTTTCCGTCAAGCGAAATGCACCTCGCCTGTGTCGTTGATTTCCGGTCATGACCGGTGCCGTCTGTATGCGGCGAAAGCAGCGTAATACGAAAGGAAGAGATCGAGCGTGACAATTCGATACAATTTCGGTGTATTCACAACACGAAATCGATCACGATGTTCAAAAACATTTTTTCTTTGGGAAAAGGTTTAAATAGGCAAATAACGTATGCCACATTTCAAGATGAAATTTATAAACCTTTTTTCCTAAGGGAATGAAAAAGGCCGCGCAATGCGCGGCCTTTGCAGGAAGCAGGACCTGATGCGATATCAGAAATTGCCCTTGAATTGAACGCCCCATTGCCGCGCTTCATTGGTGAAACCGGTCAGGTTGTTGAAGTCGATCGCGCCCGTGATGCGGCGCTGGTCCAGCACGTTACGGCCGAAGGCAGCCACTTCATACTTGCCGCCACCAAAGATATAGCCCAGGCGCAGGCCACCCTCCGTCAGCGGCGCGCCCACGAACTCGGTCGCCTCATACAGGAAGAAATTGATTTTGCTGCGGTAGGACCAGTCGGTGAACAGGTAGAGCTCGCCATCGCCGACCGGCACGCCGTAGCGGGCGGTGGCATTGACGGTCCAGCGCGGTGCCTGCGGCAGCGGGTTGCCGTTGATGACGACGCGGCCGGCGCCATTCAGCGGATCGGCCACCGTGCATTGTGCGCACTTGTTGACCGACAGGCTGGCATCGCGGATCTGGGTGTAGTTGTAGCCCGCGCCGGCGCTCACGCGCAGCGCGCTGGTGAGGGCCGCCTCGAAGTCGAACTCGGCGCCCTTGCCCTTGGTCTTGTCGGCATTGATCAGGCGGTTGACGTTGGAATTGCCGCCCACCACGGTCAGCTGCTGGTCCTTCACCGTGTAGTCGTACACCGAGAACGAGCCGCGCGCGCGGCGCTCGAACAGGTCGGCCTTCAGGCCCAGTTCATAGGAGGTGATGGTCTCCGCAGTCGCCACCGTGATCGGCACCGCGGCCGAGGCCGCCGCGATGCTCGGCGCGCGGAAGCCCGTCGCCACGCGGCCGTACAGGTTCATGCTCGGGCTCAGCTTCCAGGTCGCCGACAGGTCCCAGTTGACCTTGTCCTGGCTGGCTTCCACCGAGCGCGGACCGATCTGGTTCACGTTCTCGTTGACCAGGGTGCGGAATTCCTTCTCGTCCTTGGTGTAGCGCACGCCGCCACGCACGGTCCAGTCCGGGCTGATGGTGTAGTTCAGCGAGGCGAACGCGGCCCAGGCCTCGTTCTTCTGGTTGCTGACCAGGCGCGAAGTGCGGGCGCCGGCATTGTTGAAGTTGTCGCTGCCGCCGGTCGCATCCTCGTCGAAGAAGTACAGGCCGGTCTGCCAGTTGAGCGGGCCGGCACTCTTCGACTCGAGACGGAATTCCTGCGAATACTGGTCGAGGTCGGTGATGTAGCCACCGGTCTGGACCTGGAAGGGGATGCTGCCCGGGCCGGCCGGCGTGCCGCCGTCGATGTCGCCGCGGCTGAAGTAGTCGCCCACGTGTTCATAGCCGGTCACCGAGAACAGGCGCACGCTGCCCAGGTCCCAGCTCAGGCGCAGGTTGGCGCCGCTGCTGCGCAGGCGCTGGAAGTTGTCGGCATTGGTGACGATCTTGTCCAGGTCGTAGCCCGGCACGATCTTGTTCGTGCCCTTCTGGATCAGGTTGGCGCGGAACAGGCGCGCGCTGCCATGGGTGCGGCGCTGGTGCAGGTTCAGCAGGGCATTGAAGCGCTCGCCCGGGGCGTACAGGAACTGGACGCGCTCGGCGTGCTCGTTATAGCCGTCGAGCTCGTTGCGTTTGCTGGTCATGGCCAGGTCGCTGAAGTTCTCGACGAAGTCGTCGCGGTGCTGGCCGACGGCGGACACGCGCATCGCCCAGTGCTGCGCCAGCGGCACGTTCACGGCGCCTTCGGCATTGGCCGTCATGTGGGTCGCCAGCGACAGGTTGGCATAGCCTTCGGCCTTGCCCAGCTTGGGACGCTCGGATTCGAACTTGACCACGCCGGCCGGGGTATTGCGGCCGAACAGCGTGCCCTGCGGGCCGCGCAGCACTTCCACGCTGGCCAGGTCGAAGATCGGGAAGCCCTTCAGGATCGGGTTTTCCTGCACCACGTCGTCGTACACGAGCGAGACCGGCTGCGAAGCGAAGGTGTTGAAATCGGTGTTGCCGTAGCCGCGGATGTAGAAGCGCGGGAAGGTGCGGCCGTTCGAGGATTCGACGTTCAGGCTCGGCACCTTGCCGGCCAGCAGGCGGATGTCTTCGCCGCCCGAGACCAGCACGTCCAGCTTGTCGCCCTTGAGCGCGGTGACGGACACCGGCACGTCGCGGATGTTCTCGGTACGGCGCTGCGCCGTCACGGTAACGGTCTGCAATTCCGGCGCCTGGTCCGCTGCGGCTTGGGTCTGTGCCTGGGCTGGCATGCCGGCGGCCAGCGCCAGCAGGCCGAGCACGCGCTTGTGCATCTTTGACATCTTCATCATGGCGTATTTCCTTGGGATGGATAAAAGAACCGATGTCTCCGTTCTCTCTTGCGGCCGGCAGTGGGTTGCTGTTGTTTTAATTTTGCCGGTTTTATAAGGCGCGTATTGTCAGTGATGTGTATGTCTCGATGCAAGGCGGGATGCTGTGTTGATGGATATTTACAACACGTCGCTCTCGATGACGATGGCCCGGAAATCGTTGACGTTGGTGCGGGTAGGACCGGTGACGAGCAACTGGCCGAGCGCACCGAAGAAGCCGTAGCCGTCGTTGTCGCGCAGGCGCGCACGCGCATCCAGCCCCTGGGCGCGGGCCCGGGCCAGGGTGCCGGGGGCCAGCCAGGCGCCGGCATTGTCTTCGCTGCCGTCGATGCCGTCGGTGTCGGCCGCCAGCGCATGCACGCCGGGCAAACCGTCGAGCGCAAGCCCCAGGGCCAGCAGGAACTCGGCGTTGCGCCCGCCCCTGCCCTGACCGCGCACGGTGACGCTGGTTTCGCCCCCGGACAGGATCACGCAGGGCGCACGCAGGGGCTGGCCGTGCTGCACCACCTGGCGCGCGATACTGGCATGCACCAGCGCGACCTCGCGCGCCTCGCCTTCCATGCTGGCGGACAGGATCAGCGGCGCATAGCCGGCCACGCGCGCGGCCGCGGCCGCGGCGTCGAGCGCCCTCTGGGCGGTGACGATGACGTGCACTTCGTTGCGCGCCAGGCGCGCATCGCCCGGCAGCGGCGCCGCCAGCTGCGCGTCGAGCAGGACGGCGCGCACGGCATCCGACACGGCAATCCCGTACTTGTCGAGAATCGCGAGCGCATCGCGCCCGGTGCTGCCGTCGGGTACGGTCGGGCCTGAGGCCACCACGGCCGGGTCGTCGCCCGGCACGTCGGACACGACCAGGGTCACGACCCGGGCCGGGTGACAGGCCAGCGCAAGCCGCCCGCCCTTGATGGCGGACAGGTGGCGGCGCACCCGGTTGATCTCGCCGATCGGCGCGCCACAGCGCAGCAGTTCCCGGTGCAGCGCGCGCTTTTCCTCGAAACCGATGCCTGCTGCGGGCAGCGCCATCAGGGCCGAGCCACCACCGGACAGCAGGCACAGTACCAGGTCGTCCGGCCCCAGTCCCGCGGCCGCCTCGAGCATGCGCCGCGCCGCCTGTTCGCTGGCTGCATCCGGCACCGGGTGGCCGGCTTCGATCACCTCGATGTGGCGGGTCGGCGCGCCATGGCCGTAGCGCGTGACCACCAGCCCGGCGAGCGGCCCCCGCCAATGGCGTTCGACCGCCTCGGCCATGCGCGCGGCCGCCTTGCCGGCGCCAAGCACCAGCGTGCGCCCTGCCGGAGGCAATGGCAGGTGCGGCGCGACGAGGTGGTAGGGATCGGCGGCGGCCAGCGCGGCCTGGAACAGGCGTGGCAACAGCGGGTGGGCAGTCGGCATGGCGGCTTTCATTCAGGGCGGGCCATGATATTTACACAAAAGTGCCGGCGCCGGGAAAACCTGCGTTTCCGACAATTTTCTATTTTTTTCGAAAACCCTTGCATACCTTGAATTCCAGCCTCTATAATTCGGGCCTCTTCGGACGCGATGACAAGCGTCGGACAGACACCTCTGGATAGAGAAGCCGGGCGCTTAGCTCAGTTGGTAGAGCGGATCCCTTACAAGGATTAGGTCGGGAGTTCGAGCCTCTCAGCGCCCACCACGCATTCAGCAGGTTGATCGAAGTACTGATCAGAGTAAACGGAGCGGTAGTTCAGTTGGTTAGAATACCGGCCTGTCACGCCGGGGGTCGCGGGTTCGAGCCCCGTCCGCTCCGCCAGCATCAAGGAAAAAGGTCCGATTCGTCGGACCTTTTTTTCGGATCGGCTGCCTTGCAGCCAGGTCCAGGTTCCAGAGTCATGGAGCGGTAGTTCAGTTGGTTAGAATACCGGCCTGTCACGCCGGGGGTCGCGGGTTCGAGCCCCGTCCGCTCCGCCAGCCACAAGGAAAAAGGGTCCGAGAAATCGGACCCTTTTTCTTTGGCGCAGTCAACCGGACCTATGGATGAGGACCGAACTGCCGAGCAGTTCGGCGGTCGAACGCCTGTCTCCCTCGACAGGAACCGGTCATGCGCGCTCCCCGCTTCAGGAAGTGGTTCGCCCAGCTGCCCGCGCTGAACGTGCCGCAGCG
>NZ_JAIWIA010000067.1 GCF_020176695.1 Massilia sp. MS-15 | reverse complement strand
TAACACACCGATCACATGAGGCGCGCAACGGATCGAATAGCGGTCCTGCAATCTCTTGCCGTTGCGCTCGTCCTGTGCATCACAGACTAGGTCGTTCCGTAGCCATTCAGCTACCTTCTGCATTCCGGTATGTGGTTTCACCGAGAACAGAATTTCATCGAAATGACGTGCATTCCCATCAAGCGCGAATGATGCCATCGCCGTGATGCGCGTGGTAAGCCGTGCGAGGTAAGAGGCACGGTGCCATGCAAGACAGGCTAGGCCAGTCATCACTGCAGTGCCATTCATGAGCGCCAAGCCTTCCTTTGGCCTCAATTTCAGCGGAGTGATATTAGCGTTTCGCAATGCTTCACGAGCTGGTACTTGGACACCGTTGTGCAAAACTTCACGTTCGCCACACAGCGCTGCTGCCAAATACGAGAGGGGAGTCAGGTCGCCACTAGCACCTACCGAACCCTCGCTTGGGATTAATGGCAAAATCCCTTCATCAAGGAAACGAACAATTCCCTCAAGGAGGGACACACTTACCCCTGAGTAGCCCTTGCATAATGAAGCAAGGCGCGCCGCAATCACGGCACGCGTTTCTTCA
>NZ_JAIWIA010000066.1 GCF_020176695.1 Massilia sp. MS-15 | reverse complement strand
CTACCGAACCCTCGCTTGGGATTAATGGCAAAATCCCTTCATCAAGGAAACGAACAATTCCCTCAAGGAGGGACACACTTACCCCTGAGTAGCCCTTGCATAATGAAGCAAGGCGCGCCGCAATCACGGCACGCGTTTCTTCAGCGCTAAGATATTGTCCTAACCCGCAACCATGATAAGTGTAAAGTTGGTGCGGAAGTTCTGAGACTAGATGCAAAGGCACAGGCACCGTACACGAATCGCCATATCCAGTCGTCACCCCATAAATCACACCGTCTTCACGCAGCAGGGCGTCAAGAAAATCGGCGCCGCGCTTGATTCGATCGCGAAATGCAGGCTCCATCGAAAGCACTGGTCGGGCAGACAAGCAGGCGACAGCTATAACATCTTCGATCGTTAAAATACCTTGATCAAATTCTACGGTAGGAAACGCGTTCATATGTTTGGCACTAGGGTTCGGAATTGCGTTGACAAGTAACAGGACGCATCGCCTCCCAAGTCGCCTACTGTTCTCTCAACACAGCGCACATTGGACCATGCACTAGAATGAACCTTAGTTCTTGCAAGATGCATCTCGTGCATAACTCCATCTCTAGCGTGGTTTAGTACGCAGATGTTGTCCCAAATAACTAGCATCGCAGCCATGTTGACTGGATCCTGTTGAGATTTTGCCTTCCTCATTACTCCCCTAGCAGTGGGAATATCATTGCGCCGTCATGCCATCGTCGGCCGTGATGACGGCGCCATTGATGAAATGGGCTTCATCCGCCGCCAGCAACAGGAGCAGGCCATCGAGGTCCTCCGGCCGCCCGGCGCGCTTGCGCGGCAGCATGTCGATCAGCTTGCGGCCCTGCTCGGTGTCGAAGTAGTCCTCGTTCATCTCGGTGGCGATGTAGCCGGGGCAGATGGCGTTCACGTTGATGCCGTACTTGCCCCACTCGACCGCCATCGCCTTGGTCATCTGCACCACGCCCGCCTTGCTCATGCAGTAGACGCCGATCTGGGGCAGCACGCGCAGCCCGGCCACCGAGGCGATGTTGACGATGCGGTGCTGCTTGCGCGGGTCGCCCTTGGCGCGCTGGATCATGCGCTTGGCGGCCTGCTGGGCCACGAAGAAGGCGCCGCGCAGGTTGGTGTCCATGATGTAGTTGTAGTCGTCCTCGGTGACGTCGAGCAGGCGCTGGGTGCTGGAGACACCCGAGTTGTTCACCAGGATGTCGATCGGACCTGCCTCGGTCTCGGCATGGGCGATGGCGGCCTTGATCGAGCCCAGGTCGGTGACGTCGAGCCGCACCACGTGGGCGGCGCCGCCGTCGGCCTCGATCTCGGCGCGCAGTTCCTTCAGGCGCTCGACCCGGCGCGAGGCCAGCACCACCTGCGCGCCGGCGCCGGCCAGCGCTTTCGCGAAACGCGCCCCGAGCCCGCTCGAGGCGCCGGTGACCATGGCGATTTTTCCTTCGTAGTTGACTTCGATGCCCACGTCCCGCTCCCTTCCCGGCTTGCTTGCGAAGCCATCATGATTACACAAATCACCAGTATTAGATTGCCGCATCTAATAATGTCCGTAAAATGGCGGCCAACATTGCGTTCAGCAGTAAAAAAGTGCACACTCGTGCTTAAATTTCCACCTTCTTATTTAAATATCCATGACCGAGCCAACCAATATCCTCGAACAATACGGACCGCGTGAAGCAATGGAATACGACGTGGTCATCGTCGGCGGCGGCCCTGCCGGCCTGTCCGCGGCGATCCGGCTCAAGCAGCTGGCGGCGGAACAAGGCCAGGAGGTCTCGGTCTGCGTGCTCGAGAAAGGCGGCGAACTGGGCGCACACATCCTGTCGGGCGCCGTGATGGACCCGATCGCGCTCAACGAGCTGATCCCCGACTGGAAGGAAAAAGGCGCGCCGCTGAACACCCCGGTTACCGAGGACCAGGTGCTGTTTCTGACCGAGACCAAGGCCATCCGCACGCCGAACTTCATGGTCCCGAAGATGCTGACCAACCACGGCAACTACGTGGTTTCGCTGGCCAACGTGACCCGCTGGCTGGGCCAGCAGGCGGAGAGCCTGGGCGTGGAGATCTTCCCGGGCTTCCCGGCGGCCGAAGTGCTGTACAACGAAGACGGTTCGGTCAAGGGTGTCGCCACCGGCAACATGGGCGTCAAGCGCGACGGCGAGCCGGGTCCGGACTTCCAGCTCGGCATGGAGCTGCACGCCAAGTACACCCTGTTCGCGGAAGGCTCGCGCGGCCACCTCGGCAAACAGTTGATGGCCAAGTACGACTTGAACAAGGGCAAGGACCCGCAAACCTACGGCATCGGCATCAAGGAACTGTGGGAAATCGATCCGAGCAAGCACAAGCCGGGCCTGGTCATCCACACGGCCGGCTGGCCGCTGGACAACAGCACCTACGGCGGCTCCTTCCTGTACCACCTGGAGAACAACCAGGTGGCGGTCGGCTTCGTGGTGGGCCTGGCCTACCAGAACCCCTACCTGTCGCCCTACGAGGAATTCCAGCGCTATAAGACCCACCCGGCGATCCGCCACTTCTTCGAAGGCGGCAAGCGCATCTCCTACGGCGCGCGCGCCATCACGGCCGGCGGCCTGCAATCTCTGCCCAAGACCGTGTTCCCGGGCGGCGCCCTGATCGGCTGCGACGCGGGTTTTCTCAACACCAGCCGCATCAAGGGCAGCCACGCGGCGATCAAGACCGGCATGCTGGCCGCGGAAAGCGCCTTCGCCGCGCTCGGCGAAGGCCGCCAGCACGACGAGCTGGCGTCCTACCCGGCCGCCTTCGAGAAGAGCTGGCTGCATGAGGAACTGCACGTCGCGCGCAACTTCAAGCCGTGGATGAGCAAGGGCCTGTACATCGGCACCATCATGACCGGCATCGACCAGATGCTCTTGCGCGGCAAGGCGCCGTGGACGCTGCACCACCAGCATGCCGACCATGAATGCCTGAAGCCGGCCTCCCGGTTCCAGCCGATCGTCTATCCTAAGCCGGACGGCAAGCTGACCTTCGATCGCCTGTCCTCGGTGTTCATCTCGAACACCAACCACGCCGAAGACCAGCCGATCCACCTGACGCTGAAGAACCCGGGCATTCCGGTGGACGTCAACCTGGCCAAGTACGCGGGGCCGGAACAGCGCTATTGCCCGGCGGGCGTCTACGAGTTCGTCAAGACCGACGAAGGCAAGGACCGCCTGCAGATCAACGCCCAGAACTGCGTGCACTGCAAGACCTGCGACATCAAGGACCCGACCCAGAACATCGTCTGGGTGACGCCGGAAGGCGGCGGCGGCCCGAACTACCCGAACATGTAAGCGGGATGCGCGCCCTTTCCTCGCGGCTGGCACTCCTGGTGCTGCCGCTGGCCTGCACGGGCGCCGCGAAGGCGGCCGACGATGGCCTGCGCGCGGCGGTGCTGCTCGACCACCTGCACGGCATCGATGCCGGCGTGACCTACCTGAAGGCAAGCGGCCAGGAGCTCAAGCTCGACGTGCTCCTGCCCGACGAGCCCGGCACGAAACCGCGCCCGGTGGTGCTGCGCTTCCACGGCGGCGGCTGGGTCGCGGGCAGCCGCGAAAGCTCGGCCCTGTCGGCCCTGCCCTGGATGCAGATGGGCTTTACGGTGGTAAACGTGAGCTACCGGCTGGCGAACACCGCGCTGGCGCCGGCCGCCGTCGAGGACACGCTGTGCGCGCTGCAATGGGTAGGCCGCAATGCGAAGAAGTACCACTTCGACCTGGAGCGGGTGGTCACCACCGGCAATTCGGCTGGCGGCCACCTGGCGCTGGCCACCGCCATGCTGCCCGCCGACTCGCCCTTCACCCACCAGTGCGCGGCCAACGAGCCCGCCTGGTCGGGACCGTACCGGAACGCGGCGCCGAAAGTGGCGGCGGTGGTCAACTGGTTCGGCATCACCGACGTCGCCGACATGCTGCAGGGCCCGAACCAGCGCTCGTACGCGGTGGCCTGGTTCGGCAGCATGCCGGGCCCGGGCCGGGAACAGCTGGCACACGCGGTGTCGCCGCTGAACCAGGTACGCGCCGGCGGTCCGCCGGTGTTCACCATCCATGGCGACGCCGACCCCATGGTGCCCTATGCGCACGCCTTGCGCCTGAAGGCGGCACTGGACAAGGCGGGGGTCAGGAACGTCCTGCATACCATCCCGGGTGGCGGGCACGGCGGCTTCACGGGCGAGCAGCAGCTTGGCGCTTTCGAGGCGGCGCGCAGCTTCCTGCGCGGCCTGGGCATCGTTCCCGCGCAGCCCTGAGCGCCTTCCTGGCACGGAAAGGGCTAGCATGGGGCTTCCACCACAGCCGGGAGGCAGCCATGCCTGAAAACAAGGATTCCGAACGCAGCCTGAGTGACGTCCAGCTGGACGATTTCGACGTCAAGCGCCAGCGCGAGCGCCTCGAGCGCAGCCGCGCGGACAACCAGCAGTCCGAACACACGAAACAGCCCCAGCAACCCGGCCAAGGCACGCGCCAGGGCGATGCCGGATCTTCGTGATTTACTGATGACTTTGTGCGAGCCGTCCTACGGCGGTACGTCCGCGAGTCCGATTGCCGCAGCCGGTGAGAGGACTAAGATAGTCCCTACATTGACTCGTCAAGGAGACCGACATGGGTGAAAACAAAGGACATGGCATCAAGGGCCCCCGTCACGACAGCGACATGGAAGACCTGGGTGCAAGCCAGCAGCAAGGCAACATGCAATCGGGACGCCAATCGGGCAACATGCAGTCTGGGCAACAACGGGGCGGCCAGCAATCCGGCCAACAGTCCAGCCAACAATCTGGACAACAGCAGCAAGGCAGTCAGCAGTCGGGCCGGCAGCAGGGCAGCCAGCAATCAGGACAGCAACAAGGCCAGCAGCAGCGAGGAAGCCAGCAGTCCGGGCGCCAGGATAGCCAGCAGTCGGGTGGCCAGCATGCGTCCGGCGGCACACCGGCATTGGACGACCTGGGTTCGCGCAAGGGTGAATCCGCCAAGGATGCATCGCAGGCGTGGAGCCAGGACAACAGCACCGACAAGCAACGCGGCAATCGTTAAGCCGGAACCCTCGGAAGCACCGGGAAGCCTGTCTTCCCACTCGTAGCACCAACGCGCACCGCCCGGGCCATCGCCTGCCGCGGTGCGCTTTCACATGCCTGGCCAGCCTGCCGTGCGACCTCTCCTACGCGAACTCTGCGTGGACGCCGATTGCCGATTCCGGTACGAGGCGTAAGATGGTCGCTCGACCATCCACGACGAGGAGACGAACATGGAACAGCAGAAACAATCGCAACCGGACAATGCTGCCAAGGACCCGAGCAAGGACCTGGTCTCCGCAGCCGGACAAGGGCAGCGTGAGGGCAATCAGCAGTCTGGAACGCAACAACAAGGAAACCAACAGCAGGGTAGCCAGCAGCAGGGTAACCGGCAGCAGGGAGGTGGCCAGCATGCTTCCGGCGGCACCCCAGCGCTTGACGACCTCGACGGCCAGCGCCAGGGAGAAAGCGCGCAGCAGGCCTCGGAAGCGTTCA
The DNA here is from genome assembly GCF_020176695.1 of Massilia sp. MS-15. Lineage (GTDB taxonomy): Bacteria > Pseudomonadota > Gammaproteobacteria > Burkholderiales > Burkholderiaceae_D > Telluria > Telluria hydrophila. The sequence goes on along the minus strand of NZ_JAIWIA010000066.1, from coordinate 17,989 downwards.
AACAAGGTGGCCAGGACGGCAAGCGTTGATCCTCGCACGGCACCGGGCTGCGCTCAGGGCGTGGCCTTGTCCCTCGGCGCCAGCCCGAGCATGACGCGCCGCGTAGCCGCCGACACCGTCACGGCGGCGGACGACTGGCGTCCATCCCGAACCATTTCATCGACAGTGCCTTCAGGCTGCCGTCCGCGCCGGCATCGAGCAGGATGCGGTCGAGCGCCGCTTTGAATTCCGGATTCCCCTTGCGCATCGCGATCCCCATCCGCCCGGCCGCGCCAACCCGCGCGCCGGCCTTGATCGGCAAGGCCGAATGCTTCAGCAGGTAGGCGACCATCAGGCTGTCGTTGAGCGCCGCATCGATGCGTCCGAAGGCCAGGTCCTGCAGGTTCTCCGGCGTCGCCGGATAGCTCCTCACCACGATCCCCGGTATCGCCCGGGCCTGCTGCTCGAACACGCTCCCCTGCCCGACCCCGACTGTCCTGCCCTTCAGGTCGGTCAGGCTGGCATAGCTGGCGCGGTCGTTGCGCCGCACGATCAATTGTGGGTACGAATAGGTATACGGACGCGAAAAATCGAAAGCCTGTTCGCGCTGCGCCGTGATGCCGACCTGGCTGACGATCACGTCGACCTTGCCTGCTGCCAGCCCAGGCAGGATCGCTGCCCATTCGGTGGTGACGAATTCCGGGCGCACACCCAGCCTGCGCGCGACCAGGCGCGCGACGTCGACGTCGTAGCCGGCCGGCTGGCCGGTCTTCCCGTGCATGAAATTGAAGGGCGGGTAGCTGCCTTCGAGCGCGATACGCAGCGTACCGCGCGCCTTGAGCTCGGCGAGCAGGTCGGCCGCCGCCGCGCCCGGCGCCAGCGCCGCCAGCATCGCGGCCAGCCCGAGTGCGAACACGCCGCGGCGCGCCGTGTATTGCCTATGCCTGCCCATCGAATCTCCTGGTCCTGGTCGAGCTGAGCTTATCACCGAAACCCGGACAGGCGGGAAGCGCCGGCTCATTGCCCGGCGCGGCGGGCGCGCGCGCCGAACGGATGGCTAGTGACCAGGGTGGTGCTTGCCACCAGGCTCGACAGGCCGAGGATCAGCTGCACCAGCTTGTCGTCGGGAAGGATCCAGACCTGGCCACGCGGCGCCTCGGCCCCGGTGGCGGCCTGGATCAGGGGTCCTATCCAGTCGGCGTCCGGCTCGACGTCGAGCAGCACGGCATCGCCCGTGGTCTGCATGGTGACGTTTCCGCCTTCGGCCAGCGTGAAGCGGATGCCGACCCCGGTCTCGGTCGGCTTGACCAGTTCCTGCAAGGCGCGGTTGTGCTCGTCGATCCAGAGTTCGACGTCCTGCGGGGTCTCGAGTGCGGTCCAGGGGCGGGGGCGGAAGCGTGGCGGGGTATCGGGTGGCAGGTTCATGTGGGCAGCAATTGCGAAGCGAGCCATATTTTACGGGATATTGCGCCGTTTATCCGTGCCGGCGAGCGCGGCTAGACGGCCAGGGTCACCAGGCGCACGCTGACCTGCTCTCCCTCGACCAGCAATTCGCCGATCGAAACCGGCAGCGCGAAGCGGCGTCGCCCCGCACTGCCGGGATTCACGTACAGCACTCCGCCGCGCTGCTGGCTGGAGGGACGGTGCGAATGGCCCGCCACGACGACCCGCATGCCTGCCGCGGCCGGGTCGATATCCAGTTCCTTGAGGTCGTGGATCACGTAGATGGCGACGGCGCCCAGGCGCAGCACGGCCGTCTCCGGCAGCGCCGCGGCCCAGGCGCCGCGGTCGTTATTGCCGCGCACGACCGTCAGCGGCGCCAGCGCGGCGAGTGGCTCCAGGATGCCGGGACCGGCGATGTCGCCCGCGTGGATGATGTGCTCGCAGCCGCGCAGGAAATCCACTGCCTGCGGACGCAGCAGCCCATGGGTGTCGGCGATCAGGCCGACCCGCGTCCCGCTCACACGGCGCGCCGGCTGCCTGCCATCTTGCCCAGTATATAGATCGAGTAGAGCGCCGCCAGGCCCACCACCACATACACGATGCGGGTGGCCGGACTGCCCGGGCCGAGGATGGTGGCGACCATGTCGACATCGAACAGGCCGACCATCGCCCAATTCAGCCCGCCGATGATCAGCAGGGCCATGGCCAGGTAGTCAAGCGCCGACATGGTGGAGCGGCCGCGCACGCGCGGCGCGTTGCTGCGCCGTTCGCCCATGGTCCGGCGGTCGATCGTGGGAGTGTTCATCGTTGCCATCACTGCCTCCTTTGACAAGAACAGGGTCGATGGACAAATGGTAGCGGAAGCCGGGAGGCGGGCGAGCACGCCTCGGCGCGGCTCAGCCTTTCCAGGTACGGTTCAGGCCGGTATCGGCATGGATCCAGCCGCCCTTCGGTCCGGAGCGGTAGTAATAGCCGACCCCGCCCTGGCGGAAGCTGCGGATCAGGCCGCCGAGCACATCCTCGCTCAGGCTGGCGATGCGGATGTCGGCCGCCTTGCCGACCATGTGCAGCGATTTGCGCGCGGCCGGCACGCCCTCTTCCACCAGGCGCCGGTTCGAGGCCTCGGTGCGGTAGCCGGACAGGATCTCGAGCGGCTGGATCATGCCGTAACGCGCGATGAAGGCCTGGGTGCCCCACAGCACCTCGAACAGCTTGGGATCGATCGGGGCGCTGGCGCGGCCGTTCACATCGCGCAGGATATGGCACAGCTCCTGGTAGGCGGAGTCGATGACCTCGCCGTCCTTCCAGTACAGCACCCTGGCCTTTTCGCCGCTTTGCGGGCGCACCAGCGAGAGCGTGCGCGGCTTGACCCAGAAGTCGAGGTCCAGCAGCTGGGCATCGAACAGGTCGGGCGGGGGTTGCAGGCCGGCGTCCTGGGCGCAGGCGAGGCCGGGAGCCAGCAGGGGGGCGCCGAGGATGCCGCCCGCGCACAATGCGGCGCCCTGTTGCAGGAAATCTCTACGTGAAGCCATAAGAACTCATCCAAATCGAGGCGCTTACTATATCGCAAGCTTCTCCCGGACAAAAGATGTGTTCGCAATGATGGCGCGGTTCAAGCCGCACCGACCAGGGTCGCCTAGCTGCTGCAGTTGCAGAAGCGCTTGCGCGCGCCCGGCGCCGGCTCACGGCTGGCGCCGAGTGCCTTCCACAGCAGGTCGCACTCGAGTCCGAAGCAGGACTTGTCCTTGCCGGCGTTGAGATAGCCGTGGCGTTCAAAGAAGGCGCTGGCCCCGGGCGGGCTATGCAGCTGCAGCTTGTTGATGCTCCAGGCGCGCGCCTGTTCCTCGGCGGCGGCCAGCAAGGCACCACCGATGCCGGCCCGCAGGACCTCCGGCGCCACATAGCACAGGGCCAGCCTGCCGGCCTGGGTCAGCAGGCACAGCCCGAGCAGTTCGCCGTCGCGCTCGGCCACCAGCGCATGGTTGCTGGGCGAGGCCAGCCAGCTTGCCACATTGCCCGTGGTCTTGTTGCCGAGCCAGGCGTCGAGCACGGCGGGCTGGTCCCGGTGATCAGCCCGGCAACCGATCTCGATCGAACGGCGCAGCAGCGCGCAGGCGGCGGAGGCATCACCGGGCACTGCCTTGCGAATATCAAAACGCGTGGACATCAAACATCACTATGCAGAAAAAACGGAAGTCGGGACCCGCGCTCAGCGGCGCAATGGCTGGGCACGACTATACACCGAAGCCCGCTTGCCTGCTGCCGGCAACGCCAGGCAACCCGGCAGTACTAAGCATATGACAAAACTATCGTTCCGAAATTTGATGAAAGTACGGATCATGCATGCTGTCACCACCCGATTTGAAAAGCGAGCCACCATGACCATGACTTCCCCTCTGCGCCGCCTGATCCTTGCCCTGGCGCTGGGCGCCGCACTGCCGCTCCAGGCCAGCGCCGCCGGCACCGAACTGCTGAACGTCTCCTACGACGTGGCGCGCGAGCTGTACAAGGACATCAACCCGGCCTTCATCGCGGCCTACAAGCAGCAGACCGGCGAGACGGTCAGCATCAAGCAGTCGCACGGTGGCTCGAGCAAGCAGGCACGCGCCGTCGCCGACGGGCTGGAAGCGTCGGTCGTCACCATGAACCAGGCCAACGACATCGACATGCTGTCCGACCGCGGGCTGGTGGCCAAGGACTGGGCCAGGAAGTTCCCCCACAATGCGGCGCCCTATTACTCGACCATGGTGTACCTGGTGCGCAAGGGCAATCCGAAGAAAATCAAGGACTGGGACGACCTGGCCCGTCCGGGCGTGCAGGTGATCATTCCCAACCCGAAGACCGCCGGCAACGGCCGCTACACCTACCTGGCTGCATGGGGTGCGGCACTGAAGAAGAAGGGCGGTACCGAAGCCCAGGCGCGTGAGCTGGTATCGCGTATCTTCAAGAACGTGCCGATCCTGGACGCTGGCGGCCGCGCGGCCACCACCACCTTCACCCAGCGCCAGATCGGCGACGTGCTGGTCACCTTCGAGAACGAGGTGAGCATGGTGCGCGCGGAGTTCGGCGACAATTTCGAAGTGGTGTACCCGAGCGTATCGATCCTGGCGGAGTCGCCGGTGGCCGTGGTCGACAAGGTGGTCGACCGCCGCAAGCAGCGCAAGGAAGCGACCGCCTACCTGAACTTCCTGTACTCGCCGGCCGGCCAGGAGATCGGCGCCAAGCACTTCATGCGGGTGCGCTCGGAAGCGGTCATGAAAAAGCACGCCGCCAACTACAAGCCCATCCAGTTGTTCACGGTGGACGAACTGTTCGGCGGCTGGCGCAAGGCCCAGGCCGTCCACTTCAATGATGGCGGCGAGTTCGACAAGATCTACGCGTCGAAGTAAGCGACAGCGCTTGCACGAGCGGCGGAATGCCTCCCGCCGTACCACGGCCCTGCCCCGCGCAGGGTCTTGTGCTTTCTGGGCGGTGGTAGGCGGTGACGGTGTCTGTGGGCACACTACCATGAGAATGTCTATTCCCAACAAAATTCCCGGTTACAAGTCCATTTTTGCCTGTGCGCCATAGACATGCATCATGCTTGATGCTATCGTGCATCTCCTGTAGTTGCCCTACAGCTAGACAGTTGACTGCGTGCCCATCCGTGGCATGTCTCCCGCTCAACGCAACCACTCCTGAACCCGACAATGCTCAAAAAATTGTTTGCCACCGTATTGATGTCGTTTTCGGCTGCCGCATTCGCGGTGCCTTTCGGCTCCCAGTCGGTGCTTGTGGTAGAAGATGACACTGGCAAGATTCTTTTGGAAAAGAATGCAGACCGCGTCGTCCCGATCGCTTCGCTGACCAAGCTGATGACGGCCATGGTCGTGCTCGATGCCAGGCAGGACATGGACGAGCTGATCGAGATCGACCGCAGCGACGTCGACACGTTCAAGCACAGCAGCTCGCGGGTGCCGGTGGGCGCCCTGATCTCGCGCCGCGACGTGCTGCATCTGGCGCTGATGTCTTCGGACAACCGCGCCGCGGCGGCGCTGGCGCGTACCTTCCCGGGCGGCACCGACGGCTTCAAGGCCGCGGTCAAGCGCAAGATCAGCGCGCTCGGCATGACCCAGACCGTGATCGAGGAGCCGACCGGCCTGTCGCCGCGCAACCGCTCGACCGCCGGCGACCTGGTCAAGATGGCGGCCGCATCGAGCAAGTATGCCGTCATCACCAACATGACGACCGACTCGAAGAACCTGATCAACATCAATGGGCGCGAGGTCGAGTACCGCAACACCAACCGCCTGGTCGGTGCCAAGGGCTGGGACATCGGCCTGTCGAAGACCGGCTACACCTCGGAAGCCGGGCGCTGCCTGATCATGAACATCACGGCTGCCGGCAAGAACGCGACCATGGTGCTGCTCAATGCCGGCGCGTCCTCGGCGCGTATCCTCGACGCCCTGAATGTACGCCGCTTCATCGCCGGCGAACAAGCGCCGGTAAGGGTGGCCAAGGCCTCGAACCGCGCGCCGCGCTTCAAGGCGGCGTCCAAGCGCGGCAGCATCAAGGCAAGCGCGAAGCGTGCCCGCATCAAGGCCAGCGCCGGCAATGCCAAGCTGAAGACGGTCAAGAAACGTGGCAAGGTGAAGGTGACGCCCAAGCGCCGCAAGAAATAAGCCGCGAAGCCAGGCCGTTCCCGGACAACAAGGGGCCATGTGGCCCCTTTGTCATTTCCCCGCCGCCGCGTCCGGCGCGGTCAGGACGGAATCCCACAAGGCCTGGCCGAGGGCCTGCACCAGGTCGTCGGTGTAGGCCGCCGGTGGCGACTGCAGCAGCTCCACCCGCCAGAACCTGCCATCCACCGCGACGATGCGGGTCTGCACCCGCAGTGCGCTATGCCTTCCCTCCGCCATGCCGGCCCAGGACGGATAGCCCCGGAACATTCCGTAGCGCCCGCCGGCCGGCGCGGCTTCGTCCGCCAGCGCCACGCCATGGTCCTGCTGAGCGTGGGCACGGACATGTTCGCGCAGGCTGCGTCCATCCTGCGCTTCCATGCTGAGCAGGACCACGGCGTGGCCGCCATGCAGGGTGAAGCGGTAGCGCGCCCTGCCAGGCGCCGCGCCGCGGTCGCCGCCCCCCTCTTCCCCTTCGTCTTCCGCCCCGGCGTCCTGCGCCAGCCACTGCGGCGCGACCAGCACCCGGTTTCCGGTCAGTGGATTGGTCCAGCCGTAGGGCGGCGCAGCCTTCAGCTCGGCGATCTCGCGGGCATCCTGGCGGTCGGCCGCGTCCAGCGCGACGATCAGCAGGAACAGGCTGCAGAACGCGGCACCGAACACCGCCTTGCGCAGGCGTCCGACCGGGCGGGCGCGTACCAGGTACAGCGCTCCGTCATAGCTGGCCGGCAGGTCCTTGCGCAGGCGCAGCGCCTGGCGCGCCATCGTGAACAGGCTGAACAGGGGCAAGCCAAGGCCAAGCCCGCTGCACCAGAGCCGCGCATTGCGCCGCGCCAGCTCGGACAAGACAGGATGGCACCCGTCGGCGCGCTCCAGGCGCAGCCCGAGCAGTGCCTTGCCGGGCGTATTGCCGACCACGGTGTGCAGCAGCGCATCGAGCAGCAGCCCGGCCGGGATGCAGGCCAGGCCAAACAGTTTCCAGCCGAAGGGCGTTTCCAGCCATTGCAGGAAAACCGGGGAGTGGCGGCACAGGAGCAGACCGAGCAGCGTCGCCACCAGGGCGGTCTCCCACCACACGTCGAAGCTGCGCGCACACCAGCGCGCCCAGGCCCCGGCCTTCCAGTCGAGCGCCAGCTCGGGCGGCGGCCCGCCCGGCCGCGCCGGCTCCAGGCCGGTCCCGAATCCGGTACCACGAAACAGGACGGGCTTCTGCTGATCGAATCGCTGCATGGATGAGCGCTTGCGCCGGGGCGAATAGGGGTTGCTTCCAGCACGGTAGGACCACCGCCCAATGGCCGAGTTCGGCGAGCACCGGCCGGCCGACCGCAGGTTTGGTTTCGATCAAGCGTATCAGGGCAAGCCACGCACGAAGTGCAGCAGCGCCTGCACCAGTTCGCGCGCCACCGGCCCACCAGGCTGCGTATATGCCGGCAGCTGCGCCGCCAGGTCCCCGTGCGCCATCTTCAGGACATGGTTCATGCCCTCGACCACCACCAGCGTCGTGCCCGGCCGCGCCGCCTGCAGGCGGCGTGCATCCTCGACGCCCACCTGCAGGTCGGTGCTGCCCTGGATCACGGCCACCGGCATCGCCAGCCTGCGCAGTTCCTCGGCCGGGTCGTACCTGATCGCCGACACCAGGTAGGGCTGCACGCTGGGGCGGAACAGCGGCGCCAGCTGGGCTGGCACCTCTTCGGTGAGCTGGCCGCGTTCCAGGCTGGCGAGGATGCGTTCGCTGTCCGGGATGAGCGCAGGCGGCAGCCTGCCGGCCAGCTGGCGCCGCAGCACGTCCGACAGGCGCCGGCCCGGCCCGGCCAGCGTCACGAAGCCATCGGCGCCGGCGCGGCCGGCGGCCAGCATGCCGACCAGCGCGCCCTCGCTGTGTCCGACCACGACCACCTTGCCGAAGCGCGCGTCGCCCTTCAGCAGGCGCAGCCAGGCGGCCGCATCGTCGGCGTAGCCATCGAGGCTGAGTTCGGACTCGCGCACGGCGGCGGCCCGGCTGCCGGCCACGCCGCGCTTGTCGTAGCGCAGGCTGGCGATGCCGGCCTCGGCAAGCGCATGGGCCAGGCCCTGCAGGCTGTCATTGCGCATCCCGGGGCTGTTGCCGTTGCGGTCCGTGGGCCCGGAACCGGCAACCAGCAGCACTACCGGCACCGGCGTCTCGTCCTCCGGTAGCGCCAGGGTGCCGCCACGCTCGAGCTGGACCGCGCTTTCGCGCGGGCGCTCGGGCTCCCCGGCGTTCGCGCTCCCGGCCAGGGCCAGGGCGAACGCCAGGGCAAGGACCAGGAGGAAGGCGGCGGCGCGCGACATGGACGTGGCGCCTTGATGCCTTAGCGCGAGGTCGGCGCGATCATGCCGCGCAGGCCGCTGGTCCGGTGGGTACGCGCGCCGATGGCTTCGGCCAGCACCGCGCCCGGCGGCGACACCAGGGTAAACAATTCGCTGGCGCGCGTGATCCCGGTGTACACCAGCTCGCGGGTCAGCACGGCGCCGCGTTCGCGCGGCAGGGCCAGTACCGTATGCCGGAATTCCGAGCCCTGCGACTTGTGCACCGTCATCGCGAACGCCGTCTCGACATTGCGCAGGCGGGTTGCCAGCACGCTGCGTACCGTATCGCCTTCCAGGAAATAGACACGCAGTGCGTTCGGGCGGGCCGGGTCCGGCAGGGTGAGTCCGATGTCGCCGTTGTAGACGCCGGTGCCGTAGTCATTGCGGGTCACCATCACCGGGCGCCCGACATACCAGTCGCCCTGCGGGCGCAGCAGGCCGGCCGCGGCCAGGCGCGCCGCCACCGCCTCGTTCAGGCCGGCGACGCCCCACTCGCCGTCGCGCACCGCGCACAGGATGCGGAAGGATTCGAAGCGCTGCAGGATCTGGCGCACCCATTCTTCATGACTCGCGTTCAATCCGGTCTGGTAGCCCGTATTCAACACATCCAGGTAGGCACCGTAGCCCGACTGGGCCAGCTGCAGCACCTGCTGCTGCTGGGCGTTCTCGATCCAGCGCACGCCCTGCTCGCCCGCGCGCAGCAAGGCTTCGGCACGCAGCACGTCGCCCGCGTTCACCGCCAGCGCCAGCTGTCCGATCGGACCGCCGAAGCGGCGGCTGTGGCGCAGCATCACGGTCTGCTGGGCCAGGGCGCCGGCATCGCCCTGGAACTCCTCCGGAACGGCTTCGCCGCTGGCGGCCAGCACGTAGTCGCAGGTGGCCGCCGTATAGCCGCCGGCGCCGGCGTTGTGGCACAGGTCGCCCAGCACGGCGCCCGCCTCCACCGAGGCCAGCTGGTCCTTGTCGCCCAGCAGGATCAGGGTCGCGGACGCGGGCAGCGCGTCCAGCAGCGAGGCCATCATTTCCAGGTGCACCATCGAGGCTTCGTCCACGATCAGGACATCGACATCGAGGGGGTTGCCGCGGTGGTGGGCGAAGGCGCGGGTGTCGGGGCGCGCGCCCAGCAGGCTGTGCAGGGTGCGCGCGGCCCCCATGCGCTGGGTCAGCTCGCGCAGCGGCAGCGCGGCGCCGGCCCTGTCGGCCAATTCGCCGAGCGCCTTGTCGATCGACTGCTTCAGGCGCGCGGCCGCCTTGCCGGTCGGCGCGGCCAGGGCGATGCGCTGGCTGCCGGCCTGCGGCGCGGTGGCGAACAGCAGCGCCAGCAGGCGCGCCACGGTATAGGTCTTGCCGGTGCCGGGGCCGCCCGTGATGATCGCGACCGAGCCGCGCAGGGCGATTGCGCAGGCCAGCTTCTGCCAGTCCGGCCCCTCCTGCCCCGGCCGGGCCGCGAACAGGCCGTCGAGCCAGCCACGCACCGCCTCCGCATCGACGTCGATGCGGCGGCCGGCGCGCTCGCGCACGGCCTGGGCCACCAGCATCTCGTCGCGCCAGTAGCGGCGCAGGTAGAGGCGGTCGCCATCGAGCACCAGCGGCTGGTCGTAGTCGAAGGCGCCTACTTCCCATACCTGGGCGCAGCCGCCCAGCTGCTGGGCCCAGCCCTGGGCAGTGCGCGGCAGCGGTCCGGCGCAGCGCGCCAGTTCCTTCCATTGCTCGTCTTCCCAGCCGAGCAGCGCGGCCGGGCCGGCGGCCAGGTCGGACAGCAGCAGGCAACTGTGGCCCTGCCCTTCGAGCTCCGAGAGCACGCTGGACGCCAGCACCAGCGCCGGCGGCACCGGCATGCCATTGGCCAGCGAGGCGACAAAGCGCGCGAACGCGCAGGACAGGCGGCGCAGCGCGCCGGTCTCGCTCAGCCGCGCCAGTTCGTTCCACAGCGCTTCCGGATTCGCTTCAGCGCGCGCCATCGCCATCCTCCTTGTCGAGCAGGTCGTCGAGCGCATCCAGCAGCGCCAGGTCGGGCGCCAGCACGCAGCAGCCGCGCGTGTCGGCGTTCGCGATCCCGCGCAGGAACAGGAACACGGCGCCGCCCAGCTGGCGCGGCGGATCGTAGGCCGCGCCCAGGCGGCTGCGCAGGAGCCGGTGCAGCGCCAGCATGTACAGGGTGGCCTGGATGTCGTAGCGGTGTCCGGCCATGCCCAGCGCCATCGCGGCCTGGCTGTAGGCGGCGTCGCCCGGCCCCAGCGCATTGGTCTTGTAGTCGAGCACCCAGAACCGCCCCTCGTGCTCGAACACCAGGTCGGCGAAGCCCTTGAGCATCCCGTGCAGCACGCGCTCGGGCAGGGTCGGACGCTCCAGGCCCTTCATGATGCGGCTGCGGCACAGGCGGTCGAGCCGGCCCACCTCGAGGCGCTCGCTGGGGAACCAGAATTCCAGCTCCGGCACGGTGTCGCCGGTCAGCTGGCACAGGGCGACGCCAAGCGGCGGCAACGGCGTGCCGGCCACCGCCTGCAGCCAGGCCAGGGCATCGTCCAGCCGGTGGCCCCAGCCGGCGCGCTCGATGCGCTGGCCAAGCCGCGCCATGAAGTCCGGCTCGCCGACGCGCTCGAAGCCTTCCTGCGCCATCCACTCGAGCTGCTCGTGCATGAAGTTGCCCGGCACCGAGCCGCGCGGGAAGCGGTGCCAGGGCGCGTCCTCGATGCGCGGCGGCGTCGCCGCTTGCGGCGCCTCTTCGAGCAGGGTCTGTTCCTGGGCGCGCATCGGCGCCGGCGGCACGGCATGCCGCACCAGCGAAGTAAACGAGCCGATCGACCAGTCGCGCTCGAAGCTGGCCTCGTAGCGCGGCGCGCCCAGCAGCTCGGGCCGCGCATCCTCGCGTACCAGCAGGGTGCGGCCCTCGGCCGCCGCCAGGTCGTGCAGCACGATGCCGGGGACGGCGCCGCACAGGCGCTCGAGGCGCTGGCGCAGCAGTTCGGCCGCGATCTTCTCGCCGCCCCCCGCCAGGTAGCCAAGCGCCGACTCATGCAACCGGTTCTCGGCCTTGCTGCGGCCGCTGATCGGCGCCGCGCCCAGCCACAGCGCGTGGCGCGCGCGGGTGAGCGCGACGTACAGCAGGCGCAGGTCTTCTTCCAGGCGCGCGCGGTCGACCGCCTCGAGTGCTTCATCGCTCAGTTGCAGGTCGAGGTGGCGCGCGCCATCCGGGCCGACGAACTCGAAGAAGGCGCGCCGGCGGCGGTCGGTCCGGCGCGCGCTCACCGCGAAGGGCAGGTAGACCAGCGGGTATTCCAGGCCCTTGGACTTGTGCACCGTGACCACCTTGACCAGCTCGGCGTCGCTTTCCAGGCGCAGCACGCGCTCGTCGCCCCCTTCGCTCAGGCCGTCGACCTGTTCCGCCAGCCAGCGGATCAGGGCCTGCTCGCCTTCGAGCTGGGTGCTGGCCTCCTGCAGCAGCTCGGCCAGGTGCAGCAGGTTGGTCAGGCGCCGCTCGCCGCCCGGCCGCCCGAGTAGGCGCGCCGGCAGCCCGAGTTCGTGCACGAAGCGGCGCAGCATGGCCAGCACGCCCTGGCGCTGCCAGGCCAGGTGCAGGCTCTTGAGCTGCTCGACGCGCGCTTCCCACGCCACCTCGTTCGATGACAGCTGCGCCAGTTCGCCCAGCGGCAGGCCGGCGGTGCGGGTGGCGAAGGCGGCGCGCGCGAGGGTGCCGTCGAGCGGATTGGCCACCGCGTACAGCCAGCGCAGCACGTCGGCCGCCTCCTCGCTCTCGAGCACGGAATCCTTGTCGGACAGGTAGACGCTGGCAACCTTGCGCTGCACCAGCGCACGCCGCACGGCGGCCGCCTCGCCGCGGTCGCGCACCAGGATCGCGACGTCGGCCGGCATCAGGCGCCGGAAGCGCTCGCCGTCCGAGAACCCGACCCGTTCGTCACCCAGCAGGCCGACGATGTGCTCGGCGCAGTGGTGGGCAAAGAGCTCGCGGTAGGCTTCCTGGCTCATCGGGCCGGCGCAGCACAGCGCCATCGCTGGCTGCTCGCCGCCGGCGCCCACCAGGCGCTCGCGGTGGCCCTTGGCCTGGACCGGCTCGAAGGGCAGCGGATTGTCCGCGCCGCGCCGGAAGCGGAACGCCCCGCCCGGGTAGCCGGGATGGTCGCCATCGCCTTCGGCATGGCGGAACAGCTGGTTGACGGCCTCCACCAGCGCCGCCGTGGAGCGGTAGTTCACGCCCAGCTGGTAGTGGCGGCCGGCGGTGGCGCGGCGCGCGTCCAGGTAGCTGTGGATGTCGGCGCCGCGAAAGCCGTAGATCGACTGCTTCGGATCGCCGATCAGGAACAGGCCGCGCTCCCGGTCGTTGTCCGCCACCCGGTACAGCAGGTTTAAGATGCGGTACTGGTCGGGCGAGGTATCCTGGAATTCGTCGACCAGCGCCACCGGATACTGGGCGATGATGCGCCGCCTCAGCGCCGCTCCGGCCTGCGCCCCGGCTTCGAGCGCGTCCTTCAGGCGCTGCAGCATGTCGGCGAAGCCGAACTGGCGCCTGCTGGCCTTCAACTCGCGCATGCGGGCGGCGATGTGGCTGGCCGCGTGGCGCAGCAGCGCGTGCGACAGCGGCTGCAGGCGCCCAAGCGCCTCGCGCAGCGGCGTGGTGAAGCCGAAGCAGTCCGGGACCTCGGCCACGAAGTCCTTGCTGAAGGCGTCCACGATGCCGTCCGGGCACAGGCGGCGCCAGGCGGTGTCGTTCAGGTCGGGCGCTACCTGCACCGGGTCGGCCGCCCAGGCGCGCAGGGCCTCGAACCATTTCACCAGCGAGTCGGCCCGCATCTTGGTGCCGTTGAAGCACTTCGGCTGGCGCTCGCGCTGGGCGGCGATCCAGCTCTCCATGGCGTCGGCGCGCGCGGCCCAGCCCTCCTTCAGCCCGGCCAGCTCGGCGCGCAGCGCGCCTTCCACCCGCGCCACCAGCACGCCGAGCGGCTCCGCCGCGCATGGCCCCAGCAGGTGGGTGCGCGTCACCAGCTCGCGTGCGCCGGCCTTGAGCGCGGCCACGTCCTTCCAGCAGGCGCGCACCGAGGCCAGTGCGCCTTCGCCCAGCGGATACACGTGCTGGCGCCAGTAGTCGTGCGCCGCATCCTCGAACAGGGCGCGCTCGTCGCTCAGCAGTTCTTCGTCGAACAGGCTGCCGGAATCGAAGGCGTGCTCGCGCAGCATGCGCTGGCACCAGGCGTCGATGGTGAAGATCGCGGCCTCGTCCATGGTCTCGGCGGCCAGCACCAGGCGGTGTGCGGCGAGGCTGCGTTCGGCCTCGCCGGGATAGGCCTCGCGCAGCTGCTCCAGGTAAGGGTCGGCGCTGTCCAGCTGGCCGCGGAAGAAGGCAGCCGCCTCCACCAGGCGCTCGCGTACGCGCTTGGCCAGTTCGCGCGTCGCGGCGCGGGTAAACGTCATCACCAGGATCTCGCTCGGCAGCAGCGGGCGCGCGAATCCGCTGTCGCCACCAGCGCCGGCATGGCCCAGCACCAGGCGCAGGTAGAGCGCGGCGATGGTCCAGGTCTTGCCGGTGCCGGCCGAGGCTTCGATCAGGCGCGAGCCGTGCAGCGGAAAGTCGAGCGGATCGAGCAGCTGGCTCATGGCGCAGCCCCTTCCTGGAGCGCCGCCAGCGGCATCACCTGCAGCGCGGTCGCGATCCAGTCGGCCAGCGGGCCGTACAGGTCGCGCGCCACGTGCGGCCAGTCGCCTGCCACCACCAGGGCCGCGAAATCCGGCCACAGGCGCGCCAGGCACAGTTCCTCGACTTCGCCCTTGAGCTCGTAGCCGCCGTCGTACACCAGGCGCGCCTCGGCCTCGCCGGCGCCTTCCTGCAGCAGCGCGAGCGCGGTTTTGCAGGCCACGCCCAGCGGGCGGTCCAGGTTGGCGCGCCACAGCCGCGCCAGGTCGTGCAGCGTGGCGGCCGCATCGACCGGGTCCAGCGGCGCCATCGCCAGCAGCGCGTCGCGCGCCACCAGGTGGCCGGCCACGGGAGCGCCGGCCGCGGCCGCGGCCAGCTGGCGCAGCCAGGGACCAATCAACTTGTCGCCGCGCGGGCGCCCTTCGCGGTCCAGCACCTTCGACGACACCTGCATCAGCCAGGCGCTCTGCGCGCCGTCGCTGCGCAGGCGGTCGATCCAGTCGTCCAGCAGCAGCTGCTGGCCATGGCCGTCGTCCAGGCCCAGGCTGACGGCGCGCTTGGGCGCCGCGTGCGGGAAGCGCAGGCCGAGCGCCAGCCAGGCAGACCGCACCGGCACCAGGCCATCGACCAGGTCCTGCTGCCACTGGCGGCCCAGCAGGCCGATCGGCAGCACGCCCTCGCGCGCCAGCCGCTCGGTGCGCGCCATCAGGGTCGCGCGCACCTCGTGCGGCGCCTCGGGCGGGCCGCTGTCGTCGAGCAGGTGGTCTTCCACGTAGTAGCGTTCCAGCGCGTCGAGCGCGAACGGTTCCTCGTCCTCGCCCACCACGGCGGCGTCGGCGAACACGACCCCGAGGCGGCGCCGGAAGAAGTAGCGCGCCGGCTGGCGCAGGAAGGCCGCCAGCTCGCCCAGCTTGAGCACGAAGCCCGGCTCCAGTTCATAGGGCGGGAGCGTCTCCACCACATCGGCCGCCGCCTCGGCGTGCGCCGAACGCCACTCGCCGGCATAGGTGAGCAGGCCGCCGCGCTCGAAATAGCGGCGGCTGAAGGGCTGCAGCGCGTGCTCCGTGGTGCGCTCGTCGAGGCACAGGCTCCACCCGTCCTGCAGGTAGTCGCGCAGCTGGGCCACCAGCACCGAGGCCGGCTGCTCGCTGTTGTCGCGCACGTTGCGCCCGACCCAGCTCACGTACAGCTTGTCGCGCGCAGACAGCAGCGCTTCCAGCATCAGGTAGCGGTCGTCGTCGCGGCGCGAGCGGTCGCCCGGGCGCGCCATGCCGGGCAGGGCCAGTAGGTCGAAGTCGGCCTGGCTGGAACGGCGCGGGAAGTCGCCGTCGTTCATGCCGAGCAGGCACAGCACGCGGAAGGGCACGGCGCGCATCGGCATCAAGGTGCAGAAGGTCACGCCGCCGGAGACGAACTGGTGGTTCAGGGTCGGCTGGTCGAGCTGCTTGAGCCAGGATTCGCGCATCACGGCCAGCGGCACCGGCTCCTCGAAACCGGCGCTGTCGGCCGTCTCCAGCCAGCACTGCAGGGCATCGTTCAGCTGGGCCAGGGTCAGGCGGTCGGCTTCCACGGCAGGCTGGAAAAACGCAGCCAGCAGCGCGCGTGCGGTCTCGCCCCAGGCGGCCGGGGTGCGCGCTTCGGCCAGCGCGGCGCGGTAGTGCAGCAGGCTGTCGATGAACTGGGCCAGCGAACCGGCCAGCGCGGCATCCAGCCCGCCCACTTCGGCGTAGGGCTCGATGTCGCCGAAGCTGCGTCCCGCGCCGCTGGCGTAGCCGAGCAGCATGCGGCGCACACCGAAGATCCAGGCGTTCTGTTCGCCCACCGAGGCCAGGCCGAGGCCGGCGCGGTGCGCGCGGTCCAGGCCCCAGCGCACGCCCGAGCCCTCGATCCAGCGGCCCAGGATCGGCAGGTCCTCGGCCTGCAGGCCGAAGCGCCCGGCCACCGCCGGCACGTCCAGCAGGTCGCGCACCTCGCTCTGGCGGCAGCGCTGCTGCGGCAGGCGCAGCAGCCACTCGAGCGCGACCAGCAGCGGATTCACGCTGCGGTCGCGCACATCGCCGATCTCGAAGGGAATGTGGCGCGGGTCGCTGCGGCGGTGCTGGTCGAACACCGCGTGGACCGCGGCCGAGAACACGTCGATGTCGGGCACCATCACCACCACGTCGCGCGGACGTAGGCTCGGGTCCCGGGCGAACCAGGACAGCAGCTGGTCGTGCAGCACCTCGACCTCGCGCTGGACGCTGTGGGCGATGTGGAACTCGATCGAACGGTCTTCGCGCGGCGGCGGCGTGCGCGGATGCTCGCCGGGCGGCAGCAGGTCGCGTACCGCGGCCTGCACCTGCTGCAGCAGGGTGAGGCCTTCGGACTCGTCGAACAGGTCGACCCGCAGGCTTTCGGTACCGAACTGCGCGTAGCGCGCGCCCTCCGCCTGGTCGAACTCGTCGAGCATGCGCACGAAGTCGCGCCCCTGGCGCCCCCAGCTCGCCAGCAGCGGATGGGCGTGCATGTGCAATTCCTCGACCGGCACGCTGGCCAGTTCCAGGCCGCCGCGCGGCTGCTGGCGGCGGCGCGCCGCCTTCAGCAGCTCGCGCCCCTCGATGATGTCGCCCCAGTAGAAACGGCAGGGATTGGGCACCGCGAACAGTACCTGGGTGTAACGCGACAGCGCGGCGATCGCCTGCAGGGTCTGGTACGGCAGGGTCGACATGCCGAACAGGATCACCCGGCGCGGCAGGCGCGACACCGGCACGCGCCCTTCCTCGACGGCGGCCAGGAACCGGGCGTGGATGCTGGCGCGGCCACTGGCTCGCTGCTCCGGCGGCAGGCTGGCGTGGATTTCGCGCCACAGGCAGGCCTGCCATTGCTGGTCGGGTGCGAGCGGCTGCGGCTCGCCGGCCGCGCGGCGCAGCTGGTCGCGTCCCGCTTCCCAGTCGGCCAGCCAGTCGGCCCGGTAGACCTGGTACTGGTCGTACAGGTCGGCCAGGCGCTCGGCCAGCTGCAGGCGACGCTCCGGGCAGCCATCGCCGAGGAACTGCCTGAGCGGCGCGTAGCCGGGCGCGTCGAGCAGCGCCGGCAGCAGGCGCATCAGGCGCCAGGTGAGCGGGTCCTTGTCGAAGGGTGCGCGGCTGGGCACGCGCTCGCGCCCCAGCATGCCGCGGTAGGCCTCCCACAGGAAGCGCGCAGGCAGCGCCACCCGGGTCGCCGCGCACACGCCCATCTCCTCGGCCAGCGCGATCTTGAGCCACTCGGCCACCCCGTTCGACTGCACCAGGATGGTCTCCTGCTCGAGCGGGCCGAGCGGATGGCTGCGCAGCCAGTCGAACATGGCGCTGCGCAGCAATTCCATCTGGTTGCCGTGCAAGATTAACAAGCCTGGGGTGATCGGGGAAGACATCGGAATCGGTGCGTTGCTCAAGGGGCAAAGGATACCCGGTTTGGGGGCCGCGCGGAAGGCTGGACGCTCGGCCGTAGCCCTTTGACAAGGCGCTGTCTCCGTTATCTGTTGATGGCTCCGATCGTGATACGCATCCATTGTTCGGCAGTCGTGATGCGTTCGCCGTCGAGCGCCCAGCGCCAGCCCAGGTAGTTGGGCAGGTAGCGTGAAGCCACGCCGCGGAAGTGGCTGAGCCACTGCCGCAGGCGTGCGTGATAGGCGTTGACGTTCTGGACGTGGATGGCGCCGGCAGCCCGGCGACGGACCCGTATGCCGGCCTGCAGGTTGACCGCCTCATGTGCAATGCGGTGCTTGCGAGCGAATGCGCGGTAGGCAGCGTGGGAATCGCTCACCAGCAGCACCTGGCGGTCGAGCCTGGGCAGCAGATGGCGCTCCAGCTGCCCGGCTTTCAAGGATCCACGGCCTACGACCGCATCGATCGTCTGTCCGCTACGGTCGCGCGCCGCCAGGATGCAGTCGAGCTCACTTGAAATCCCGCGC
>NZ_JAIWIA010000065.1 GCF_020176695.1 Massilia sp. MS-15 | reverse complement strand
TCTACAAATCACTGGCTATTTGCCAAAGGGTGGGCTCGGCATCCAGCTGCTCGAACCCGAGGTGACCCTCGGGTTGAAGTGAGCGGTTGGCTCAGAAGGGATAATACAAGGGTGGGCCGGTCCTCCCGCCCACGCGGCGATCGCTTGCGGCGAGATCATCCGGTACGAAAGCAGTGCCGCTACCGATCACCGCGTGGGCAGAATCTGCCCACCCTACGAAAAAAGCCGCAGGCCCGGCGGGCGCTGCGGCGTTGACGGCTCAGGCAGGTAGCGCTGCTTACGCGACCTTCTTCTCGTCGAAGAACTGCTCGTCCTCGGTCGAGCCGTGCAGGGCCGTGGTCGAGCTCTGGTTTTGCTGGATGGTCTGGGTGACGGCGTCGAAGTAGCCGGTGCCGACTTCGCGCTGGTGCTTGACCGCGGTGAAACCCTTCTCGGCCGCGGCGAATTCGGCTTCCTGCAGTTCCACGAAGGCCGACATGCCACGGCGCGCATAGCCATGCGCCAGGTTGAACATGCCGTAGTTCAAGGCGTGGAAGCCGGCCAGGGTGATGAACTGGAACTTGTAGCCCATCGCGCCCAGCTCCTTCTGGAACTTGGCGATGGTGGCGTCGTCCAGGTTCTTTTTCCAGTTGAACGAGGGCGAGCAGTTATAGGCCAGCATCTTGCCCGGGAATTTCGCATGGATGGCTTCGGAGAACTGCTTGGCGAAGTTCAGGTCCGGCTTGCCGGTCTCGCACCACACGAGGTCGGCGAACGGCGCGTAGGCCAGGCCGCGCGAAATGGCCTGCTCGATGCCCGGTTTCACCTTGAAGAAGCCCTCGACGGTGCGCTCGCCAGTGCAGAAGGGCTTGTCGTTGTCGTCCACGTCCGAGGTGAGCAGGTCGGCCGCCTCGGCATCGGTGCGGGCGATGACCAGGGTCGGGGTGCCCATCACGTCGGCCGCCAGGCGCGCGGCGTTGAGTTTTTCGACGGCTTCGCGGGTCGGCACCAGCACCTTGCCGCCCATGTGGCCGCATTTCTTGACCGAGGCCAGCTGGTCTTCGAAGTGCACGCCGGCGGCGCCGGCATCGATCATGGCCTTCATCAGCTCGAAGGCGTTGAGCACGCCGCCGAAGCCGGCTTCGGCATCGGCCACGATCGGGGCGAAGTAGTCGATGTCGTCCTTGCCTTCCGACCACTGGATCTGGTCGGCGCGCTGGAAGGTGTTGTTAATGCGGCGCACCACCTGCGGCACCGAGTTGGCCGGATACAGCGACTGGTCGGGATACATCTCGCCGGCCACGTTGGCGTCGCCCGCCACCTGCCAGCCCGACAGGTAGATGGCCTTCAGGCCGGCCTTGACCTGCTGCATGGCCTGGTTGCCGGTCAACGCGCCCAGCGCGTTCACATAAGGCTCGTTGTTGACCAGGTCCCACAGCTTCTCGGCGCCGCGCTTGGCCAGCGTGTGCTCGATCTGGACCGATCCGCGCAGGCGCACCACGTCGGCCGCCGTGTAGTTGCGCGTCACATCTTTCCAGCGCGGATTGGTGTCCCAGTCTTGCTGCAGTT
>NZ_JAIWIA010000064.1 GCF_020176695.1 Massilia sp. MS-15 | reverse complement strand
GTTGCGCGTCACATCTTTCCAGCGCGGATTGGTGTCCCAGTCTTGCTGCAGTTCACTGATCTGTTGTTCACGAGTTGCCATGGTTGTTTCTCCTGAAGGTAGAACGATTGGTAGAGCGATTGGTAGAGGGATTCGAGCCGCGTTATTCACATCCGTTGGCACTATCATAGATCAGTTTGTGCGCAGCACAACAACTCTTATATAAGACATAGGAACTTTATTTTTATCTTTCCTTTCAATAGCTTACGTACCGCATTTCATGATACGGCATGAAATTTCAAAAAATGGGAGTCAATCATGCGGGCAATCTCGCCGCGCATTTCGCGATGCGGAGACATCGTTTCATATCGTGGGAAGTCGTGAATAACAAGTCGCCGCTGCAAGAAAAACGGCGCCACCCTTGCGGGTCGCGCCGTTGGAGATGACCGCAGAAGCCGCCGCAGCGGCCTTCACATGGGGGCTTACTTCGCCAGTTCCACCTGTTCGCCGAACACCAGGTTCCCGCCGCGCACCCGCACCGGGATGGTGTCCTTGGGTCCGAAGCGACCGGCCAGGATCGCCTTCGACAGCGGATTCTCGATCTGCTGCTGGATCGCGCGCTTGAGCGGACGCGCCCCATACACCGGGTCGTAGCCCGCCTCGGCGATCTTCTGCAGGGCTTCGTCGTCGATGTCGAGCTGCATCTCCATCTTCGCCAGGCGTTCCTCCAGGTTGTGCAGCTGGATCTTGGCGATCGCACCGATGTTCTTCTCGTCGAGCGCATGGAACACCACGATCTCGTCGATGCGGTTGATGAACTCGGGACGGAAGTGCCCGCGCACCTCGGCCATCACGGCCAGCTTCACCACGCCCGGCTCGTCGGTGTCCATCGACTGGATCTTGTTGGAACCCAGGTTCGAGGTCATCACGATCACGGTGTTCTTGAAGTCCACGGTACGACCCTGGCCGTCGGTCATGCGGCCGTCGTCGAGCGCCTGCAGCAGGACGTTGAACACGTCCGGGTGCGCCTTCTCGATTTCGTCCAGCAGGATCACGCTGTACGGCTTGCGGCGTACGGCCTCGGTCAGGTAGCCACCCTCTTCATAGCCGACATAGCCCGGTGGCGCGCCGATCAGGCGGGCGACCGAATGCTTCTCCATGAACTCGCTCATGTCGATGCGGACCAGGGCGTCCTCGGTATCGAACAGGAAGCTGGCCAGCGCCTTGCACAGTTCCGTCTTGCCGACCCCGGTCGGGCCCAGGAACATGAAGGAACCGTAGGGGCGGTTCGGATCGGACAGGCCGGCACGCGAGCGCCGGATCGCATCCGACACCGCCTCGATCGCCTCGTCCTGGCCCACCACCCGCTCGTGCAGCTTTTCCTCGATGTGCAGCAGCTTCTCACGCTCGCCCTGCATCATGCGCGATACCGGGATGCCGGTCGCGCGCGCCACCACTTCGGCGATTTCCTCGGCGCCGACCTGGGTGCGCAGGAGCTTGGGCTTGGTCGCGTCGCCATCGGCGCCGGCGGCGGCTTCCTCGGCCTTCTTCAGCTGGGCTTCCAGTTCCGGCAGGCGGCCATACGACAGCTCGGACATGCGGCTGTAGTCGCTCTGGCGCTTGGCTTCCTCGATCTGGTGGCGGACCCGCTCGATCTCTTCCTTGATGTGCGCCGTGCCCTGCACCGCCGCCTTCTCGGACTTGAGGATTTCCTCGTAGTCGTTGTACTCGCGCTCCAGGCGCGCGATCTCCTCGCCGAGCAGCTCGAGGCGCCGCATCGAGGCTTCGTCGGTTTCCTTGCGCACGGCTTCGCGCTCGATCTTCAGCTGGATCAGGCGCCGTTCGAGCTTGTCCATCACTTCCGGCTTGGAATCGATCTCGATCTTGATCTTCGAGGCCGCCTCGTCGATCAGGTCGATCGCCTTGTCCGGCAGGAAGCGGTCGCTGATGTAGCGGTGCGACAGCTCGGCCGCGGCGATGATGGCCGGGTCGGTGATCTCGACCTTGTGGTGCAGCTCGTATTTTTCCTGCAGGCCGCGCAGGATGGCGATGGTCGCCTCCACGCTCGGCTCGTCGACCATGATCTTCTGGAAGCGTCGTTCCAGCGCGGCGTCCTTCTCGACGTACTTGCGGTACTCGTCCAGCGTGGTCGCGCCCACGCAGTGCAGTTCGCCGCGGGCCAGGGCGGGTTTCAGCATGTTGCCGGCGTCCATCGCGCCTTCGGCCTTGCCAGCGCCGACCATGGTGTGGATCTCGTCGATGAAGACGATGGTCTGGCCTTCGTCCTGGGCCAGCTCCTTCAGGACGCTCTTGAGCCTTTCCTCGAACTCGCCGCGGTACTTGGCGCCGGCCAGCAGGGCCGCCATGTCGAGCGAGAGCACGCGCTTGCCCTTGAGCGAATCGGGCACCTCGCCGTTGACGATGCGCTGCGCCAGGCCCTCGACGATGGCGGTCTTGCCCACGCCGGGCTCGCCGATCAGGACCGGGTTGTTCTTGGAACGGCGCTGCAGCACCTGGATCGCGCGCCGGATCTCGTCGTCGCGGCCGATCACCGGGTCCAATTTACCCTGGCGGGCACGCTCGGTCAGGTCGAGGGTGTATTTTTTCAGCGCCTCGCGCTGGCCTTCAGCGTCCTGCGAGTTCACCGCTTCGCCGCCGCGCACCGCCGAGATCGCCGATTCCAGCGACTTGCGCGCCAGGCCATGTTCGCGCGCCAGGCGGCCGGCTTCCGACTTGTCCTCGGTCAGCGCCAGCAGGATCATCTCGGAGGCCAGGAACTGGTCGCCACGCTTCTGCGACTCGCGGTCGGCCAGGTTCAGCAGGGCCACCAGTTCGCGCGAGACCTGCACGTCGCCGCCGGTGCCCATGACTTTCGGCAGGCGCTCGAGCGCTGATTTGAGGGCGTTGGCCAGCGCGCCGACGTTGACGCCGGCCCGCTGCAGCAGCGAGCGGGCGCCGCCGTCGTCCTGGTTCAGCAGGGCGAGCAGCAGGTGGGCCGGATCGATGTACTGGTTATCGTTGCCGACCGCCAGGCTCTGGGCATCCGCCAGCGCTTCCTGAAGCTTGGTCGTCAGTTTGTCTTGTCGCATGCTTGTGCTCCCTAGTGGTATCTTGGAATGGATTCCTAACTGAGGAGCAACATAGGGGTGATCCGGCGTTTTTCAAGATGTGCAACACCCCCCCGGGCACCGCCGCAGCGCGGCTCATGCGCTCATTCGCTCACCCGGCGCGGCGCATCCTCGATGGCGCGCACGTCGCGCACGTTCTTCTGCACTGCCACCACCGCGAACAGGCTCAGCACGAAAGACATGGCATAGAAGCCCTTCTCGCTCGGCGCCAGGGTCGCGTTCCACAGGCCGACCGTGAGCAGCAGGAGGGCCGCCAGCAGCGAGATCCAGCACAGGCCCACATACATATTGGTGACCACCACGCCTTCGGCCCGGTCGCGCACGGTCTTCTGCAGCGACACGGCGGCGAACAGGCCGTACAGCAGCAGGGTCAGGTAGTAGCCCTTTTCGTTCAACTGCATCTCGGCATTCCACAGTCCCGCCAGGAAAGCGCAGCCGCCGGCCAGCAGCGCACCCCAGGAGGCGCCAATGAAGGCGGCGGTCGGACGTTGAGTTTGCATGGCTATTTCCTCAAATTAATGGAGAAGGGGCAAAACTAGACGCGAACTTATCACGCCCGGGGCCGCCCGCCATTGAGCTATGCAAAGGTATCAGCGCCCGATACCGCTAGCCGCGCAGGGCGCGCCAGGTAGCAAAGCCGGCTGCGCACAGCAGCAAGGAGCCCACCAGGTGCAGCAGGGTGTGCGCCAGCGCCCAGCCGAGTTCGCCGCGCTCGAGCAGCAGCACGGATTCGCCGGAAAAACTGGAAAACGTGGTCAGGCCGCCGAGGAAGCCGGTGATGGCGAACAGGCGCCATTCAGGCGGGATCTGCGGGTGAGCGCTGAAGAAACCCAGCGCCAGCCCGACCAGGTAGCCGCCGAGCAGGTTGGCCGCCAGCGTGCCGATCTGCAGCTGCGCGTGCTGGGCGCCCAGCCAGAGACCGAGTCCCCAGCGCAGCCAGGCGCCGAGCGCCGCCCCCAGGCCGACTGCCAGCCAGCTCAAGGATGGGGCTCCACTGCCATCCACTTGCGCTTGGCGGAATCGTCGCTGGCACGCGCATCGACCCAGCGCGCCCCGTCCGGCGTCTGTTCCTTCTTCCAGAAGGGGGCGTCGGTCTTCAGGTAGTCCATGATGAACTCGCAGGCGGCGAAGGCTTCGCCGCGATGGGCCGCCGCGCAGGCCACCAGCACGATCTGGTCGAGCGGCTGGAGCGGTCCGACGCGGTGGATGACCACGACCCCGTACAGCGGCCAGCGCGCCCGGGCCTGGCCGACGATGTCTTCCAGGGCGCGTTCCGTCATGCCCGGATAATGCTCGAGCTCCATTTCAGACACCTGGGCGCCCTCGTTCAGGTCGCGCACGGTGCCGACGAAGCTGACCACGGCGCCGACCCGGCCGTCGCCGGCGCGCAGGGCGGCCAGCTCACGGCCCAGGTCGAAATCAACTTCCTGCACCCGGATCAGGGTGGAAGCGGCGTCAGGACTATCCGGGAAATCGTTCACTTGCCCTCCTTCGCGTGGCGCAGCAATAACTGTTCGATACGGGTCTCGGTGCGGGCGTCGGCCAGGGCCGGCATCGCCAGCAGTGCCAGCAGGGCGGCCTGGCCGCCGGCCCGGGCGCCATGCCCTCCATGCCCGGCCTTGTGGCCGGACTGCAGCGAACTCTGCAGCACCTCGACCTGCAGCCTCAGACGCTCGCGCGCGAATTCGGCGCCGCTGTCGATGCCGGCCGCAATCTCCAGGCGCAGCAGTTCGTGCAGCAGCTGCTCGCGGTTCGTTTCCAGCTGCGCCACATGGGCGGCGCGCGCGCTCTCCTCCCCGTCGAGCGCAGCCAGGCCCGCCTCGAAGCGGCCATGCAGCGCCCTTTCGTAGGCGGCTTCCAGCGGCAGCAGTGCCTCCCAGCGGGCGCGCCAGTCGGCGGCGCTGGTATGCGCTTCCGGATTGCGCAGCGCCGCCTCCAGTGCCAGCACCAGGCGCAGCTTGTCGCGCACCGCGCCGGCCAGGGCCAGTCCGGCGGCGCGCCGCGCCACCTCGGCATGGTGCTGCACCGCCGCCAGTGCGGCGTGGTAGCGCTTGTCGATGCGGGCTTCGTGGGCGCGCGGCACCGGACCGATCGCGGCCCATTCGGCGGCCGCTTCGCGCAGCAGCCTGCCGGCGCTGGCTGGCGTCGCCTCCGGCGCGGCGGCTTCCAGGCGCGCACACAGGGCCTCCTTGGCCGCTTCATGCGTGCGGCGCTCGGCATCGGCCGCGTGGGCATGCTCCTTGCGCTGCGCGAACAGGGCGTCGCAGGCGGCGCGGAAGCGCTGCCACAGTGCCTGCTCGGCCTTGCGTTCGAGCGGCAGCGCGCGCGCATGTTCCTGCCAGCGCGCCTGCAGCGCGCGCAAGGCGTCCACCGCATGCCGCCCATGCGGGTCGAGCGCCAGCGCTTCCTCGATCAGCCCTTCGCGCACCGCTATCTCGTCCTTGCGCTGCTCTTCCAGCGGACGCTGCAGGGTGTTGAGCGCCGCGCCGAACAGGGTGTCGAGGCGTTTCTTGTCCTTGCGATCGATCGGACCGAGATGGCTCCAGGCGCTGCGCAGGCGCTGCACCGTGCCCGACACGTGCTTCCAGTCGGCCTCGCCCGATTCCAGGCGCGCGATCTCGGCCTGCGCCTCGTCCACCAGGGCCTGGCCGCGTGCGGCGTTCGCGTGGCGCTCGTCGGCCAGGTGGCGGAAATGGGCCGCGGCCGGCGCATAGGCGGCGGTGCAGGCGGTGTCGAAGCGTTCCCACAGCGCACGCGGCGCGGCGCCGGACAGGCTGTCGAGCGCCTTCCAGCGCTCGCGCATGCTGCCCACCTTGCGCGCCAGTTCGCCCATCGCCAGGTTCTGGGTCTGCAGTGCCTCGACCGCCTTGATCAGTTCCTCGCGCGATACGTTGCCACCCCAGCGCGCCCAGTCCGACAGGCGCTTGAATTCGGCCCGTACATGGTTCAGGCGCTCGGTCTCGGCGGGCGTCAGGCGCATGCCCTTGTCCTTGCTGTCCTTCAGTGACTTGTCGAGCTCGGCGGCGGTGCCGAGCGAGCCATGCTGCAACGCCGCTTCCATGGCGTCGAGCCGGTCGAGGAAGTGCTGGTCGGCGCCCCGGACCGGCGCCCGGGACCTGGACGCCGCCGCGGCGCCGGCGCCCCGCGCTTCAGGCGCCGCCTGCGGCTGCGGCGCTTGCGTCTGCGCCTTGGACTTGCGCCCTTCGACGGCGGCTTCCTGCGGCAGGCTGGCCAGCAGTGCTTCGAAACGGCGCTGCAGTCCGCTCTCTTCCGACGCCAGGACCGGCAGCCCGCGCCATTCCTTGCGCAGCGCGTCGGCCTTCAGTTCGCCGGCCGGCCGGGCTTCCCACCCGGCCAGCATGGCCTCGCGCGCGGCCAGGGCGGCCCGGTCCTGCTCGAGGGTGGCCAGGCTGGCGCCCAGGCGCGCCAGCTCGGCGGCGAATTCGGCCACCAGCGCGCGCGGCAAGGAGGCGTGCCCCGGCGCCAGCAGCGCCGCGTCCTGGTCGCGCGCCAGGGCGGCCAGGCGTTCGCCCAGGGTAGCCGCGTCCAGCCCGGCGGACCCCAGCGCGCGCAGCGCCCCCAGGCGATCGATCATGGCGCGCTGCAGCTGCACCTGTTCTTCCAGGCGCCTGCCGAGTTCGGCGCGCACGGCATCGAATTCCGGCGCCAGTTCGGGCGCGCGGATGATGGCCCATTTGCGGTCGAGTTCGGCGACGTGGTTGGGGGTCAGGAGGGCGTCGCCCAGCATGGCCCGGGCCTGTGCCAGCGCTTCCTGGCCGCGCCGCAGTTCGGCTTCGTGGTGGCGGATCGCATCGAGGCGCGACTGCATCAGCTTGGCGACCCGGCGATCGGTATTGCGCATCGCCGCGTGCACGCGCTCGAGTTGCGGCCGGCTATGGACCTGTTCGGCCGCCGCCAGGCGCAGTTCGGAAAATTCGGAGGACAGGATGAAGGCGACGGCTGCTTCCTCGTCGCCATCCAGTTGCCTGAGCTGTTCGGCCTGCCGCTCGCGCGGGCCCGGTGCGCCGGCATCCTGGGCCGGCTGGGCCTCCGGCTGCGCGCCGGTGGCGCCGGCCGGCTTGTCGCCGCCCTGCCGCTTGAAAAGGAATTCGAACATGATGAAATCGCACTTCCAAAACCCCCATCATAGCAAAGAACCATGGGGGCGCCCGTCCGGCGCGCCGCGTCCCTGCCTTCAATGGGAGGCCTGCTGCGCAAGCGCGGCAAGCGGGCGTTTCAGGGGGGAACTTCTGGCCGAAGCGTCCCATGTCGGCGCCCCGCCGCTGCGCTCCTCGCTTTGGCGGGACTCCTGCGCCAGCATCTGGTTGGCGATCGCGAACCAGGCTTCGACGGGAACCTGGGTGCGGGCCAGCGGAAACAGCTCGCGCTCCTCGCGGTCCAGGCGTTCGAGCAGCAAGCCGCAGCAGCGCGCGAGCGCGGCGCCGAAGCCCGGATCCTGCACGGCGGCGGCCGCATGCACGTCGGCGCGCGCCTCGATCGCCGCCAGCCGCAGCACATCGAGTTCGGCCAGCAAGCCGGGCGCCACGCCGGCGCGACGCAAGGCCGGCAGCACGTAGCGGTCGAGCTTGCGCCAATAGCAGCTGTCGAAGGCGGCGCCGAGGGCGGCGCAGGCGGAGGCGGTCCCGGCGCTCGCCATGTCCGGCTGCCAGCGCTCGAGCAGGGCTTGCAGGCCGACGCGGGCGCTGGCCTGCTCGATGGATAGCACGACCAGGGTGTAGGTGGATGTCAGCACGGTGTCTCCTCCTGGAATGGCTGCGCCAGCGCGGGCGCGGTCGGCAAAAGCCGGCCGCGGAGGCACGGCCCTGCGGCCGGCCGCAATGTCGGCTGGGAAGCGTTTTAGTTGGGATCGGGCGGCTCTGCTTGTTGTTGTCGCCGGCCTCGGGGAAATCGTAGTGTAGAGAGCTACCCCGGCGCGGGTTTGAGATGGCACAAGCCCGCCCTAGTGGACATTGGCGAGTTTTTGGAGTCCGAAATCGCGCTCAAGGCCGCGCCACCTCTCCTGGCGGCGGCGCCAGCGCCGCACGCAGCGCCGTCCCGAAGGCCTGTGGCTCGGCGCGCACCAGGCTAATCCGTGGACAGTCGTGCCATTGCGCGCAGCGCCGCAGCGCGCCGACGACGTCCGCCACCAGGCGCGCGCTGGTGCGCACCCCAGGTTCCAGGTGGATGCTGCGCAGTTCGAACAGCCCTTCCTTGCGGTGCGCCTTGGCATCGACCCGCCCCACCAGGGCCCCGCGGCGCAGGATGGGTAGTGTGAAATAGCCGTAGCGCCGCTGCGCGGCCGGGGTATAGCACTCCAGGCGGTAGTCGAAGCCGAACAGCTCGAGCGCGCGGCGGCGGTCCCAGACGATCGGATCGAAGGGCGAGAGCAGCGTCGTCAGGCGCGGCGCCAGCGCGCCGGCCATGGCCTGGCCCGCCAGTGTTGCATGGTCCGGGTGGATATAGACCGGCCCGTCCCAGCCGGCGACCCGGCCGCGCAGCAGCAGTCCCTGCTCGACCAGCGCATCCGGATCCGGATGCGGGCGCCGGCTGCGGTGGTAGTCGGGAATCCAGGCCGCCCTGGCCAGCCCGAGCGCGCGCACCGTGTGCAGCACGAAGCGGCGCCGCACCGCCTCGATGGGCGGCATGTGGCTGTCGTGCCAGGCCGGATGGACGCGCTCGGCAAGGTCGTAGATGCGCTGGAAGTTGTGGCGCCGCGCGATCATCAGCTGGCCGGCGGTGAACAGCGCTTCCAGCGTGCGCTTCTCGGGCTTCCATCCCCACCAGCCGCCGGCCTTGCCGTCGCTGCGCGCGAAATCGGCGGCCCGCACCGGCCCTTGCCGGCGCACCCGTTCCAGCAGCGCTGCGGCCTCGGCGGCGCGCTCGCGCATCCAGTTGGCCGAATACTTCCAGCCCAGGGCTTCCGGATCGAGCATGCGGTGGCGATACAGGCCATAGTCCTCGATCGGCAGGAAACAGGCTTCGTGCGCCCAGTATTCGAACAGCGCGCCCTCGGCCAGCAGTTCGTCGAGCCAGGCCGGCTGGTAGTCGCCCAGGCGGCTCCACAGCACCAGGTAGGGGCTGCGCGCGACGACGCTGATGGTGTCGATCTGCAACATGCCCATGCGGCGGATCGCCGCCAGCACGTCGGCCTTGGCCGCGCGCGTGCGGCGCGGCGCCAGCATGTCCTGGGCGGCCAGGTGCAGGGCGCGCGCGGCCCCGATGCTCAGTTCGAAGGCACTGCCACGATTGATTTCGCTCATGCTTTTATTCTAATAGCAAACCGATACTACTGTAAAAAAACACAGTCTTTTCCTGGGCACTCCAGCGAGTCTGCGCTATAGTTGCTTCGTTGCCACGAATCCAACATGTCACTCCTATGCGGCTGCTCCATACTTCCGACTGGCACCTCGGCCAGACCCTGCACACCTACGACCGCAGCTACGAGCACGGCTGCTTCCTGGACTGGCTGGTGGAGACGCTCGCGCGCGAACGCATCGACGTGCTGCTGATCGCCGGCGACATCTTCGACAATGCCAACCCTTCGGCCGCCGCGCACCGCCAGCTGTACCGCTTCCTGCAGCGGGCCAAGGCCCGGGTGCCGCACCTGCAGGTGGTGGTCATTGCCGGCAACCACGATTCGCCCGGCCGGCTGGAGGCGCCGACCCCGCTGCTGGAAGCCCACGGCACCGTCGTGGTCGGCAATGTCGGACGTACGCCGGAAGGCGCCATCGACCTGGAGCGCCTGCTGGTGCCGCTGCGCGGACGTGACGGGCAGGTGGCGGCCTGGTGCCTGGCGGTGCCCTTCCTGCGTCCTGGCGACCTGCCGCGCGCGCCGGCGCAGCAGGATCCTGGCGCCGCCGCCGACGACGACGCACCCGACCCTTACCTGCACGGCAGCGCCCTGCTCTACCGCCAGGCCTACGCCCTGGCACGCGCGCGCTGCGGCGCCGACCAGGCGATCATCGCCATGGGCCACTGCCACATGGTGGACGGGCAGTCGTCCCAGGACTCCGAGCGCCGCATCGTGATCGGCGGTACCGAGGCCCTGCCGGCCTCGATGTTCGACCCGGACCTGGCCTACGTGGCGCTGGGGCACCTGCACCTGGCCCAGCGTGTCGGCGGCCACGAGCGCCGGCGCTATTGCGGCAGCCCGCTGCCGCTGTCCTTCTCCGAAGTCGGCTACCAGCACCAGGTGCTGTGCATCGAGCTCGAAGGCCGGCAGGCGACCTCGGTGACGCCGCTGCCGGTGCCGCGCGCCGTGCAGCTGCTGCGCGTGCCGGCCCGGCCGGCGCCGCTGGAAGAAGTACTGGCGGCGCTGGAAGCACTCGAGCTGCCCGACGCGGCTCCGCCACAGCAGCCCTTTCTCGAGGTACGGGTCTTGCTCGACGGCCCCGAGCCGGGCCTGCGCAGCCGCCTCGAGGCCGCGCTGGAAGGCAAGCCGGTGCGCCTGGCCAAGATCGAGCCTACCCGGCGCCACGCCGCGCCCGACAGTGCCGGCGAGGCCCTGAGCCTCGACCAGTTGGCCCAGCTGCAGCCCGACGACATCTTCCGCCGCCTCTGGACCCAGCGCTACGGCGGCGAGGCGCCACCCGAGCAGCTCGCCGCCTTCGCCGAGCTGACCCTGTCCCTGGGCGGAGACGCGGCATGAAGATCCTGCGCATCAGCGGCAAGAACCTGGCTTCGCTGGCCGCCGAATTCCAGGTCGATTTCGAAGCCGAACCGCTTGCCTCGAGCGGCCTGTTCGCGATCAGCGGCCCGACCGGGGCCGGCAAGAGTACCCTGCTCGACGCCCTCTGCCTGGCCCTGTACGACGCCACGCCGCGCCTGCTCAAGCGCGCCGGCAGCCAGCTGCCCGACGTCGGCGGCGATACCGTGTCGGCGCTCGACCCGCGCACCCTGCTGCGGCGCGGCGCCGCCGAAGCCTGGGCCGAGGTCGACTTCGCCGGCAACGACGAGCAGCGCTACCGCGCCCGCTGGAGCGTGCGGCGCGCCTATGGCAAGCCGGGTGGCGCCCTGCAGCCCTCGAAGATGACGCTGCACCGGCTGCCGGAACTGGTGGCCCTGGGCGGCACCAAGACCGAGGTGGCGCAGGAAATCGTGCAGCGCATCGGCCTGTCCTTCGAACAGTTTACGCGCGCGGTGCTGCTGGCGCAGAACGAGTTTTCCGCGTTCCTGAAGACCGATGAGAACGAACGCGGCGAACTGCTCGAGACCCTGACCGGCACCACCATCTACAGCGACATCTCGCGGCGCGCCTTCGAGCGCTACCGCGCCGAACAGGAGCGCACCCGCAACCTGGCTGCGCAGCTGGCCAGCCAGGCCCCGCTGGCGCCCGACGAGCGGCAACAGCTCGACGCCGAACGGGTGAACGCCGAACTGGCGCTGGAGGCGGTGGACGCGCGCCGCTCCGCCCTCGAAGGCGAATTGCGCTGGCACCAGGAGGCCGCCAAGCTGGAACGCAGCGAAGAGCTGGCGCGCACGGCGCTGGCGGCGGCGCAGGCGGCCCAGCTGGAGGCGGCGGGCCGGCGCCAGCGCCTGGCGACGCTGGATGCGGTGCAGCCTGCGCGTCCGCTGGCGGCCGACGTCGGGCGCCTGCGCGAAGAGCACAAGGCGGCGCTGGCTTCAAGCGCGGCGCGCGAAGCGGCGCTGGCCACGGCGCTCGACGCGCGCCGCCAGGCCGAACTCGACGCCGGTGCCGCGCAGTCGGCGCTGGACGCGGCCGAAGGCGCGCTGCGCGCGGCCGCCCCCCTGCTCGACGGCGCCAAGGCGCTCGACGCCGCCATCGGGGCGCTGGCCCCTTCCCATGCCCAGGCGGCCGCTGCGCTCGAGGCCGCGCGCCAGGAAGCGCGCCAGGCGCGCGTCCTGCACGGCGCCAAGACCGTGGAACATGATGCCGCGCGCGGCCAGCGCGAGCGCGCCGCGGCCTGGCTCGCGGCGCACGCCCGGCTGGAGCCGATGGCACTCCAGTGGCCGCGCTGGGATGGCCTGCTGGCCCGCGCCGCGGACGCGGTGGCCGCCGAAACGGCCGCTGCCGCCGCGCTGGCCGGCGCCGGACGCCAGGCGCAGGAAGCGGCCGGGCGCGAACAGGCCGCCAGCCAGACGCTGGCGGATGCCGGCACCCGCCTCGCCGCGCTCGACGCCGCGCGCCGCGATGCCATGGCCGCGCTCGATGCGGCCGACCCGCAGGCGCTGGACAGCGAGCGCCAGGCGCTGGATGCGCGCCGCGAACAGCTGGCCGCGGCGGAACGGGCCTGGACCGCGCTCGTCACCACGCGCCAGGAACATGCCGACACCGCGGGCGAACTGGACCGCGTGGACACGGCCCGCGCCGGCGCCGCCCTCCTGCTGGACGGGGCGCGCGCCGCCGCGCCCAGCCTGGAAGCCGCCGCGCAACAGGCCGAGAAATCGCTGGCCGCCGCCGAGCTGGCGTGCGCGGCCGGAGTGGAGCAACTACGCTCTTCCCTGCTACAAGACCATCCGTGCCCGGTCTGCGGTTCGGACCAGCATCCCTACCGCGACCATGGCCGCGAAGACCTGTTGCGCAACATGCTGGCGACGCTGCGCACCGAGGTCGCCGACTGCCGCGCGCGCCTGCGCGAGAACGAAGCGCAGGTCGCGGCCCAGGCCGCCACACTGGCCGCCGTCAGCGAACGCCTGGCCGGACTCCAGCGCGAACGTGCCGGCCTGGCCAGGCTGCTGGGCGAGCTCGAGGCCGAATGGACGGCGCAGCCGCTGGCCACGCAAGCGCCCGAGCCGGCCCTGCGTGCAAGCTGGCTGGCCGAGAGCCGGGAAACGCTGCGCGCGGCGCAGGCGGCGCTGGACGCCCGCACCGGCGCCCTGCGCCGCGCCGCGGCCGCGCGCGATGCCGCCCAGGTCGCCTACGACAAGGCTCAGCACGAGCACGCGGCCCTGCGCCAGGCGGCCGAGGGCGCACGCGAGAACGGCGCGCGCCTGCAGGCCGAGCTGCGCGCGGCCGCGGTACAGCGGGAAGCGGCCACCGCCCAGCTGGCGGCGCTGCTGTCCGAACTCGACCCGGTACTGGCCAGCGCCTGTGGCGACGGCTGGCAGGACGGCTGGCGGCGCGAGCCGGCCGGCTGGCGCGCCGCGCGTGCGCAGCAGGCGAGCGAGTGGCAGGAACAGACCGCGCTGCTGGCGCGCAGCGCGGCGGCGGCGGCCACGCTGGAGGCCGAAGTGGCCGGCGCCGCCGCCCGCATCGCCCAGGCCGACCGCCATGGCGCTGGCGTGGCCGCGGAATTCAAGCGCATCGATACCGAGCTGGCGGAACGGCGCGCGCAGCGCGCCGCCCTGTGGGGAGGGCGCGCCGTGTCCGAGGTCGAGCAGGAACTGCAGGGCGCCGTCGAGTCCGCGCGGCGCCAGCTGTCGGCACGCCAGCAGGCCGCCAGCGGGGCGGCCGAGCGCGAAGCCAGCGCCCGCAGCGCGCTGGCGCAGCTGGCCGGACAGATCGCCGCTCTCGACAGCGCCGGCGCCAAGGCCGCGGCGGCGCTGGCCGACTGGCTGGAAGACTACCGCAGGTCGTCCTTCGTGGAGGGCCTCGACCCGGTCGAGGATACCGCCGAGCTCGACCGCCTGCTGGCGGTCGGCGCCGCCTGGCTGGCCCAGGAACGCGCCGCCCTCGGCGCGCTCGATGCCCAGGTGGCGGGCGCCGGGGCCGTGCTGGCCGAGCGCAGCGCCCAGCGCGTGCTGCACGAGGAAGCCCGGCCTGAAAGCGGCCTGAGCGCGGACACGGTGGCCGCGGCCTTCGAAGCCCTGACGGCCGAACGGCGCGCGGCGCACGACCTGGCCACCGAGCTGCGCATGCGCGCCGCGCAGGATGACACCCGCCGCGTGCAATCCCGGGCGGCACTGGCCGACCTGGAGCGCCAACAGCTTGAGGAACAGCGTTGGGGCAAGCTGTCCGAGCTGATCGGTTCAAGCGACGGCAAGCGCTTCCGCAACTATGCGCAGCAGTTCACGCTCGACGTGCTGCTCGGCTACGCCAATGCGCACCTGGGGCAGCTGGCGCGGCGCTACCGCCTCGAGCGCGTCAGCCACCATGGCGCACCCTCGCTGGCGCTGATGGTGCGCGACCAGGACATGGGGGGCGAAGTGCGCTCGGTCAATTCGCTGTCCGGCGGCGAATCCTTCCTGGTTTCGCTGGCGCTCGCGCTTGGGCTGGCTTCCTTGTCCTCGAACCGGGTGCGGGTCGAATCGCTTTTCATCGACGAAGGCTTCGGCAGCCTCGATACCGACACCCTGGGCGTGGCGATGGATGCGCTGGACGCCCTGCAATCGCTCGGGCGCAAGGTGGGCGTGATCTCGCACGTGCAGGAAATGACCGAGCGCATCGCCACCAAGGTGCTGGTGCGCCCGGCCGGCGGCGGCAGCAGTGCGGTGGTGGTCGAATGAGAGACAGGCACTGACACCGCATCCGAAGCGCTACTGGGCAGGCACTGAGCCCGCTCAAGAAGCCCGGCGGGTGCCGATGCATGCTGGCCTATTCGCCACCGATGGAGCTCTTCATGCGCCCTGGATTTTCCCGTTGCCTTTGCGCGCCACAGCGTGAAACCGCCGACAAGGCGCTCGCCTGCCGATTGAGCTGCTTGTTAATCCGCGTATCAAGCCGCGTATCAAGCCGCGCATCGACCTGCTTGTTGGCTTGCGTATTGCTCAGCCTCATCGCAGTCCTGCCCGCGCGCGCCGCGCCGGCGGCCGATGTGGTGGCGGCGGCCAGGGAGCAGATCGGCGTCACCCTGCTCTACGATCCCAGCTACCGGCAGCTCGCCTATCCCGGGGGCGATGTGCCGATCGAGCGCGGCGTCTGCACCGACGTCGTCGTGCGCGCCTTCCGCCGCATCGGCGTCGACCTGCAGGCGCTGGTCCACCGCGACATGCGGGCGGCCTGGAAGGCCTATCCGCATCCGGCCGGCTGGGGATCGACGCGTCCGGACCCGAACATCGACCACCGCAGGGTGCCGAACCTGGCGACGTTTTTCGGGCGCCACGGGCAGTCGTTGCCGCCCAGCCGGGCGTCGGCCGACTATGCGCCGGGCGACATCGTGACCTGGACGGTGCCCCCGGGCCTGCCGCACATCGGCCTGGTCGCCGACCTGCGCAGCCCGGCCGGTGTGCCGCTGGTGATCCATAACATCGGCGCCGGCACGCGCATGGAAGACCGCCTGTTCGCCTGGCCGCTGACGGGCCACTACCGCTACCCGGCACCGGCATCGCGCATCACGGGTGGCAGCCGCTGAGCCGGCATCCCTTGTACAATGCGCCCTTTGCACGCATTCGCTCAAACACCATGAAACCTGCCCGCATCCTCACCTTCAAGTGCGCCAAGTGCGCCAAACCGGTCAAGGTCTTCCTGCAGAAGGTCTCGGCCTGCTCGCACATCCAGCCCTACCAGGGCATCTGCGATTGCGGCGAAGTCAAGCGCCACGCGACCGGCAACCCGGACGCGGTCAAGTCCTACCTCGCGTCCACCGACGGCAACTGGCAGCACCACCACTGATGGGCGGCCCCGTGGGCGAGATCGCCTGGTTCGAAGGCGGCGCCGAACGGCGCGCCCAGTGGCGTTCGGAAAGCGGCTGGCCGGCGCCGAAGAAGGTGGTGGTGGCCGACGACACCATGAATGCCGACACCGCCTACCGGCTGGCGCTGGATGGCACCGCCCTGCTCTGGCGCGGCGACTTCCAGAACGCGCGCCAGCTGCTGGGCGCGCTGATGCGCCGCGTCGAGCACAAGAGCGAGCGTGCGCGCCGCGCCAAGGCGGGCAAGGCGGCCCTGGCGCAGCCTTCCCCCACCGAACTGTTCCACCGTCACCGTTTGCAGCAGCTGCAGCGCGCGCGCACCCTGGCCATGCTCCTGATTCCCTTCGAGCCTGGCCACACGATCCCGCTGCGCCGCGCCCCCGACGTGCGCGAAGCCTGCACCGAAGCCTACGGCCAGGCCGATGCGCCGTATGTCGCGTCGCTGCGTGAACTGCTGGGCGTGATCGGCGCCCATGAATGGCGCCGCAAGGGCGTGCGCATCGCCGCGCTCGATGCCGCCATTCACCCCTGGTATGGCGTGTTTTCGCCGGTGCGCGGCGAGTACGTCGAACTGGTGGCACAGGCGCCGCTGCCCGCGGGCGCCAGGCTGGCCTTCGACATCGGCGCCGGCACCGGCGTGCTGTCGGCGGTGCTGGCCCGGCGTGGCATCGCGCGCGTGGTAGCTACCGACATGGATGCGCGCGCGCTCGGCTGCGCGCGCGAGAACATCGCCCGGCTCGGGCTGGCGTCCCAGGTCGAGGTGGTCGAGGCCGACCTGTTCCCGGAAGGCCGCGCCCCGCTGGTGGTCTGCAATCCGCCCTGGCTGCCCGGCAAGCCCAGTTCGTCCATCGAATACGCGATCTACGATCCCGACAGCCGCATGCTGAAGGGCTTCCTTGGCGGCCTGGCGGCGCACCTGGACACGGGCGGCGAAGGCTGGCTGATCCTGTCCGACCTGGCCGAGCACCTCGGGCTGCGCCCGCGCGAACAGCTGCTCGGCTGGATCGCCGCGGCCGGGCTGGAAGTCGTCGTGCGCCATGACGTCCGGCCCAGCCACGGCAAGGCCAGCGACCCGGATGACCCGCTGCACGCGGCGCGCGCGCGCGAAGTCACGTCGCTGTGGCGCCTGCGCGCGCGCTCATGAACAGACAGGTGCGCGGGCAGGCCCGGCACCACGAAATTGACGATTGCGCCCGCTGGCGAAGCGCGCTATAATCTTTGTCTCAGACGCGGGGTGGAGCAGTCTGGCAGCTCGTCGGGCTCATAACCCGAAGGTCACAGGTTCAAATCCTGTCCCCGCAACCAAATACCGATCAAAAGCCCGACTCTTGTAGCCGGGCTTTTGTTTTCTGAGGCAGTGCAGCGACAGCTGATGAGAGACAAGAAAGACAACGCGACGATCGACCTGCCGGGTTTCGAACCGGCAGCCCCGCCCGCACCCGTTGTCGAGCCGAAGCGCAGCGGACCGCGTGCGCGCCGGGTCTCGCTGAAGCAGGAGCAGCTCGAACTGCTGGAAGAAACCGATACGACCGGCTTGCCCGTCTGGCGCCGCGACAACCAACTTGACCTGACCGGCCTGCCGGTCTGGGCGCCGGGCCCGACCTAGTCCGGCCTTCAGGCTAGACTACCCATGACGACCCAATCCTTCACTTCGCTGGCGCTGGCGCCGCGCTTCCTGGCCAACCTGGCCACCCTTGGCTACCACGCGATGACGCCGATCCAGGCCGAGAGCCTGCCGGCAGTGCTCGAGGGGCGCGACCTGATCGCCCAGGCCAAGACCGGCAGCGGCAAGACCGCGGCCTTCGGCATCGGCATCCTGCACAAGCTCAATCCCGCCTGGTTCGCCATCCAGGGCCTGGTGCTGTGTCCCACCCGCGAGCTGGCCGACCAGGTGGCGAACGAGCTGCGGCGGCTGGCACGCGGCGTCGGCAACGTCAAGATCCTCACGCTCACCGGCGGCGTCTCCATGCGTCCGCAGATCGCCTCGCTCGAGCACGGCGCCCACATCGTGGTCGGCACCCCGGGCCGCATTCGCGACCACCTCGGCCGCAGTACGCTCGACCTGTCGAAGGTCCAGACCCTGGTACTGGACGAAGCCGACCGCATGACCGACATGGGCTTCTACGACGAGATCGAAGGCATCGTCAAGGCTTGCCCCCAGCGCCGCCAGACCCTGCTGTTCTCGGCCACCTATCCGGACGACATCCGCTTCGCCACCGCCGCCTTCCTGCGCGACCCGCTCGAAGTGGCGGTCGAGAGCCAGCACGGGGCCGAACAGATCGCACAGCGCTTCTACGAGATCGGCTTCGAGGGCCGCGACGAGGCGGTGGCGCGCCTGCTCAGGCATTTCCAGCCGGTGTCCACCCTCGCCTTCTGCAATACCAAGGCGCACTGCCGCGAACTGGCCGAGCACCTGCGCGCCCAGGGCTTCTCCGCGCTCGCCCTGTACGGGGAACTGGAGCAGGGGGAGCGCGACGAGATCCTGGTGCTGTTCGCCAACCGCAGCTGCTCGGTGCTGGTGGCCACCGACGTCGCCGCGCGCGGCCTCGACATCGCCAACCTCGACACCGTCATCAATGCCGACATCTCGAAGGATCCGGAAGTGCACGTGCACCGCATCGGCCGCACCGGCCGCGGCACCGAGTCCGGCCTGGCACTGAGCCTGTGCGCCCCGAACGAAAAGAAATGGGTGCGCCTGATCGAGGAATACCAGGACACGGCGGCCGCATGGCACCGCCTCGACGAACTGGGCGAGGATGCCGAGGGCGCCGTCCCGGCGCCGATGGTGACGCTGTGCATTGCCGGCGGCAAGAAGGCCAAGCTGCGCCCGGGCGACATCCTGGGCGCGCTGACCGGCGACGCCGGACTGCGCAAGGACCAGGTCGGCAAGATCAATGTCGGCGAGTTCGCCAGCTACGTGGCGCTCGAACGCGACGCGGCCCGGGCCGCGGTCGCCAGGCTGGGCGACCGCCAGGCGCCTGGTCCGGACTTCGGCGCCATCAAGGGGCGCTACTTCAAGATGCGCTTCGTCGACGTCTGAACCGGCAGCGGCCGATGGCCGCTCCTGGAAGGTTGTAACAGACTTGTAACAGCGGCGCACGCTTGACCCGGCAATGACCCCGGCGCCGCAAATCTGGCATTATTTGTCAAAATACAAATACCGCTCCAGGGCACGCGCCTGTGTGTCGCGGCGCGGCGTGACGCGACGATGCCATGATGACCAGCACACCAGAATCCCCGTATCTGCAAACCGACGGCCGGACCGTACGCGAAGTCGTCGAGTTCAACCAGGAACTCGTCAACGAAGTCTGGTGCCGGCGCATTATCCGCCAGTTGTTGCAGTCGCTCGAACTCCAGTATGCGATGGGACTGCCGCACCGTCCCATCACGCCCGACACCGTGCAGGTGCTCGATTCGGGCGACCCGATGCTGCTGCCGTCTTCCGAAACCAGCGCCGAATGGTCGGAGGCGGGCGACATGCACGACCTGGCCGCGATCGTCCACTACGCCATCACCCGCGAATATCCGCCAGAGGCACCGCTGCGCGGCCGGGTGCTGGGCGCGGGCGAAGGCTACAGCCCGGCTTTCGTGGGCGCCATCGACCGCTGCCTGGGGCGCGACCCGCAACAGCGCCCGCATAATGTCGAGGAATTGCGCGCGCTGTTCGGCATCGTGCCACGCAGCGCACCCGTCCCGGTGCCGATGCCCGAACCGCTGGAGCCGGAGGCGGAATCGGCGCAGACGCCCATGCGCGAGCCGGCCAGTGTCGCGACTCCCGCTCCGGCAACGGACGGCGCCCTGCCTGCGGCGGAGGCGGCGGCGGCGGCGGCCAGCGTCCCGCCGGAGCGGCCAGCCACGCCCGCGCCAGGCGCGCAGCGGCACCGGCCGATACTGGCCACCGCCGCCGTGGTGCTGGCCGCGCTGGCCGGCCTGTTCTTCCTGCTGGAGCGGACCGAAACGCCTAGCATGTCCGCGCCCGCCGTACCGCAAGCGGCGCCGGCACAGCCGGTAGATGCACCGCCCGCTGCCGCGGCGGATGCGCCGGGAACGGCGAATGCGCCGGCGGCACCTGCCGCCGAGGCCGACGCTGTCGACGCCGCCGGGGAAACGACGGCCGGGAGCGTGCCGGCGGCGGATGGCGCCAACTACAAGCTGGTGATCAAGCCCTGGGGCATGGTCGAAGTCGATGGCGTGAACCGCGGTCCGAGTCCGCCGCTCAAGCGGCTGACGCTGGCGCCGGGGACGCACACGATCCGCATCCTGAACCCGAGCTTTCCCGAACATACGGTCACGGTGAACGCCGTGAAGGGTACATCGCCTGTGATCGAACTGGACTTTACCGAGGAGGAAGCGCCTTGAACGCCCCAGCCACTTCATTCATCGCCCGCGCCGGCCTGCTGGGCGCCGCGCTGCTGCTCGGCGGCTGTGCGCAGCTGGGCGCCCAGTTTGGCGGAGCGGCAAGCGAGCGCGAGACGGCGCGTTCCCACCCGCGCGCCGAGGACGTGGCGCGCCGGTCCGAACGCAGCCGCCCGGTGCCGCGTTCCGAGCGCAAGGAGCGCCAGGAACGCCCCGCCCCCGAGCGCGACGAGGCTGCCCTGCGCGAAGGCATCGCTCTCTACCACGAAGGCGAGTTCGACGCCGCCATCCGGCGCCTGAATGCGGTCGACCTGAACAGCGGACCGGTGCGCCGGCGCGTCAGTGCGCTCAAGTACATGGCCTTCAGCTATTGCGTCACCGAGCGCCCTGCGCCCTGCCGCCAGGCCTTCGAACGCGCGCTGCGGCTCGATCCCGCCTTCGACCTGGCGGCCGGCGAGGAAGGCCACCCGCAGTGGGGACCGGTGTTCGCCAAGGCGCAACAGGCCGCTGGCCGCGAGGGCACGCGCGAAGCCTCGCGCTAGCGCTAGCGCTAGCGCGATTCCATCATTGCCTGGCCGATGGGCTGGCTTGGCCGCTGCTTGCGTCAGCGGCAGCCACCAACAGTGGTCGCTGCCCGGGCAGACGAAAGCGCGACGAAACAAATGTTTGCGCGAAGACAATTATTGTTAAGCTATTTACAATAGCATCTGGAGGAATGTTCTATTGATCAATTTCTTCGGAGCTCATCATGTCGTCACCCCGCCGCTTCTCCTTGCTGTTATTCGCTCTCTTGGCCAGTGTGCTTCACTGCGCACAAGCCGCACCGCAATACGTGGTAACACCCCTTGGCAACGATCCCGGCACCCAGCTCAAGCCGGCCGCGATCAATAACTTGGGCCAGGTGATCGGCGTCATGCGTCACGAATGGGGCGAGGAACTCTTCCTGTCGAGCGGCGGTGCGCTGCGCTCGCTGGGCTGGATGGGAACCAACATTCCCATCGACATCAATGATGCGGGAACCATGCTTTACGGAGGAAAACTGCACGAGGCGGATGGAACGACGCGCGAGCTGCCCCTGGCGGCCTGGGCGATCAATAAGCTTGGCCACGCCACCGGCGAAGTCGACAACCGCAGGCCCGTCGGCCCCGTCACCTACGCCGCCATCTACGGAGGCGGAGACGCCTTGACGCTGACCGGGTTCGCGGATCGGTGGAATACGGGCTGGGCCATCAACGATGCCGATGTCGCCGTGGGCGCAGTGCACGGCTGGATCGTCGGCGAACCCGCAGGTAGCCCGAGCTTTCGTGCCGCGCGCTTCGAGGGCGGCAGGACCCAGCTGCTGGAGTCCCTGGGAAATGGCTACGGTGCTGCCTACGATATCAACAACAGCGGCTTTGCGGTCGGCTTCACGAGCGGGCATGCGGCGCTCTGGACACCGGAGGGCCGCCTGATCGACCTCGGCGCACTGCTGGAGGCGCAGTTCGGCGACGGCGCGGCGCTCGGCAGCGCCGCCTATGGCATCAACAATGCGGGCGAAGTGGTCGGGCGCTATGGCCACGAAGGAGGCTTCCTGTACAGCGGCGGCGTCATGTACGACCTGCGCAGCCTGATCGCCGATCCCGACAACATGTTCGTGGATGCCGAAGGCTACGACATGGCCGGCGGCTACGACATCAACGACCAGCACCAGATCATCACCCGCGGCATCCACGGCTGGGGCGGACTGCTGAGCCTGGCAGGTCCGGCGGCGCAACCCGTCCCGGAGCCGGCATCCTGCGCGCTGTTCGGCGCCGGCCTGTTTGCGATCGGCTTCCTGAAACGCCGGCGCCAGACGTCCCGCGCTACAGCCTGATGCTCGCCGGATAGGTCGGCGGCCGGCGCCGCCGCGATGCCTCCTCGTAAGCGAAGGCCATGCCGATCAGCGCGGCTTCGCTCCAGGCCCCGCCGACGAAGGAGATCCCGACCGGCAGCCCGTGCACGTAGCCGGCCGGCACCGTGACATGCGGATAGCCCGCCACCGCGGCCGGGCTCGAGAAGCTGCCGCCGTAATGGTCGCCATTGATGTAGTCGGTGAGCCAGGCCGGCCCGCCGGTCGGTGCGACCAGGGCGTCCAGGTTGCGTTCCTTCATCACCTGGTCGATGCCTTCCTCGCGCGCATAGCGGTGGC
This sequence comes from Massilia sp. MS-15, assembly GCF_020176695.1. Classification (GTDB taxonomy): domain Bacteria; phylum Pseudomonadota; class Gammaproteobacteria; order Burkholderiales; family Burkholderiaceae_D; genus Telluria; species Telluria hydrophila. Next base: position 3,867 of record NZ_JAIWIA010000064.1, on the reverse strand, counting down.
TGTTGGCCAGCGCCTCCCGGTATTCGCGTGCGGACAGCCCCGGCTTGGCCTGGGCCGCGAGCAGGTGCTCCTGCTTGAAATACGGCATTTCACGCGCGGCGTGCTGTTCATTGAATGCGATCACATCGCCCATGTTCTTCACCGGCGCGTGCGGCGCATATTTTTCCAGGTAGGCCTGCAGTCCTGGCGCGAACTCGTGCAGCAGCACCTGCATCTCGCTGGCGTCGTACTTGCCCACGTTCGGCAGCTTCACGTCCACCAGGACCGCGCCTTGCGCCCGCAGCACGGCCAGTTCGCCTTCGACCAGCGCGTCCACCGCGTCGTGGCTGCCGAAGAAGTTGCGGGTCACGCCGATGCGCCTGCCCTTGAGCCCGTCGGCGCGCAGGGCGGCCGCGTAGTCGGCTGCGCGCCCCTTGCCGGCGGCGGTGGCGGCGTCGTCCGGATCGGGGCCGGCCATCGCGGCCAGCAGCAGGGCGGCGTCGGCCACGCTGCGGGTCATGGGGCCGGCCGTGTCCTGCGAATGGGCAATCGGGATGATGCCGCTGCGGCTGAGCAGGCCAAGGGTCGGCTTGATGCCGACGATGCCGCAGCTCGAGGCAGGCGACACGATCGAGCCATCGGTTTCCGTGCCGACGGTGAGCGTGGCCAGCGCCGCCGCTGCGGCGGCGCCCGAGCCCGAGCTGGAACCGCTGGTATTGCGGTCGAGCGCATAGGGATTGCGCGTCTGCCCGCCGCGGCCGCTCCAGCCGCTGACCGAATGCGTCGAGCGCATGTTGGCCCACTCCGACAGGTTGGTCTTGCCGAGGATGACGGCGCCGGCCTCGCGCAGGCGGGCCACGATGTGCGCATCCTTGGTGGCGCGCACGCCGTCGAGGGCGAGCGAGCCGGCGCTCGTGCTCATCCGGTCGGCGGTGGCGATGTTGTCTTTCAGGAGCACCGGGATGCCGTGCAGCGGACCGCGCACCCTGCCGGCGGCGCGCTCGCGGTCGCGCTCGGCCGCGATCGCGAGTGCTTCCGGATTGGTTTCGATGACCGCGTTCAGGCGCGGCCCGGCCTTGTCGATGGCGGCGATGCGCGCCAGGTACTGGCGCGCCAGCGAGACCGCGCTCAGCTTGCCGGCCGCCATCAAGGCGCCCTGTTCGCGCACGCCCGCTTCCAGCACGGCGCCGGCGCCGAAGGCGGCCGGTTTGGCTGCCTGCGCGCGACCCGCCATTCCGCCTGCCCCCGCCGCCCCGGCCGCCGCCATGCCCAGCCTGACAAACTCCCTGCGCTCCATCCTTGTCTCCAATGCTTTTATTGAAAGCAATAGCATAGCAGCGCCTCGTAGCGCCCGGAGCATGGGCGAAAAAAAACGCTGCCGGAGCAGCGTTTTCTCTCGCAGGGGCGCACGATCAGTTGCGGACGACGCGCTTGTATTCGTTGGTGCGGGTGTCGATCTCGATGACGTCGTCCTGGCTCACGAACAGCGGCACCATCACGATGTGCTGCTTGGCTTCGATGGCGTTCTCGATCTTGGCTTCCTTCAGGACGTTGCCCGAGGTGTTGCCCTTGACGGCCGGTTCCGAGTACACGACCTGGCGTGCGATGGTGGTCGGCAGTTCGACCGAGATCGCCTTGCCGTCATAGAACACGGCTTCGCATTCCATACCGTCTTTCAGGTAGTTGATGGCGTCGCCCATGTTCTCTTCTTCGATCTCGTACTGGTTGTACTCTTCGTCCATGAAGACGTACAGCGGATCGGCGAAGTAGGAGTAGGTCACCGGCTTCTTGTCCAGCACGACGACGTCGAACTTGTCATCGCCGCGGAACACGTTTTCCAGCGGAGCGTTGGTCAGAAGATTCTTCATCTTCCACTTGTAGGTGAAGCCCGTGCGGCTCGAGCCGTTCACATCGGAACGCAGCACGATGAACGGCTTGTCTTCGACCATGATGATGTTACCGACACGGATTTCTTTAGCGAATTTCATAGATGGTTTACGTAAAAAGTAAGTTGCATTAAATCAGCGGTGGCCGGTAAGCGAAGAAAGCCTTGAAGCCTACGTTTGATCCTGGGTGATTCCTTACAGACTAACCGCGCATTATACCGGATTTTCGGCACCGGTCTCCAGCGCACGGGCGAAATCGAGCAGCTGCGTCGCCAAATCGCCATGCGCGAGCACCTCTTCGCGCCAAGCCGCCGCACGCGCGACGATGCGCGGCAGCGTCGGCCGCAAGGCATCCCAGGCCGCCGGCCAGGAATCGATGGCGGTTGCGCCGTTCCAGCCGAGCGAGAAATCCGCCAGCGCATCCAGCCCGCCCGCATAGCGGCCGAGGAAGGCGCGCAGCTTCTTGTGGTGCAGGTTCTCGTCCTGCGGATAGATGTGCCAGACGAAGGGACGGTCGGCCCACTGGGCGCGCACGAAGGAATCCTCGCCGCGCACGACATTCAGGTCGCAGGCCCACAGCAGGCGGTCGTAGTCGGGCTGGGGAACGAAAGGCAGCACGCGCAGCGTCAGCGCACCGCGCGTGGCATGCGCGCCCGCGCACCCCGGGGCGCCCAGGAAAGCCTCCACCGCGGCGGCCGCCACGCCTTCGGGCACCAGGCACAGGACCGGTTCCCGGCCATGTTCCCAGGCATGCAGCAGCTCGGCCACGGGCGCATGCGGATAGCAGAACAGCGAGACCTTGAGCGCCTCCATCTCGGCGGCCGTCACGCCGAAGCGGCCCAGGAAGGCAGCCATCGCCGCGCGCTCGGCCTGGAAGGCGGCGCGCGCGGCGTCCAGGCCGGCCTCGTGCAGCAGGCCGCCCGTTTTCGCCGTGAAGCCGGGGAAGAAGAAATGCTTGGTCAGCTTCAGGCGCGGATGCATCGACGGCAGGCGATGGCAACCCTCGACCCACTCTTCCGCGCTCAAGCCCTCGAGGTTGAACCATACCGGTCGCGGCATGCGCCCGGCCATCGCGGCCACATAGCCCGGCGGCGGGTCGACCGCGAAGAATTCGATCACGATGTCGGCCACTTCGTCCGGCCCGTACGCGCCTTCCTGGCCGGTCCAGTGGCGCACCCGCACGCCCTGCACCTGCTGGAGCGCGGCCTGCGGATCGACCTCGGGACAGATGCGGCGGAAACTTGCCAGGTCGTCCACCCACAGGGTGACCCGGACGCCGTGCTCATGCCACAGCTGGCGCGCCAGGCGCCAGCAGATGCCGATGTCGCCATAGTTGTCGACGACCTTGCAGAACAGGGCGAGCGAGGGAGCGGGAAGACGGGATGATAAGGATGACATGTCGATACGCGAACGCGACGGACAAAATGAAAAACCGGAGCACCTCTCCGCGCATGCGCGTTGGTTTACTCCGGCCTTGAACTGGCGTCCCCACGGGGATTCGAACCCCGGTACTCACCGTGAAAGGGTGATGTCCTAGGCCTCTAGACGATGGGGACCTAAAACTGTGTGCTGCTTTTCTTCTTGTGCTTACTGCCAAATTCTTGGCGTCCCCACGGGGATTCGAACCCCGGTACTCACCGTGAAAGGGTGATGTCCTAGGCCTCTAGACGATGGGGACCCTGGACTGCCAGAACTGCTGTTTTTCCTACGTGGTGGAGGTAAGCGGGATCGAACCGCTGACCTCTTGCATGCCATGCAAGCGCTCTCCCAGCTGAGCTATACCCCCTACGGGAAAACAACATTCTAACATACTGCTACTGCCTGCTGCTACCGCGCGCCGCTGGTTGCGCGCTGGCGTCCCCACGGGGATTCGAACCCCGGTACTCACCGTGAAAGGGTGATGTCCTAGGCCTCTAGACGATGGGGACCTGGAACTGCCTTTGACTACTTACTGCACTTCAGGTGGTGGAGGTAAGCGGGATCGAACCGCTGACCTCTTGCA
>NZ_JAIWIA010000063.1 GCF_020176695.1 Massilia sp. MS-15 | reverse complement strand
CATAATAAAATTTCCATAACTCATATTCTTCTTGATTTGGTCAAGTGAGAGCGATATGCCGCGGTTATAGCGCGCGCCAACGATACGCACCTGCTCCATGCCAAGAAGCGGACGCGTCTTCTGCAGCTTGTCGTGGTCGATGAGTTGCCTTAGATGACGAGCTACAGTATTGATATTAAACACGTCCTGCCGAAGACAATTTGCCAGCTGGCGCAGTTACGCCGACGACATTTTGGCCGGATTGATCCCCAATGTATGGGCTGCAGTTCGAAGCTGCATGCTAACAGAACCGAAGGATGTTTTTTGTTGGCAGGATAGTAACAGTCTGCTTATCTACTAGAGGGGGGCGCTCCAGTCAAAAGCCCTTACTTCAAAGGCAATACGATCGATAGAGTTTGGATCACCCCCTACTTCAATCCAACATACGCCCGCGAGCAGCTCGGGAGGGAAGCCCTCACGGGTCGCGGCTGCCCTGATTGCGTTCTTGTTCTGCGTAACCCAAGCGTCTTTAAACCGCTGAATATATGCTCTACCACCGCCCAATGTTGAAGGGAGCGTCTTCCATCGCACCAGATCTGCGAATCTCCCACTTAGGGTGATCATTTTTTGACGCACTACAAGATAGCTGTTCCATAAAAATCCTTAGGAAATTCACGGGAACTGAATAGTGAAAAATAGTAAGAGCGTTGCAGCACCCGCAGCAGCGACCGTTGAGCAGATTATGACGTGCTGCGTTCCACCTCGTTTGCCAACCGCCAACCTTCTGGTCTTTTTGTTTCATCATTGATCCAAAAAATCGCGGCTTTTGATAGGTTTTGTTGAGCAA
>NZ_JAIWIA010000062.1 GCF_020176695.1 Massilia sp. MS-15 | reverse complement strand
GCTGCGTTCCACCTCGTTTGCCAACCGCCAACCTTCTGGTCTTTTTGTTTCATCATTGATCCAAAAAATCGCGGCTTTTGATAGGTTTTGTTGAGCAAATTGAGGGTTAAGCGTGCTCCTAGATAGGCGTTTTCATCCGCATCCGAGGACGGGGATACGACCCAAGGGAAATGTGCGCCTGAGCGAAGGCCTGACCCTTCAGAAGACTGCTGATGAATTCGGCGTGCGTTTGAAAGTGAAAGGTCGGAATTGCTCAATGTACGGTATTGCTGTCCGCACAATTAAGGGGTTTTGTTAGGGGTATTTATTCGTGGCCGGGAACACCCTTGTCCGCCTCGTCGGGAATCACATACACGTCGCCCGCCGTCGCCCCCGCCTCGTGCTTCCTGGCCCGCAGGTCGCGGTAGACCGCGGCGCGCATGATGGTCATCGAGACTACCGGCGCCGTCATGAGGATGAACACCGAGATGATGAGCTCGTGGATGACGAGGCGCGACTGCGCGGCCGTGAAGTAGAGCATCGAGGCCAGCAGCAGGCAGCCGGTGCCGAGGGTGATGCTGATCGCCGGGCCGTGGATGCGCTGGTAGAAGGTCGGCAGGCGCAGCAGGCCGAGCGCGCCGATCAGGACGATGCTGGCACCCAGCACCAGCAGCAGGGCCACCGGCAGCGCGGCCCAGGCCGGGATGTGCTCGATACCGCCCAGCAAGCCGTTCATTCGATGACCTCCCCGCGCATCAGGAACTTCGCCATCGCCACCGTCGAGACGAAGCCCACCAGCGCGATCAGGATCGCCCATTCGAAATAGACCTGGGTGCCGAAGCGGATGCCCAGCACCACGGCCAGCAGCATGCCGCACATCCATAGCGTATCCAGCGCCAGCACCCGGTCGTGCGCGGAAGGACCGATCAGCAGGCGCAGGGCGCAGAAGCCCATCGCCAGCAGCACGCACACCATCGCGTAGGCGATCGCCAGTTCAAGCAGGGTTTCCATGGTCCTTCTCTCCTTCGAAAATCTCGATCAGCGGGCGCTCGTAGCGGCGCTGGATGGTGTCGATCCACCATTGGCGGTCGTGCAGGTCGAACACGTGCAGCGACAGCTCGTAGCGTTCCGGCAGGATCTCGACCCAGACCGTCCCCGGCGTCATGTTGATCAGGCAAGACAGCATCGCCAGGCCGTAGGGATCGCGCAGCGTCAGCGGCACCCGGATGAACTGCGCGTTCACGGTGCTGTGGTTGCGTACCAGGATGATGGCGCAGACGTTGAAGCAGGAACGCACCACTTCGACCGAGGCCATCGTCATCAGGCGCAGGAAGGTGACGGGTGCGCGCAGGCGCGGGTAGCCGAAGGGCTGCAGGCGGCGCGTCAGCAGCGGAATGGCGAAACCGAGCGCGGCGCCGAACAGCAGGTTGGCCGGATCGAGGGTCTGGTTGAGCAGCAGCCACAGCGCGCACAGGCACAGCGACACCACCGGGTAGGGCAGCCAGGACATCATGGCGTCTCCCCGGCTGGACTTGCCTGCGGCGCCGGTACCGGCGCCGTGCCGCGCACCTGTCCGATGTACAGGGCGGGGCGGTGCAGGTCCGCGCTGGCGCGGCCGAGGTAGTCGAGCACCGGCTGCGCCTGTACCGTCATCAGCACGGATGCGGCCAGCAGCGCCGCCACCGGCAGCACCTCGGCGCTGTGCAGGCGCGGCGGGCCGAGGATCTCGGCGGCCCAGAAGGTACGTACCCCGAAGCGCATCAGCGAGATGATCGCCACCAGGCCCGACACGATGACCAGCGCCATCAGGCTCCAGCCGCGCGCACCGACCGGCGCCGCCTCCAGGCCCGGGTTGACCAGGGCGTGGAACATCCCGAACTTGGCCACGAAGCCCGACAGCGGCGGCAGGCCGGCGATCATCAGCGCGCAGGCGGCGAAGGCGAGCGACAGGAAGGCCATCGCGGCCGGCACCCCGCGCCCCTTGGGCTCGGCCGGCGCGTCCTCGACCGCGTAGGCTTCCATGGTCAGGGCCAGCATCGCGGCGCCCGGGGTGCGGATACGGTCGATCAGCTCGATCAGGAGTACGAAGGCGGCCAGCGCGATGGTGGAAGCGAGGAAGTAGTACAGGCCGGCCGCGACCAGCGAGGCCTGGCCGTAGCCGATCACGGCCAGCAGCGTGCCGGAAGAGACGATCGCCGCGTAGCCGGCCATGCGCCCGGCGGTGTCGGTGGCCAGCATGCCGGCCGCGCCGAACACGATGGTCGCCATGCCGCCCCACAGCAGGGCATCGTAGCCGTAGCGCGCCAGTTCGCCCGCGCCGTCCGGGAACACCAGCAGCCAGATGCGCAGGACGACATAGGCGCCGACCTTGGTCATCAGCACCAGCAGCGCCGCCACCGGCGGCGAGGCGGCCGAATAGGTGGTGGGCAGCCAGGAACCGAGCGGCCACATGGCGCCCTTGACCAGGAAGGCCAGCGCCAGCACGGCCGCCCCTAGCTTGAGCAGGCCGACGCTGTGCGCGGGCAGGGTGCCCACGCGCGCCGCCAGGTCGGCCATGTTCAGGGTGCCGGTGGTCGCGTAGATCAGCGCGACCCCGGTCAGGAACAGCAGGGCCGCGACCAGGTTCACCGCGATGTACTGGATGCTGGCGCGCAGGCGCGCCACGTTGTAGCCGTGCAGGACCAGGCCATAGGAGGCGGCCAGCATCACTTCGAAGAACACGAACAGGTTGAACAGGTCGTGGGTCAGGAAGGCGCCGTTGATCCCCATCAGCAGGAACTGGAACAGCGAATGGAAGTGCACCCCGATCCGGCTCCAGCGCGGCTGCGCATAGTGCAGCGCGGCCAGGGCCAGCAGCGCTGTCAGCACCAGCATCAGGGCCGACAGGCGGTCGGCCAGCAGCGCGATGCCGAACGGGGCGGCCCAGTTGGCGGCGAGATAGATACCCATGCCGTCCGGCCAGGCGCGGTCGGCCAGCAGCACCAGCGCCACGGCGTTGGCCAGCAGCCCGAGTACCGAAGCGTAGCCGAGCGCGAACTTGAAGCGGTGCCGGCCCCCGGTGAGCGGCACCAGCAGCGCGCCGCACAGCAGCGGCAACAGCACCGGCACGATGAGCAGGTGGCGGGTCCAGTCGAGGCTCATGCGTCCGGCTCCTCGCCGTCCACGTGGTCGGTGCCGGTCAGGCCGCGCACCCCGATCATCACCACCAGGTAGAGCGCGGTGGTGGCGAAGCCGATCACGATCGCGGTCAGCACCAGGGCCTGCGGCACCGGGTCGGCCAGCAGCGCCGGATCGGGCGTGGTGCCGGCGGGCGTGAGCGGCGGCCGGTCCACCTCCAGGCGGCCCATCGCGAAGATGAACAGGTTGACGGCATACGACATCAGCATCAGCCCGGTGAGCACCTGGAAGCTGCGCGGACGCAGCACCAGCCAGATGCCGGAGCCGAACACGATGCCGATGGCGAGCGAGAGCACGATTTCCATCAGCCGATCTCCTTGGCGGGCGGGATGCTGGCCAGGGCCGCGCCGCGGCTGGCGCTGGCCGGAATGCGCCGGCTGCGCAGCGACTGGTGCGCCAGCGCCACCAGGATCAGCATGGTGGTGCCGACCACCACCATGAACACGCCGAGGTCGAACACGAAGGCCGTGGGCACGTGCAGTTCGCCCAGCAGCGGCAGCGTCAGGTGCGCCGTATGGCTGGTGAGGAAGGGGTAGCCGAGCAGCCAGGCCCCCAGGCCGGTACTGCAGGCGATCATCAGGCCCCAGCCGATCCAGCGGTGCGGGCGCAGGCGCAGGTGCGACTCGACCCAGTCGGTGCCGGCCACCATGTACTGCACGATCAGGGCGGTGGCGAAGATCAGGCCGGCCACGAAGCCGCCGCCCGGCAGGTTGTGCCCGCGCATGAAGAAGTACACGGAAAGTACGCCCATCACCGGCAGCAGGAAGCGCAGGTACACAGCCTGCACCATCAGGTAGCCGTCGCGCGCCTGCTCGCCCGGCTTCTGGCCCACCGCCGGATCGACGTCGCTGGCCTGCTGCACCGGGATGGCGATGCTTTCCGGCGCCGGACGGAAGCGGCGCAGCAGCGCGTACACGGTGAGCGCCACCGCCGATAGCACGGTGATCTCGCCCATCGTGTCGAAGCCGCGGAAGTCCACCAGCAGCACGTTGACCACGTTCGCGCCGCCGCCTTCGGCCAGGGCGTGGCGCACGAAGAAGTCGCGCAGGTCGGTGGTCGCGCCTGACTGGGGCAGGCTCAGGACCGCATAGCTGGCCGCGGCCAGGCCCAGGCCGCCGGCCACGGCAATCAGGAGGTCGCGCGAGCGGCGCAGCCAGGTCGCGGCCGGGACCCGTCCCTTCAGGTGGGCCGGCTGGAAGCGCGGCGGCAGCCAGCGCAGGCCGAGCAGGATCAGCACCGTGGTCACGGTTTCCACCATCAGCTGGGTCAGGGCCAGGTCCGGCGCCGACAGCCACAGGAAGGTGGCGCTGGTGGCCAGGCCGGTGCCGCCCACCAGGGCCAGCGCCGCCAGCCGGTGGTACTTGGCCTTCCAGGCCGCGGCCACGGCGCAGCCGGCGCCGATCAGCCACAGCAGGGCAAACAGCGGATGCAGCTCGCCCAGCGCGCCTGCCAGCTGGAAACCGGGGATGCCGGGCAGCGGCCAGGCCAGCAGCACCGGCACCGCCACCATCATCGCCGTCAATACCAGCAGCTGCGGCTGGAGGCGGCGGGTGCCGGTATGGCGCACCAGCCAGGACGCGCCCTGCGCCAGGCCGAGCATGATGTTCTCGTAGAGCTGAGCGCCTTTCAGGCGGTGCAGCACCGGCACCCGGTCGCGCTGCGCCAGCTCGAAGCGGTTGCGCAGGATGAGGTAGGCGACGACGCCGCCGCCCAGCGCGCTCACGCTCATCATGAGCGGCAGGTTCAGGCCATGCCAGATCGCCAGGTTGTATTCGGGCATGGCGCGTCCGAGCACGGCCAGCGCGGCCACTGCCAGCACGTCGCCCACCACGCGCTCGGGCATGACGCCGACCGCGATGCACAGCAGGACCAGCAGTTCGATCGGCACCCGCATCCAGCGTGGTGGCTCGTGCGGCTCCTCCGGCAGGTCGTGCGCCAGCGGACCGAAGAACACGCTGATGAAGCGCAGCGAGTAGATCACGCTGAACAGGCCCATCAGCGCGGCCGCCACCGACATCCACCAGTTCTCGCTGCCGCCCACCACCATGGTCTCGGTGAAGAACATCTCCTTCGACAGGAAGCCGTTCAGCAGCGGCACCCCGGCCATCGCGGCGCTGGCCACGATGGCCAGGGCGGCCGTGTGCGGCATGGCGCGCTTCAGGCCGCGCAGCATGCGCATGTCGCGGGTGCCGGTTTCGTGGTCGACGATGCCGACCGCCATGAACAGCGAGGCCTTGAACACCGCATGGTTCATGGTATGGAAGATCGCCGCCACCACCGACAGCGGCGTGCCGATGCTGAGCAGGACCGTGATCAGGCCCAGGTGGCTGATGGTGGAATAGGCCAGCAGGCCCTTCATGTCGTGCTGGAAGATCGCGAACAGGGAGCCGAGCAGCAGCGTGCACACGCCGGCGCTGCCCAGGATCCAGGTCCATTCCTCGGTGCCGGCCAGGGCCGGCCACAGGCGGATCAGGAGGAACACGCCGGCCTTCACCATCGTGGCCGAGTGCAGGTAGCTCGAGACCGGGGTCGGCGCCGCCATCGCATGCGGCAGCCAGAAATGAAAGGGGAATTGCGCGCTCTTGGTCAGCGCGCCCAGCGCCACCAGGGTCAAGGCCGGCACGTACCAGGCATGGGCGCGGATCCGGTTGCCCGCCCCCAGCACTTCCTGCAGTTCGTAGCTGCCGGCCATGTGGCCCAGCAGCAGCATCCCGGCCAGCAGGCACAGGCCGCCGATGGTGGTGACGGTGAAGGCCATGCGCGCGCCGCGCCGCGCATCGATGCGTTCCTGCCAGTAGCCGATCAGGAGGAAGGACGTCACGCTGGTCAGTTCCCAGAACACTACCAGCTGGATCAGGTTGCCCGACAGGACCACGCCCAGCATGGCGCCCATGAAGGCCATCATGTACGCGTAGAAGCGGGGCACCGGATCGCGCCGCGACATGTAGTAGCGCGCGTACAGCAGCACCAGGGCGCCGATGCCGAGCACCATGATGGCGAACACCCAGGCCAGGCCGTCCATGCGCAGGTGGATGTCGAGGCCGAGGCCGGGCAGCCAGGCATAGCGCTCGTTCAGCACCGTGCCGCCGGCGATCCCGCTGAACTGGACGATGGCCAGCACCAGGGCCGCCAGGGTGGCAATGCCGGCCACGGCCGCGGGGCGGTCGCGCGAATCGGATGGCATGCAGGCCGCGATGAAGGACGCGCCGAAGGGAAGAAGTAAAACGGGCAGCAGGAGCATGGCTCAGCTCCCGCCGCCACAGACTGGCCGCTCAGCCATCGCCGCCTTCCGCGCGCACCAGGAGGGTGTCGCAGGGCAGGTGCTGGAGCAGGTCGTCGCCGCGGCTGCCCATGAACATGCGCGCCACGCCGGGGTGGCGGCGCACGCCGAGCACGGTGAGCTGGACGTTGCAGTCGAGGGCGTAGCGGGCGGCCGCCTCGGCCACCCGGCCGTGCGCCACCGTGGCGCTGAGCAGGGCGCGGTCTTCCGGCGCCAGCGCGCAGCCGTCGAGGAAGCGTTCGCTGCGCACGAGGGCTTCGTCCACCGCGGCCGCCAGCAGTTCGCCGGGGGCGCCGGCGCCGCCTTCCAGCACGTGCAGCAGGGTCAGGCGGCGGCCCGGGAACAGGCGCAGGGCGGTCTCGAGCGCGCGTCGCGCGGCATCCGAGAAATCGTTGGCCACCACGATCCGCTCGTAGCTGCCGCGGGTGCGCTGGCGCACCACCAGCAGTGGCTGCTCCAGGTCTTGCGACAGGCGGGTCGCGGTCGAGCCTAGGATCAGGTCCTGCAGGCTTTCGTCGCGCGAGGCGCCCATCACCACCATCGCATCCGGCATGCCGGCAGCGGTGTCGAGGATGCTGCCGGTGACCTCGCCTTCCAGCACCCGCAGCGTGGGCGCCAGCCCGGTCCCGGCGAATTCCTCGTCCAGTTCGCGGCGCGCGGCCCGCTCGAAAGCGGGGACGGTGCTGGCGCCATCGAGCCAGGAACTGACTTCCTCGGGCGTCTGCGGCCCATCGCGCACGGTCAGGACGACCAGCTCGGCGCGCCACTCGCGCGCCAGCTGCTTGGCGCGATCGAGCGGGCGGTCGCAGCGGGCACCGAGATCGGTGGCCAGCAGCAGGCGCTGGGGTGGAATCGGGAGCTGCGGTGGCAGCGGCAGCTCACCCGGGATGCTGTCGGTCACACGGCCCTCCATGCGGGGGTGAATGGCAAATATGCCTACTGTACTGTTTTTGCATGAGTTCTTGCAACGCATTACCTCTGCTACATCAGCTAAACGATGGTCCAGGCACGTGATGTACTTACTGGCAAGGACGTGCGCGCCGCGCCAGCAGGGGTTGATAAGATCACAGCATGCACATCCTTTGGAGCTACCTGCGTCCGCACTGGCGGCTGGCCGCGCTGGCGCTGCTGCTGGCTGGCCTGGCCCAGGTACTGAACCTGGTCGATCCGATCATTTTCGGCAGGATCATCGACGACTATGCGCTGCATCCCGGCCCGCGCAGCGACGAGGAGCGGGTGGCGGGCGTGCTGCGCCTGCTGGGCCTGGCCGTGCTGGTGGCCCTGCTGGCGCGCCTGGCGAAGGCGCTGCAGGACTACGTCACCCGGCTGGTGGTGCAAAAGCTCGGCGTGGCCATCTTCAACGACGGCCTGCGCCACGTGCTGCGCCTGAAATACCAGGAGTTCGAAGACCTGCGCAGCGGCGAGACCCTGTCGCTGCTGCAGAAGGTGCGCGCCGACAGCGAGCGCTTCATCAACACCTTCATCAATACCGTCTTTGCGTCGCTGGTGGGCGTGTCCTTCCTGGTCTGGTATGCGGTGACCAAGCACTGGCTGCTGGTGCCGGTGTTCCTGGTCGGGGTGCTGGTGCTGGGCGGACTCACCGGCCTGCTGAGCCGCGAGATCAAGACCCAGCAGCGTTCGATCGTGCGCGAGACCAACCGCAACTCCGGCTTCATTACCGAGTCACTGCGCAACATCGAGCTGATCAAGAGCCTGGGCCTGACCTTCACCGAGATCCGCCGCCTGAAGGCGCAAACCGACAGCATCTTCGCGCTCGAGATGGAAAAGGTGAAGCGCATCCGCCTGCTCGCCTTCCTGCAGGGCAGTACGCTGAGCCTGTTGAAACTGGCGATCCTGTTCGCGCTGTTGTGGCTGATCTTTCGCGATGTGCTGTCCACCGGCGAGCTGATCGCCATGCAGTTCATCTCGGTGGCGATCTTCGCCCCGCTGCAGGAACTGGGCAACATCATCCTGGCGCACCGCGAGGTCGAGGCCTCGCTGCTCAACTTCCGCCACCTGATGGACAAGCCGATCGAGCGCCGTCCGCAGGACTTCGTCGAGATCGGGCCGCTCGAGCAGATCCGTTTTGCCGGCGTGGGCTTTCGCCACAAGGGCGCGGCGGAGGATTCGCTGGTGGACATTTCATTTGGCGCCAGCCTGGGCCGGACCCTGGCCTTCGTCGGTCCGTCCGGATCGGGCAAGTCGACCCTGGTGAAACTGCTGGTCGGCCTGTACACGCCGGCGCGCGGCAAGGTGTACTACAACGAGATCTCGACCGAAGACCTGCGCTACAACGAGGCGCGCCGCCAGATCGGTTTCGTGACCCAGGAAACCCATCTGTTCGCGGGCACCATCCGCGACAACCTGCTGTTCGTGAAACCGGAGGCGAGCGATGCCCAGATCATGGCGGCGCTGGAGCAGGCTTCCTGCGCCGGCCTGGTGGCGCGCTCGCCCGAGGGGCTGGACACCATCATCGGCGAGCGCGGCATGAAGCTGTCGGGTGGCGAAAAGCAGCGCCTGTCGATCGCGCGCGCCCTGGTGCGCGAACCGCGCCTGCTGATCTTCGATGAGGCGACCTCGGCGCTGGACTCGCTCACCGAAGAGCAGATCACGAACACCGTGCGCGACATCTCGACGCGCGCCAGCCAGATCACGATCCTGATCGCGCACAGGCTGTCGACCGTGATGCATGCGGACACGATCCACGTGCTGGAAAAGGGACGCATCGTGGAGACCGGCTCGCACGAGGAACTGGTGGCGCAGAAGGGACTGTATTACGCGATGTGGCGGCAGCAGGTCGGCGAGCGGCCAGTGCCGCCCGGCACGGAGCAGGCACCCGACTGAGCGCCCTGCTTTACTGTGCAGGTGTCATCCCGAATGGCTATGACAGCTATTCTTATTTCGAATATTTAACAATTTGAATGGGTGAGCCAAATCATTCATCCAATAAATTGGGAAAGCGGGAAATGCGGAGTCCGGCTTATTGCTGAGCACGCATTTCCCGTTTTATTTCTGTGTTGGCAGGGCAGCAAAGAGGGCGATGAAACCGCCGCGCCATTCATCAAACTCGGCAGTATTAGTCACTTCCTGCACGGTTTTTCTGCATGTTGTTACCGTCAACCACGGTTCCTTTCCTGCGTCGTCAACAGAATTGCCATTTTTGCGTCGACCTACAACAACAGCAAAAAATATTTTTCCATGCGGCAAACAAAGAATTTTTCCGAGCGGTAAAATTGCCGCCTATCAGCTTTCGACGCCAACTTCCGGGTTGGCGTTTTGCTTTTCAGGGCATATCAGCAGTTTTTATTTCTCGAAAAATTTAACAATTTTCTTGACCTCGATGCACACCACCGTTTCCGCACCGCGCAGTTTTTCTTTCGCACAAACCCAGCAGTACGCACTGCCCGTCCTGTTCGCACTGTTCGGCCTGATCATGGGTTCCTGGGCCGGCCGCATCCCGGCCCTGGCCGAGCGCGTGCAGGTTTCCCATTCGGCGCTGTCGATGGTCCTGCTGTGCGGCGGCCTGGGGGCCGCCGTGTCCTACCCGATCTCGTCCTTCATGATGGGCCGCTTTGGCGCCCGCAAATCCTTGCTGTTCTCCGGCCTGGCCCTGCTGTGCGTGCTGGTCTCGATCGGCATGGCGCCGACCGTGCCGCGCCTGATGCTGTCGGTCCTGATGCTGGGCATTACGGCCAGCACCTTCGACGTCGCCATCAATTCGGCAGCGACCCGGCGTGAGAAGCAGACCGGCAAGTCGGAGCTGTCGATGCTGCACGGTATCGGCTGCGCCGGCGGCCTGGCCGGCGCCACCCTCGGCAGCCTGATGGCAAGCATGAAGGTCGCCCCGGCCACCCACTTCGTGATGCTGGCCGGACCGCTGGCCCTGGTGCTGTGGGGCGCCTTCAGCCTGATGGACGCGAACGACAGCGCCGAGCAGGTCGAGAAGAAATCGTTCTCGCTGCCGCGCGGTCCGCTGGCGCTGCTGGGCCTGCTGGGCTTCCTGGGGTCGATGTCGGAAGGCAGCATCGCCGACTGGAGCGGGGTGTTCCTGAAAGAGCATTTCGGCGCCTCGGACGGCCTGGCGCCGCTGGCCCTGTCGTCCTTCTCGGTCATGATGCTGCTGTCGCGCATGGTTGGCGACAAGCTGAAGCTGCGCTTCGGCGCCCGGCGCCCCGTCACCCTCGGCGCGCTGGTGTCAGCCTGCGGCCTGTTCTTCGCGGTGCTGGCGCCGAACGCTGTTGTCGCCCTGGCCGGTTTCGCGGTCGCCGGTCTCGGCCTGTCGCTGCTGTTCCCCTTCGTGTTCAGCGCCGCCGGCGCCCAGGGGCCGATGGCCCTGGCCGCCGTCGCCAGCATGGCCTACAGCGGCAGCCTGATGGGCCCGCCGGTAATCGGCGCCGTTGCCCACTTCGTCGGCATGCAGTCCGCCATCGCCTATGTCGGCATCCTGTCGCTGGGCATCGCCTTCGTTGCCAGCCGCACCCGCCTGCTCAAGTAAGCGGCCAGCCCTTCCGACGCAGACGGCGCCGTCTGCGTGCTTGTTCGTCCGTCCGGCCGGTCAAGGCGGGCGGCGTGAAAGACGGTTATGATCGGGGCATTCTCCAGCCCGGCCAGATGCCGATTTCCACCATGCTCCAGACACCCGCTTCCTTCACGCCCCTGTTCGCCCCCCGTCCCGACCCCGCAGCCCTGAGCTTCCTGTTCCATGGCGGGCGCCTGCTGGTACGCGAGCACGACCTGGCGCTGCCCGATGCCGTCGTGCTCGAGCGGCTCGACGTCGACCGCACCCGCCTGCAGCCGCTCGGCCTGTATGGCGAGCGTTACTGCGAGACAGGCTGGTTCGACAGCGAACCGGCGCTGCCGCCGGGCTACGCGCTGCGCAGCCTGCGCTCGCTGTTCGCGGACATGGATGAAGGCCTGCTGGGCCTGGCGGCGCGCGCAGCCCAGGTGGCCGAGTGGGCGCGCACCCACCGCTTCTGCGGCGCCTGCGGCAGCGGCACCATCCTGGCGGCGGGCGAACGCTGCTACAAGTGCGTACAGTGCGGCCATATGGCCTATCCGCGCATCTCGCCCGCCATGATGGTCCTGATCAGGAAGGGCGACAGCGTGCTGCTGGCGATGCACCTGGCTTCGCCGACCAAGCGCTTCGTGCCGCTGGCCGGCTTCCTGGAAGCGGGCGAGTCGGTGGAGGAGGCGATCCACCGCGAAGTGTTCGAGGAAGTGGGCCTGCGGGTACAAAACCTGCGCTATTTCGCGAGCCAGTCCTGGCCCTTCCCCCATTCGCTGATGCTGGCCTTCACCGCCGACTACCTCGATGGCGAGATCCGTCTCGATACCAACGAGATCGCGGAAGCGCGCTGGTTCGGGCCGGATGACGAATGGCCGGAACGGGTGCGGCACATTTCCGTGTCGAGCGTGCTGGTGGACGCGCACCGGCCACCGGGACGCTAGCCGCACGGGTCCGGGCTGGCCGCGCATGGCCTATTTTTGTGCTCAATCAAAAGGCAGCGGCCCCGGTACGCCTGGCGCATTTTCTATATACTGGCGGCAATCGATTTTTTAAGGTTTCACCATGTCTGACAAAGAAGCTTTCACCGAACACGACTGGCGCCGCCTGCTGACCAGCCTGGGCGAGGATCCGGACCGTCCAGGCCTGCACGAGACGCCGGCACGCGTGGCGAAGGCCTGGAAACACTGGACCTCGGGCTATGACCAGGATCCTGTCGAAGTGCTCAAGGCGTTCGAAGACGGCGCCGAGGAGTACAATGAATTGATCGTGGTGCGCGGCATTCCGGTGTACAGCCACTGCGAGCATCACCTGGCGCCTTTCTTCGGCAAGGCCACCGTCGGCTACCTGCCGAACGGCAAGATCGTCGGCCTGTCGAAGCTGACCCGCCTGGTGGATATTTTTTCCAAGCGCTTGCAGGTGCAGGAGCGCATGACGATCCAGATCGCCAATGCGCTGATGGAAGTGCTGGAGCCAAAGGCAGTCGGTGTGGTCGTCAAGTGCCGCCACATGTGCATGGAAAGCCGTGGCATCCGCGCCATTGGCGAGGAAACCATCACGTCGGCCATGCTGGGCGACCTGCAGCCGAACCTGGCTCTGCGCACCGAATTCCTGGCCCTGGCGCGCGACTGAGGCCGCTGCCGGCCATCGCCTGATGGCCGGGTCCGTCTTGGAACCTGTTCCGGATCGGCGGCCTCCAACGAAGTTTGGAGGTGCGCCATGGATCGTCCGGCCTATCCCAGCGATATTTCGCGCGAACAGTTTGAAACCGTGCGCGGCATGCTGGAAGCGGCGCGCCGCAAGACCCGCCCGCGCAAGCATGACCTGTACGACGTGTTCTGCGCCGTCCTCTACTTCCTGAATACGGGCGCGACCTGGCGCAAGCTGGCGCCCGGCTTTCCTCCCTGGCGCACCGTGCACGAATACTTCACCCAATGGACCATGCTGCGCGATGGCGAGCGCAGCCTGCTGGAGAGCGTGCTCGAACGTAGCGGGCGCGACCAGGAACTGGCGAAGCTGCGGGGCATGCTGATACGGCGCTGAACCCGGGCCGATCGGAACATTCGGCCCTGTCACAATCTGTTGCATTTTATTGAACAGTGCAACGGCTGAGCTCGGCTATGCTGATGGAATATTGCTAAATATTTATCATCTGGCGATCCGACGCCAGCCTGCGCCATGGTCGAACACCTCAACCTTATCCTGTTTGCTGTCCTGAATGCGCCTGCCGGCCTGGACGGCTGGCCACTGCTGGGCGCCATCTTCGCCGCCGAGTGGCTGATCTACCTGGTACCCCTGTCCCTAGTGGTACTGTGGCTGGCGGGTGGCGGACCGGTGCGCGAGGCCGCGCTGCGCGCCTTCGTCGCGGCCATGTGCGCGCTGGCGCTCAACAACCTGATCGGCCAGCTATGGTACAGCCCGCGTCCTTTCGTGCTCGAGGCCGGCCACACCTTCCTGCTGCACGCCGCCGACAGTTCTTTCCCGAGCGACCATGCGACCAGCATCTTCTCGGTGGCCCTGGTGCTGGCTTTCAGCGGGGTGCCGGCGGCGCGCCGTACCGGCTGGCTGTTGCTGCCGCTGGCGCTGGTGGTGGCCTGGTCGCGCGTCTACCTGGGCGTGCACTGGCCGAAGGACATGGCGGGCGCGCTGGCGATGTCGGCGGCGATGGCGCTGCTGGCCGGGACGCCTGCGCTGCGCGCCGCCTGCGCCCAGCTGCTGCCACTGACCGAACAGCTGTACCGCCGGGTGCTGGCAGCGCCGATCGGGCGCGGCTGGCTGCGGCCCTGAGCGGAACCTCGGCGCTTTCTCAGGTTTCCACGGCAGCCGTCCCGGCCGCCTCGAATACCAGCTTGCCCTGCGCGTCGAGGTGGAACACGCCCAGCGCCTGGCCGCCGACGGCGTCCGCCTCCGGCGCATCCCGCTCGCTGCAACTGGCGGTCTCCACCTGCCAGGTGTCCTCGCCCGCGCGCAGCGTATACACATTGGGGCCGCTCTCGAACAGCTCGACTTCCAGCCCCGCCAGTGCGACTTCGCCCAGCGCGAACTGGCGCTGGCACTCCGGCAGCCGGGTAGCGGTCAGGCGCAGCGAGGCTTGCTTGCTCCAGAAAACATCCTGCACCACGCGTACGGTGAGCGAGTGGTCGCTGCCCGCGATCCGGTAGCTGGCCGTATCGTTGACGCAGCCGGCCAGCAGCGTGGCAAGCGGCGCAATGAGGAGAAAGGAGGGCTTGCGCATGGGGGTTCCGTCGTTAAGTGATGCGTGGGTGCATTGCCTCAGGCGTATAGAGGCGCAGTATAGAAGCGCTATCGGACGCACGCAACCGCAAGACCGGGATCGCGCTGGCCTGCAAGACATCGATGCGCTCAAGGCGTGGTGTGCGTGAAGGCCCGGTCTCGTTCACGGACGCGCGATCTGCAGCAGGTCGGCCGGCGTGCCGAACTCGCGCTGCGGGCCGGCGCGCCGCAGCGCCTCGATCGGCGCATAGCCCCAGCTGACCGCGCCGAAGGCCACCCCGGCCTTGCGCGCCGCTTCCGCATCCATGGCCTGGTCGCCCACGTACAGCGCCTGCGCGGGCGGCACCGCGGCGCGCTCGACCACCTTGCGGATGCGCGTGGCCTTGCCGAATACCGACATGCCGCATTCGTAGTGTCCGAACAGGGCGCTCAGCTGCGGACCCAGCACCAGGCGCACGTTCTGTTCCGAATTCGACGAGACGATCGCCAGCCGCACCCCCGCACCGTCGAGTGCCTGCAGCACCGCGTCGACACCCTCGAACAGCGGGATGCGCGTGGTGTTCTCGCGCATCAGCCCGATGAAGCTGCGCGAGGCCAGTGGCAGCTTCCAGGCCGGCATGCCAAGCTGGCGCATGATCGTGCGGGAATCGTGGTGGCGCAGGGTCTCGGCCTGCTCGGCGCTCACGCGGCGGAAGCCATGCCGGTCCGCGATCTGGTTGAACACGCTGACGAAGAACGGGAAGGAATCGGCCAGCGTGCCGTCGAAGTCGAAGATGGCGAGGCGGTAGGACATGGCGAAATGGGCGTGGTGGTAGGGCTGATTATAGTCCCGCGTCGTTAACGCTCCCTGCGATTGCATGGGCAGATGCCTGCATGACGAACAGTCCACCCAAACACACAATCAGCTTGCAGGCGACAGGGTTGTTTCATCCTGCGCAACAATCCCAGCGCCTCCCTTTGCACGTCGTGTAAAACGCAGGCTGGCGCCGTCGTCGGGCACCCATAGCCGTTCGGCCACGCCCGCCGTGCGCGCCGTCTCCAGCAGGGAGCGCCGCGTCACCGGGCAGTGGCTCAGCGCTTCCAGGTGGTTGGCCACCACCAGCCCGCGCGTGACCTGCAGCAGGCGCACGACCTCGTCCGCATCCATGATGATCTCGCCTCCCAGGTCGAAGCGGGCGCCGCCGGCCGGTACCAGGCAGACCTCTGGCTGCTGGCGCTCCACGAAGGCCAGCACCTGCGGCGTCAGCACCGTGTCGCCCGACAGGTAGAGCGTTGGCTCGCCCGGAAGTTCGAGGTAGTAACCGACCCCGTGTTCCATCAGCAGCGCCAGCGCGCCGCGTCCATGGCGGCAGGGCACGGTCGTGACCTGGCCACCCAGCAGCGGCTGCGGGGCGTGTCCGGGGGCGAGCGGGGCCACGTTCAGGCCGCGCGCCTGCAGGTAGGCGGCATCGTGCGCGCTGCAGATTACCGGGACGGCGCGCTCGCGCAGCCAGCGCCGGCCGGCCCGGTCCAGGTGGTCGAAGTGGCCCTTCTGGCAGTGCGTGATCAGGCAGTGGGTGACGTCCGCCAGCAATGCATCGGTGGCGGCAGGCAGCCCGACGGTGGGATTGCGCTGCCGTCCGCCGCCCAGTTTCAGGGCGGGCAGGCTGCCTTGCGGCGCCAGCATCGGATCCACCAGGATCCGGTAGGGACCGAGTTCGATGATGGCGGTGGCATTGCGCAGTTGCGTGATCTTCATGGCGTCTCCTGTGGCGTGAGACCAGATTGTCGGCTGCCGCGCAAGCTGTTTAAATGGCGGGATTCGCCATCAATGCATCATTTTCCGCCATGGACCTGCCGCCACCCATCCGCATCGGCCTGCTGCTCTATCCGGGCTGCATGCCGGCCGGGCTGCTGTCATTCGCCGACCTGCTGCACGCCGCCAGCCGCCGCGCCGGCCGCGGCCTGTTCGAGAGCGTGTACGTGGCGCTGGAGGATGGTCCGGTGGCCTGCGCCCACGGCATGCGCCTGCCGCCGCAGGAGCGGCTCGCGGCGGCGCGCCTCGATGCCTTGCTGGTGCCCGGCTTCTGGACCGAGGCGGCCGCCCAGGCCGATGCGGCACTCAGCGACAATGCCGCGCTGGTGGAGGCCATCGCGCGCCTCGGCAAGGACTGCATGGTATGGAGCTACTGTACCGGCGTCTGGCTGGCGGCCGCGGCGCGGCGCCTGGACCGGCAGCCGGCCACCATCACCTGGTGGCTGGCCGACGCTGCGCGGGCGCGCTTCCCGCGCGTGGACTGGCAGGTGGAGCGCAGCTGCGTGGTGAACGCGGCCAGCGCCACCGCCTCGGGCGTGAACGGCTACCTGCCGATCGCCCAGGCCTATATCGAAAGGCGCCTCAGCGTGGACGCCTACCGCGACCTGACCCGGCTGATGGTGCTGCCGCGTCCCGGGAGCACCCATGCCGCCTTCCAGGGAGTGAACCTGATCGGCCAGCCCGGCCGCCTGATGCAGCGCCTGCACGATGCGGTCGAGCGCCTGCCGGCCACCGAGGCAACGCTGGCGCGGCTGGCACGCGAGCTCGGCACCAGCGAACGCACCCTGGCGCGCAAGGTCGATGCGGCCACGGGAACGCCGGCCGCGGCCTGGGTCCGGCGCATCAAGCTGAACCAGGTAAGCGAACGCCTGATCCACACCTCGGCGCCGGCCAGCAGCATCAGCGCCGAACTGGGTTTCAGCAGCGACGCCGGCATGCGCCGCATGTTCAGGGAAGCCACCGGGATGACGACCACGCGCTACCGGCAGGCCTTCGGACGCAACTGAGGCGTCAGGCCGCCATCTGCGCCGGCACGGGTTCCTGCGCGGCCCCGCTCATCGCCAGATGCCGGTTCACCGCCGACAGCACGGCGCGGAAGGACGCGGTCACGATGTTGCTGTCGATGCCGACGCCGAACAGGGTCGGGCCGCTGCCCACGCGCAGCTCGACATAGCAGGCGGCGCGCGCATCGGCGCCGTGGCCGATCGCGTGCTCGTGGTAGTCCATCACGCGGATGTCCAGGCCGAGCGCGTTCACGAAGGCGTCGATCGGACCGTTGCCGCTGCCCTGGCGCAGCTGTGGCACGCATTGCTGGGCGACGCTCAGTTCGATCTGGACGCCGTGCGCGCTGTCTTCGACCATGCGGTGCGCCACGTACTGCCAGGGCGAGACCTGCTCCAGGTATTCGCGCGAGAACAGGGCGTGGATGTCGGCCGCGGCCACTTCGCGCCCGGTGGCGTCGGCCATGTGCTGCACCACGCGCGAGAATTCGATCTGCAGGCGGCGCGGCAGCTCCAGGCCGTACTCCTGCGCCAGCAGGTAGGCCATGCCGCCCTTGCCGGACTGGCTGTTGACGCGGATGACGGCGTCGTAGCTGCGTCCCAGGTCGGCCGGATCGATCGGCAGATAGGGCACTTCCCAGATCGCATCCGCCTTCTGCACCGCGAAGCCTTTCTTGATGGCGTCCTGGTGCGAGCCCGAGAAGGCGGTGAACACCAGGTCGCCCGCGTACGGATGGCGCGGGTGTACCGGCAGCTGATTGCACTCCTCCACCACCTGGCGCACCGCGTCGATGTCGGAAAAGTCCAGGCCCGGATGCACGCCCTGGGTGTACAGGTTCAGGGCCAGGGTCACCAGGTCGACGTTGCCGGTGCGTTCGCCGTTGCCGAACAGGCAGCCCTCGACGCGGTCGGCGCCGGCCATCACGGCCAACTCGGCCGCCGCCACCGCGGTGCCGCGGTCGTTGTGCGGGTGCACGCTGACGATGAGCGATGCGCGCCGTTCCAGGTGGCGGCACATCCACTCGATCTGGTCGGCGTACACGTTGGGCGTGCTCGCTTCCACGGTGGACGGCAGGTTGACGATCATCCTGTTGTCCGGCGTCGGCTGCCAGACGGCGCTGACGGCATCCACGATGCGCTTCGAGAAATCGAGTTCGGTGGTGGAAAAGGACTCGGGCGAGTATTCGAGGCCCCAGCGCGTTTCCGGGTGCTGCGCCACCAGGTCCTTGACCAGCCGGGTACCCGTGACGGCGATCTGCACGATCTCGTCCTGCTCCATGCCGAACACCACGCGGCGAAATACCGGCGCCACCGAATTGTAGATGTGGACGATGGCCTGCTTCGCGCCGGCCGCCGCTTCCACCGTGCGGCGGATCAGCTCTTCGCGGGCCTGGGTCAGCACGATGATGCTGACGTCGTCCGGAATCCGGTTCTCCTCGACCAGCATGCGCACGAAGTCGAAGTCGGTCTGCGAGGCGGACGGGAAACCGACTTCGATTTCCTTAACACCGATTTTCACCAGCATCTCGAAGAAGCGCAGCTTCTTCTCCGGGCTCATCGGCTCGATCAGGGCCTGGTTACCGTCGCGCAGGTCGGTGCTCATCCAGATCGGCGGGCGGGTGATGGTACGGCCGGGCCATTGGCGGTCGGCGAGCTGGACGGCGGGGAAGGGACGGTATTTGGCGGCGGGTTGCTGGTGCATGATCGTTTGCTCCTGGGTGACACGACGGGCCGGTGAGGGCGGATGTGTGGCGGCGGGCTGCCGGACGGGCCACGAAACGCTAGGCCCGGCAACCGGTCGCTAGCTTTAGCAGCAGGCGAAACTGTGCGCGCGCGCCGAGCGCCAGCACGGTGCTGGTGGCGGGGAACGACGACGAGGGGAAGGAAAACTTGGACATCGGTACGACTTTCCTGGCTGCTTGGGGCCGGCGGTGACGCCGGTACGTACGGGCGGAATCAGGCCGGTAGTAGCAGGCCTGCCAGCGCTAGCGCGCCGGCGGCAGGTAGGGAAGTCGACAGATGCAGGTGGAAAGACATGCGATTCACTCTAAAAGAGGAAAGATGCAGTGTCAAGCAAAAATTGGTGCAATGCGCAAACGGGGCCCTTTCTGCAACGCACTTCCATCGGTGGTATACTGGTAGTTGTCGTCGACGCAGTGTGCTCGACTTTCTCCCGGCTCCGTATCCTCTGGTTTGCATACGCCGCCGCCCAAGCCTCCGCACCCGCCACCCCCGCAGCAGGCGCGCGCTTCTTTTTTCTCCACCCTGGCCACGGTCAGGCCAGCATCAGTATCAACGCCGCCAGGCCGTCACGACGACAGCGCGCGGTGCGACCGACGTTTTAACGTTTTATCAGCCTGCGCGCCGCGCGGGCCGTCACCCAGCTTTAGGAGAGCTAGCATGGCCAAAGAAGAACTGATCGAAATGAACGGACTGGTGTCCGAAATCCTCCCCGAGATGCGCTTTCGCGTCAACCTGGACAATGGTCACCAGCTGATCGCCTACACCTCGGGCCGCATGAAGAAGAACCACATCCGCATCCTGGCGGGCGACCGCGTCACGCTCGAGATGTCGCCGTACGACCTGAACAAGGGTCGCATCACTTTCCGCCACATCGAAAACCGTGGCCCGACCGGCCCGCGTCCGGCACCGCGCCGCCGCTGATCCTGCGCGGCCTGTGCAATGCAGGCCTGCGCTTCCCTTGGGAAGCGCGCAGGGGCGCCTGCCCCGTTCAACGGTGCTGGCAACAAGCATGATCGGCTTTACAATGTTGCTACCCTAAAAACAGGTGAGCGACGATCCATGGCCCATATCCACCCCGCCGGCTGGCGCGAGATGTCCGTCACCGGTTCCGCCGCCCGTGAAATCGAAACCCTGACCCTGCTCGAGAAGCGCCTGTCCGACACGCCCTACGAGATCTACCACGGCGTGCACTGGACCAATGTCGAGCACGGCTTCTCAGCCTATGGCGACATCGACTTCATCATCGTCGCGCCCAACGGCCGCCTGCTGCTGATCGAGCAGATCGCCGGCTTTCTCAACGAGACCCGCGACGGGCTGGTGAAGAACTACCAGGGCAAGCCGCGCCGGATCCGCCACCAGATCCTGCACACCATCGAAGGCTTCTCGCGCCGCTACCAGGGCGAACTGTCGATCGACTACCTGCTGTACTGCCCGGACTACATCGTCAAGGACCCGCAGCAGGCCGGCATCGACCCCAGCCACATCATCGACGCCACCACCAAGGGCCGGCTGGGCGCAGCCATCCGCGACATCCTGCCCATCACCCCGCGTACCGAGGACTTCGACCGGGTCACGCGCTACCTCGGCGACACCCTCAGCCTGCGTCCGGACCCGAGCTCGATGATCGGCTGCGCTACCAGCATGGTCACGCGCCTGTCGGGTGGCCTGGCCATCTGGGCCCGGCGCCTGGAATTCTCGCCCTTCCGGCTGCGCGTGATGGGCACCGCGGGCAGCGGCAAGACCCAGCTGGCGCTGGCCGAGTACAGCGCCGCCATCGACGCCGGCCTGCGCCCGCTCTACGTCTGCTTCAACCGCCCACTCGCCGACCACATCGAGCGCCTGGTGCCGGCCGGCGGGCGCGTCGCCAACTTCCACGAACTGTGCGACGCCTGGCTGCGCGCCCAGGGCAAGACCCCCGATTACGGCTCGCCCACGGTGTGGGACGAGATCGAGGGCGGCCTGGCCTCGGCGGCGCTGCCCGAGACTTGGCAGTACGACGTCGTCATCGTCGACGAGGGCCAGGATTTTTCGGGCGCCTGGCGCGACATCGTGCTGCGCATGCTCAAGGAAGGCGGACGCGCCATGTGGCTGGAAGACCCGGACCAGAACCTGTACGGCAAACCGATGGTGCCGCTGCCCGGCTGGGTGGTGCTGCATTCGAACACCAACTACCGCAGCCCGCGCGAGGTGGTGCAGATGCTGGGCTCGATCGGCGCGGTGAGCCAGCCGGTGGAAGCGGGCAGTCCGTTCAAGGGCGCCGACATCGAAGAGCTGACCTATCCGGAAGGCGACGTCGACGCCATGCTGTCCCAGACCCGGCGCGCCGTGACCCTGTGCCTGGCGGCCGGCTTCGGGCGCCAGGACATCGCGATCTGCTCCTTCCGCGGACGCGAGAAATCCGCCATCCTCAAGCTGGACAAACTGAGCGACGCCCACACGCTGCGCTCCTTCACCGGCGCCTATGACCTGTTCGGCAACCCTGTGTTCCGCGAGGGCGGGCTGCTGGCCGAATCCGTGTACCGCTTCAAGGGCCAGTCGGCGCCGGCGCTGATCTTCACCGAGATCGACTTCGAGGAGATGGACGAGCTCACGCTGCGCAAGCTGTTCGTGGGCATGACGCGCGCGCGCCTGAAACTGGTGCTGGTGATGAGCGAGCGGGCGTCGGTGCAGTTCCTCGACCGGATGAGCGGGGGCGTGGACGCTAGCGCGTAAGGGCGCCGGCCGCGCGCGGAACACGGCGTTTGCACGGTGCGCGCGAACGGCATCCAGATCGATCGGTCCTTGCCCCGGTAATAGCGTTCGGCCACCGGCGCGCCATGGCGCAGGATGACGATGGCGTGCAGGTTGGCGTTGTCGCGCAGCGGCGCGTCCAGCACCTGGCAGAGGGATTGCGGGAAAAAGCCGGGCGCGGCGATGCGGCCATGATCGCAGGGAGTCACGGACGCGGATGCGGCCAGTGCAGCGGCCAGCATCGCCCCGATGACCAGGACCAGCCAGGAAGCAGTCAGGCGTGCAAGCAGCCGCGTTGTCATCATGCGTTTGATTGCGAATGCAGGTAGCCGGAGGTCAGCCTATTGAAACACACCAGTTTCCTTCTGGCATGAGCAATCCGATGAGATTGTCGAAAGCATGGCTGAACTGGCGATTCACGCGCCCGATGACACAATCCGGACAGACAGGCGGCGAACCCGTGCTAGCATTTTCCCATCCATACCAGGGAGAACACATGAACACGTGGGATGTCGCGGGAGGCGCGCGCCAGCGCCTGAAACTGTTGGGTGCATCGGTGCTGGTGATGTTGCTCGCCGCCTGCGGCGACCACCCGCCCAGGGACAAGGACGATGACGACGATGATCGCCCGCCGATACAGGCCTTGAGCATCGTCGCCGGCAGCGCCACCGAGACCGGCAGCGTGGACGCGACCGGCGCCGATGCGCGTTTCCACAACCCGAGCGGCGTCGCCATCGATGCGGCGGGCAACCTGTACGTGGTCGACCGCGGCAACCGGACCATCCGCAAGATCACGCCGGCGGGCGTGGTCACCACCCTGGCCGGGTCGGCGAGTGCTGGTGCAGGCTTTGCCGACGGCACCGGCGCCAGTGCGCGTTTCACGGATCCGGTCGCGATCGCCATCCATCCCACCAATGGCAGCTTGTACGTCACCGACCAGCTACGCATCCGCAGCGTCAACAGCAGCAGCGGACAGGTGGGCACCGCCACCACCATGGCGGTCGGGAACAACGTCGACGGCCGCAGCATGGAGGCCGTGTACCCGGGCGCGATAGCGGTCGACCCGCAGGGCAACCTGTTCATGACCAACAGCTACAGCACCCGCTACCAGAGCGGCAGCACGACCGGCATCATGGAAGGCGTGTACACGATGGACAACCTGTTTGGTCCCCGCTCCCTGGAGCCGCGCGGCATCGCCCTCGGCCCCCAGAGCCACGTCTTCGTGTATGACCTGAACAAGACGATCAGCAGGACCGGCAACATCAACCTGCTGGCGCGGCTGGCGGGCACGCCCAACGTCACCGGCTCGGCCGATGGCGCTGGCGGGGCCGCCAGTTTCGGTGCGGTGGTGGCGTTGGCGGTCGATCCGCAGGAAAACGCCTATGCGGCCGACAATGGCAACAACCTGGTGCGCAAGATCAGCCCGCAGGGCGTCGTCAGCACGGTGGCTGGCAAACGCGGCTCGCAGATCCTGACGCCGGGTGCCCTGCCAGGCAGCCTGGCGGGCGTGCGTGGCATTGCGACGGATGGCAAGGGCGTGTTGTACGTCACGTCGGGCCAGGCCGTGGTGAAGATCATCCTGCCATAAGCCGAGCTTCGCTCGGGGTGGGCGAGCGCCAGCGGATGCGTGGCGGCAGCACGACAGCATGACCAGGAGCTGAGGGCGTTCTTGCCATCACATGGGACTGCGCGATGCGCCGCCAACAGCGAGCGGCAGGAATATCTTTCCCGGTATTAACACCGATTTGGTACGATCTCGGGATGATCGCTACCTCCGGCCTTGCAGCCACCCCTCCACGCATCCGTCGTCGTCAAACCCTGGCCCTCGTGCTCCTGGTCGTCACCGGCGTCATTAATTACCTGGACCGCGCCACCCTCGCCGTCGCCAACGAGTTCATCCGCGCAGACCTGGACCTGTCGCTTGGCCAGATGGGCTTGCTGCTGTCCGCGTTCTCGTGGAGCTATGCGCTCTGCCAGCTGCCGGTGGGGGCGCTGGTCGACAAGATCGGGCCGCGCTGGCTGCTCGGCGCAGGCCTGGTGCTGTGGTCACTGGCACAGGCCGCCGGTGGACTGGTGTCCAGCTTCGGCTGGTTCGTGCTGGCCCGGATCGTACTAGGGATTGGCGAAGCGCCCCAGTTCCCGGCCGCAGCGCGGGTCGTGAGCAACTGGTTCCCGCTCAAGGCGCGCGGTACGCCAACCGGCATTTATAACTCCGCCTCGCCGCTTGGTTTCGCGTTGGCGCCCCTGTGCCTATCGCCCCTGATCGCCGCGACCAGCTGGCACTGGGCCTTCTTTGTTACTGGCGCGCTGGGTATCGTCGCCGCCGTGGTCTGGGTCAGCCTCTACCGCGATCCCGTGCGCGAACAATTGACTGAAGATGAAAAGGCCTACCTGGACGAAGGGCAGTCGCTGGAAGCCGCGCCGAAGGCGGGCTTCGCGGCCTGGCGCGCCCTGTTCCGGCAGCGTGCCACCTGGGGCATGCTGCTCGGCTTCTTCGGCTCGGTCTACCTGAACTGGGTCTTCCTGACCTGGCTGCCGGGCTACCTGCGCACCGAGCGCCACATGGATGTCGCCTACGTCGGCGTCGCGGCCACGATTCCCTTTGTGTGCGGCTTCGCCGGCGCGCTGGTGGCCGGCTGGGCGTCCGACCGGATCACGCGCCGGGCATCCTCCGCTGTTGCCGGGCGTCGGACGGCCGTGGTGCTGGCCATGCTGGGCATGGTCGCGTTCACCATTCCGGCCGCGCTGGTGGAGAGCAATACCGCAGCGATCGCCTGTATTTCGGTAGTGATCTTCCTGGCCAACGCGGCATCGGCCTGCTCTTGGTCGCTCGCCACCGCCGTCGCGCCGCGCAGCCGCGTTGCCTCGCTGGGCGCGATCCAGAACTTCGGGGGATTCATTGGCGGGGCATTGGCGCCGATTTTCACTGGCTATATTGCGCAGAGCTGGTCCTTCGTGCCAGCCTTGCTGACTGGCGCCGGGATTGCCTTCCTGGGGGCGATGTCCTATCAATTCCTGGTACTTCGCCCAATCCCCGAGCAGGAGTAAATTATCGTCGTATGCCCAAGGGTGCTTGGGCTGCTTCTGCATTTCGACTACCTCTCGCATTATCGTGCTCTAGCGCAAAGCGCTCCATACAAGGCCACCTTCTAATACTCTGGTCTTGTTCTATCGCGATCCTTATTGGTCAGATACGGAGAATGAAATGCATCCAATGATGCCTGCGACGCTGTGCGTACTCTACTTCGGGCTGGGAACGGCATTCGCTGCAGAATCCCAGCTTCCTTCTGACGTAGCCAGGTATGTGGACAGGCGCGAGGGATGTGACGATTTTGGTGGAGAGTTTCCAGACCCGCCTGATGAGAAGCGTATGAGGGAAATTGAGCGCGAGATTCGCAAACTCTGCACGGGAACCGATAAGAAGCTCCAACATTGAAGCGCAAGTATGCCAAGAACCAGGTCATATTGAAGCGCCTGAATGAGTTTGATGAGAAGATCGAGGCGCCAGCGCGAAAGAGCCCGCTTTGAGGCAGAAGCGATCTCGCGCTTGCCGTTGACTGCGCTGGATAAAAAGAAATGGCCTCGCAAGAGGCCATTTCATTATAGAAGGAAGACGATCAGACGTCGATATTCCCCGCCTGTAGCGCATTGCTCTCGATGAAGTTCCTCCGCGGCTCCACTTCATCCCCCATCAGCGTGGTAAAGATCTGGTCCGCCGCAATCGCATCCTCGATCTGCACCTTCAGCAGGCGGCGCACTTTCGGGTCCATCGTGGTTTCCCACAGCTGTTCCGGATTCATCTCGCCCAGACCCTTGTAACGCTGCTTGGAGACGCCGCGTTCCGCTTCCTCACGCAGCCAGATCATGGCCTCGTGGAAGCCGCGCACCGCGAATTCCTTCATCTTCTCGCCTTCGCCGCGGCGCATGATGGCGCCTTCGCCGATCAGGCCCTGGAAGGTGGCGGCGGCGTTGGCCAGCACGGCGTAGTCGTTGCTCTGCACGAAATCGGCATCGATCGAGGTGACGTTCACGTTACCGTGGCGCATGCGTTCGATGCGCAGCGCGTGCTTCTCGGACAGTTCGTCCGAGCGCACCACCACCTTCACCGCCGGATCCTTGATCGCCGCTTCCATCGCCTTGGCCGAGGCCTCGGCTTTTTCCAGCGTGCTCATGTCCAGCGTAACGCCGCCCGTGATCGCGGTCAGCGCGGCGCGGTCGATCACGCGGGTCAGGCGCATCATGATGGCGTTCGACAGGTTGTACTGGCGCACCAGCTCGCCCAGCGCCTCGCCAGTGACCGGCTCTGCGCCGTCGCGCGGGATCAGGGACGCGTTGTTCAGCGCCACCGACATCATGTAGCTCGCTTCCTCGACATCGTCCTTCAGGTAGCGCTCGTCGCGGCCGGCCTTCACCTTGTACAGCGGCGGCTGGGCGATGTAGATGTGGCCGCGCTCCACCAGTTGCGGCATCTGGCGGTAGAACAGCGTCAGCAGTAGGGTACGGATGTGGGCGCCGTCGACGTCCGCGTCGGTCATGATGATGATGCGGTGATAGCGCAACTTGTCGACGTT
The DNA here is from genome assembly GCF_020176695.1 of Massilia sp. MS-15. Classification (GTDB taxonomy): domain Bacteria; phylum Pseudomonadota; class Gammaproteobacteria; order Burkholderiales; family Burkholderiaceae_D; genus Telluria; species Telluria hydrophila. The sequence goes on along the minus strand of NZ_JAIWIA010000062.1, from coordinate 9,618 downwards.
GAATTCGTCCGGGCCGATCGAGGTGCCGAGGGTCGCGATCAGGGTCGTGATCTGCTCCGACGACAGCATCTTCTCGAAACGCGCCTTTTCCACGTTCAGCACCTTGCCGCGCAGCGGCAGGATGGCCTGGAACTTGCGGTCGCGGCCCTGCTTGGCGGATCCGCCTGCCGAGTCACCCTCGACGATGTACAGTTCGGCCAGCGCCGGGTCGCGTTCCTGGCAGTCCGCCAGCTTCGAGGACAGGCCAAGGCCGTCCATGATGCCCTTGCGGCGGGTCAGGTCGCGCGCCTTGCGCGCGGCTTCGCGGGCACGCGCCGCTTCCACGATCTTGCCGCAGATGATCTTGGCGTCGTTCGGCTTCTCCATCAGGAAGTCGGTCAGGGTCTTGGCCACGATCTCTTCGACCGGGCCGCGCACTTCGGACGACACCAGCTTGTCCTTGGTCTGCGAGGAGAACTTCGGCTCCGGTACCTTCACCGACAGCACGCAGGTGAGGCCCTCGCGCATGTCGTCGCCCGAGATCTCGACCTTGGCCTTCTTGGCGAAGTCGTTCTCGTCGATGTACTTGTTGATCACGCGGGTCATCGCCGCGCGCAGGCCGGTCAGGTGGGTACCGCCGTCGCGCTGCGGGATGTTGTTGGTGAAGCACAGCACCTGCTCGTTGTAGGCGTCGTTCCACTGCATCGATACGTCCACCGAGATGTTGGTGCCCTGTTCCGACACGCGCTCGCCGGTAGCCTGGAACACGGTCGGGTGCAGCACCGACTTCGCCTTGTTGATGTACTCGACGAAGCCGCGCGTACCGCCCTCGAAGGCGAAGACCTCTTCCTTGCCGGTACGGTGGTCGGACAGCTTGATGTTGACGCCGTTGTTCAGGAAGGAGAGTTCGCGGATGCGCTTGCTCAGGATTTCGTAGTGGAATTCGACGGTGGTGAAGATTTCCTCGTCTGCCCAGAAGTGCACTTCGGTGCCGCGCTTGTCGGTCTCGCCGATGACCTTCATCGGAGACACTTCCACGCCGTCCACCACCTCGATCAGGCGGTCGATCGGGACACCGCGCGAGAATTCCAGCTGGTGGACCTTGCCCTTCTGGCGCACGGTCACGCGCAGCAGCTTCGACAGCGCGTTCACGCAGGACACGCCGACGCCGTGCAGGCCGCCCGACACTTTATAGGAGTTCTGGTTGAACTTGCCGCCGGCATGCAGTTCGGTCAGGGCGATCTCGGTCGCCGAGCGCTTCGGCTCGTGCTTGTCGTCCATCTTGACGCCGGTCGGGATGCCGCGGCCGTTGTCGGTAATCGAGATCGAGTTGTCGGAGTGGATCGTGACGTGGATCTCGGTGCAGTAGCCGGCCAGCGCCTCGTCGATCGAGTTGTCGAGCACCTCGAACACCAGGTGGTGCAGGCCGGTGCCATCCGAGGTATCGCCAATGTACATGCCCGGACGCTTGCGCACCGCTTCCAGGCCTTCCAGGATCTGGATCGAGGACGCGCCGTATTCATCCGCCTTGGGGGCGGGGGTCATTTCTGGTTGGGTATTCTCGGACATGGACTGCTTTCTATAAAACGGGTAATCCAGGGCTGTTGCCAGCCTGTGCCGCCACGCCGGCCTGGGCCGGTGCGGCGGGGAGTGCTCTACCTAGCTAAGCACGAATCAAATACGCATCGGCATGACGACATACTTGAAGTCGCCATTGTCGGGAATCGAGATCAGCGCCGACGAGTTCGAATCGCCCAGTGCGATGTTCACCTGGTCGCACTTCAGGTTGTTCAGCACGTCGAGCAGGTAGGTGACGTTGAAACCGATGTCGATGGTGTCGCCACCGTAGTCGATCTCGAGTTCCTCGACGGCTTCTTCCTGGTCGGCATTGGTCGAGCTGATCTTCATCACGCCCGGCTCGATGATGCAGCGCACGCCCTTGAACTTGTCGCTGGTCATGATCGCGGCGCGCTGCAGCGAACGCAGCAGTTCATCGCGGCCGATCGTGAACTCGTTCTTGTAGCCCTTCGGGATCACGCGGGTGTAGTCGGGGAACTTGCCCTCGACCAGTTTCGAGACCAGCTCGATGTCGGCAAAGCTCAGCTTGACCTGCGAGGCGGCGATATCCAGGCGCACTTCCTCGTCGCTTTCTTCCAGCAGGCGCTGCAGTTCGATGATGGTCTTGCGCGGGATGATCACTTCCTGGCGCTCGAAGGACTGCTCGGCGGCCACCTGGCAGAAGGCCAGGCGGTGGCCGTCGGTGGCCACGGCGATGATGTTGTTACCGTCCAGCACCAGCAGCAGGCCGTTCAGGTAATAGCGGATGTCCTGCTGGGCCATCGCGAAGTGCACCATGTTGAACAGGTGCTTCAGCGTCTTTTGCGGCAGGGTGACCGAGGCGTTGTAGCTGTCGGCCACGGAAACGGTCGGGAACTCCTCGGCCGCCAGGGTCTGCAGGGCAAAGCGCGACTTGCCGCTCTGGACGGCCAGGCGCTTGTTCTGCAGGGTCATGGTGACGTCGCCCGATTCCGGCAGCGCGCGCAGGATGTCCAGCAGCTTGCGCGCCGCCACCGTGGTGCCGGTCACGTCGTCGCCGGCGCCGATGTCGGCGTGGGTCGTGATTTGCACTTCGGTGTCGGTCGAGAGGAAGGAAACGCTGGCGCCATTCTTGCGAATGAGGATATTGGCCAGAATCGGCATGGTGTGCCGACGCTCGACAATACCGCTCACGATCTGCAGTGGCCGGAGAAGCGTGTCTCGGGTGGATTTGACCAGTTGCATAGATATCCTCAGTTAAGTATTAATTTATTTATTGCTATCGCTCTATTTTGCCAATTGCCAACGGAGAACACAAACGGTGTCTCCGCCCTTGTAGGGTGGGCGAATCCTCCCGCCCACGTGCTCAAACCACGGTTGATATGACGTACTGTGGTTCGGATACGTTCGTTGAACGCGCGGGCAAGAAACTTGCCCACCCTACGGAACCCCGGCCAGCGCCAGGCTTCCTTATCAATCAGCCCTTCAGCGTCTGTTCCAGCACGTGCAGCTCGTGGTTGCACTCGGCATTCTTCTGGCGGTCCTGGGCGATCTTGCGTACCGCGTGCAAGACGGTGGTGTGATCGCGGCCGCCGAACAGCTCGCCGATCTCCGGCAGGCTCTTTTGCGTCAATTCCTTGGCCAGGTACATCGCGATCTGGCGCGGGCGGGCGATATTCGCCGGCCGGCGCTTCGAATACATGTCCGCGACCTTGATGTTGAAGAAATCCGCCACCGTCTTCTGGATGTTCTCCACCGAGATCTGGCGGTTCTGCACCGACAGCAGATCCTTGAGGGCTTCCTTCACCACGTCGATGGTGATGTCCTTGCCATGGAAGCGCGAGTAGGCCAGGATCTTGCGCAGCGCGCCTTCCAGTTCGCGCACGTTCGAGCGCAGGTGCTTGGCCACGAAGAACGCCACGTCGTCCGACAGGGTCACGTTCTCGGACTGCGCCTTTTTCAGCAGGATCGCCACGCGCATTTCCAGCTCCGGCGGCTCGATCGCCACCGTCAGGCCGGAGTCGAAGCGCGAGATCAGGCGGTCGTCCATGCCGGTGATCTCCTTCGGATAGGTATCCGAGGTGATGATGATCTGCTTCTTGGCCGCGATCAGCGCCTCGAAGGCATAGAAGAATTCTTCCTGCGTGCGGCTCTTGCCACCGAAGAACTGGATGTCGTCGATCAGCAGCATGTCGAGCGAGTGGTAGTAGTGCTTGAAGTCGTCGAAGCCCTTGCGCTGGTAGGCGGTGACGACATCGCGCACATACTGCTCGGCGTGGATGTAGCGGATGCGCGCATTCGGGTTGTCGGCCATGACCTGGTTGCCGATCGCATGGATCAGGTGGGTCTTGCCGAGGCCGACGCCGCCATAGAAGAATAGCGGGTTGTACGAGACGCCCGGGTTGTTGGCGACCTGGATTGCGGCGGCGCGCGCCAGCTGGTTGGCCTTACCGGTCACGAAGCTGTCGAAGGTCAGGTCCGTGTTGATGCGGCTCTGCTCGCGCTTGGGCGAATTGGCGATGTTGACGTTGCCCTGGGTCGGCGCTTCCGGCTGGCGCGGCGCATTGAAGTTGGGCGCGGCATTGCCGTCGGCAGCGCCAGCCGAGGCAGGACCGGCCGGCTTCTTGGCCGGGTTGTTCTTCGGGTCGAGCACGAACTGCACTTCCACCGGTGCTTCCCAGTACTGGCAGGCGAGCTCGGTGATGCGCTTGGCGAACTGCGTCTTGACCCAGTCGAGTTTGAAGCGGTTCGGCGCCGCGATGCGCAGCTTGCCGTCCTCGTAGTCGAGCACGACGAGCGATTTGATCCACGCGCTATATTGCTGCGGCGTCAGCTCGAGTTCCAGCTGCGCGGAACAGGTCTGCCAAAAGTTTTCCATACTTCGCTAGTTGATACGTAACACGCTATTTTACCTGTCTCGGGCGAAGTTATCCACAGGTTGCACCCACTATTTTCAACGAGAACCGATATGCTGCGCGATTCCCGGGCAGTCCCGAGAACCCATCGGTAAAAGGCCGGGAAACAACGGCATTCTTGACAGCTGGACCGTAAATCGTGTCTAATTCAGGGTTCCCCGTCCGTGCGCCATATCAAGTCGACAGTGTCGGCACCAGGTTGTCCGGGCGAAAACGAGTATCCCTGTGGCGTGACGCTGGCTTAACCATCTGCGAACTGTCATTGGCGACGAATCCTGACACGACGTCAGACCCGATTTTGCACTTACTTTTGCTTTAAGCGAGACCACCATGAAACGTACTTACCAACCTTCCGTCGTCCGTCGCAAGCGTACGCACGGCTTCCGCGCACGTATGGCTACCCGTGGTGGCCGCCAAGTCCTGAACGCTCGCCGCGCCAAGGGCCGCAAGCGTCTGGCTGTCTAAGTTTTAGACACCTGATCGACGCGGTCGGCATGACAGGCGAAGGTTCGCACGACTTCGCGCGCGTTCGGCGTATCGTTAAAACGGATGAGTTTTCATCCGTTTTTCGTTTGCGGCCGACGCAAAAATCCGCGCATTTCGTGCTCTATACCCGACCCAATTCGCTGCCGCATGCGCGGCTGGGCGTCGTTGCGGCCAAGCGTTTCGCGCCGCGCGCGGTCACCCGCAATACGATCAAGCGTGTCACGCGCGAAGTCTTCCGCACCAGCGGCTTGCTGCCTGTCGATTGCATCGTACGCCTGGCGCGTCCGGTCAACGGCAAGGACGGCCCGGCTACCACGCGCAGCCTGAAGGCCGCGCTGCACGCCGAGCTCACGCGCCTGTTCGCTTCCCAGCGTGCGCGCCGCGCCGCGCCGCCGCCGGTACCCCCGACGCCATGAAGACGCTGCTGGTCTGGTTCCTTCGCGGCTACCAGCTGCTGCTGTCCCCGCTGCTCGGGCAGAAATGCCGTTTCTACCCGACCTGTTCCAATTATGCGATCGAAGCCCTGCGCGTCCATGGCGCTGCCAGGGGCTCGCTGCTGGCCGCGCGCCGCGTGTGCCGCTGCCATCCCTGGAATCCGGGCGGCGTCGACTTCGTGCCGGCGCCGAAGGACAAGGACCAGCCATCTCCACCAGCCGCTCGCGGTTGTAACCACTCCTGACTAGACTCCAATGGAACTCAATAAACGTACCGTCCTGTGGATCGTGTTCGCCATTTCCCTGATTGTTCTCTGGAACAATTGGATGGTGGCTAACGGCAAACAGTCGCTGTTCTCGCCCGCGCCGCCAGCGGCCCAGGTGGCGCAGCAAGCCAAGCCGAACGACGTACCGGCCGCCGCCCAGCAGGGCGCGGGCGCCGTGCCTGGCGCCGCCGCGCCCGCAGCCGCGCCGGCCAGCCAGCGCGTCACCATCGCCACCGACGTGGTCAAGGTCGACATCGACACCCTCGGCGGCGTCATCAAGCGCCTCGAACTGCTGAAGTTCGCCGACGAAATCGACAAGAACAAGAACAAGGTCCTGTTCGACGTAGGCGGCAAGAACACCTACCTCGGCCAGACCGGCCTGATCGGCCAGACCCCGGCCGGGGTGCTGCCGAACCACCAGACCCCGTTCACCGTCCGCGGCGGCGCGCCGACGCGCGACGCCAATGGCAACGTGCAGCTGGTGCTGGATGCGGAGCAGGGCGGCGTGCGCCTGACCAAGACCTTCACCTTCAAGAAGGGCGACTACACCATCGGCCTGCGCCATGACGTGACCAACCTGTCCGCCGCGCCAGTCCAGCCTTCGCTCTACCTGCAGCTGCAGCACGACGGCAACAAGCCGGCCAACGATTCCTGGTTCATGTCGAGCTACACCGGCCCGACCCTGTACACCGCCGAAGACAAATACCAGAAGCTGAGCTTCGAAGACATCGAGAAGGGCAATGCCGAGCATTCGGCCAAGGCCAACAATGGCTGGGTCGCGATTTCGCAGCACTTCTTCGTCTCGGCCTTCATCCCGGCCGACAAGGCGCAGCGCGACATCTACACCAAGAAGATCGCCACCAACCTGTATGCGATCGGCACCGTGCAGCCGCTGGGCAACGTGGCGCCGGGCGCCACCGTCTCGACCGACAGCCGCCTGTACTCGGGTCCGCAGGACGAGAAGACCCTGGAAACCATCACCCCGGGCCTGGAGCTGGTGAAGGACTACGGCATGCTGACCATCATCGCCAAGCCGATCTTCTGGGTGATGGACCACCTGCACGCCCTGCTGGGCAACTGGGGCTGGACTATCGTCGCCCTGACCGTCCTGATCAAGCTGGCCTTTTTCCCGCTGTCGGCCGCCGGCTACCGCAGCATGGCCAAGATGCGCGTGGTGACGCCGAAGATGCAGGCGATCCGCGAGCGCTACAAGAACGACCCGCAGAAGATGCAGCAGGCCACCATGGAGCTGTACAAGACCGAGAAGATCAACCCGCTGGGCGGTTGCCTGCCGATCCTGGTGCAGATGCCGGTCTTCTTCGCCCTGTACTGGGTGCTGCAGTCGTCGGTGGAGATGCGCGGCGCGCCGTGGGTAGGCTGGATTACCGACCTGACCCAGCCGGACCCGTTCTTCATCCTGCCGATCATCTACGCGGTGTCGATGTTCATCACCACCAAGCTGAACCCGCAGCCGGCCGATCCGGTGCAGGCGAAGATGATGCTGTTCATGCCGCTGGCATTCTCGGTGATCTTCTTCTTCTTCCCGTCGGGCCTGGTGCTGTACTGGGTGGTCAACAACATCCTGTCGATCGCCCAGCAGTGGGTCATCACCAAGAAGTTCGAGACCGGCGCCGCCAAGTAAGCCCTCGCCTCGCCATCGAAGCCCGCGCTCGCGCGGGCTTTTTCTTTGCCCCGTATCCCTTACAATCCTGCCATGAAACTCGACACCTCCCCCATCGCCGCCATCGCCACCGCTCCCGGCCGCGGCGGCATCGGCGTCGTGCGCGCCTCCGGCAAGTCGCTCGCCCCGCTGATCGATGCCCTGTTCCCCGGTACCCGGCTGGCGCCGCGCCATGCCACCTATCTTCCGTTCAAGAACGCCGGCGGCGAGGTGATCGACGAAGGCTTGGCCCTGTACTTCAAGGGGCCGCATTCCTATACCGGAGAAGACGTGCTCGAACTGCAGGGCCACGGCGGCCCGGTGGTGCTGCAGATGCTGCTGGCGCGCGTGCTGGAAGCGGGCGGTGGGTTTGGCCTGCGCCTGGCCGAGCCGGGCGAGTTCACCCGCCGCGCCTTCCTGAACGACAAGCTCGACCTGGCCCAGGCCGAGGCGGTGGCCGACCTGATCGACGCCTCCACCGAGGCGGCGGCGAAGTCCGCCTCGCAGTCGCTGTCGGGCGCGTTCTCGCAGGTGGTGCACAAGCTGGTCGACCAGACCATCAACCTGCGCATGCTGGTCGAGGCCACGCTCGACTTCCCGGAAGAGGAAATCGACTTCCTGGAAAAATCGAACGCGCGCGGCCAGCTGGCCATCATCATCGAATCGCTGGAACACGTGTTCCGCCAGGCTGCGCAAGGCGCGCTGCTGCGCGAAGGCCTGAACGTGGTGCTGGTGGGGCAGCCGAACGTGGGCAAGTCGTCGCTGCTCAATGCCCTGGCCGGCGCCGAGGTCGCAATCGTCACCCCGATCGCCGGCACCACCCGCGACAAGGTCACCGAGACCATCCAGATCGAGGGCATCCCGCTCAACATCATCGACACCGCCGGCATCCGCACCGATGAAGGCATGGACGTCGTGGAGCGCATCGGCATCGAGCGCACCTGGGGCGAAGTCGGCAAGGCCGACGTGATCCTGCACCTGCTCGACGCCAGCCTGGGCCCGAGCGCGGCCGACGAGGAGATCGTGCGCGCCTTCCCGCAGGGCGTGCCGGTGCTGCGCATCTGGAACAAGATCGACCTGTCCGGCCACAAGGCCTCGATCGACGCGGCGGCGGACGCCACCCACCTGTACCTGTCGGCCAACGAGAAGCTCGGCATCGATCTGCTGCGCGCGGAACTGCTGCGCATCGCCGGCTGGCAGCAGACCGGCGAGTCGCTCTACCTGGCGCGCGAACGCCACCTGATCGCACTGCGCGCCGCGCGCGAGCACCTGGAACTGGCGCGCCAGCATGCGATGCAGGACGACCAGTCGCTCGACCTGTTCGCCGAGGAACTGCGGCTGGCGCAGGACCAGCTGTCGAGCATCACGGGGCAGTTCACGCCGGATGATCTGCTCGGCGTGATCTTCAGCCGCTTCTGTATCGGGAAGTAGGGTAGACGGCCGGTCCACGCGTTCGGTGACCGCGCAAGACCACGCGTCCGGGTATCGGAACCGGCGACCACGGTTGCGCGCGCCCTCGTCCTGGCTGCGCCTGTGCCGACACAGGTCAGTGAACACGTCAAAACCTGGCAAAAGCTTGCGCTTTTCCTATGGCAACTTTGAACTTGATGGCTACAGTCGGCAAATCCGCTCCAACATGGCGCGGCCTATTGCCCGATCTGCTACCGCCACAGCTCATGCACACCCACGACTGCTCCCAGCACCGGTAAGCCGCCTCGTACCGGGCGAATGCGCGATTTGCCAACAGCAGCCGCCAGACAAGGTAGAGCGTCCAGAGCTCGACAAAAAACATCCCGTGCCCCACCACAAGCTGGTGGTCGCCTTGCCAAGCTGGATGCCGGCGCCGACCGACAGGACAATGCCAATGCTGCCAAGGACAAATCCGACGTCCGGCTCGTGCGGCGGGCTGCAGCGCGCGGCCAGTGCGGTCTGCGAGAAGTGCTCGGCCGTGTAGATAGCCTTGTCGCGCGGATGGTTGGATGATCCTTCCGAACTCCCACGCGACGTGCCTTCTTCGTAGACGATGCTGAACTTGCGTACTTGTTCTGTTGAGCAGACGAGACAATGCATAAGCGGCTCCTGAACATCGTGACGGCGTCGGCGCCAAACGATGGCGCGCGAGGCAGGGGCAGACACCGCGGCCGCCAGCTTCGAAACCCGAGCGCCGGACGATTCCGCCGCCGACGCCAGGCTATCGTGACCTCATCGCGGCAGTAGCCGCGCTAGGCTTGTCTACTTCGACCGGACAATTGGCCTCTTCTGTATCGCAAAGGAAGCGACCCGCAGCCTGCGTTTAGCTTTATAAAGTCTTGCAACGGTCCAGGCCGATTAATTAATACCGC
>NZ_JAIWIA010000061.1 GCF_020176695.1 Massilia sp. MS-15 | reverse complement strand
AACCAGTGTGAAAGTAGGTTATCGTCAGGCTAGTTATATGAAAAACCCCGCAGAGTGATCTCTGCGGGGTTTTTTGCTTTGCGGCCGGACGAATCATGTTCGTGGGGAGGGAAGTTAGCAAACGTAACTTTGGTTGAAAAGACACTGCACGGGTCTAGACTGAATTGAAGTTTCCCATCAAAGGGCCTTGATCATGCTTACGCAGAACGCAGTATTGTTGAAACGGTGTGCCGCCGTATTGTTGCTGGCAGTCGGACTTGGCGGCTGTGCCGTCTATGGTCCGCCTTACGCCGGATATGATCCCTACTACGGAGGCAACGGCTACTCCAGCTACATCGGCCCTCCGGTCGAACTCAACCTTGGCTTGGGCTACTACAGCGGTTCGCGCTATTACCGGGGCGACCATGGCTGGCGAGACGGACGTGGATACCATCCACGCCGTGACTGGCGTGACGGCCGGGGTCGCGGCCGACATTGAAGCGTCCTAAGCTTGTCACTAGCCCGCTCCGCGGGCTTTTTCTTTATACTGCACAGTTTCCTACTTCAGGCACGTCAATGCGTTACCTCGCCGCTGTCGTCTTCGCCCTCATTCCACCATGCGCTTGTGCTGCCGACACGCCTGCTGCAGCCGTCGCCGAGCTATGGCGGGCATCCAGCCACGCGCCAGGTGTGGCGGCGGATGCCGACCGCCTGCAGCGCCTGTTCCGCGCCGACGCGGTAGTAGCCGGCGGTGTCTATCGCCAGGACAAGCCGGTATTCACTGCCATGAAGGCCACCGATTTCGTCGCCGGCCAGCGCCAGCCGCGGCCACACGGTTTCCACGAATGCGAAGTCGTGCGTGAGGTCAGGCAATATGACCGCTTCGCTACCGTGTACAGCGTCGTCGAAACACGCCGCGATCCGCAGTCGGCAAAGGCCGACTACACGGGCGTGAACAGTATCCAGCTGTACCGTGACGAAGAAGGCTGGAAGATCGTGTCGCTCTATTACCATGTCGAGAAACCGGGCATCCCGATTCCGCTGGACGCGGGCAAGAGCGGGGCCTGCCTAGCAGCGTGATGCTTCACACGCCTTCGCTGGTGACCGGTTCTGCTTCCTTGGCCTTGACCTGGCCGCGGCTGATGCTGTCGCCGTCATTGCTGCGCAGACGCCAGAAGATCGCCGAGGAGAGCAGGGTCAGCGCTGCCAGCGTCGCGAAGCCATGGTGCAGGGCTTGTGCCACCGCTTCCCGGTTGTCCTGCGCCACTGGTCCCAGGAACCAGGCGGTGACGATCGAACCGGCGGCCAGGCCGAAGCTCATCGACAGTTGCTGGAAGGAGCTCGACATCGTGCTGGCCATGCTCGAGTCGCGTGGCTCGATGTCGGCATAGGCCAGGGTGTTCATGCTGGAGAACTGCAGCGAATTGAAGAAGCCCTGCGCCAGGCTGATCGCAATGATCACGTAGAAGGGCGTACCTGGCCCGACCAGCATGAACATGGCGATCGTCAGGCCGATGCAGACCGTGTTCGCGGTCAGGATGTTGCGGTAGCCGAAGCGGGCCAGCAGCCGCGGCGCGAACATCTTCATGCCCATCGCGGCCAACGCGGCGGGCATCATCAAGAGACCCGACTGCCAGGCCGGCAGGCCCAGGCCCAGCTGGTAGAGCAGGGGCAGGAGGAAGGGCAGGCCGCCCACGCCCAGGCGCGTCAGGAAGCCGCCGGCCACCGAAATGCGGAAGGTGCGCACCTTGAACAGCGTCAGGCGCAGCAGCGGATGGCGGGTACGCAACGCATGCCAGGCATACGCGCCCAGCAAGCCCAGCGAGAGCGCCAGCAGCAGCCCGGCCGTCAGCAGGTCAAGCGAATGCTCGCCGAACACTTCCAGCAGCCAGGACAGGATGGCCGTGCCGCTGCTGAACAGGAGCAGGCCGAGCACGTCGAGCGGACGTTTTTCATCTCCCTGGTAATCCGGCATGTGCTTCCAGACCAGGTAGAGCGCGCCCAGGCCAACTGGCACGTTGACGAAGAAGATCACGCGCCAGGATGTCCAGTGGACGATCAGCCCGCCGACCGTCGGGCCCAGCAGCGGCCCGATGAGCGCAGGAATGATCACGAAGTTCATCGCTCCCAGCAGCTCGTTCTTGGGAAAGGTGCGCACGATCGCCAGGCGGCCGACCGGCATCATCATGGCGCCGCCCAGCCCCTGCAGCAAACGCGCGGCGGTCATCATCTGCGCATCCAGCGACAGGCCGCACAGCACCGAGGCGATGGTGAAGACGGTGATGGCGATGAAGAAGACACGCCGCGTGCCGAAGCGGTCCGCCATCCAGCCGCTGAGGGGGATGCCGACCGCCAGGCCGAGGATGTAGCTGGTGACCACCGATTTCAGGCTCAGCGGCGTGACCTGCAGGCTGGCCGCGATACTGGGAATGGCGGTGTTGACGATGGTGGCGTCGAGCTGCTCCATGAACAGGGCAGTCGCGACAAGCCACGGCAGGTAGCGTTTGATGGTGCTGGGATCGGTCAATCGTGCCTCATGAAACCGGCAGGCCAGGCGACCCGCCCTGGTCCGATTGTGTCATAAATCGCCACCGTGCCACGCCCGGCACGAGGCGGTCAGAAGCGGTAGGCCGCCTTGGCCACGATCCAGTTGGCGCCCGCGTTCGGACTCTTGATGCTGGCGTTCGAATAATGCTGGAACTTCAGGCCGAAGTCCCACTTGGCGGTGGTGTAGCCGACGCCGATGTGGTCGCCGAACTGGAAGGCGGTGGACAGTACCTTGTCCTCGTTCTTGTACAGGGTGGACAAGAGGTTGACGCCGACGCCGATCTCGCCGTACAGGCCGAGCTTGCTGTCGCTCTGGTAGCGGAACACTGGCGTAAATCCGAGCACGGCAATGTTCTTGTGGCGGCCCGGGACGTTCTCGTAGGCGCGCAGGCGCCACAGGGCCAGGTTGGTTTCCCAGTAGCCCGACAGGTGGTGGCCATTGCCGGCGAACCAGCGCCGCTCCCAGTCCTTCTGGACCGCGACGCGCAGCATGCGCTGCTGGGGATTGGTGCCAAACTCGAAGGACGCTGAATCAGCCCAGCCGCCAAGGGACTGCGCGTGGCCGGCCGGGGCGCAGAAAACGGTCGCAAGCATCGTGGCAATGCCAACAATGTTTTTCACAGTGGACATGTTGTTCTTTCTTAACAAAACCGAAATATTGTGCGGTGCGTTATTGTACTAGTGAGTACACGTGGGCGTTGTTCGCCACCTTGCGCTGCCGCGACGGTATGATAGATGCCCCGCAGCGCGCACTTCCTATTCCACGATCCGCATGACCGAACCGACCAGCACCCCCTTGTACCCGCTTGCCGCCCCGACCCAGCAGCAAGTGGCCCCCACCGTCTTGCCGCATGATCCTGTTGCCGAGCACATTGCCGCCCACCTCGGCCAGATCGACACCGTGTTCCACGACACGGTCGCGGATCCGGTGCAGGTCGATATCCATGTGATCCCGGCCAATGCACACACGCCCTTCATGCGGCTGGTCACCTCGGGCATGAGCAGCCGTCCGATGCGCGTGCCGGAAGGCGCACCGCCGTTCGCCGAACTGATGATGGCACTGCCCGCGGACTGGAAACTGGACGAGGCTTCGGTGCGCGACGAGCGCTGGTTCTGGCCTGTGGCCCTGTTGCGCCACCTGGCCCATTACCCGCACCAGCATGCGACCTGGCTCGGCCTTGGCCACACGCTACCGAATGGCCATCCGGCCAAGCCGTATGCGCAGGGCGTCGGCTTCACCGGCGCCATCCTGCTGCCACCGGCATCGGCGCCGGAAGCCTTCGCCGCCCTCGAACAGGAAGGCAAAGACATTTATTTCCATTGCGTGGTGCCGCTCTACGAAGCCGAGCTGGCCCTGGTCAAGCGCAAGGGCTTCCCGGCCCTGCTCGACGGCTTCAACGCCAAGGGGGTGACCGACCTGGTCGTCCCGGGCCGCAAGAACACCGTCAAGAAGTTCCTCGGCCTGTTCTGATGCGCACGCTGGCCTTCCTCGGCATCGGCCTGATGGGAAGGCCAATGGCCACGCGCCTGGCGCAGGCCGGCTTCGGCCTGCGCGCCTGGAACCGCAACCCCGCCAAGGCGGAGGCGCTGCGCGCCAGCGGAGTGCAGCCGGTGGCGGACCTGGCCCAGGCCGTGCAGGGCGCGCAGTGCGTTCTCTCCATGCTCGAAGCGGGACCCGCGGTAGGAGAGGTGATGCGCGCCGCACTGCCAGCGCTGACGCCGGGTACGCTCTGGATCGACATGAGCTCGACGCGCCAGGACGAGGCGCTGGCTTTCCAGGCGCTGCTGGCGGAGGGCGGCTGCCGCTTCATCGATGCGCCGGTATCGGGCGGTGTCGGCGGGGCCGAGGCCGGTACCCTGGCCATCATGGCGGGCGCCGCGCCCGAGGATTTTGACCAGGTGGTCAACATCTTGCAGGCGCTGGGCCGGCCGCAGCGTGTCGGCCCCGTGGGCAGCGGCCAGGTGGCCAAGCTGTGCAACCAGCTGATCGTCGGCGCCACCCTGAACGTGGTAGCGGAAGCCCTGCTGCTGGCCCAGGCCGCCGGCGCCGACCCGGCGGCCGTGCGCGAAGCGATCCGCGGCGGCTTTGCCGGCAGCCGGATCCTGGACGTGCATGGGCAGCGCATGCTGGAGCGCAATTTCGTGCCGGGCGGCCAGGTCAAGACCCAGCTCAAGGACCTGCGCAACGTGCTGGCGGCCGCCGCCGGCGCGGGCCTGCATTTGCCGGTAACGGAACTGGTGACGCGGCAGTACGAAACGATCGCGGATGCGGTGCCAACGGCGGATCATGCCGCCGCGCTGCTGGCACTGGAATGGATGAATCCGGGCATCCGCCTCGGAGAAATGACAGACCAGCTCCCGTAGGGTGGGCAAGTTCCTTGCCCACGCGTTCAGCCAGCCGCCGAACACCCGTCCACGCTACAAGGTCACGACATCGGCAGGCGCATCTCCACCAGCCGTACCCAGTAACTCGCCCCGATCGGCAGCAGCTTGTCGTTGAAGTCATAGCTCGTGTTGTGCAGCTGGCATGGCCCGAGCCCGTGTCCGCCACTGCGGTGCGCCCCATCGCCATTGCCGATGAAGACATAGCAGCCCGGCTTCTCCTGCAGCATGAAGGCGAAATCTTCCGCCCCCATGGTCGGCTCCACGTTCGCATCCACCCGCTCGGCCCCGGCCACGGCCCGCATCGCCTCGATGGCGAACGCGGTCTGCTCCGGATGGTTGACCAGCGGCGGGTAGTTGCGCTTGAAGCCGAAGTCCACCGAGGCGTGAAACGCCGCCGCCACGCCCGTGGCGATTTCTTCCATGCGGCGCTGGATCAGGTCCAGCACGGTCGTCGAGAAAGTGCGCACGGTGCCCACCAGTTCCGCCGTGTCCGGAATGACGTTGGTGGCGCTGCCCGCGTGGATCTGGGTGATCGACAGCACCGCCGATTCGAGCGGGTTCGTTTCGCGTGACACGATGGTCTGCCAGGCCTGCGCGATCTGTACCGCCACCATCACCGGGTCGATGCCGCGGTGCGGCTGGGCCGCGTGCGCCCCCTTGCCGCGCACCGTTACGCGAAACTCGTTACTGGAAGCCATCATCGGCCCCGGCACGACGCCGAAATGTCCTTCCGGGATGCCCGGCCAGTTGTGCATGCCGTACACCGCCTCCATCGGGAACTGGGTGAACAGGCCATCGTCCATCATGCGCCGTGCGCCGCCACCGCCTTCCTCGGCGGGCTGGAAGATCAGGTAGACGGTGCCGTCGAAGTTGCGGTGCTGCGCCAGGTGGCGGGCGGCGCCGAGCAGCATGGCCGTATGGCCGTCGTGGCCGCAGGCGTGCATCTTGCCCGGATGGCGCGAAGCATGCTCGAAGCCATTGATCTCTTGCATGGGCAAGGCGTCCATGTCGGCGCGCAGCCCGATCGCGCGCGGCGAAGCACCGTTCTTGACAATGCCGACCACGCCGGTCACGCCCAGTCCGCGCACGACCGGAATGCCCCATTCCGTCAGGCGCGCCGCGACCACGTCGGCGGTGCGCTGCTCTTCGTAGCACAGTTCCGGATGCGCATGCAGGTCGCGCCGGATGGCTTGCAGTTCCGCTTGATGCGAAAGGATCGGTTCCACGAGTTTCATCTGTCTCTCCCTTTTTTGTCATGCTTGCATTGCAGGCTTTGAATCATTGTAGCCTGCCTTAAACAGTCGATGAAAGAGGGGGCGCGAAGGGCGGCGGAATCGGATAAAGTATTGGTTTGACGAAGTATTTTCCCCTTTTTTTCCGCCCATGCCAGTCACACAAGTCCGCGCCGCCTGCCCCCACGATTGCCCCGATACCTGCGCCATCCTCGTCACCGTCGACGATGGCGTGGCCACGGAAGTGAAAGGCGATCCGGAGCATCCGACCACCGCCGGCGTGCTGTGCACCAAGGTCTCGCGCTATGTCGAGCGTACCTACCACCCGGACCGGGTGCTGTACCCGATGCGCCGCATCGGCCGCAAGGGAGAAGGGAAGTTCGAACGCATCAGCTGGAGCGAAGCGATCGACGAGATCGCCACGCGCCTGGGCGGCATCGCCGCGCGCGATCCGCAGGCGATCCTGCCCTACAGCTATGCCGGGACGATGGGCCTGGTGCAGGGCGATTCGATGTCCCTGCGCTTCTTCAACAAGCTGGGTGCTTCGCTGCTGGACCGCACCATCTGCGCCACCGCCGGCGCCACCGGCTACCGGTACACGGTCGGCGGCGCGATCGGCACCGACATCGAACACTTCCAGGATGCGAAGCTGATCCTGATCTGGGGCGGCAATCCGATCGCATCCAACCTGCACCTGTGGATGCGCGTGCAGGAAGCCAAGCGGCGCGGCGCGACGCTGGTCGCGATCGATCCCTACCGCTCGCTGACGGCCGAAAAGTGCCACCAGCACATCGCCCTGCTGCCCGGCACCGACGCCGCCCTGGCGCTGGGCCTGATGCACGTGCTGATCCAGGAAGACCTGGTCGACCACGACTACGTGTCCAGGTACACGCTGGGCTACGGGGAGCTGCGGGAGCGCGCCCTGGAATGGACGCCCGAGCGCACCGCCGCGACCTGCGGCATCACGGCGGACGAAGTGGTGGCGCTGGCGCGCCTCTACGGCCAGACGGCAAGGCGCGGCGAGGGCGCGGCGATCCGCATGAACTACGGCCTGCAGCGCGTGCGCGGCGGCGGCATGGCGGTACGCAACATCGCCTGCCTGCCGGCCCTGGTCGGGGCCTGGCGCCACAAGGCGGGCGGCGTGCAGCTGTCCACTTCCGGCTCCTTCCCGGCCAACCGGACGGCCCTGCAGCGACCGGACCTGCTGGGTGGGCGCAATGTGCGCACCATCAACATGACCACCATCGGCGACGACCTGCTCAGGGAGTCGTCGCCGGACTTCGGCCCGAAGATCGAAGCCGTGATCGTGTACAACGCCAACCCGCTGGCGATCGCCCCGGATTCGGCCAAAGTACAGCAGGGCTTCGAACGCGAAGACCTGTTCACCGTGGTGCTGGAACACTTCCAGACCGACAGCGCCGACTATGCCGACATCCTGCTGCCGGCCACCACCCAGCTCGAGCATGTCGATGCGCACCTGGCCTACGGCCACCTGTACATGATGGCCAACAATGCGGCAATCGCGCCGGTGGGCGAAGCCAAGCCGAATACCGAAGTCTTCCGCCTGCTGGCCGCGCGCATGGGTTTCGACGATCCCTGTTTCAGGGAGACCGACGATGAACTGGCCGCCCAGGCTTTTGATCGGCGCCACGAGCGCGCGGTGCACTTCGACTGGGAGTCGCTGAAGAAGCAGGGCTGGCAGAAACTGAAGATGCCGGAGGCGCCGTTCGCCGAAGGGGGCTTCCCGACCCCGTCCGGCAAGTGCGAATTCTATTCGAGCAGCATGGCGCGCGACGGACTGGATCCGGTGCCCGCCTATATTCCTCCTTATGAATCGGCCGCTTCCAATCCCGAGCTGGCCAGGAAATATCCGCTGGCGATGATTTCTCCTCCGGCGAGGAACTTCCTCAACTCAACCTTTGTCAACGTACAAAGCTTGCGCGCAACAGAGGGCGAGCCGCACCTCGACATGCACCCGAACGATGCCGCCCGCCGCGGCATCCGGCACGGCGACATGGCGCGTATCTTCAACGACCGCGGCTCGTTCGTCGCCCGTGCACGCGTCACCGACAAGGCGCGCGAAGGGCTGGTGGTGGGCTTGTCGATCTGGTGGAAGAAACTCGCCAGCGACGGCAAGAACGCGAACGAAGTGACCAGCCAGCGCTTGACCGACATGGGCCGGGCGCCCACTTTCTACGACACCCTGGTGCAGGTCGAACAGGCCGCACCGCCGATGCGAGATGAACTCCACCACTAGACTGTCCCGGACCCTGCGGTCCATGTCCCTACGCCACATCGTGGCCGCCGCCGCCGCGGCCCTGATGTTGTCAAGCTGCTCATCCCTTTCCTACTATGGCCAGGCCGCCCAGGGCCAGCTCGAACTGCTGACGGATTCCCGTCCGATCGATGACTGGCTGGCCGATCCCGCGACGAAACCGACCCTGCGCCACCGCCTGGAGGCGGCGCGCCAGATCCGCCGCTACGCGATCCAGGAGCTGAAGCTGCCCGACAATGGCAGCTATACCAATTTCACCAACCTGAAGCGCCCCTACGTGCTGTGGAACGTGGTGGCCACGCCCGAGCTGTCGCTGAAACCCATGCAGTGGTGCTTCCCGGTAGCCGGCTGCGTGAACTACCGCGGCTACTACAGCAAGGACCAGGCCCAGGCCTATGCGCGCGAGCTGCGCGCCCAGGGCCATGACGTGGAAGTCGGCGGCGTCAGCGCCTATTCGACCCTGGGCTGGTTCAGCGATCCCTTGATCTCGACCTTCATCCACTATCCGGATGCCGAGCTGGCGCGCCTGATCTTCCACGAACTGGCGCACCAGGTCGTGTACGCGCCGGGCGATTCGAAGTTCAACGAATCCTTCGCCACCGCGGTGGAGCAGGCCGGCGTCGAGGGCTGGCTGGAGCGCTTCGGCAACCCGGCCATGGTCGAGGCCTTTGAACGCTACACGGCGCGCAAGAAGGATTTCATGGCGCTGCTGGTACGCTACCGCGGCGAGCTGGAGAAACTCTATGCCGGCGACGCCAGCCGCGAGGACAAGCGCGCGACCAAGGCACGCCTGTTCATCGCGCTGAAGGACGATTACCAGGTGCTCAAGGCGAACTGGGGCGGGTATGCCGGTTACGACCGCTTCTTTGCCGAACCCTTGTCGAACGCCCACCTGGCCTCGATCGCCACCTACAACGACTTCGTGCCGGCTTTCCGCGCCCTGCTGCGCAAGGAGCGCAGCTGGCCCGCCTTCTACAAGGCCGTGAACCAGCTGGCCAGTCTGGCCAAGGCCGACCGCCACCGTGTATTGACCAGGCTGGCGGCGCCGGCGCCGAACGCGCCGCTGGTGGTGCAGCGCACCATGGGAGACATCGCCGATTTGGGGAAATAAGCCCGGATAGAGGACACGTTCCAATCGACTTAAAAGAACTTGCGCGCATTGCCGCTGCCCGATAGCATCACAAAAGGCGATAGCAAAGGCGCAAGCTACGCGCGCCCCCACAACGATAACATTCGAGACAAAAAGGGCATCCGATGGACAAAATCTGGCTGAAGTCGTACCCCCCGAACGTACCAACCGAGATCAACCCGGACCAGTACGCGTCACTGGTGCACCTGCTGGAGGAATCCTTCAGCAAGTATGCCAGCCGCAACGCCTACGTTTGCATGGACAAGTTCCTGACCTACGGCGAGCTGGATGCCTACTCGAAGAAGCTGGCCGGCTGGCTGCAGAGCCGTGGCATGGCGCGCGGCGCGCGCGTGGCGATCATGATGCCGAACGTGCTGCAGTACCCGATCGCGATCGCAGCCGTGCTGCGCGCCGGCTACACGGTGGTCAACGTCAATCCGCTGTACACGCCACGCGAGCTCGAGCACCAGATCAAGGACTCGGGCAGCGAGGCGATCATCGTGCTCGAGAACTTCGCGCACACGGTGCAGCAGGTGATGGGCAAGACCCCGCTCAAGCACGTGGTGGTGGCAAGCATGGGCGAGATGCTGGGTGGCGCCAAGGGCATGCTGGTCAATTTCGTGGTACGCAGCGTCAAGAAGATGGTGCCGGAATACTCGCTGCCGAACATGGTGCGCTTCAAGGACGCCCTGGCGCAGGGCGCGAAGATGCCGTTCAGCCGGGTCGAGCCGGCGTCGTCGGATGTCGCCTTCCTGCAGTACACCGGCGGCACCACCGGGGTGTCGAAGGGCGCGACCCTGACGCATCGCAACGTGATCGCCAACGTGCTGCAGACCGAGGAATGGTCGAAACCGGCGATGGGGCAGTCCAGCGAACAGACCGTGATCGTGTGCGCGCTGCCGCTGTACCACATCTTCGCGCTGACGGCCTGCGCCATGTGGGGTATGCGTACCGGCGCGCTGAACATCCTGATCGTGAACCCGCGCGACATCCCGGGCTTCATCAAGGAGCTGCGCAAGTACAAGATCAACATGCTGCCGGCGGTGAACACGCTGTACAACGCCCTGGTCAACCACCCGGACATCGGCACCGTCGATTTCTCCGGCCTGAAGGTCTCGAACGGCGGCGGCATGGCGGTGCAGAAGGCCGTCAACGACAAGTGGAAGCAGGTCACGGGCACCGCGATCATCGAAGGCTACGGCCTGTCGGAGACCGCGCCGGTGGCCACCTGCAACCGCGCCGACGTGAAGGAATTCACCGGCACCATCGGCCTGCCGATCCCGTCCACCGACATCGCGATCCTGGACGACGAAGGCAAGCCGATGGGCATCGGCCAGATCGGCGAGATCGCGATCCGCGGCCCGCAGGTGATGGCCGGCTACTGGAACCGCCCGGACGAAACGGCCAAGGTCATGACGCCGGACGGCTTCTTCAAGTCGGGCGACGTCGGCATCATGGACGAGAACGGCTACGTGAAGATCGTCGACCGCAAGAAGGACATGATCCTGGTCTCGGGCTTCAACGTTTACCCGAACGAGCTGGAAGGCGTGATCGCCGGCCACCCGGGCGTGCTGGAATGCGCCGTGATCGGCGTGCCGGACGAGCATTCCGGCGAAGCGGTGAAGGTGTTCGTGGTGCGCAAGGACCCGAACCTCACGGCCGAGCAGCTGATGGACTACTGCAAGCAGCAGTTCACCGGCTACAAGAAACCGAAGTACATCGAGTTCCGCGACGAGCTGCCGAAGACCAATGTGGGCAAGATCCTGCGGCGCGCATTGCGGGACGAGAAGCAGGCGGAAACCACCACCTGATGGCAGCATGATGGCTGGCACGGTTGCCGGCCCGTCGAAGCCGCCCGCGTCCCGGGCGGCTTCGCGTTTTTTATGGACACAGCAAGAGAACACGGAAGGTGAGGCACGGATGGACAAGTTTTGGCTCAAGTCGTATGAGGAAGGCGTCGCTACGGAAATCGATCCGACCCAGTACCGCTCCCTGACGCACCTGCTGGAGGAGGCATTCCGCAAGCATGCCGACCGCAAGGCCTACGCATGCATGGGCAAGACCCTGACTTTCGCCGAACTGGACCGCCTGTCAAGCCGGATGGCCGCCTGGCTCCAGGCCAAGGGACTCAAACCCGGCGCGCGCGTGGCCATCATGCTGCCCAACGTGCTGCAGTATCCGGTAACCATGGCCGCCGTGCTGCGCGCCGGCTACGTGATTGTCAACGTCAACCCGCTGTACACGCCGCGCGAACTGCAGCACCAGCTGGTCGACTCGGGCGCCGAAGCGATCGTGGTGCTGGAGAACTTCGCGCACACGCTGGAGCAGGTCGTGCAGCACACCCAGGTCAAGCACGTGGTGGTGGCCAGCATGGGCGACCTGCTGGGCGGCGTGAAGGGCATGCTGGTCAACCTGGTGGTACGCAAGGTCAAGAAGATGGTGCCGGCCTGGTCGCTGCCGGGATCGGTCGGCTTCAAGCGCATGCTGTCGGACGCCGCGGGCGCCACGCTGAAGCCGGTCGCCATCGGCCACGACGACATCGCCTTCCTGCAGTACACCGGCGGGACCACCGGCGTGTCGAAGGGGGCGGTGCTGCTGCACCGGCATGTGATCGCCAACGTGCTGCAGAACGAAGCCTGGTTCGGCCCGACGCTGCGCAGGATGCCGGCCGGTGAGCAGCCCCAGTTCGTGTGCGCGCTGCCCCTGTACCACATCTATGCGCTGACCGTGTGCGCGCTGCTCGGCCTGCGCGTGGGCGGCATGAATCTCCTGATCCCGAACCCGCGCGACATCGCGGGCTTCGTGAAGGAGCTGAAGGACTACCGCATCAACGTGTTCCCGGCCGTGAATACCCTGTACAACGGCCTGGTGAACAATCCCGACTTCGCCCGGCTCGACTTCTCGGGCCTGATGCTGTGCCCGGGCGGCGGCATGGCGGTGCAGAAGGCGGTGGCCGACAAGTGGCTGGCCATCACCGGCACCCCGATCGTCGAAGGCTACGGCCTGTCCGAGACGTCGCCGGTGGTCACCGCCAACCGCTGCGACATTACCGAGTTTACCGGCACCATCGGCCTGCCGCTGCCCTCGACCGAGATCCGCATCCTGGACGAAGCCGGCCAGGAAGTCCCGTTCGGTACCGCCGGCGAGATCGCCGTGCGCGGCCCGCAGGTGATGGCCGGCTACTGGCAGCGCGACGACGAGACGGCCAAGGTCATGACGCCGGACGGGTTCTTCAAGACCGGCGATGTCGGCATCATGGACGAGCAAGGCTACACCCGCATCGTCGACCGCAAGAAGGACATGATCCTGGTCTCGGGCTTCAACGTCTACCCGAACGAGATCGAAGGCGTGGTGGCGGCGATGCCGGGCGTGCTGGAAGTGGCCTGCGTGGGCGTGCCGGACAAGAATTCGGGCGAGGCGGTCAAGCTCTACATCGTGAAGAAGGACGCTGCCCTCACCAGCGAGGACGTGGTCGCCTACTGCAAGGAACAGTTCACGGGCTACAAGCGGCCGAAGTACGTGGAGTTCCGCGAGACGCTGCCGAAGACCAACGTCGGCAAGATCCTGCGGCGCGAGCTGCGCGACGAAAAACAGAACGCCTGAAGAGGACAGCATGAGCAAGGAGACGAACAAGGGGGGTGTGCGCCAGTTCCTCAAGCTGGTGCTGCTGGTCGCGCTGTTCGCCTTTATCGGTGGGGTCCTCGCCGGGGCGATCGTGCGCGGCCTGGGCAGCATCGGCTATCCGCTTGGCGAGACCGGGCAGGCCGTGGTCCGCTACGTCATGATCGGGCTGGTTGTCGGCGCCGTGCTGCCGCTGGCGCGCCGCTTCGGTGGACGGCGCTAGCACCTAGCCGAGGCGCACCGCGCCCGCCACGCCGTCGGCCACACGGAACGTCGCCAGTTCCGCGATGGCCGACTTCGCGTTGCGCACATCGTCCAGCCCCATGAAGCGCGTCACGGTCTCGTTCGGCGTCAGCTCCAGCAGCATGTAGCCGCGCCTGTCGCTGCGCCCGTACAGCATGTGCGGGTTGTTCGCCACGTGCGCCTCGGTGCGCGCCTGCGGGCGCGAGTTCGAGGTCACCGAGGTGCCCACGAACTCGGTCGCCACCACCGGATTGCGCTTCGACGGCGGGCGCGAGAAATCCGGCCGCAGCGCATTCGCGTAGAAGCAGTGCACGTCGCCGCCCAGCACCAGCGGATTGCGGGCGCCCTGCCTCGCGATGGTGTCGAGCAGGCGCTTGCGCGCCGCCGGGTAGCCATCCCAGCCATCGGTCCAGAAGCGCCCGTCCTGCGGCGCCAGCACCGGCACGCTGCTCGACTGCGCCATCAGGGTCTGCTGGGCCAGGATATTCCAGCGCGCGCGCGCCGTGGCCAGCCCCGATTCCAGCCAGGCTTCCTGCTCCGGTCCCAGCATGGTGCGGCGCGGATCGCGCAGCGCTGCGCAGGCGCGCGCGAACACGGCGTTCGAGCCGCCCCGGCTGGCGGACCTGGGGCAGGCTTGCGGCGAGCGGTACTGGCGGTCGTCCAGCACGTGCAACCGCGCCAGACGGCCCCAGTCATAGCGCTGGAACAGCGGCACGCTGGCGAAGCCGTCGCGCCTCAGCTGCGGCAGGCGCAGCGGCATGTGCTCGTAAAAGGCCTGGTAGGCGCTCGCGCGGCGCGTGGCGAAGTCCGGGGCCAGGCGCTCGTCGCGCAGGCCGGCATAGTCGTTGCCCACTTCATGATCGTCCCAGGTGACGATCCAAGGCGCCGCGTGGTGGGCGGCCTGCAGGTCCGGGTCGCTCTTGTATTGCGCATAGCGCTTGCGGTAGTCGGCCAGCGTGAACGATTCGTCCGTGCGCGCCACCCGCGCCGGATGGCGCAGGTGGTAGGGGCCCCACTCGTAGATGTAGTCGCCCAGGAAGGCCACCAGGTCGGGCGCGGCCTGGGCGATGTGGCGGTGCGCGGCATAGCTGCCGAATTCCCAGTGCTGGCAGGAGGCGACGGCCAGCTTCAGGCGGGCGGGCAGTTCGTCGCGCGGCGGCGCGGTGCGGGTGCGGCCGACCGGGCTGACGGCGTCGCCCAGCATGAAGCGGTACCAGTACCAGCGGCCGGGCGCCAGGCCGGTCACGTCCACGTGGACGCTGTGCGCCAGATGCGGCGTCGCCACCGCCGTGCCTGTTGCCGCGATGTCGCGGAAGGCTTCGTCGTGCGCGACTTCCCAGCGCACGCGCAGCGCCACCGGCGGCGTCTCTTCGGCCTTGAGCGGATCGGCGAGGATGCGGGTCCAGAGGATGACGGCATCCGGCAGCGGCGAGCCGGAGGCGACGCCAAGGCTGAAGGGGTAGGGGCCCTTGGTGGACGCGGCGCAGGCGCCCAGGCTGGCGCCTGCCAGCGCGCTCGACAGGCGCGCGGCCTCGAGCAGGAACAGCCGGCGCCCGCCCCGCATGCTTACTGGTGCGAGATCAGCGAATCGAGCGGCGGCAGCTGGCGCGGCTTGCGGTCCGGGCCGGTGGCGACATAGGTCAGCTGCGCTTCGGTCACCTTCACCACGTCCGACTGCAGGCGATTACGTTCGGCATAGACTTCGACGCACACCGTAATCGAGGTATTCCCGACCTTGACGATCTCGGCATAGAAGGACAGCAGGTCGCCCACGAACACCGGCTGCTTGAACAGGAAGGAATTCACGGCAATGGTCGCCACGCGGCCATTCGCGCGGCGGGTTGCCGGCAGCGAGCCGGCCACGTCGACCTGGGCCATGATCCAGCCGCCGAACACATCGCCGTATACGTTCGCATCGGATGGCGCGGGCATCACCCGCAGTTCGGGCATCTTGCCCTGCGGCAGGCGGGTCGGCGCGGTCGGAGCGTTCGGGGCGGCATTCTGGGACGTGGTCATCTTGTTTTCTCGGTAAAAGCTACAATCGTCCCGAATTGAACCATAAATCCCCCAGCCCTGCCATGCGACGCACTCCCGCCAGTACCCTACCATTACCGCCCGACGCGAAGGGCGTGCCCCGCAACGACTGGGCCACCCTGCGCACCCTGTTCCCCTACCTGTGGGTATACAAGTGGCGCGTGCTGGCCGCGCTCGGGGCGTTGATCGGCGCCAAGCTGGCCAACGTCGGCGTGCCGCTGGTGCTCAAGCGGCTGATCGACGGGCTCGCGATCGACCCCAAGGATCCGCATGCGCTCCTGGTGCTGCCGCTCGGCGCGCTGGTGGCCTACGGGCTGCTGCGCCTGTCGACCACGCTGTTTACCGAGCTGCGCGAATTCCTGTTCGCGCGCGTGACCCAACGCGCCGTGCGTACGATCGCACTGAAAGTGTTTCGCCACCTGCACGCGCTGTCGCTGCGCTTCCACCTGAACCGCCAGACCGGCGGCATGACGCGCGACATCGAGCGCGGCACGCGTGGCGTGAATTCCCTGATCTCGTATTCGCTGTTCAACGTGCTGCCGACCCTGGTCGAGATCACCCTGGTGCTGGGCTACCTGGTGCTCAACTACGATGCGTGGTTCAGCATCATCACCGTGGTGGCGCTGGCCAGCTACATCGCCTTCACCGTGATCGTGACCGAATGGCGCACCCACTTCCGGCGCACGATGAACGAGCTCGATTCGAAGGCGAACACCAAGGCCATCGATTCGCTGCTCAACTACGAGACCGTGAAGTACTTCGGCAACGAGGAATACGAAGCGAAACGCTACGACCAGGGCCTGCAGAGCTTCGAGAACGCCGCGGTGCGTTCGCAGACCTCGCTGTCCTTCCTGAACACGGGCCAGTCGCTGATCATCGCCACCGCCGTCACCCTGATCCTGTGGCGCGCCACCGAGGGCGTCATCGCGGGCAGCATGACCCTGGGTGACCTGGTCTTGGTGAACTCCTTCATGATCCAGCTGTACATCCCGCTGAACTTCCTGGGCGTGATCTACCGCGAGATCAAGCAGAGCCTGGCCGACATGGAGCGCCTGTTCTCGCTGCTCGACCAGAACCGCGAAGTGGCCGACAGCCCGCATGCCCGGCCTTTGGTGGCGCAGGGCGCGCGGGTCGAGTTTTCACACGTGGAATTCAGCTACGACACCAAGCGCCAGATCCTGTTCGATGTCGATTTCACGATTCCCGCCGGAACCACGACCGCGGTGGTGGGCCACAGCGGCTCGGGCAAGTCGACCCTGTCGCGCCTGCTGTTCCGCTTCTATGATGTGAACGGCGGGGCGATCCGCATCGATGGCCAGGACCTGCGCGACATCACCCAGGGGTCGCTGCGCGCCGCGATCGGCATCGTGCCGCAGGATACGGTGCTGTTCAACGACACGATCGAATACAACATCGCCTATGGCCGGCCGGGGGCCTCGCACGAAGAGATCGTGGCGGCGGCGCGCGCGGCCTCGATCCACGATTTCATCGAGAGCCTGCCGGATGGCTACGCCAGCATGGTGGGCGAGCGCGGCCTGAAGCTGTCGGGCGGCGAGAAACAGCGCGTCGCGATCGCACGCACCCTGCTGAAGAACCCGGCGATCCTGATTTTTGATGAGGCGACGTCGGCGCTGGATTCGAAGTCGGAGCAGGCGATCCAGGCCCAGCTGAAGGAGATCGCGAAGGACCGCACCACCCTGGTCATCGCGCACCGGCTGTCGACCATCGCGGACGCGCAGCAGATCATCGTGCTGGACCATGGGCGCATCGTGGAGCGCGGCACGCACGGGGCCCTGCTCGCGGCGCGCGGGCTGTATGCGCAGATGTGGGAGCGGCAGCTGGCGCGGCCGGATGAGGAGCTGGCGTCGCCGCCGCTGGAGATCGCGAAGTGATGCAGGACGCGGCCGCCGGTTGAACGCGTGGGCGGGCGACCCGCCCACCCTGCGGTAGACCGCTGCTCGTAGGGTGGGCAGCCGTCATCATCCGAAAGTCAGTAGGTATGGAACATCCGCTGGATCTCCCTGGTGCTGCTGGTCCTGGTCAGCGCCAGCATCAGCAGGATACGCGCTTTCTGCGGGCTCAGCGTATCTGCCACCACGAAGTCCAGCTGGTCGTCGTTCGCTTCGCCATTGCGCGCCACGATGCCCTGTCCCACGCGCGCCGCGCGCACGATCACGACCCCCTTTTCGCGCGCCGCGATGAGCGCCGGCCTGGTTTTCGCTGGCAGGCTGCCGTTGCCGACACCCGCATGCACCAGCCCTTTGGCGCCGCTGGCCACCAGCGCCTTCACCGCCACGTCGCCCACGTTGGCATACGCGTAGGCCACGTCCACCTGCGGCAGCACATCCAGCCTCGATACGTCGAACTCGGTGTCCGCCGTGTGCTTGCGCGTGACCTCGCGGTAGAAATAGGGCTTGCCGCCCTGGATGTAGCCGATCATGCCCAGTTCCGTCGTGCGGAAGGTGTCGGCGGTGGTGGTGTTCGACTTGGTGACGTCGCGCGCCGCGTGGATCTGGTCGTTCATCGCGACCAGCACGCCCTTGCCCACGGCAGCCGGCGAGCCGGCCAGGTTGACCGCGTTGTACAGGTTGATCGGACCATCCGCCGACAGCGCGGTGGACGGGCGCATCGAACCGACCAGCACCACCGGCTTGCGGCTCTTGACCACCAGGTTCAGGAAGTAGGCCGTCTCTTCCAGCGTGTCAGTGCCGTGGGTGATGACGATGCCGTCCACGTCCGGCTGGGCCAGCAGCGCGTTCACGCGCTTGGCCAGCACCAGCCAGTGCTCATTGCCCATGTTCTCGCTGGCGATCTGGAACACCTGCTCGCCGCTGATGCTGGCGACCTTGGCGATCTCCGGCACGGCCGCGATCAGCGCCTGCACGCCCACGGTGGCGGCCGTATAGCCGACCGTGGTGGTGCTGGTGGCGCCGGTGCCGGCGATGGTGCCGCCGGTGGCGAGGATGCTTACCCTGGGCAGCCTCGCGGTTTGCGCGTGGACCGCGGCGGTGAACAGGAACAGCATGGCGAACAGCGCCGCCGCAGCGTGCCGGGATTTCTGGAACATCGGACTCTCCTTGAAAAAACAAAGGGCGGCCGCGCATGGCGCGGCCGCCCATGACAGCTGAATTACGGCTTCTTGTAGACCACGCCGTCCTTCATGACGAACTTCACCTGCTCGAGCAGCTTCACGTCGCGCAGCGGATCGCCTTCGACGGCCACGATGTCGGCCGCGAAGCCCGGTTCCACCGAACCGAGGCGCTTGCCCTGGTCGAGCAGGGCAGCCGCGTGCAGGGTGGCCGAACGGATCGCTTCCAGCGGCGCCATGCCGGCTTCGACCATGTAGCCGAATTCCTTGGCGTTCTCGCCGTGCGGGAACACGCCGGCATCGGTGCCAAAGGCGATCTTCACGCCGGCCTTGTGGGCACGCGCGAACGTGGCTTGCAATTGCGGGCCGATCGCGGCGGCCTTCGGGCGCACCAGGGCCGAATAGTAGTTCGGATCCCTGGCCTTGTCGGCCACGTAGCGGCCGGCCGAGATGGTCGGCACGTACCAGTGCCCGGTCTTCTTGAACAGCTGGATCACCTCGTCGTCCATCAGCGTGCCGTGCTCGATCGAATCGACGCCGGCGCGCAGGGCGCGCTTCATGCCTTCGGCGCCGTGGGCGTGGGCCGCCACGCGAAAGCCGTAGTCCTTGGCCGTGCTGACGATGGCCTTCAGCTCGTCCTCGGTGTACTGCGAGTTCTGGCCGTTCGGGGCCTGGCTCAGGACGCCGCCGGTGGCGGTCACCTTGATCAGGTCGGCCCCTTCCTTGTAGCGCTGGCGCACGGCCTGGCGGCCCGCTTCGGGACTGTCGATCACACCCTGTTCCGGACCGGGCGCGCCCAGCTTCTCGCTCAGGAAGTGCGACAGGTTGTTGGTCGGGTCGGCGTGGCCGCCGGTGGTGGCGATCGACTTCCCGGCGGTGAACATGCGCGGGCCCGGCACTTCGCCGGCCGCGATGGCGCGCTTGAGCGAGACGTTCAGGCCGTCGGCCGCGCCCAGGTCGCGCACCGTGGTGAAGCCCGCCATCAGGGTGCGCTGCGCATATTTCACGGAGCGGAAGGCCAGGTCCTGCGGGTCGGCGGTGAGGCGGTCGCGGTAGGCGTCGACCACCGGCGCGGTTTCGCTGGTAAGGTGCACGTGCATGTCGATCAGGCCCGGCAGGCAGGCGTGGCGCGACAGGTCGATCCGCTCGCCGCCCGCGCTAGCCTGCGCCGTCGGGCCGACCGATTGCACGACGCCGTTCTCCACCACGACGCTGACCCGTTCGCGCCAGGCGCCGCTCCTGACGTCCAGCAGGCGGCCGCAGTCGATGGTCTGGGTCGCCGCCTGGGCGCTGCCCATCATGCCGATCGCACCCAGCAGGCCTGCCATGTACAGCTGTTTCATGTCTCGCTCCTCGTTGTTGTCGTTATATGAAAAAGGCCCCCCATCGCTGGAAGGCCTCCGGTGCTGCAATCGTTGCGGTCGCGCTGTCAGCGCAGTGGCGCCACGGCCGGATCCTTGTTCGGCTCGGCCAGGTCGCCTTCCCACTTCGCGACCACGGCGGTGGCGATGCCGTTGCCGATCACGTTGGTGGCCGAACGGGCCATGTCCAGGAAGTGGTCGATGCCCAGCAGGAGCAGCAGGCCGGCTTCCGGGATGTTGAACTGGGCCAGGGTGGCGGCGATGACGACCAGCGAGGCGCGCGGCACGCCGGCCATGCCTTTCGAGGTCAGCATCAAGACCAGCATCATGGTGATCTGGGTCGCCATGTCGAGCTGGATGCCATAGGCCTGGGCGATGAACACGGCCGCGAAGGTGCAGTACATCATCGAGCCGTCCAGGTTGAACGAATAGCCGATCGGCAGCACGAAGGCGGCCAGGCGGTTCTTGACGCCGAAGCGCTCCAGGCCCTCCAGGGTTTTCGGGAAGGCCGCTTCCGACGAGGCGCAGGTGTAGGCCAGGATGGTCGGCTCCTTCAGTTCGGAGATCAGGCGCAGCACGCGGCGGCCAAGGAAGATGCCGCCGATCGCGATCAAGACCACCCATAGCACGATGATCCCGAGGTAGAACTCGGCCATGAAGATGCCGTAAGTCGACAGCACGCCCAGGCCACTCTTGGCGATCACGCCGGCCACCGCCGCGAACACGGCGATCGGCGCGAAGTTCATCACGTAGCCGGTGACCTTCAGCATGATGTGGGCGATGCCATCCACCGCATCGACCAGCGGGGTGGCACGCGCGCCCACGGCCGCTGCCGCGGTGCCGAAGAAGACCGAGAACACGACGATCTGCAGGATCTCGTTCTTGGCCATGCCATCGAAGATCGAGGTCGGGATCAGGTGGCTGATGAAGTCTTTCAAGGTCAGGCTGGACGTGGTGATGCCCGACGAAGCGCCCACCGGCGGCACCGCGCCCGACAGGGCCATTGCGTCGCCCGGACGGAACAGGTTCACCAGGATCAGGCCCAGCGACAGCGAGATGATGGAGGCGATCACGAACCAGCCCAGGGCCTTGACACCGATGCGGCCCACTTCCTTGGCATCGCCCATCTTCGCAATGCCGACCACCAGGGTCGAGAACACGAGCGGCGCGATGATCATCTTGATCAGGCGCAGGAACATGGTCGTGATCAGCGACATCGTGTCCGCAAAACCGGCCGGATCGGCCAGCTTGATATTGGCAAAGTAGCCGACGACGATCCCGAGCACGAGGCCGACCAGGATGTAGGTTGTCAGGCGGTTCTTTTTATCCATAATGCTTCCTGTCTTGTGGACCTGTGCACGACCCGCAACAGGGGGTGGCGCTGTCGCAAATCGCTTGATTGGGTATGCCGCTGGCTGGTAGAGCGTTCCTGGGGAAACGGCCAGATGGTTCTGGTAGGTAAAGCAAGTTCGGAAGTATCCTTGTCGCTAGAAATGCTGTCAAGCATGCTTACATTGGGAGCAACAGTGTACGCAAAGTCCTGGGAAGTGCCTGTTCGCCTGCTGCTTCGGCAAGCAAAACGGCGCCCCGCGGGGCGCCGTCGTGTACTGCCCAAGCGTGCGGATCAGCTCTGCTTGGCCTGCTTGCGGCGGCGTGCGCCGGCCAGGCCCGCTGCGCCGAGGGCGAACAGGGCGATCGATGCCGGTTCCGGCACGGCATTCCAGCCGATCACGTCGAACAGCATGACATCGAGGTCGCTGATGGCCAGCAGTTCGCCACGGGCCGCGGTCGGATCCAGGATGCCGATGTGCATGTTGTCCTTCCAGTGGCTGGCCTGTTGGCCATCGCCGTGGGTGCGGCCGTTCGAGAAGATCGACAGCGAGGTGTTGCAGTTATCCAGCGAGAAGTACTTGGCCCGGTTGTCCGCGGTCCAGTCGATGTCGGTCCCGGCAGCGCGGCTCTCCGGCGAGCAGCGGAACACATCGGCTGGGGAGATGAAGGTGAACTGGAAGTCCTGGAACGCCCCGTTGCGGTTCAGGTCCATGGTGTCGACCCCGCTGATGAAGCCGAGTGCATGGCCGATTTCGTGGGTCGCCACGCCAATGAAGTCGAACGCGCCGGCGGTGATGCCGTCGGTCGGGTCGAAGTCCCAGGCGAATGCGGTGCTGAACGAAATCGAACCGTCGGCCAGCCCGCCCGCCTGCGCATACAGGCCCAGCGCACGCGCATTGGCCAGGGTCAGGCGGATG
This sequence comes from Massilia sp. MS-15, assembly GCF_020176695.1. Classification (GTDB taxonomy): domain Bacteria; phylum Pseudomonadota; class Gammaproteobacteria; order Burkholderiales; family Burkholderiaceae_D; genus Telluria; species Telluria hydrophila. The sequence goes on along the minus strand of NZ_JAIWIA010000061.1, from coordinate 9,717 downwards.
GTCGAGTTGTTGGCATCGCAGTCATTGTCGACAAAAGGCGTGGCGCTGCCAACGCCATTCGGGTTCACGCCGGTGCCGTTCATGTAGACACTCAGGCAGGGACCGGATGGCAGCTTGGCGACTGCCGCGCGGTCGGCCGCAGTAATGGCGTCTGCCTTGAGCGCGCTACGGAAGGCGTTGTAGCTGACCGTACCCTGGGTCGAGCCAGTGGAGCCGAGAACGCCTGGGTTAAGCTGAGTAAAGCCAATATTGAAGCTGAGCGTCACGTCGTCGCGCAGCACCGCTGCCCAGCGCCGGCCCGCCTCCTGGAAACCAGCCAGTGCACGGGCGTCCATGTCGGCTGCATAGTTATAGTTGATCGTCAACGCCTGGGCAGAACCGGCATAGGCCATGGCCAGCAGGGGGACGATTTTCAGGAGGTTTTTCAGGGTCTTCATTGGTCTCTCTTCCGTTTGCAAAATTGTTATTGTTGGGCGACGTGGCCGCCTAGCTATTGGCGTCCATCAACCTGCACTTTGGTAGAGCAAAATTTGGGCCAGGAAATTAAGCCATTGTTTATCAAGGGAAAATTTTTTCCGAATGCAATGATGCAGCGCACACTGTAAATTTTTCCGGCAGTAAATACACCGTGGTTCTGCCAGTCCTGCACCACGCCCGGCCGCTCCGGTAAAATGCCGCATTCGCCATTCCTCATCCGAGAGCCGCCATGTCTGCCATTGAACTTCCCGACACCATCACCATCACCCGCCCGGACGACTGGCACCTGCACCTGCGCGATGGCGCGGCGCTGGCCAGCGTGCTGCCGCACAGTGCGCGCCAGTTCGCGCGCGCGATCGTGATGCCGAACCTGAAGCCGCCGGTGACCACCACGGCCGCCGCCGCCGCCTACCGCGAGCGCATCCTGGCGGCCCTGCCGGAGGGCATGCCTTTCGAGCCCTTGATGACCCTGTACCTGACCGACAATACCGATCCCGACGAGATCCGCCGCGCGATGGATTCCGGTTTCGTGCACGCGGTGAAGCTGTACCCGGCGGGCGCCACGACCAATTCGGATGCCGGCGTGACCGACCTCAGGAAGTGCTACAAGGCGCTGGAAGCGATGCAGGAAGTGGGCATGCCGCTGCTGGTGCACGGCGAAGTGACCGACAACGACATCGACCTGTTCGACCGCGAGGCCGTGTTCATCGAGCGCGTCATGCGTCCCCTGCGGCGCGACATGCCGGTGCTGAAGGTGGTGTTCGAACACATCACCACCAAGGAAGCGGCCCAGTACGTGGCCGAAGCCGAGGGCCCGATCGCCGCCACCATCACCGCCCACCACCTGCTGTACAACCGCAACGAGATCTTCCGCGGCGGCATCCGCCCGCACTATTACTGCCTGCCGGTGCTCAAACGTGAGGAACACCGCCTGGCGCTGGTGACGGCCGCTACCAGCGGCGACGAGCGCTTCTTCCTTGGCACCGATTCGGCGCCGCACGCGGTGCACACCAAATATGCCGCCTGCGGCTGCGCCGGCTGCTACACCGCGCTGCACGCGATGGAGCTGTATACGGAAGCCTTCGCCCAGGCCGGCGCGCTGGACAAGCTGGAAGCCTTCGCCAGCCTGAACGGCCCGGCCTTCTACGGCCTGCCGGTCAATGAAGGCACGGTCACGCTCAAGCGCGAAGCCTGGACCCTGCCGGAGAGCGTTCCCTTTGGCGAACACCAGCTGGTCCCGCTGAACGCTGGCGAGACCATCGGCTGGAAGATGGTGTAAGGCCGCATGCTGGCGCAGATCGACTGGTCGCGCCCGTGGTACGACACGGTGCGGCCGGCCTACCAGCGCCTGGCGCTGGCGGGCGAGGATTTTCTCGAGGCCTTCAACCGCAGCGCGGATGCGCTCGGCCTGTGCAACCATCGCGGACTGCCGCTGCGCTTCGTGCCGCAGGGAGCGCTGCCCGAGGGCCTGGCCTACGAGGAATTCATCGGCGCCACCGGCCAGGTGCCGACCCGCGACAACCTGCACGATTTCTTCAACGGCCTGGTGTGGCAGACCTTCCCGCTCATCAAGCGCCAACTGAACGCCCTGCAGGCGGCGCAGATCGCCCAGGCCGGCATCGGCAAGTCGCGCGGCGCTGCGCGCGACGCCGCTACCATCTTCGACGAGAACGCCGCATTGCTGCTGGTGCGCGAGAGCGACGCCGCACGCGCGTTGGTCGACGAGCTGCGCGCCCACTGCTGGCGCGCGGCCTTGTTCGACAAGCGCGCCATGTTCGGCGGCGATGTGCAACTCTGGCTGTTCGGCCACGCGCTGATGGAAAAGCTGGTGGCGCCGCGCAAGGCCATCACCGCACACACGCGTGTCATCTTCGTGGGCGATGATGTGCTCTCCCTGCCGTACGAAAAGCGACGCGCCTGGATCGATGCGCACGTGGCGGCGCAGCTGGCCGGCGAGGGCTTGAGCACCTCCGGCTTCACCCCGTTGCCGGTGCTCGGCGTGCCGGGCTGGTGGCCGGGGCAGGACCAGGATTTTTACCTCGACACGACGGTCTTCCGTCCCAAGCGCAGCAAACAAGACAGCACACAGGCCGTCGCCAAGCCAAGCTGAAAGGAATCGCCGTATGGCCAATGCAGTACGCTGGGGTATCCTCGGCACGGGAAAGATCGCGCGCGCCTTCGCCACCGCACTGAAGGACGTGCCGGACGCGCTGCTGGCGGGCGTCGCGTCGCGCAGGCTCGACAAGGCGCAGGCCTTCGCCGGGGAGTTCGGCGCTGCGGCGGCGTATGCTTCCTACCAGGAGCTGGCCGATGCCGCCGGCATCGACCTGGTCTACGTCGCCACCCCGCATCCCCAGCACGCCGACAACGCCCTGATGGCGCTGCGCGCCGGCAAGGGCGTGCTGGTCGAGAAGCCGTTCACGATGAACCTGCGCGAAGCCGAGCAGGTGGTCACGCTGGCGCGTTCGCGCCGCCTGTTCCTGATGGAGGCGATGTGGACGCGCTTCCTGCCGGCCTTCGACGAAGTCCGGCGCATCATCGCTTCCGGCGAGATCGGCACGGTGCGCCAGGTGGTGGCCGACTTCGGCTTCACCGCCAACTTCGGCCCCGAGCACCGCGTCTATAATCCGGAACTCGGCGGCGGCGCGCTGCTCGACCTGGGCATCTATCCGCTGTCGGTCGCCACTGCGCTGCTCGGCCCGGTGGCCGAAATCAAGGCCCAGGCCGAGCTGGGCGCAACCGGCGTCGACGTGCAGACCGGCTTCACGCTCAGGCACGAAGGCGGCGGCCTGTCGGTGTGCAGCTGTTCCTTCCAGGCGCGCACGCCCTGCGAGCTGACGGTATCGGGCACGCGCGGCCACGTGCGCATGAACACCATGTTCCACCGCGCGAAGAGCGTCACCGTCAGCCTGGAGGACGGCAGCACGCGCACCGTCAACACGCCCTTCCTCGGCAACGGCTACGTCCACGAAGCGATCGAAGCGCAACGCTGCTTCCAGGCCGGGCTGCTCGAGAGTCCGGGCATGCGCCTGGAAGAAACGCTGGCGCTGATGGGCGTGATGGACGAGATCCGGCGCCAGGTCGGGCTGGCCTACGACAGCGACCGCCGGTGAGTGCGCCCGGCCCATGCCGTCTGAATTGACAAGCGGGGGCGCCGTGCCAATACTGGGGCGGTATTCGTCACCCTGTTAGCGGAGCTCCCATGCGCATCTTCTCTGTCCTCACCCTGGCCGCCTGCCTGTTTGCTTCCGCCGCCGCCTGGGCCGATCCGGTCCCGGCCGACAAGCTGGCCTATGTCGGCAGCTGGCATGGCAAGGACATGCAGCTGTCGCTCTCGAAAGAGGGCAAGGTGAAATACAAGCGCAACCAGCCGGGCAAGCAGCTCGACCTCAGCCTGGACCTGCTGGGCTTCAACGGGAACAACTTCGACATCGGTGTCGAGATCCTGGGCAGCGCCTCCATGCGCAGCACCTTCGTGGTCAGCAAGCCGCCGCAACGCGAAGGCGGGAAGTGGAAGATGACCGTGGACGGCATCGAATTGACCCGGGACGAGTGAGATGGCACTGGGCGCGATCACCCCCATCCTGCGGATCTTCGACGAAGCCAGGGCCCGCGAATTCTACCTGGGCTTCCTCGGCTTCCGGCTCGACTGGGAGCACCGTTTCGAACCCTGCCTGCCGCTCTACCTGCAGGTGTCGCGCGACGGCTGCATCCTGCACCTGAGCGAACACCACGGCGACTGCTGCCCCGGTGCGGCAATACGCATCGCGGCCAGCGACATTGACACCTACCATGCGGAGCTGACGGCGAAGCAGTACGGCTATGCGCGGCCGGACATCGGCGACACGCCCTGGGGCTCGCGCGAGATGTCGGTGAAAGACCCGTTCGGCAACCGGCTGACCTTCACCAGCGCGATCAGTAGCTGATCAGCGCCCGCCGGCGGCCGCATCCAGCCTGCGGAACAAGTCGCGATGCGTGTCGAGGGTGTACTGCGTCATGTGCCGGCGCGCGTGCTCGATCTCCTTCAGCTCGCGCTGCGCCACCGCCTCGTCGCGGTTGGCGAGCGCCCACAGGGCCAGTTCCACCCGCGCCTCGATGCTGCCGAAGCGTTCCGCCACCGACATGAACTGGGCGCCGGCTTGCTCCTGCTGGCCAGATGCCGCATGGGCGCGGCCCAGCACCAGCCCGACTTGTTCCGGACGGTAGCCCGGCTGCCTTTGCTGTAGCGGCGCCAGCAGCCGGATGGCCTCTGCCGGCTGGCCGTGCGCCACCTTCGCGCGCGCCGCGCCCAGGATCACGCCGGCGTCGCCTGCGAAGGGGCCCTGCAGGCAGGCGTCGTACTGCGCCGTCTGCCCGCTGTCGAGCAGGGCGGCGGCCAGGCGCATCTGGTTGTGCGCGGTCGGTGTCAGGTTGAAGGCGGCCCTGGCCTCGCGCACCTCGCGGTCCGGGTCGCGCTTCTTTTGCAGCGCCTGTCCGGCCAGCCGGGCCTGGCCAAAGTAGACGAGGCTGCCGAGCAGGGGGAAGGAAAACAGGATCAGCAGCCAGAACATCTGCCGCCCTGTGCGCACGGCATGGACGGAGAAGAAGATGGCGACGATCAGGTGGAGTCCGAGTCCGAGTCTGAGTCTGAGTCCGAGGATGGGTATGGCCGTGGGCGGTGTGGGATCGAACCGCCACGATATCGGTTTCCAGGGACTGGTTGAAAAATCGGGGCAGCCGGGGCGGCTGCCGATGTTCAGACCCTCAGGAACTCTTCGCGCCCGCCCAGCCAGCGCGTCAGGTGGGCATCGACGATCGCCATGTAGTCGGGGCGCTCGCTGTTGTCCAGCAGGTACTGCGCCACCTCGCGCGCCTTGTCCACGATCCACTGGTCGGTTTCCAGGTCGGCGAAGCGCAGCATCGCCTCGCCCGACTGGCGCGCGCCCAGGAATTCGCCGGGGCCGCGGATTTCCAGGTCGCGCCGCGCGATCTCGAAACCGTCCGTCGTCTCGCGCATCGTCATCAGGCGCTGCTTGGCCACCTGGCCCAGCGGGCTCTGATAGAGCAGCAGGCACACGCTGGCCGCCGAACCGCGCCCCACGCGGCCACGCAGCTGGTGCAGCTGCGACAGGCCGAAGCGCTCCGCGTGCTCGATCACCATCAGGGAGGCGTTCGGCACGTCGACCCCGACCTCGATCACGGTGGTCGCCACCAGCACGTGGATCCTGCCTTCAATGAAGGCGTCCATGATCACCTGTTTTTCCGCCGGCTTGAGGCGCCCGTGCACCAGGCCCACCACCAGGTCCGGCAGGGCTTCGGCCAGGGTCTCGTAGGTCTCGGTGGCTGTCTGCAGCTGCAGCACCTCGGATTCCTCGATCAGCGGGCAGACCCAGTACACCTGACGGCCTTCCTGCGCGGCCGCATGGACACGCTCGATCACCTCGTCACGCCGGTTCTGGTCGATCGCGCGGGTCACGATCGGGCTGCGGCCCGGCGGCAGCTCGTCGATCACCGACACTTCCAGGTCGGCATAGTAGGTCATGGCCAGGGTGCGCGGGATCGGCGTGGCCGACATCATGAGCTGGTGCGGCACCAGGCCGTCGCTGCCCTTGTTGCGCAAGGTGAGGCGCTGGCCGACGCCGAAGCGGTGCTGCTCGTCGACGATCACCAGGCCCAGGCGCGCGAACTGCACCGTCTCCTGGATCAGGGCGTGGGTGCCGATCACCAGCTTCGCCTCGCCCGACTCGATCAGCTCCTTGGCGGCTTCCTTTTCCTTCTTTTTCAGGCTGCCGGTGAGCCAGGCCACCTTCACGCCGAGCGGTTCCATCCAGGCCGCGATCTTGCGGAAGTGCTGCTCGGCCAGGATCTCGGTGGGCGCCATCAGCGCCGCCTGGTAGCCGCTGTCGATCGCCTGGGCCGCGGCCAGCGCCGACACCACGGTCTTGCCGCTGCCGACGTCGCCCTGCAGCAGGCGCTGCATCGGGTAGCCCTCGCGCAGGTCGGCGCCGATCTCTTTCACCACGCGCTGCTGCGCGCCGGTGAGCCGGAAGGGCAGGGCGGCCAGGAAGGCGGCGGACAGTTCACCCACCGCGCGCAGCTGCGGCGCGCCTTTTTCGCGCCGCGCGCGCTGGGCCCGTTTCAGGGACAGCTGCTGCGCCAGCAGTTCGTCGAACTTCATGCGGGTCCAGGCCGGGTGGCTGCGCTCGGTGAGCGCGTATTCGTCCACGTCCGCCGGCGGGTAGTGCAGCAGGCGCACCGCTGGTTCGAAGTCCCACAGCTGCAGGCGCGAGAGAAAGGCGTTGGGCAGGGTGTCGCGCCAGTCGACCCGCTTCATGGCGTCCGCGATCGCGCGCCGCATGACCGTCTGCGACAGGCCTTCGCCGGCCGGGTACACGGGCGTAAGCGAGGTCGGCAAGGGCGCGCCCTCGTTGATCACCTTGTAGGTCGGGTGGACCATCTCGGCCCCGAGGAAGCCGTGTTTCAGTTCACCCCGGGCGCGTACCCGCACGCCTTCTGCCAGCTGCTTGACCTGGCTGCCGTAGAAGTTCATGAAGCGCAGCTGCAGCTCGCCGGTCTCGTCGGCGATCTGCACCAGGAGCTGGCGCCGCGGCTTGTAGGTGATTTCGTTCCTGAGCACCACGCCCTCGACCTGCCAGGTCTGCAGGCCGCGCAGGCAGGCCTCGCGGATCGCCACTACCCTGGTCTCGTCCTCGTAGCGCATCGGCAGGTGCAGCACCAGGTCCATGTCGGTGCGCAGGCCGAGCCGGGCAAGCCTGGATTCTGTCGTTTTGGGAGCGGATGGAGTCTTTGGAGCGGGCATATTGCGGCATTCAGGCAGATGCTGGCGTAAAATAGAGGGTTCGCCGCACGCATTGCAGCCTCAGGGTTTCTTCTATTGTAAGGCTGCCAGCATCCATTTTCCCAGAATTGACAACAATGTACTCGCTTTCCGATTTCGATTTCGAGCTGCCGCCAGAGCGGATCGCGCAGCTGCCGCTGCTTGAACGCAGCGCCTCGCGTCTTCTGCAGCTCGATGGCGACCAGATCACGGACCGCCACTTTGCGGACATCGCCGACCAGCTCCAGCCGGGCGACCTGCTGGTGATGAACAACACGCGCGTGCTCAAGGCGCGCTTCTTCGGTACCAAGGAAACCGGCGGCCAGGTCGAAGTGCTGGTCGAGCGGGTGCTGGACAAGCGCACGGTGCTGGCGCAGGTGCGCGCATCGAAGTCGCCCAAGCCGGGCAACCGCATCCGCCTGGCCGATGCCTTCGAGGTTACCGTCGGCGAGCGCGCCGGCGAGTTCTTCACGCTGCAGATCGACGCGGGGGGCGACATCTTCGAACTGATCGAAGCCCACGGCCGCCTGCCGCTGCCGCCCTACATCGAGCACAATGCCGACGAGTTCGACGAGCAGCGCTACCAGACCGTGTATTCGAAGGAGCCGGGGGCGGTGGCCGCACCGACCGCCGGCCTGCACTTCGACCAGCCGCTGCTGGACCGCCTGGCGGAAAAAGGGGTCCAGCTCGCCTATGTCACCCTGCACGTGGGCGCCGGCACCTTCCAGCCGGTGCGCGTGGAAGACCTGTCGGCGCACAAGATGCACTCCGAGTGGTACACCATCCCGCAGGAGACGGTCGATGCCGTGCGCGCCGCGAAAGCGGCCGGGCGCGACGTGATCGCGGTCGGCACCACCTCGCTGCGTGCGCTGGAATCGGCGTCGCAGTCGGGTGAACTTGTCGCTGGCAGCGACGACACGACGCTGTTCATCACGCCCGGCTACCGCTTCAAGACGGTGACGCGCCTGATCACCAACTTCCACCTGCCGAAGTCGACCCTCATGATGCTGGTGTCGGCCTTCGCCGGCTACCACGAGATCCGCAAGGCCTACCAGCACGCGATCGCCAACGAATACCGCTTCTTCAGCTATGGCGACGCCATGCTGTTGACCACAAGGTCACGATAAATACGCACGACAAAGAACATGCTCGAATTTACCTTACTCAAAAAAGATACCAGCGGCCTGTCGCATGCGCGCCGCGGCCGCCTCAAGCTCAACCACGGCACCATCGAAACCCCGATCTTCATGCCGGTCGGGACCTATGGCTCGGTCAAGGCGATGGACCCGGTCGAGCTGAAGGAAGTGGGCTCGCAGATCATCCTCGGCAACACCTTCCACCTGTGGCTGCGCCCGGGCACCGCGGTGCTGGACAAGTTCGGCGGCCTGCACGGCTTCATGGGCTGGGATGGTCCGATTCTGACCGACTCGGGTGGCTTCCAGGTGTTCTCGCTGGGTGCGATGCGCAAGATCACGGAAGAGGGCGTGAAATTCGCCTCGCCGATCGACGGCTCGCGCCAGTTCCTGTCGCCAGAGGTGTCGATGCAGATCCAGCGCTCGCTGAACTCGGACATCGTGATGCAGTTCGACGAATGCACCCCGTACGAGATAGACGGGAGACCCGCGACGGCCGAGGAAGCGGCCAAGTCGATGCGCATGTCGCTGCGCTGGGCCCAGCGCTCGATGAACGAGTTCAATCGCGGCGAGAACCCGAATGCGCTGTTCGGCATCGTCCAGGGCGGCATGTACGAGCACCTGCGCGACGAATCCCTTGGCGGGCTGGAAGACATCGACTTCCCGGGCCTGGCCATCGGCGGCCTGTCGGTGGGAGAGCCGAAGGAAGACATGCAGCGCATCCTGGCCCACGTCGGCCCGCGCCTGCCGGAAAACAAGCCGCACTACCTGATGGGCGTGGGCACGCCGGAAGACCTGGTCGAGGGCGTGGCCAACGGCGTCGACATGTTCGACTGCGTGATGCCGACCCGGAACGCGCGCAATGGCTGGCTGTTCACGCGCTTTGGCGACGTCAAGATCAAGAACGCGCGCTACAAGGACGACATGGCGCCACTCGACGAAAGCTGCGACTGCTACTGCTGCAGGAATTTTTCGCGCGCCTACCTGCACCACCTGCACCGCTCGAACGAGATCCTGGGCGCGCGCCTGAATACGATCCATAACCTGCATTTCTACCTGAAGATCATGCAGGAGATGCGTGACGCGATCGATGCCGACAAGTTCAACGAGTTCCGCATCCAGTTCCGCGCGGACCGCTCGCGCGGCGTGTAAGCGGGCACTCACTACCAGCGCCGCCGGCTAGTTGCGCGTTGCTTACGGTGGGCAGGTCCCCTGCCCACGCGTGCAGCCACCCGGCGGTTCTGGCAACGCCTGCCTTGACGATCGCAGGGCAGCCACATCCCAGCGCAT
>NZ_JAIWIA010000060.1 GCF_020176695.1 Massilia sp. MS-15 | reverse complement strand
CGGCGGTTCTGGCAACGCCTGCCTTGACGATCGCAGGGCAGCCACATCCCAGCGCATTAAATTTCCTGCAACATCTTGCAATTGGGAATTGCAAGCCTACATACCTCCACATTGTCCCTGGCTCCATGCCCGGTGCTAGAATACACCGCTTATTTTTTAATCCTCACAATCGGAGTTCTTGTGTTCATTTCCAACGCGTACGCGCAAACCACGACCGCAGCCGATCCTGGCCTGATGGGTAGCCTGACCACATTCCTGCCGTTGATCCTGATGTTCGTGGTCATGTACTTCCTCATGATCCGTCCTCAGCAGAAGCGCCAGCGCGAGCTGAAGGCGATGATGGATGCGTTGGCCAAGGGCGACGAAGTGGCGACCGCCGGCGGCATCCTTGGCCGCGTGGTGAAGGTGGCCGACACCTATGTGACGATCGAGGTCTCGGCCGGCACCGAACTCTTGGTCCAGAAGAACGCCGTGACCACGCTGCTGCCGAAAGGCACCCTGAAGGGCCTGTAATCCCGGTAGCACAATGCGGCGGCCGGGTGCCGCCGCGTGCCCAACATTCAATGCTGGAACACTATGAATCGCTATCCCGTCTGGAAATATCTATTGATCGCCGTCGCGCTCCTGCTGGGTGCGCTGTTCACGGCGCCGAACTACTTCGGCGAATCGCCGGCGCTGCAGATCACCACCGGTAAGACCACGGTCAATATCACCAGCGCCACCGTGGGCCTGGTCGAAGATGCCCTCAAGCGCAACGGTGTTCCGGCCACGGCCATCGCCCTGGAAGGCACCGGCAACAGCACCGCGGTACGCGCGCGCTTCGCCACCACCGATGCCCAGTTCAAGGCCAAGCTCGCGCTCGAGCGCGACCTGAACCGCGACCATAACAACCCCGACTACATCGTCACCGTCAACCTGGCGAAGAATACCCCGGCCTGGATGGAATCGATCGGCGCCAAGCCGATGAACCTGGGCCTGGACCTGCGCGGCGGCGTGCACTTCCTGCTGCAGATCGACAGCAAGGCCGTGCTCGAGTCCAAGGTCAAGGGCCTGCAGGCCAGCGTGCGCAGCCAGCTGCGCGATGCGAATGTACGCCACGCCGGCATCGAACGCGTCGGCAACACCATCGAAGTGCGCTTCCGCGACGACGCTACCCGCGCCAGCGCCCGTTCCACGCTGGGCAAGCAGTCGCAGGACCTGCTGTTCGCCGATGCCGCCGACGGCACCGAGCTCAAACTGGTTGTCAGCCTCAAGCCGGAAGCGGTACGCCGCACCGTGGAAGAGGGCGTGAAGCAGAACATCGCCACCCTGTCCAAGCGTATCAACGAACTGGGCACCACCGAGCCGCTGATCCAGCAGCAGGGCGCCGACCGCATCATCGTCCAGCTGCCGGGCGTGCAGGACGTGGCGCGCGCCAAGGACATCATCGGCCGCACCGCCACCCTGGAACTGCGCATGGTCGACTCGACCGTCACCCCGGGCACCGAAACGACCGCCGCCATCCCGCTGAACTCGGAACTGTTCACCGAAGGCCGCGGCGCCCCGGTCGTGGTGTCGAAAGACATCATCCTGACCGGCGAGTACATCTCGAGCGCCGTCGCCAGCTTCGATTCCAACCAGCAGCCGGCCGTTTCGATCGACCTGAACGGCGACGGCGGCCGCCGCATGCGCATGGCTACCCGTGAAAACGTCGGCAAGCGCCTGGCGGTCCTGCTGAAGGAAAAGGGCGTCTACTCGGTGCCGACCGCGCCGACCATCAACCAGGAACTCGGTTCGACCTTCCAGATCACCGGCATCGGCAGCATCGAGGATGCCAACGAACTGGCGCTGCTGCTGCGCTCGGGCGCACTGTCGGCGCCGATGGAGTTCATCGAGGAACGCGTGATCGGCCCGCAGCTGGGCGCCGAGAACATCGAGCGCGGCCTGAATTCGACCCTGTGGGGCTTCGTGGCGATCGCCGTCTTCATGATCGTCTATTACCACCTGGTGGGCGCGGTCAGCGCGATCGCGCTGGCGGCCAACGTGCTGTTCCTGCTGGCCCTGCTGTCGATGCTGCAGGTGACATTGACCTTGCCGGGTATCGCCGCGATCGCGCTGACCCTCGGCATGGCGATCGACTCCAACGTGCTGGTCAACGAGCGCATCCGCGAGGAGCTGCGCGCGGGCGCCACGCCGCAGGTGGCGATCAATGCCGGCTACAAGCACGCCTGGGACACGATTTTCGACTCCAACGCCACCGCCCTGATCGTCGGCCTGGCGCTGCTGATCTTCGGCTCCGGTCCGGTGCGCGGCTTCGCCGTGGTGCACTGCCTGGGCATCCTGACCTCGATGTTCTCGGCCGTGTTCCTGTCGCGTGGCCTGATCAACCTCTGGTACGGCCGCAAGAAGAAACTGACGCACATCTCGATCGGCACGGTCTGGAAAGAAGGCTTCACGCCTAGCAATCAAAACGCGACTCAGGGAGCGCAGGACTAAATCATGGAATTTTTCAAGATCAAACGGGACATCCCGTTCATGCGCCACGCCGTGATCCTCAATGTGATCTCGGTGCTGACCTTCGTGGCCGCCGTGTTCTTCCTGGTGACCAAGGGCCTGCACTGGTCGGTGGAATTCACCGGCGGCACGGTGATGGAACTGCATTATCCGCATGCCGCGGACCAGGAGAAGATCCGCAACACGCTGCGCGGCATCGGCTATGAGGCACCGGAGGTGACTGGTTTCGGCACCGCCCAGAGCGTCCTGCTGCGCCTGCCGATCGTCGAAGGCCAGGACCAGGCCGGCACCTCGAGCCGCGTATTCAATGCCGTCTGCTCCTCGGAGCAGGGCAAGCCGACCGTCGCCCAGGTCACGACCGACAAGGGGGAAACGGTCAGCCGTACCGCTTGCGTGACCGCGGACAACAAGGAACTGGTCAGCCTGCAGCGCGTCGAATTTGTCGGCCCCGCGGTCGGCGACGAACTGGCGCAGAACGGCCTGAACGCCCTGATCATGGTGGTGATCGGCGTGATCATCTACCTGTCGGTCCGCTTCGAGTGGAAGTTCGCCGTCTCGGCCATCATCGCCAACCTGCACGACGTGGTCATCATCCTCGGCTTCTTCGCCTTCTTCGAGTGGGAATTCTCGCTGACGGTGCTGGCGGCGATCCTGGCGGTGCTGGGCTACTCGGTCAACGAATCGGTCGTCATCTTCGACCGTATTCGCGAAATGTTCCGCAAGCAGCGCAAGATGACGGTGCCGGAAGTGATCGACCACGCGATCACTTCCACCATTTCGCGTACCATCATCACCCACGGTTCGACCCAGATCATGGTGTTGTCGATGCTATTGTTCGGCGGCCATGCACTGCACTACTTCGCCATGGCGCTGACCATCGGCATTCTCTTCGGCATCTACTCGTCGGTGTTCGTGGCCGCGGCCCTGGCCATGTGGCTGGGCGTGAAGCGCGAAGACCTGATCAAGCCGGTCAAGGAAAAGGACGAGCACGACGGCGCTGTCGTCTGAACTGTTCCACTTTTGCAATGCCGCCCTGGCTTCCGCCACGGCGGCATTTTTCATGCGCAAATCAGGCTAATTTGATAGTTTCGGCATTTGTGTGAGTTGGCGCACAGAGCCGTACTGTAACGAACCCTATAGTGGAACCGTCTCTTTCAGGACATCCCTAGTTTTGGACTTCACCCGCTTCCAACCGAAGCGGGTTTTTTTTTGCTTGGGTCCGCCTCACAGGTAGGCTGCCCACAAGGCATTGGCAAAGCGTCCCGCCGGATCCACCCGGCGCTTGAGGCTGCGCAGCGCCGCTACTTCCGGATAGGCTTGTTCGAACTGGGCGCGCGTGGCATGCAGCTGGTAGGGCAGGTAATAGCGTCCGCCAAAGGCCAGTGCGGTATCGATCATCGCGCGGGTCCAGTCGCCGGCCGCGCGCCGGGCCGTCGCATGGGTGCGCTGCTTGTAGTACACGACGAAGGAAAACACCTCTTCCCTGGCCCAGGGCAACAGGGACAGCTGGTCGGCCGGCGAATGGCGCACCGAGACGTTCAGCACCTGGGCGCCATGGCTGTGGATCACCTGCGCCATGGCGCGCGCATAGTCGGCGAAGTGGCGAACGGGAATGAAGTACTCCTGCAGCACATAGGTCGACCAGCGGCGCGTGCGCGGTTCCAGCGCCGCGGCGTCGAGGCTGGCTTCGTGGTTGCGCCACTTGACGGCCGGGCGCGCCAGCAGCAATGGATGGATCAGCTTACTGCGCAGCCGTTCGCCATGCGGCAGCTCGGTCATTGCGAACAGCGCATTCTGCTCCAGGGCATACGACTGGCCCCTGGGCACCAGCCGCGCACGCTCGGTCAGCGGTTTGCGGGTGGTGCGCCAGGACACGGACACCGGCGTGTCGAAGTGCGGCGGCAGCAGGTCGGCATTGTGGAAGATGCAGTCGCCCCCTTGCAACAGGCGCTCGAAGTGGCTTGGGTAGGCGTCCAGCGTCATTTCCGCGACGCTGCGCTCGATGCGGGTGTTGGACGCCAGTTCCAGCTCGACCTCGGTGATCACGCCGATTGCGCCATAACCGCCCGCGGCGGCGTGAAACAGCTCGGCATGCTGGCTGCGCGTGGCTTCCACCACCGACCCATCCGCCAGTACCAGCTGCAGGGCGCGTACCGAGTTGACCACAGGGCCGTTGCCGAGGTAGCGGCCGTGCGCATTCACCGATACCGCGCCGCCGACCGTGAAGTTGGCGAAGCTTTGCATCGTGTGCACGGCCAGCCCGAGCGGGTCGAGCGCATCCTGCAGGTCGCGCCAGCGCATGCCGGCCTGCACCCGGGCCAGTTTCGCCCTGGGGTCGAGCCATATCAGCCGGTTCATGCCGCGCATGTCCAGGTGCAGTCCGCCGCGGATGGCGGTCTGCCCGCCCATGCTGTAGCGGGCGCCGCCGACTGCGATCCTGCCCGGCCAGTCGCGCACGGCCTGCGCCACTTGCCGGGTTGACGTGGGTGCGAGCACGCGGGCGACTTCCACCGGGTACAGCCCGCTGACATTGGGTATCAGAGTGGGAGCGGCAAGCGCGGGCGGCGGCGACAGGCTCAGGAGGCCTGCCCCGGCCAGGGCCCGGGCGAGGAAACGGCGGCGTGATGGCGGCATGGAGCAAGGAATGGTTGACAGGGACAAAGCGGGAGTTTCCGCCAAGGCGCTCTTCCTGACCATGCATTCTTGCGCTGGTAGCAGGATCCGATACCCCAGGTCGTGCATGCGGACATCAAGACGCGTGGGCGCAGCGCTGCGACAAATCCTGTGAAACAGCCTGTGCTTTCCTTTCCTACCAGGATCGGTTCTAAGTGAAGCACCGCACCGAATGGTTCGACCAGACGTTCTATAGTGAAACCGTCTCTTTCAGGACATCCCTAGTTTTGGATTTCACCCGCTCCACGGAGCGGGTTTTTTTTTTGGTGCGCCCAGCATGGCGCACACTTGCGGGTGGAAGGCCCGCGGCGAGTCCACCGCACGGAGCGAGCGAAACTTGGACATATTCTATTTCTTTCAGAAAATCACGTATGCGTTCTGGCACATTCGCCTATTGTGTATTCAAACCCTCTCCTGTCGAATA
>NZ_JAIWIA010000006.1 GCF_020176695.1 Massilia sp. MS-15 | reverse complement strand
GGCACCGGTAATCATGTTCTTGATGTAGTCGGCGTGGCCTGGGCAGTCAACGTGCGCGTAGTGACGGTTTTCGGTTTCGTACTCGACGTGCGCGGTGTTGATGGTGATGCCGCGTGCTTTTTCTTCCGGAGCCGCGTCGATCTGGTCGTAGGCCTTGGCTTCGCCGCCGAACTTCTTCGACAGAACGGTTGCGATTGCAGCCGTCAGGGTGGTTTTGCCGTGGTCAACGTGACCGATGGTGCCGACGTTGACGTGCGGCTTGGTCCGTTCGAATTTACCTTTTGCCATTTCCTATCTTCCTTTAAAAGAAACGATTTATTTGTTTTAGCTTGTTTGGAGACGGGCTCCACGATGGAACCCGTTCCCGGTTTTTTATTACTTGGCTTTCGCGGTCACGATAGCGTCGATCACGTGCTTCGGCGCTTCCGAATAGTGCTTGAACTCCATCGTGTAGGTTGCACGGCCCTGGGTCGCCGAACGCAGCGAGGTCGAGTAACCGAACATTTCCGACAGCGGGACTTCGGCCTTGATGATCTTGCCGCCGCCGCCCGGGATTTCGTCCATGCCCTGCACCATGCCGCGGCGGGACGACAGGTCGCCCATCACCGAACCAGCGTAGTCTTCCGGCGTTTCCACTTCCACGGCCATCATCGGCTCGAGGATGACCGGGTTCGCCTTGCGGCAGCCGTCCTTGAACGCCATCGAGCCCGCCATGCGGAACGCGTTTTCGTTCGAGTCGACGTCGTGGTACGAACCGAAGGTCAGGGTGACTTTCACGTCAACCACCGGGTAGCCAGCCAGCACGCCGCTGGTCAGGGTCTCGCGCACACCCTTCTCGACTGCCGGGATGTATTCGCGCGGAACCACGCCGCCCTTGATGGCGTCGACGAATTCGAAGCCCTTGCCCGGCTCCTGCGGCTCGATGGTCAGGACAGCGTGACCGTACTGGCCGCGGCCGCCCGACTGCTTGACGAACTTGCCTTCGACGTCGGTGACTGCCTTGCGGATGGTTTCGCGGTAGGCAACCTGCGGCTTGCCGACGGTTGCTTCCACGTTGAACTCACGCTTCATGCGGTCAACGATAATTTCCAGGTGCAGCTCGCCCATACCACCGATGATGGTCTGGCCCGATTCTTCGTCGGTACGCACGCGGAACGACGGGTCTTCCTGAGCCAGACGGTTCAGTGCCAGGCCCATCTTTTCCTGGTCAGCCTTGGTCTTCGGCTCGACTGCCTGCTGGATGACCGGCTCCGGGAACACCATCTTTTCGAGGATGATCGGTGCCGACGGATCGCACAGGGTCTCGCCGGTGGTGGCTTCCTTCAGGCCGACCGCAGCGGCGATGTCGCCTGCGCGGACTTCCTTGATCTCTTCACGCTGGTTCGCGTGCATCTGCAGGATACGGCCGACGCGTTCCTTCTTGCCCTTGATCGGGTTGTAGACGGTATCGCCCGAATTGATGACGCCCGAGTACACGCGGAAGAAGATCAGCTGGCCGACGAACGGGTCGGTCATGATCTTGAATGCCAGCGCAGCGAATTTCTCGCTGTCGTCGGCCTTGCGGGTGACCGGCTGGTCGTCTTCGTCCGTACCACCGACCGGCGGGATGTCCACTGGCGACGGCAGGTATTCGATGACCGCGTCCAGCATTGCCTGCACGCCCTTGTTCTTGAATGCGGTACCGCACATCATCGGGACGATTTCGCCCGCGATGGTGCGCTGGCGCAGCGCCTTCTTGATCTCGGCTTCCGACAGTTCGCCCTCTTCGAGGTACTTGTTCATCAGCTCTTCCGACGCTTCAGCGGCGGTTTCGACCAGCTTCTCGCGCCACTCGTTGCAGGTGTCGACCAGTTCGGCCGGCACGTCGACGTAGTCGAACTTCATGCCCTGCGAAGCGTCGTCCCACAGGATGGCCTTCATCTTGACCAGGTCGACCACGCCCTTGAAGTTGTCTTCGGCGCCGATAGGCACTTGCAGCGGGATCGGGTTGGCCTTCAGGCGGGCGCGCATCTGCTCGTACACCTTGAAGAAGTTGGCACCGGTACGGTCCATCTTGTTGACGAATGCCAGACGCGGGACCTTGTACTTGTTAGCCTGACGCCACACGGTTTCCGACTGCGGCTGCACGCCGCCGACCGCGCAGTAGACCATGCAGGCGCCGTCCAGCACGCGCATCGAACGTTCCACCTCGATGGTGAAGTCGACGTGGCCCGGGGTATCGATGATGTTGAAGCGGTGCGGCTCGAAGTTGTTGGCCATACCCTTCCAGAAGCAGGTCGTCGCTGCCGAGGTAATGGTAATACCGCGCTCTTGCTCCTGCTCCATCCAGTCCATGGTGGCGGCGCCGTCGTGCACCTCACCGATCTTGTGGTTCACACCCGTGTAGAACAGGATGCGCTCGGTGGTCGTGGTCTTGCCGGCGTCGATGTGAGCGGAAATACCGATATTGCGGTAGCGCTCAATGGGGGTAGTGCGTGCCATAATTTTTCCTAAATCTTTGAATGGACAAAACCGGACGGCATTTTGACGATCAAAACGCGCCCGGCCTGAACAACAGATACTGCAGGCCGCACGCCCCGAAGGGGTTTGGCCATTTGCTTAGAAGCGGAAGTGCGAGAACGCCTTGTTCGCTTCTGCCATGCGGTGCACTTCGTCACGGCGCTTCATTGCGCCACCGCGCATTTCAGCCGCTTCCATCAGTTCACCACCCAGGCGTTGCGGCATGGATTTTTCGCTGCGCTTGTTTGCGGCTTCGCGCAACCAACGCATGGACAGCGCCATACGACGAACCGGACGAACTTCCACTGGCACCTGGTAGTTGGCGCCGCCGACACGGCGGGATTTCACCTCGACCATCGGCTTGCAGTTGTTGATCGCGGTCGTGAACACTTCCAGCGGGTCCTTGCCCGATTTGGTCTGGATGTATTCGAACGCACCGTAGATGATGTTTTCAGCGACCGATTTTTTACCGGACAGCATCAGAACGTTGACGAACTTGGCGACATCGGTGTTGCCGAATTTTGGATCCGGCAGAATCTCGCGCTTGGGTACTTCACGACGACGTGGCATTTCAATTCCTTCCTATCTTCAGTTGAGTGCGGCATCCGCACTCGCGAAAGACCCTCATGGCCTTTCACTTACTCGGCCTTCCGGCCGGCTCAACTTAACTTTTTAATGTGGCCTGTATGTGACAGGGTCCGCAGAATTACGCGAAGAATTACTTCTTGGCGCCGGCCTTGGCGCGCTTGGCACCGTACTTCGAGCGAGCCTGCTTACGGTCTTTCACGCCCTGGGTATCCAGTGCGCCGCGGACCATGTGGTAACGCACACCCGGCAAGTCTTTCACACGGCCGCCGCGGATCAGGACGACGCTGTGCTCTTGCAGGTTGTGGCCTTCACCGCCGATGTACGAAATGACTTCGAAACCGTTGGTCAGGCGCACCTTGGCGACCTTACGCAGTGCCGAGTTCGGCTTCTTCGGGGTCGTGGTGTAGACACGGGTGCACACGCCGCGCTTCTGCGGGCAGTTTTCCAGTGCCGGGGACTTGCTCTTCACAACCGCGGCTTCACGCGGCTTGCGAATCAGTTGATTGATGGTTGGCATCGTTCAAAAATCCAACAAAATTACTACGTTGATGACCCGGGCAGGATATTGCGTGTTGCCCGGGGACTGAAACCTAGTCCCGACATTCACTGGACAGCGGAGGCGACGAAAGCCACTCGCCAAAGGAGCGGCTGCGAATGCGTATACGGTGTGCAGAATAAATTCGAGAACTCGCGAGTATAGACCCGATAGTCAAGTGGGTCAACCGCTTTGCCGGCCGGCCAGGCCGCTTGCGAAAGTAAACCGGGGTTTACCGTGATGGATGTGGCAAGCCTGCGACAACGCCCTGTCCTGGCTTGCAAGCAGGATAGTGCGTTTCCCATTATAAAGACGGGATAATAGCCGATTTCGCCCTCTCCCCGCCCCGACCGATGTCCCGTCCCCTGCCGCTCCCGCTGCGCCCCACCCTGCTCTATCTGCTGCTGAGCTATGCGCTGCTGTCCGCCATGCCCTTCGCCGGCCGGCTGCTGGATGCGCAGGAACAGGCGGACAGTCCATGGCAGCTGCTGGGCGCCGGCCTGTTCGCCTGGATCGCGGCCTGGGCCCTGGGCAAGCGTCCGGCCTGGTTCCACTGGGCCCTGCTGCCCGCCTTCCTGGCACTGCCGGTCGAGCTCTATCTGCTTGTCTATTATGGCCAGGGCATCTCGACCCACCACCTCGGCATCATCGCCGAAACCAGTCCCAGCGAGGCGCTGGAGTTCCTGGGCGGGAAAGCCTGGCTGCTGGGCGCGGTGCTGCTCGCGGTACTGCTGTGGTTCGGCTCGACCTGGGCGGTGGCCTGGCGCACCCGCGCCCTGGACTGGAACGACCGCTCGCGCTGGGCCGTGCTGGGGGTGCTCGGCGCCTGCGCGGCGGTGCTGGCCTACGGGCAGGCATTCGGCTACGTCCAATCGCAGGGCAAGCGCGCCGCCGTGCCCGTTGGCGCCATGGCGGGCAGCTGGCCGACCCTTCCCGCCTGGGCCAGGCCGCCGTTCGACCTCGATCTATTCGCCCATTCCTGGCCCTTCGGCCTGGCCGCGCGCGGCCTCGACTTCTATAAAGAGCGGGTCTACCTCGCGCAACTGAAGCGGCGCAGCGCCGACTTCCGCTTCGGTGCGCGGCAGGCCGGGGACGAACACGCGCCGCAGCTAGTCGTGGTGGTACTCGGCGAATCCTCGCGCTTCGACCGCTGGAGCCTGAACGGCTATGGGCGCCAGACCAATCCCCTGCTGGCGCGCGAAGAGAACCTGGTGATGCTGAAGGACGTGATCACACCGGTGTCGGCCACCCGCCTGTCGGTCCCGGTGATCATCTCGCGCAAACCCGCGATGCAAAGCCTGAAGGATGGCTTCTCGGAGAAATCCTTCCTGTCCGCCTTCAGGGAAGCCGGCTTCAAGACCTTCTGGATCTCGAACCAGGTCTCGTTCGGCAAGTTCGACACGCCGGTGTCGGTGTTTGCGCAGGAGGCGGACGAGGTCCAGTTCCTGAACCTGGGCGACACCTCGGGCGCCTCGAACCACGATGCGGTGCTGCTCGAACCGCTGCGGCGCGCCGTCGCCGACCCGGCGCAAAAGGTGCTGGTGGTGCTGCACACGCTGGGCAGCCACTGGAACTATGCCCACCGCTATCCGCAGGAATTCGACCGCTGGCTGCCCTCGCTGCGCGCGCTCGACAAGCCCGACTACACCAATCCGCGCATCGAGCCGGAGATGAACAACAGCTACGACAGTGCGATCCTGTACACCGACTGGTTCCTGTCGAACGTGATCGGCGTGCTCAAGGAGAGCGGCTTGCCGGCCTCGATGCTGTACGTGGCCGACCACGGCCAGACCCTGTACGACAAGTCGTGCAAGATCGCCTTCCACGGCCATAACACCCAGTACGAATTCCACGTGCCGGCCTTCGTCTGGTACTCGCGCAGCTATGGCGAGCGCTTTCCCGGCAAGATCGCGCAGCTGCAGCGCCACCGCGGCGCCAGACTCTCGACCGAGAACATGTTCCATACCGTGCTCGACATGGCCGACATCCGCTATCCGGACGAGCGGCTTGCCTGGAGCTTCGTAAGCCCGGCCTTCCAGCGCCACAAGCGCTACGTCGACAGCTACGGCTGGACCGACTACGACGACGCGAAGATGCGCGGCGACTGCCGCGAGGTGATCGCGAACGGCAAGCCGCTCAAGCGCCACTGAGGCTGGCGCGCGGCCGGGCGGCACATTCCAGGCAGTCCCACCACTGTCCGCGCACAGTGTCCGAATTCGTATTGACGGACACCCCGGACACCGGACACGGCGGCGACTCTCCACGGAAAATCAAGTACTTGCCCTACTGGCACGGATCCTGCATTGACAGCTGCATTCACGTTGTCAACCAGAAAAGCCATGATCCGCGATACCTCCCACCAAGATGCCGTCATCACCCCGGCCCCGGTCCACCAGCTCAAGCGCCGTGCCCTGTGGGTGGGTGGCGCCATCGCCATCCTCGCTGCCAGCGCCGCCGTGTTCGGCGCCTGGACCAGCAGCGAACATTCGGTCAAGGAAGCGCGCCTGCGCATCGGCGAGGTCACGCGCGGCACCCTGGTGCGCGACGCCTCGGTGAATGGCCGTATCGTGGCCGCCATCAGCCCCACCCTGTATTCCACCGCCCCGTCCACCGTCAACCTGAAGGTTGCCGCCGGCGACACCGTCAAACGCGGTGATGTCCTCGCCGTGCTGGAGTCGCCCGACCTCACCGATGAACTCAAGCGCGAGACCTCGAGCTACGAGCAGCTCAAGGCCGAGGTGGCGCGCCAGCAGATCCTGGCGCGCAAGCAGAAGCTGCTGGCGCAGAAGGAAGCCGACACCGCCGAGATCGACCGCCTGTCGGCCCAGCGCACCCTGGAACGCTACGAGAGCGTGGCGCAGGTCGGCATCATCGCCAAGATCGACTACCAGAAGGCCAAGGATGCGCTGAACTCGGCCGAGATCCGCGCGCGCCACGCGTCCCAGGCCGCGGGCCTGGAAAGCGACGACGTGCAGCTGGCCCTGAAGACCAAGATCAACGAACTGGAACGCCAGCGCCTGTCGCTGGCCAACGCCCAGCGCCGCGTGGACGAGTTGACCGTGCGCGCGCCGGTGGACGGTTTCATCGGCACCCTGAACGTGCAGAACCGCATGGTGGTGGCCGCCAATGCGCCGCTGATGACCCTAGTCGACCTGTCCAAGCTCGAAGTCGAGGTCGAGGTGCCGGAGACCTACGTGGCCGATATCGGCCTGGGCATGAATGCCGAGATCACCCTGCCCTCGGGTACGGCGACCGGCAAGCTGTCCGCGCTGTCGCCGGAAGTGGTCAAGAACCAGGTGCTGGCGCGCATCCGCTTCGACGGCGAGCAGCCCAGGGGCCTGCGCCAGAGCCAGCGCGTGAGCGCGCGCCTGCTGATCGAGGAAAGGCCGAACGTCCTGATGCTGCCGCGCGGCCCCTTCGTCGAAAGCGAGGGCGGACGCCATGCCTACGTGGTGCAGGACGGGATCGCCGTGCGCACCCCGATCCAGATCGGCGCCACCAGCATTTCGGCCGTCGAGATCCTGTCCGGCCTGAAGCAGGGAGACAAGGTGGTGGTCTCCGGCACCGACACCTTCAACAATGCCGCCCGCGTCACGATCAACTGAGTCAACCGAGTCAACCGAGCCGTCCCTGAACAAGACCAACACAAACTAGGAGCATCCCATGCTGCGCATGACCAACCTGAGCAAGGTGTACCGCACCCACATGATCGAGACCCACGCGCTGCGCGGCTTCGAGATCGACGTCAAGCAGGGCGAGTTCGTTACCGTCACCGGCCCGTCCGGCTCCGGCAAGACCAGCTTCCTGAACATCGCCGGCCTGCTGGAGGAATTCACCTCGGGCGAGTACATCCTGGACGGCATCAACGTCAAGGGACTGGACGACAGCGCCCGCTCGCGCCTGCGCAACGAGAAGCTGGGCTTCATCTTCCAGGGTTTCAACCTGATCCCCGACCTGAACCTGTTCGACAACGTCGACGTGCCGCTGCGCTACCGCGGCTTCAACAAGACCGAGCGCAAGGAGCGCATCGAGGACGCCCTCGGCAAGGT
The DNA here is from genome assembly GCF_020176695.1 of Massilia sp. MS-15. Lineage (GTDB taxonomy): Bacteria > Pseudomonadota > Gammaproteobacteria > Burkholderiales > Burkholderiaceae_D > Telluria > Telluria hydrophila. The sequence continues at coordinate 7,667 of NZ_JAIWIA010000006.1, read as the reverse complement.
CGGCCTGGCTTCGCGCATGAAGCACTACCCGGCCGAGCTGTCCGGCGGCCAGCAGCAGCGCGTCGCGATCGCGCGCGCGCTGGCCGGTTCGCCCAAGCTGCTGCTGGCCGACGAACCGACCGGCAACCTCGACACCCAGATGGCGCGCGGCGTGATGGAGCTGCTGGAAGAGATCAACGCGGCCGGCACCACCATCCTGATGGTGACCCACGATCCGGAACTGGCCGTGCGCACCCACCGCAACGTGCACATCATCGACGGCCAGGTCTCGGACCTGGTGCGCAAGGGCCCGACCCTGGTCGACGCCAAGGCAGCCGCGGTGTCGGCATAAGGAGGGAGGCGCCATGTTCTCCTATTACTTCAAGCTCGGCGTGCGCAGCCTGCGCCGCAACCCGGCCCTGACCGCGCTGATGGTGCTGACCCTGGCCATCGGCGTGGCTGCCAGCGTCTCCACGCTCACCATCCTGCACATGATGTCGGGCGACCCGATCCCCGAGAAGAGCGAGCGCCTGTTCGTGCCGCACGTGGACAACGGCCCGGTCGAGGGCTGGTCCCCGAGCGACGGCCCGAACGACGACCAGCTGGGCTACATCGACGCCGCCAACTTCCTCAAGAGCGGCCAGGGCGAGCGTCGCACCGCGATGTACGGGGTGTTCCAGCCGATCGAACCTCCGCGCGCCGACATGCCGGCCTTTACCGCTTCCGGCCTGGCGCCCACGCGCGATTTCTTCACCATGTTCAAGGTGCCCTTCCTGCATGGCCAGGCCTGGACGGAAGGCGACGATGCGCGCGGCGCCGATGTCGTGGTGCTGGGCCGCGCGGTGGCCGAGAAGCTGTTCGGCGAGGCCAATCCGGTTGGCCGCCAGATCCGCATCGGCGGCTTTCCTTACACCGTGGTCGGCGTGCTCGACGCCTGGAACCCGCTGCCGCACTACTACCGCCTGATCGGCGGCAGCCGCTTCGGCAACCCGGAAGAGTTCTTCATTCCTTTCTCCACCGCGCTGCGCCACGAGATGGGCCATAACGGCAGCATGAATTGCAGCGCCAGCCGCGAACCGGGTTTCGCCAACCTGCTTGCCTCGGAATGCACCTGGCTCCAGTTCTGGTTCGAGACCCGCTCGGCCGGCGACCGCGCCGAGCTGCAGTCCTGGCTCGACAACTATGCGAGCGAGCAGCGCAAGCTGGGCCGCCTGAAGCGCAATGCACCGAACAAGCTATACAACGTGATGGAGTGGATGGAGCACATGAAAGTGGTCGGCAACGACAGCAAGCTGTCGGCCTGGCTGGCCTTCGGCTTCCTGATCCTGTGCCTGGTCAACACCGTCGGCCTGCTGCTGGCGAAGTTCTCGGTGCGCGCCTCCGAGATCGGCGTGCGGCGCGCGCTCGGCGCCTCGCGCCGCGACGTGTTCAAGCAGTTCCTGATCGAGACCGGCGTGGTCGGACTGGTCGGCGGCGTGCTCGGGCTGGCGCTGTCCTTCGGCGCGCTGGCGCTGATCGGCATGCAGAGCAAGGGCATGGCGGCGGTCGCGCGCATGGACTGGCAGATGCTGATGCTGACCTTCATCATGTCCGTCACCGCCGCCATCCTCGCCGGCCTGCTGCCGACCTGGCGCGCCTGCCAGGTGACCCCGGCCATCCAGCTGAAATCGCAGTGACAACCAGACAAGGAAAGACACCATCATGGAAATCAAGCCCATCCTGTCCGCGCTGATGCGCAACAAGACCGGTCCGATCCTGGTTGCGCTCCAGGTCGCGCTGAGCCTGGCGATCCTGGCCAATGCCCTGCACGTCGTCAACGAACGCCGCGCGGTGGCGGCGCGCCCGACCGGCCTGCTCGATGAAGCGGCCACCTTCTACTTCAACGTGCGCAACCTGAACAGCGACGGCCCCGAGCAGATGCTCGCCACCATCAAGCGCGAGACCGAGGTGCTGCGCGCGGTGCCGGGCGTGGTGTCGGTGGCCCAGGTGACGCAGATGCCGATCTCCGGCAGCGGCAGCACCAACAGCGTCGCGCTCGACCGGCGCCAGGAGCGCGAGAGCGCGCTGGCCTCGGTGTACATCTCCGGCGATTCGCTGGTCAAGACCCTGGGCCTGCGCCTGGTGGAAGGACGCGACTTCCAGCCGCAGGAACTGGTCGACGTCAACGAGAACGCCAGCCGCGACCTGCCCAAGCAGCTGATCATCACCAAGCCACTGGCCGACAAGCTGTGGCCGAACGGTTCGGCGATCGGCAAGACGCTGTACTTCGGCACCGGCGAGGAAGCCCAGGGCGCGCAGATCGTCGGCGTGGTCGAGCGCCTGCAGTCGGCCCACGGCGACGTCGGCGAGCGCGGCGAGTGGTCGGCCCTGGTGCCGGCGCGCCTGTACGGCAATCCCGGTTCCCTGTACGCCATCCGCGCCGAAGCGGGCCAGCGCGACCGCGTGATGAAGGAAGCGGAAGCGGCGCTGCGCAAGTCCTCGGCCACGCCGATGATCCTGGAGGCCAAGACGGTCGAGGAAGACCGCCAGAAGCGCTACCGCGGCGACGTCGCGCTGGCCTGGATGCTGATCACGGTCAGCGTGCTGCTGCTCCTGATCACCTGTTCCGGCATCGTCGGCATGGCCAGCCTGTGGGTCACCCAGCGCCGCAAGCAGATCGGCGTGCGGCGTGCGCTCGGCGCGCGCAAGCTCGACATCCTGCGCTACTTCATCGTGGAAAACGTGATGATCACCAGCGCCGGCGTGTTCGGTGGCGTCGTGCTGGGCCTCGGGCTGAACCACCTCCTGGTAACCAGGCTCGAGATGGCGCGCCTGCCGGCGCCCTACCTGGTCGGCGGCGCGCTCGTGTTCTGGGCGCTCGGCATCCTGGCGGCCTATGGCCCGGCCTGGCGTGCGGCCAGCATCTCGCCGGCGACGGCCACGCGCAGCGCATGATGGCTCACCTGAGGCGTGCCAGAGTATTAACTTTGGGCAACCGACCAGTGCTACACTTGCCGTCATGCCTACCGTATTGATCATCGACGACAACGCCGCGGTCGCGATCGCGCTCGAGGTCCTGTTCTCCCTGCACGACATCGCCTCGCTGCGCGCGGCGTCGCCGGAGGAAGGACTGGCCATCCTCGGGCGCGAGGCGGTCGACCTGGTCATCCAGGACATGAACTTCACGGCCGATACGACTTCCGGCGAGGAAGGCGTGGCGCTGTTTCGCGAGATCCGCCGGCGTTATCCGGACCTGCCGGTGATCCTGCTCACCGCCTGGACCCACCTGGACGCCGCGGTGGAACTGATCAAGGCCGGCGCCGCCGATTACCTGTCCAAGCCCTGGGACGACGAGCGCCTGCTCACCACGGTGAGCAACCTGATCGAACTGGGCCAGGCCAACCGCGCCCTGAACCAGCGCCTGCAGCGCGAGCGCAAGGCCAAGCGCGAGCTGGAACAGAACTTCGACCTGCGCGGCCTGGTGTGGCAGGACCCGGCCACCGAACGCGTCCTGAACCTGGCCTGCCAGGTGGCGCGCGCCGACGTGCCGGTGCTCATCACCGGTCCGAACGGCACCGGCAAGGAGCGCATCGCCGAGATCATCCAGGCCAACTCGCAGGTGGCCGATGGCCCCTTCGTGGTGCTGAACTGCGGCGCCCTGCCCTCGGAACTGATCGAGGCCGAGCTGTTCGGCGCCGATGCCGGTGCCTACACCGGTGCCTCGAAGGCGCGCGAAGGCAAGTTCGAGGCGGCCGACGGCGGCACCCTGTTCCTCGACGAGATCGGCAACCTGCCGCTGGCCGGCCAGATGAAACTGCTGCGCGTGCTGGAAACAGGACGCTTCGAACGCCTCGGCTCGAACCGCGAACGGCAGGTGAAGGTGCGGGTGATCAGCGCCACGAATGCCGATCTCGGCGCCATGATCCGCGCCGGAAGCTTCCGCGAAGACCTGTTCTACCGCCTGAACGTGATCGAGCTGCGCCTGCCGCCCTTGGCTGCGCGTCCTGGCGACATCCTGCCGCTGGCCCTGTCCTTCCTGCGCGGGAAGACCCTGCACCCATCGGCGCAAGCCGCGCTGCAGGCGCACGGCTGGCCCGGCAACGTGCGCGAACTGAAGAACGTGATGGCGCGCGCCAGCCTGCTGGCGCAGGGTGATGTCATCAAGGCGGCCGACCTCGGCCTGCCGGTGGCGGCGACACCGGCGCAGGAGACGGAACCCGACCGCGAGGCGATCGTGCAGGCGCTGGCGCGCGCCGGCGGCGTGGTGTCCCAGGCCTCCGCCGAGCTGGGCCTGTCGCGCCAGGCCCTGTACCGGCGCATGGAACGGCTCGGCATCGCCAGGCCGGCATGAACAAGGACGGGCGCAGGGGCGTTCGCCTCTCGCTGGTCACGCGCTGGTCGGCGCTGGTCGGCACCCTGCTGGCGCTCGGCATGCTGGTCGCGCTCGGGCTGGACCACCTGTTCCCCGGGCATCCGGTGCTGGTCTTCGTGGCCTGCCTGGCGGCGATCGTCCCGATCGCCATCATCACCATCCGTTCCCAAATCCAGCCCATCCTGTCGCTGTTCCGCGCCCTCGAAGGCACGGTCGCGAGCTACCGCGACGGCGACTTTTCCTTCAGCCTGCACTGGCCGCAGAACGACGAGCTGGCCGACCTGATCGCCGCCCACAACGCCCTCGGCCAGGTGCTGCGCGAACAGCGCCTGGGCCTGGTCCAGCGCGAACTGCTGCTCGACACCATGGTGCAGAACACGCCGGTGGCGATGCTGCTGGTAACCGACTTCGCCAGCGCCGGCACCCAGGCCGGCACCATCGTGTACGCCAACCTGGCGGCGCGCCAGCTGCTGTCGGAAGGGCGCAAGCTGGAAGGCCACGCGTTGGACACCATCCTGGACGGCGCGGCCCCGGCCCTGAAGGAAGCGCTGGCGCGCGGCGGCGACGGCCTGTTCACGGCCGGCGAATCGGAAGAGGAAGAGGTCTACCACCTGGCCAGGAGCAGTTTTACCCTGAACGGCCGGCGCCACGAACTGCTGCTGCTGCGCCACCTGACCACCGAACTGCGGCGCCAGGAAGTGCAGACCTGGAAAAAGGTGATCCGCGTGATCAGCCATGAACTGAACAATTCGCTGGCGCCGCTGGCCTCGCTCGCGCATTCCGGCGCCGAGCTGGTGCGGCGCGGCCAGACCGAGCGCCTGCCGCAGATCCTGCAGACCATCGGCGAGCGCACCCGCCATTTGGAGAGCTTCATCCTCGGCTACGCGCGCTTCGCCAAGCTGCCCGCCCCGCGCCTGGCGGCGGTGCCGTGGCAGGTCTTCGTGGACCGGCTGGCGGACCAGGTGGCCTTCCGCCTGCTGGGCGAACTACCGCAGGAACCTGCCTGGATCGACGCCGCCCAGATGGAGCAGGCCCTGCTCAACCTGCTCAAGAACGCCCATGAATCGGACTCGCGCCCGGACGCGGTGGCGCTGCAGGTGCGCCGGATGCAGGAGGCGGTACGCATCGACGTGCTCGACCGCGGCAGCGGCATGAGCGAGACGGTACTTACCAATGCCCTGGTGCCCTTCTACTCCACCAAGCGCAGCGGCACCGGCCTGGGCCTGGCGCTGGCGCGCGAGATCGCCGAGGCGCATGGGGGGCGCATCATGCTGTCGAACCGGGACGGGGGCGGACTGGCCGTGACGCTGATCCTGCCGGCGCCGCCGGCCGCGCCGGGGGTGTGAGCCGGGAGGCAAGCAGCACGGGCGGTACGGTATGATCGCGGCTTACTCCCGTGTTGCCGCCATGCCGCCTTCCTACGCCCGCATCGATCCCCGTTTCGCCCAGCCCGGCCACCCGCCCGCCACCATCGACGAATTCGACGGGGTGCGCTTCCTGCACCTCGGCACCTCCTGGGTGCAGGGCGCAATGCGCCTGTCGAAGCCGGACGCCATCGAACTCGAATATGTCCAGATGATGATGATGTGGACCCTGTTCCAGCACGCGCCGCGCCGCATCGTCCAGCTGGGGCTGGGCAGCGCCGCGCTCACCAAGTTCTGCTACCGGCGCTTCCCCCAGGCCCGGATAGCGGCCGCCGAGCTCAATCCGAACGTGATCGCGATCTGCCGCGCCCTGTTCGGCCTGCCCGAGAACGACGCCCGGCTCGACGTGCGCGAGATGAACGCGCTCGACTTCGTGCTCGATGCCGCCAACCACGGCCAGGTCGACGTGCTGCAGGTCGACCTGTACGACCACGATGCGCGCGGCCCGGTGCTCGATTCGCCCGAGTTCTACCAGGGTTGCTACGACTGCCTGAGCACGGACGGGATCATGACCGCCAACGTGTTCGGCCAGATCGACAGCTACGACAAGAACCTGCTCGCCATGCAGCAGGTATTCGACGCCGTGGTCTGGCTGCCCGAAGTGCACGACGCGAACATCGTCGTGCTCGCTTTCAGGCATGCGCCCCAGCTGGACTTCTCGACACTGTACGAACGCGCAGGCGAGATCCGGCGCCACCTCAACCTGCCGGCCAAACAATGGGTGGACGGGCTGAAGGAGTGGATGCGCGACCACGCCTGAGGCGCCATGCCTGCCGCTCAGCCGCGGCTGGCACTGGACGCAGATGCCGGTTCCGGCACCTCCTCCACCTCCGTGGACGCGCCCTCGCCGGCATCGCCGGCCTCATCACCGTCCTCGTGTTCTCCCTCGTCGTCGACCAGCGTCGTGTCCATGGCATCGGCCTGCTGGCCGTCTTCTCCGGCGCTTTCCTCCAGCTCGCCGCTATCGAGCTCGCGCGATAGCTGTTCGAGGGTGGCGGCGTCCGCCCCGAATGCCTGCTCGAGCGCCGACTTCTGCATCTGCGCCTGGATGGCGGGCAGCGCGGCTGCCGCCAGGATGCCGATGATGAAGAAGGCCATCACGGCGCCGGCCACCCCACCGCCGGCCACGCGCGGCATGAAGAAGGCGAGGATCTTGGCGCCGAGGTGGCGGCGCGGCTGCGTCACTTCCTGGCCGGAGGCCAGCGCGCGTACGGCCGCCATGCGCTTGACCAGCCAGGGATAATCGGCCACCAGCTCATGGAAGGACATCCAGAAGCCATTGCTGCTGTGCGACTGGGCGATGAAGGCGGTCTTGTTCAGGTCGCGCCAGCGGCGGCTGCCGGCGGCCAGCACTGCCAGTCCCTGCTCGGCGCTCGCCGGGTCGCCGCAGGCCGCCAGCCCATGGCGGTCGCAGGTGTATTCGCGCGCGCGCGCATAGGCCGCGCCGACCAGGGGCAGCAAGGTGGCCGGCAGCAGCACCCGGCCCCAGGTCAGGTGACGGCGCTTGATGTGTCCCAGCTCATGGCCGATGTAGAAGTTCAGCGCGTCCGGGTTGTCGGCCAGCCCGTCCACCACATCGGTGTACAGCACCAGGAAGTCGCGGCCCAGGAAGCGGGTGGCGAAGGCGTTCAGGGCGCCGCCCATCTGCAGGACGTAGGCCTGCGGCTCGACCTCGATGTTCAGGCGCGCGCAGCACTGCGCGATCTGGCGCTTGAGGTCGGGGAACTGCTCCTCGGTGATGCGCACGCCCGTGCCCTTGATGTAGGAAATGAAGGCCGACTGCACGAAGCAGTACACCACGAAGAACATCAGCATGTACAGCAGCGCCAGGCCGAGCGTGCCGATAACCAGCACCGTCCAGAACACCACCGAATACACCATCATGATCGTAAACAGGGTTTTCTCGTTCTTGT
>NZ_JAIWIA010000059.1 GCF_020176695.1 Massilia sp. MS-15 | reverse complement strand
AAGGACTTCCGCGCCGTTGCAACGCGTTACGACAAGCGCGGCCATAACTACCTCGCCGCAGTCATCGTGGCGACAATAATGTTATGGCTTCCCTGAACTCAGTCAGACAGACCCTAGCGGGAATCGAGCGGCCGCGGCGCGTTGTTCATTTCATCACGCGCGCCTTGCGCACCGACGGCCTTGAGCATGCGGTCGGTCGAATCGCGCTTGAGGCGGCTGCCGGTCATGCCGTGGCCGCCCGTGCCGGCCGTATTGGTGCCCGCCGCCACTTCCTGCATCGTCGGGGATGGATCGTTGTCGGGCACGGTGGCGCAACCCGTCACCATGCCTGCCATGCCCGTCATGCCTGCCATTGCCAGCCCTACCGTGAATGCCTTCATCGTGTCTCCTTGAATGAACGGGAACCGCGCTCCAGGTTCCTGGCCGCGGTCGTCTTGTCGTATTGTCGTGCCGGATTCACATGCTGCCGCAAGCGGGCGGGTTTGTCACGAGCTTATGCGCCGCGGCTGGCCAGCTCCCGGAAACGGCCGGCCTGCTGCGCATCGCCCTGGCTCTCGTACAGCACGGCCAGGTTGTGCGCCGCCAGGAAGCTGCCGCGCCCGCTCACCGATCCTTCCAGGGCCGGCTGGTCGCCCAGCTCCAGGCAGCGCAGCCAGCTGGCTTCGATCATGGGCAGGACTTCCGGCGCCGTGTCGGGATTCCTGCTGGCCAGTTCCAGCAGCACGTCGCCCAATGCAAAGTAATAGTCGGGCGAATCCTGCCAGTTATCCATCTCGAGGTCCGCCAGGTGCACCGCTTCTTCCGGCTGGCCGGCCATCTTGAGGGTGAACATGGCGCGCACCACCAGGTCGTGGCGCCAGGCGGCGTCCGGCGCGGTGAGCCCGAGCGCATGGCGGTAGTGCGCGGCCGCGGCCGCGTGCTCGCCGCGCGCTTCCTCCAGCTTGCCGGCCTGGTAGGCCAGGCGCGCATCCTGCGGAGCGGCGGCCTGGGCCGCCAGCAGCAGGCCCGCGCGCTGGGCGCGCTTGGCGGCGCGCTCCGGGCGGCGCATGCCGTCGTTATCGATCCAGAGCGGAATGCGACCCTGTGGCAGCTCGCCCGTCGGCGCCTCGTCCACCGCGCCGGCATAGCGCACCCCGCGCGGCAGCAGGCGCGGGCGCCAGGCGGTGGCGGCCAGGCCGCGGCCGGCCAGGTCGAAGCCCAGGCGCACCGGCAGCATGCCGAGTGCAGGCGCGGCGGTGCAGGCCTGGGCCAGGATGCCGGCCACGTCGCCCTGGGCCGCATCGATCCATTCGTCGCCATCCAGTACCAGGTTCCAGTCCGCGGACGAAGCGGCAAGCGCGGCATTGCGCGCGGCGCCGTAGTCGTCGTTCCAGGCGAAGGGAATGACACGGGCGCCGCAGGCGGCGGCGATCTGTGCCGTATCGTCGCTGGAACCGGTGTCGAGCACGATCATCTCCGCCACGAAGGGGCGCGCCGATTCCAGGCAGCGCGCGAGGGTCGGCGCTTCGTCGCGTGCGATGACTACGAGTGCGGGTTGGGTCATGCCTTGCTCCATCAGGTTGGGGATCGCGGGTCGGATCGTGGATCAATTCTTGCGAGAATTATACGCCCGCAAGCACACTCTCCCATAAAAGCAGGCCAACAAGCGTTGCCCTACAAAAATTTTTTTGATCTCGACCATAAAGTTTTGTGCGCGCCGTACGTTACCAGCATCAACAGCGGTTTGATTGTCACGGAACACGGTGACAGACCAACGTGAACAGGCACAGTTGCCGCCCCGAAAGAAAACTGGAGAAACAACATGGCTTCAATGATCAACACCAACCTGTCGTCGCTGAACGCACAGAACAACCTGAGCAAATCGCAAGCTTCGCTGACGACTTCGCTGCAGCGCCTGTCGACCGGCCTGCGCATCAACAGCGCCAAGGACGACGCGGCAGGCATGGCGATCTCGGAACGCATGAGCTCGCAGATCACTGGCTTGAACCAGGCTGCACGTAACTCGAACGATGGTATCTCGATGGCCCAGACCGCCGAAGGCGCGCTGAGTTCGATCGGCGACAGCCTGCAACGTATCCGCGAACTGGCCGTCCAGTCCGCCAACGGCTCGAACACCGACGCCGACCGCGCATCGATGCAGGAAGAAGCAGACCAGCTGCTGCAGGAAATCGACCGTGTTGCTTCCCAGACCAAATTCAACGGCCGCACCCTGCTCGACGGTTCGCTGAAGAACCAGCAGTTCCAGGTTGGCGCGAACGCCGGCGAAACCATCTCGTTCTCGGTCGGCAGCGCCAAGACCCAGTCCCTGGGCAGCAGCAGCGCCGCCGCCATTACCACCGCCCAGAACGCCGGCAATACCGCACTGAAGGAAGGTGCCTTCTCGCTGAACGGCATCGCGATCGGCCCGTCGATGGCTGGTGCAGACACCGCCTCGACCAAGGAAGCCGCTTCCTCGGCCATCGCCAAGGCTGCAGCCGTCAACGCCAAGTCGGCCGAAAGCGGCGTGACCGCGACCGTCAACGCCACCGAAGTCGGCGGCACCTCGATGGTCGGAGAAGCCAGGTCCGGCACGGTCAAGATCAACAACGTCGACATCACCATCAGCACCTCGACCGACACCGCCGCTACCCGCTCGGCCGTGGTCGCCGCGATCAACGCCAAGTCGGCCCAGACCGGCGTGACCGCCGAAGATACCGGTTCGGACAAGGGTGGCGTGAAGCTGATCGCCGCCGATGGCCGTAACATCGACATCGATTTCGGTGGCGGCGGTACTGATCCGACCGCAGCCGGCACCGGCCTGGCCGCCGAGGAAACCTACTCGGGCTCGATCACCCTGAATTCCGACAAGGACATCGTGGTCTCGTCGAACCTGAACGGTCCGGCTGGCGATGGTGGCATCAAGGATGCCGGCCTGGTCGCAGGCACCTACTCTGCGCAGACCGCCTACACCTCGACCACCAACGTGGCAGCTGGCGCCCACACCGCGATCGCCGCCGGCGACTTCACGATCAACGGCACCGCCATCGGCGCCTCGGTCGCCAGCTCGGACACCGCGTCGGTGTACGACAAGGCAAGCAGCGGCATCGCCAAGGCCGCCGCGATCAACGCCATCTCCGACAAGACCGGCGTGACCGCGACGGTCAATGCAACCGAAGTCGGCGGCACCACCACCGACATGACCGGCGGTGGTACGACCGGTAAGCTGGTGATCAACGGCGTGTCGACCGCGGCGATCACCACCACCACCGACAGCGCCGCCAACCGCAAGGCCGTGGTCGATGCGATCAATGCGATCAGCGGCCAGACCGGCGTCACCGCCCTGGATACCAACGACGACAGCAAGGGCGTGACGCTGAGCGCCGCCGACGGCCGCAACGTCACCATCTACCAGACCACCGCCGCTGGCGCGCAGGGCGGTACGCTGACCGATGCAACGACCGGCCTGAACTCGGCTTCGCTGACCGCACCGGCTGTTCCTCCAGGCGCCGCCGCAGCAACGACCGCGACCTACACCAGCACCATCACGCTGTCGTCGACCTCGGAATTCAAGATCGGCAGCGGCAGCACCGATGCCGGCACCGCCGCGCTGAGCCTGAAGGTCGGCACCTACGGCAATGGCCGCAGCGGCGAAGCGCTGGACAAGCTGGACATCTCGACCGCCGAAGGCGCCAACAAGGCGATCGTCTCGATCGACAACGCCCTGAAGACCGTCAACAGCGCACGCTCGAACCTGGGTGCGATCCAGAACCGCTTCTCGGCCGTGGTCTCGAACCTGCAGTCGACGTCGGAAAACCTGAGCGCTTCGCGTAGCCGTATCCGCGATGCCGACTTCGCCCAGGAAACGGCCAACATGACCCGCGGCCAGATCCTGCAACAGGCCGGTACCGCGATGCTGGCCCAGGCCAACTCGCTGCCGAACGGCGTGCTGAGCCTGCTGCGTGGCTAATCCCGGCCATAGCATGATGTAAAGACGGGCGCGGTACTTCTGGTACCGCGCCTTTTCCACTTTCGGAGTCCGCCATGTCAGCAGCAAACATCGGTGGCGTCGCCACCCCTGCCCCGCAGGCAGCCGCACCGGCCGCGCCACCTTCCACAGCGCGCAGCACGCCCGTTTCTTCCGTCAGCGCTACCAAGGCCGCCGAGCCGCACGAGGCGCCCGGCCAGGAAGAACTGCGCGACGCGGTCGGGAAGATCGAGGAATCGATGGGAGCGTCCGCCAGCGACCTGCGCTTCTCGATCGACGAAGACACCGGCATCACGGTCGTAAAATTGATCGATACACAAACCCAGACCATTATTCGCCAAATACCCACACAGGAAGTCATTGAGATTTCCAAAGCGCTGGACAAAATGCAGGGCCTGCTGGTAAAAGACAGGGCTTAGTTCTGCCCGGCAAGCAGAACATCACCGCTTGACCGCATCCACGTCGAACAAGGAATTTCATCATGGCGATCTCTTCAGCAGGCATCGGTTCGGGCCTGAAAGTCGATGAGCTGGTTTCCCAGCTGATGACGGTCGAGCGCATGCCGATCACCGCGCTCGACAAGAAAGAAGCAAGCTACCAGGCCAAGCTGTCCTCCATCGGCAGCCTGAAAGGCGCGTTTTCCGCCTTCCAGACGGCGGCCAAGGCGCTCAGCACGCCCGACAAGTTCACCCCGACCAAGGCAAGCGTTTCCGACAGCACGATCCTGGGCGCCAGCGCCAGCGCCTCCGCGGTGGCCGGCAGCTACGACGTGAAAGTGCAGAATCTCGCCGCTGCGCAAAAGCTGACCATGTCTTCGGCCGCCAATGGCGGCTATGCGGCCACCACCAGCGTGATCGGCCAGGGCACGATCACCATCGATTTCGGCACCTATGCAAGCGCGGGCGCCGATACCACCTTCACCCCGAACGCCGCCAAGCCCGGCAAGACGATCACGATCGGCAGCAACAACACCCTGGCCGGCATCCGCGACGCCATCAACGGCGCCAACGCCGGCGTCTCGGCCAGCATCATCAACGACGGCAGCGGCTACCGCCTGGCCCTGACCTCGAACGAGACCGGGCTGCGCAACGAGATGCGGATCACGGTCGGCGGCGACGCCGGCACCATCGGCGAACTCGGCCAGCTGGCCTACGACCGTACCAGCACCACCGATCCAGTCTCCGGTACCACGACCACGGGCGAGAAGAAAATGACGCAGAACGTGGCTGCCGCCGATGCGAAGATCATCGTCGACAACGTGCCGATCACCAGCCCGAGCAATACCCTCACCGAAGCGATCCAGGGCGTCACCCTGAACCTGACGAAAACCACCGCGCCCGACGCCTCGACCAAGATCACGGTGGCGCGCGACACCAGCAACGTCAAGACCGCGATCGAGGGCTTCGTCAAGGCCTACAACGAAGCCACCAAGGCCATGAGGGACGCCACCTCGGTCAACCAGACGACCGGCACCGCCGCCCCGCTGGTGGGCGACAGCACCGTGCGCGCGCTGCAGTCGCAGCTGCGCGGCGTGCTGTCGGCCCCGGTCGCCGGCGCGCCGAAGGGCTCGGCCCTGCTGTCCGACGCCGGCCTGAGCTTCGACAAGACCGGGACCCTGGTCATCGACGACGCCAAGCTCACGGCCGCGATCGCCGATCCGTCCAAGGATTTGAGCAAGCTGTTCAGTAGCGGCGCCGGCACCAAGGGCTATGCCTGGCAGGCGGATGTCATGATCGGCAAGATCCTGAGCCCGATCGGCCCGCTGAACAACCGCGCCACGGCGGTCCAGGAAAACATCAAGCGCCTGGGCGACGACCGCGACGCGATCAAGACACGCCTGCTGAGCGTGGAGCAGCGCTACCGCAACCAGTTCACGGCGCTCGACAAGCTGGTGGCCAACATGACCACCACCAGCGCCTACCTCAGCCAGCAGCTCGCTGCGCTGGCGGCCAACAACAACTCCTGAGCGGCCAACCGGGGCTGACGCGGCGGATTTGACGGGTAAAGTCCCCTCTGACCGCCGTTTCACAATCTTTCCGCTGGCGTAAACTGATCATCGCTGACCATGATTAACGGCTTAAACAGTTACACAAGGGGAATATAGATGTTTGGATCGATGACGCGCAACCCGGCCGGTGCCTACGCCACCGTGGGGCTGGAAACCAGCATCAACTCGGCCAGCCCGCACAAGCTCATCGCGATGCTGTACGACGGCGCCCTGACCGCGCTGGCCAAGGCTGGCGCCCAGATGCGCGCCGGCGACATCGCCGCCAAGGGCAACTCGATCTCGCAGGCGATCTCGATCATCGACAACGGCCTGCGCGCCAGCCTCGACAAGAAACAGGGCGGCGAGATCGCCGAAAGCCTCGATTCGCTGTACGAATACATGAGCAACCGCCTGCTTGCCGCCAACATCGGCAACCATCCGGAATACATCGAGGAAGTGCGCAAGCTGCTGAAGGAGCTGAAAGGCGCGTGGGACCAGATCGGCACGCCGAACCGCGCCGATGCCGCGTCCGGACTGCAGCCTGCCTGACGCCATGCTGAGCCCAGACCAGATCCTCCTGCACTACCAGGCGATGGGCGAGCTGAGCACCCGCATGCTGGCCGCGGCCCAGGCCGACGACTGGGAAGGCGTGGCCGAACTCGAACGCGAATGCGCGGCCCATGTGCAGACGCTGCGCGACAAGGACCCTGGCGTCGAGTGGAGCGGACCGCACCGCGCGCGCAAGGCCGAGCTGATCCGCCAGATCCTGGCCGACGACCGCGTCATCCGCGATCTGGCCGCCCCCTGGATGGCGAAACTGTCGGCCCTGATCAGCAGCTCGCGCGTACAGTCGCGCCTGACCAGCGCCTACGGCGGCGTCTGACGCGGCGCAGCCGATGGCTGGCACCGACCTCGGGCGGCTTGGGGCCGTCCTGCGCATCACCGCGGTCGACCCGGTCGAGGCGCTCGGCCATCCGCGCCAGCAGGCCTTCCAGCGCGCGCTGCAAACCGTGGTGGGCCAGACCCTGCCGGCGCGCGTGCTGGCCCGCGCGGGCGACGGCAGCGCGCTGGTGCAGGTGGCCGGCGCTCACGTGCGCATGGCCCTGCCCGCCGGCATTGGCCAGAACGCCACACTGGCCATGACGGTCGTGGCCGCCACACCCCGCCCCACCTTCCAGCTCGGCACCCATGCCGATGGCAGTCCGCGCCTGTTGCAGGCGCAGGCCGTCGCCAGTCCCGCGCTGCCTGGCCAGGACGAGACGCCCGGCACGCCTGCCGCCGGCAAGGACGGCGCCGCCAGCGCAGGCGGCACGCCGGCCGGCGCCGGCACGACCACGCCCACGAGCACGCCGGCCGGCGCCAGCGCGGCGCCGCAGGCGCAAGGCGCGGCCAGGACCGCCGCCGCCGCGCCCGCCCTTCCCCTTCCTAGCCCGCAGCCCGGCGCCCAGCCCGAACCGGGCGGCGCACCGGCTTCGCTCAGCACGGCCGCGCGCCTGATCGGCAGCGCGCTGGCACAGGCCCCGGCCGCGGCCGCGCAGGCGCTGCGTCCGGCGGCGCCCCTGCTGGCCGGGGGCGAGGTGGCGGCGCCGCGCATCGCCGCCGCGCTCCAGGGCACGGTCGAGAAAAGCGGCCTGTTCTACGAATCGCACCTGGCCGACTGGAACGAGGGCCGGCGCGCGCTCGACTGCCTGCGCGGCGAGCCGCAGATGCAGCAACGCTCGAGCGAGGAACCGGGCGCGCTCAAGCTGGTGGCCCAGCAGCTGGCCAGCCATGAACTGCAGCAGGTCGCCTGGCAGGGCCAGCTGGTGCCGGGCCTGCCGCTGGAATGGCGCATCGCGCACGAGGCGCCGTCCGGGCGCGACGATGGCGCGGATGGCCAGGGCGACGCGGCGGATGACGCCGGCGCCTGGCACAGCACGCTCAAGCTGCAGTTTCCGCTGCTGGGCCAGGTCGAGGCCAGCCTCAGCCTGCATGGCGAGACGCTGCAGCTGCGCCTGCATGCCGCCAGTCCGGACACCGAAGCCAGCCTGCGCGCGCATGGCGCGGCGCTGGAGACCGCGCTCGGGGCCGCGGGCCTGGCGCTGTCCGGCCTGAACATCGGGCCCGGCGGAGAAACCAGGTGAGCGACGAAGCAGCCGGGCCGCGCCCGCGCGCCCCGCGCCAGAAGGCGGCCGTGCTGGCCTACCGCGAGGGCGATGCCGCCCCGCGCCTGGTGGCCAAGGGCCAGGGCCTGGTGGCCGAGCAGATCATCGCGCGCGCCAAAGAGGCCGGCGTGTTCGTGCACGAATCGAAGGAACTGGTCTCGCTGCTGATGAACGTCGACCTCGACCGCCACATCCCGCCTGCCCTATACCGTGCAATTGCGGAACTGTTGGCATGGCTTTATCATATCGAGTCGGCCCGGCAGCAGGGAGCGCCCCTGCCCCCTCCTCCCGATCCGATGCCCCACCTCAACCTGGAACAGGCCGCGCAGGCCGGCACGAAGAAGGCAACATGAATTATCAGGAACTGGAGAACTGGCACGACTACGAGGTGGAGTCGCGCCGCGAGATCCTGGCGCTGCTGCGCCAGATCGGCGAGAAACACGAGCTGGTGCGCCTCCTGGTCAATGGCGAGAGCGACGTCTGCGTCACCGCCATCCTCGACATCGATCCCGACAGCGGCACCATGGTGCTGGACCGTTCGGTGGACCATCTCCAGAACGAGCGCATCCTGGAAGCGGGCAAGCTGCATTGCGAGACCTCGCTCGACAAGATCCGCATCCTGTTCAGCGTCGAGAACCTGCGCCTGGTCGAGTTCGAGGGCAGCCCGGCCCTGCGCGCCGACATCCCGCCGACCCTGATCCGCCTGCAGCGGCGCGAATACTACCGGATGGAGACGCCGGTCTCGAACCCGGTGCGCGCGGTGATTCCGCTGCCGCCTTCGGCGGTGGCCGGCGCCGGTTCGGGCGTGTTCCCGCTGCGCGACATCAGCTGCGGCGGCATCGCCGTGCTCGACAACCAGCTGCAGCTGGCCACCGCCACCGGTACCACCATTCCCAACTGCCGCATCGAGCTGCCCGAGACGGGCCCGGTCACGGTGTCGCTGCAGGTGCGCAACTGGCACGACCTGACCCTGCTGAACAACAAGTCGAACCGCCGCGTCGGCCTGCAGTTCGTGGACATCTCGCGCGCCGGCATGGCCGCCGTGCAGCGCTACATCACCCGCCTCGAACGCGAGCGCAACGCGCGCCTGGCCGGCCGGGCCTGAGGCGCAGGCAACGCAGCAGGCAACCCAGGGAACGGCCGCTCAGGAAGCGGCGGCCGCGCCACCCGTCCCGGGCCGGATCAGGCCGCGCTGGGTGGCCACCACCACCGCATGCGTGCGCGCGGTCGCGTCCAGCTTGCTCATCACGCCTTTCACATGGGTCTTCACGGTGCCCACGCCGATGCCCAGCTTGCGCGCGATCGACTTGTTGCAGCAGCCCTGGGCCAGCAATTGCAGCACGTCGGTCTCGCGCCCGGTCAGCGCTTCGCGCGTGAGGCTGTCTGCCACGCTGCGCGTCATCGATTCGCTCAGGTAGCGCTGGCCGCGCGCCAGCTGCCCGGCCGCGTGCACCAGTTCGTCGGTGCCGCAGGACTGCAGCAGGTAGCCGGCCACCCCGGCCTCCATCGCGAGCCGCACTTCCCATTCCTTGTCGTACTGGGTCACCACCAGCACCGCCACCGGCGGCATGCCGGGACCGGCACTAGCTGCGGCCTGGCGCGCCAGCGCGACCCCGGCATCGTAATCGGTGACCAGCACACGCGCCACGCGCTGCGCCTCGGGCTGCTGCAGGTGACTGGTCACGCGCAGGCCGGGCTGGCCGGCCAGGACGGCATGCAGCCCGACGGTCACGATCGGGTCGGCATGCATGATATGGATGGAAGAAGAGATCATGTGCATGTGCTTGCTCCGGCATACGGCTGCGGATGGTGGCCGGCGCATGGGCGCGGCCCGAATCCCGACATATTGAAACGACAAGAACAACAAGGCAAGTAATGGTTTGTAATAACTGGTCCATATGCATATATGCCACATTGCGGGTATCGTCCACGGCCACGGCGCTTGGGATATACTTGCCCGATCATGCGCCTGACTTCCTTCACCGACTATACCTTGCGGACCCTGCTGCATCTGGGCAGCAACCCCGGACGCCTCGTGACGATCCAGGAAATCGCGGACCTGCACCGCATCTCGAAAAACCACTTGATGAAGGTGGTGCACGAACTGGGCCGCAACGGCGTGATCGAGACCATCCGCGGCCGCAACGGCGGTTTTCGCCTGGCGCACAAGCCGGAGGAGATCAACATCGGCGCCGTGGTGCGCCAGAGCGAGAGCGATTTCTACATGGCCGAATGTTTTGATCCGGCCGGCAACCCGTGCGGGCTGGTGAGAGATTGCGCACTCAAGGGCGTGCTGACCAATGCCACGGCAGCCTACCTTGCCGAGCTGGACCGCCATACCCTGGCCTCGCTGCTGCCGGAACCGGCGCCGCGCGACGGCAGCATTCCCGTCTCCTTCCACCGCAAGGAAACCGAGCCGGCGTAGTCGAGCCCGCGCTTAGTGCTTGCTTAGTGCTTGCTTAGTGCTTGATTAGTGTCAAGGCAGACGGTGGTTCGCCATGAACCGCCGCATCGCGATGGTCGCCTCGCTTAGTTGTAAATACGCATCATTATTGACAATTAAGCAGTCTCCACGATCCGGGCAGATCGTTTCCCGTCTACCATACCAGTATCCCAATAGCATAAGTGCAAGGCATCGGTGGCGGTATCTTGCGCGTTTCATCAACGAAGATGATGATTTCCCGTCTGATTTCCCTGCCCCTGTCCGGGCATGGCGCGCCGTCGCGCCACGAGGCTGACTTCGTGCGCCAGCGGACCGAAGCCGAGCTTGCCCGGCTGCTGCCCCGCGTCGGCCCAGGACTGGCGCTGCTTGTCGTCCTCTATGCCGGCTGGGACCTGCTGCTCGATCCGGCCAATGCTGTCCAGTCGGGCCTGACCCGCCTGCTGTTCGCGGCGCTGGCTGCCCCGGCCTTCTGGGCCAGCGGCCTTCCCTGGACCGCCCAGGGGCGCGCATGCTGGGTCCACTGGATGCTCTCGGCCGGCGTCATCCTGGCAATGGCGCAACTGGAGGGCGGCCTGTCGCAGGGCAGCGGCAGCATCCTCATCGGCCTGTTCCTGATTCCCTTCATTGCCGGCAGCGGCGCCGGCTTCCTGGCGATCGCCCTGCCGCCGACGCTGCTCCTGTTTGGCTGCCTGCTGCGCGGCCCGCTGTCGGAACTGGCCAGCGTGGGCTTGATCTATGGCGCCGGCCTGGCCGTGGCTTTCCTGCAGATGCGGATCACTTCCGGCCTGCGCGCCGCCTCCCTCGCGGTACAGGCACGCCTGGAATGGGATGCGAGCCATGACGCGCTGACCCGCTGCCCGAACCGCGCCTGGCTGCAAAAGGAAGCGGCGCACGCCTTCGAGCGCGCGCGGCGCCAGGGCGCCGGACTGGCCTTCGCGATGATCGATATCGACCATTTCAAGCGCGTCAACGACCGCTTCGGGCATGCCGCCGGGGATCAGGTATTGAAGGCTGTGGTCGAGGCCTGCCAGCGCGCCGTGGGCGAGGCCGGCCATGTCGGCAGGCTGGGCGGCGAAGAATTCCTGTGCATCCTCCCCGGCGTCAGCGAGGAAAGTGCCCTGCTCCATGGGGAGCGCATCCGCGCCGAAGTGGAAGCGACCGCGCACCTGCTCGACGGCGAAACGCTCAGGGTGACGGTCAGCGTCGGACTGGGCTGCCTGTCGGCGCATCACGCCAGCTGGGAACAACTGCTGGCCGGCGCCGACGAGGCCTTGTATGCGGCCAAGCAGGATGGGCGCAACCGCGTGAAGGCGGCGTGTTCGAGGGCGGACGCCCGCAGTATGGCGATTGCGCCTGCAATTTCGCCTGCACACTGAGCACTTGGCGTGTGGCCCGTGCCGGAAACCTAGTCGCCATCGCCCACCCGGCCGATCGCCTGGATACAGCCCCGGCAGATCATCACCGAGAAGAACAGGCTCATCACGGTACCTGCCGTTTCCCAGCCGATGTCCCATGGCCTTGCGGACCAGCTGGCGCAGCCCGAGCTCTTGTGGCAAATCGTGCCGACGAAGACGATGATGAAGAGGTTCCTGAGCGCGAGCAGCGCCAGCGCGCCGAACAGCAGCAGGATGAGGAAGGCGACGGCGCCGGCGGCCGGCGGCAGTGGCCCGGTATCGTCGCGAGCGGTGCCCGTTGCGGAGGGTGTGTTGGCGCGTTTGCCGGGCGACTTCCCGGGAGCAGGCGCTCTGGTGCGAGGTGTCATCCCCGGAGCATAGCTGCGCTGCTGCCGGCCCCTTCTGATCGTGCTCAGCAGCAAATGCACATTGGCAGGCTTACACCTGAATGACGTTCAGTTAAGCAGTGCTGGGAGTATTTGTAGTCAACCTGTGGCGAAATCATCCCGTACGGCTTTCCATCGGCTAACTATCACCGCGTGGGCGGCGCAGCCGCCCACGCTACGCCCCCTTAACTGAACGGCATTCAGGCTTACACCTGCATGTTCATGATGTCGTGATAGGCTGACACCAGTTTGTTGCGTACTTGCACCGTTCCCTGGAAAGCGAGGCTCGATTTCTGCATCGCGATCATCGTATCGGACAGGCTCACGGTATCATCCCCCATCACGAAACGCTGTCCCAGTTCCTGCGCCGCCTTCTGGGTATTGCTGACCTCCTGGAGCGAGCTCTTCAGTGCATCGGCAAAGTCGAGCTTGGCAGGCTGGGCCACCCCGCCCGCCGGGCCGGCAGGCGCAAGCGGGCTGGCCGCCGGCTTGCTCGCCGCGGCCTTCAGTTGTTCCATCATTGCCTGGATGCGGCTGCTGTCGATTCCGCCGATTCCACCAATACTCATCGTTCACTCCTGCGTGTCGGGGACGTACTCTTTGTTCAGGCTGTCAGCTTATCAGTGCCCATGCACATTCCTCCCCCGAAGAAGCGGGCATTTCCCATCCTGTTTCGGGGTTTGAATGTTGCCTCACGGCTTCATAATGCGGTTTAATCTCCGATTTCCCCCTCTCCTCGACACCAACCGACACCATGGCAGCAGTTGCTGATGATCTGATCGACACCCCAGCGTCCGGCCAGGACGCGAAACAGGGCTTTTTGCAGACCACGATGGGCAAGCGGGTCGCGCTCGGCGGCGGCATCGCCCTCGTGGTTGCCATCATGGCGGCGCTGTGGATGTGGAGCCAGGCGCCGGAATACCGCGTGCTGTTCTCGAACTACAGCGACCGCGACGGTGGCGCGATCACCGCCTCGCTCGACCAGATGGGGGTCAAGTACAAGTTTTCCGAAGGCGGCAGCGCGATCCTGGTGCCGGCCGAACAGATCCACGACCTGCGCCTGAAGCTGGCCGCCCAGGGCCTGCCCAAGGGCGGCAACGTCGGCTTCGAGCTGATGGAGAACCAGAAGCTGGGCACCTCGCAGTTCCTGGAACAGGTGAACTACCAGCGCTCGCTCGAGGGCGAACTGGCGCGCTCGATCCAGTCGCTCGGCTCGGTGAGCGCGGCGCGCGTGCACCTGGCCCTGCCCAAGCCCTCCGTGTTCGTGCGCGACCAGCAAAAGCCCACCGCTTCGGTGCTGCTCAACCTGCAACCGGGCCGCGCCCTCGACCAGGGCCAGGTCAGCGCCATCGTGCACCTGGTCGCCTCCAGCGTACCGGAACTCACCATCGGTAACGTCACCGTGGTCGACCAGAACGGCAACCTGCTGTCCGAGACCGGTAACAAGGCGGCCGGCAACAAGGGCCTGGACGCCACCCAGCTGAAGTACGTCGAGCAGGTCCAGCAGAACATCATCAAGCAGGTCGAATCGATCATCGCGCCGCTGGTGGGCAAGGAAAACGTGCGCGCCGAGGCGACCGCCGAGATCGACTTCGCCCAGGTCGATACCGCGGCCGAGATGTACAAGCCGAACTCGCCGCCGGAGCCGCAGGCGATCCGCAGCCAGCAGACCTCGGAGTCGAGCCAGGCCGGCCCGGGCGCCTCCGGCATCCCGGGCGCGCTGTCGAACCAGCCGCCGGGCGTGGCCACGGCGCCGATCGACGGCCAGCCACCCGCCGCGGGCGCGGCCCCGGCCGCCGGCCCGACCCGCAAGGACGCCACCACCAACTACGAAGTCGACAAGACCATCCGCTACGAGCAGCGTCCGATGGGCGGCATCAAGCGCCTGACCGTGGGCGTGGTGGTTAACTACCGCCGCTCGATCGATCCGAAGACCGGCAAGGTCGTGGTCAAGCCGCTCACCGCGAACGAGGTCGCGCAGATCAACGAGCTGGTGAAGCAGGCGATGGGCTATTCGCAGAACCGCGGCGACACCCTGAACGTGACCAATGCCCCGTTCGACGGCGTGGACCGCCCGGATGACACTCCCCCTGGCCTGGACTGGTGGCGCGACCCGGCCAACCTGCCGCTGGCCAAGGAGATCGGCAAGTACCTGCTGCTGTTCGCGGTGCTGGCCTTCCTCTACTACCGGATCCTGTTGCCGCTGATGCGCCCGGCGATCAAGAAGTTCGACGAGGTCACCGCGGTCCCGCCCGATCCGGACGAAGAGCAGGCCGAGGAGGAAAAGGATGGCAAGGCGCAAACCGGCGCCACGGCCGCCGAAGAGGAACTCGAGGAACAGGAAATCGAACGCCGCGACCAGGGCTACCGGGCGAACCTGCAGATGGCGCAGGACCTGGCCCGGAAGGACCCGCGGATCGTTGCTAACGTTGTGAAAGCATGGTTGGGATCAAATGAGTGACAAGGACAAGGATGGCGTGACCCAGGCGGCGATCCTGATGCTGGCGCTGGGCGAAGCGGAAGCGGCCGAGGTGATGAAGTTCCTCGGCCCGCGCGAAGTGCTCAAGCTCGGCGCCGCGATGGCCCAGATGAAGTCGGTGCAGCACGGCGACGTGGTGAAGGTGCTGGAGTCCTTCGTGGAAGAGACCAACCTGCATTCGACCGTCGGCCTGGATTCGGACGAGTACATCCGCCAGGTGCTGACCAAGGCGCTGGGCGACGACAAGGCCGCCGTGCTGCTCAACCGCATCCTGGGCGGCAAGGACGCCTCGGGCATCGAGAGCCTGAAATGGATGGATTCGCCGTCGGTGGCGGAACTGATCCGCAACGAGCATCCGCAGATCATCGCCACCATCCTGGTGCACCTCGAGCGCGACCAGGCCTGCGAGATCCTGGCCCACTTCACCGACCGCCTGCGCAACGACGTGGTGCTGCGCATCGCGACCCTGGACGGCGTGCAGCCGGCCGCCCTGCGCGAGCTGAACGACGTGCTGACCAAGCTGCTATCGGGTAACGAGAACATCAAGAAATCCTCGCTGGGCGGCGTGCGCACCGCGGCCGAGATCCTGAACTTCATGAGCGGCGAGCAGGAAGCGGCCGTGATGGACAACATCAAGAACTACGACAACGACATGGCGCAGAAGATCATGGACGAGATGTTCGTGTTCGACAACATCCTCGACATCGACGACCGCGGCATCCAGCTGCTGCTGCGCGAAGTGCAATCCGACATGCTGATCATCGCGCTCAAGGGCGCTTCGCAAGACCTGCGCGAGAAGATCTTCAAGAACATGTCGCAGCGCGCCAGCGAAATGATGCGCGAAGACCTGGAGTCGAAGGGTCCGGTGCGCCTGTCGGAGGTGGAGTCCCAGCAGAAGCAGATCCTGCAGATCGTGCGCCGCCTGGCGGACGAAGGCCAGATCGTGCTGGGTGGTAAAGGCGAGGACTCGTTCATCTGATGATTCCAAAGGAACAGCAAAGCGCTTACCAGCGCTGGGAAATGACCTCGTTCGGCGACGAGCGCCCGAGCACGCAGGCGCGCCGCGCCGCGCAGGCGCCGGCCGCGCAACCGGTGCAGATCGTGCAGCACGTGGCCCTGCCCACGCTCGAGGAGCTGGAGGCGATCCGCGAGAACGCGCGCGCCGAAGGCTATGCCGAGGGCTTGCAGGAAGGCCGCGCCGCCGGCCATGCCGAAGGCTATGCCGAGGGCGAGCGCGCCGGCCGGCTCGAAGCGGAGGCCGAACTGGCCCACCTGCGCAGCATCGCCGCCACCTTCAGCGACGCCGTGGTGCAGGCCGACGAAACCATTGCCCACGACGTGCTGGAACTGGCCCTGCGCCTGGCGCGCGGCATGGTGCGCACGGCCTTCGACGTGCGTCCGGAACTGATCCTGCCGGTGGTGCAGGAGGCGATCGGCTACCTGCCCGTGCTGGCCCAGCCGGCCACCCTCACGCTGCACCCGGAGGACGCCGAGATCGTGCGCCAGGCCATGGGCCAGGAGTTGCTCAAGGGCGGCTGGCGCATCGTCGACGATGCCTCGCTCGCGCGCGGCGGCTGCAAGGTGGATACCGCCAGCAACCAGATCGATGCGCAGGCGCAGGCGCGCTGGGGGCGCCTGACCCATGCGCTCCAAAGTAATGTTGATTGGCTTTCGTAGGGTGGGCGGCTGTGCCGCCCACGCGTTCAACCATCCGTGGCGCGACTACGACATATTCACTTGCACGTATCACCGCGTGGGCGGCAAAGCCGCCCACCCTACGACATGACCGATCGCCATACATCACGCTGGAAATCCTTCATCAAGGACTGCGACGCCCTGGTCGGCTTCG
The DNA here is from genome assembly GCF_020176695.1 of Massilia sp. MS-15. Taxonomy (GTDB): domain Bacteria; phylum Pseudomonadota; class Gammaproteobacteria; order Burkholderiales; family Burkholderiaceae_D; genus Telluria; species Telluria hydrophila. Next base: position 26,741 of record NZ_JAIWIA010000059.1, on the reverse strand, counting down.
CCGAACCCATGCAGGTCTCGGGCCGCGTCACGCGCGTGGCCGGCCTGGTCATGGAATGCGTGGGCCTGAAGCTGGCGGTGGGCAGCGCCTGCACCATCCCGGTGGCCAACGGCCAGAAGATCGAGGCCGAAGTCGTCGGCTTCGAGGGCGAACGCCTGTTCCTGATGCCGCAGAGCGATGTCGAGGGCGTGGTGCCCGGCTCGCGCGTGTTCCCGGTCGAAACCGCGCTGCCGAAGCCGGGCAGCGTGCAGCACCCGCGCCGCCGTCCGAGCGACCGCGCGCGCCACCTGCCGGTCGGCATGCAGCTGCTGGGCCGGGTGGTCGATGGCGCCGGCCGCCCGCTCGACGGCAAGGGTCCGCTCGGCACCGACGAAGTCGGCCCGCTGAACGCGCGCCCGATCAACCCGCTCGACCGCGCGCCGATCTCGGAAACGCTGGACGTGGGCGTGCGCGCCATCAACGCCATGCTGACGGTGGGCCGCGGCCAGCGCCTCGGCCTGTTCGCCGGTACCGGCGTCGGCAAATCGGTCCTGCTGGGCATGATTGCGCGCTACACGACGGCCGACGTGATCGTGGTCGGCCTGATCGGCGAACGGGGCCGCGAAGTCAAGGAATTCATCGAGCAGATCCTCGGGCCGGAAGGCCGCGCCCGCTCGGCCGTGGTGGCCGCGCCGGCCGACTCGCCGCCCCTGATGCGCCTGCAGGGCGCGGCCTATGCCACCGCGATCGCCGAGCACTTCCGCGAGCAGGGCAAGAACGTCCTCTTGATCATGGATTCGCTGACCCGCTATGCGATGGCGCAGCGCGAGATCGCGCTGGCCATCGGCGAGCCGCCCGCCACCAAGGGCTATCCGCCCTCGGTATTCGCCAAGCTGCCGGTGCTGGTGGAACGGGCCGGCAATGGCGTCGAGGGCGGCGGCTCGATCACCGCCTTCTACACCGTGCTGTCTGAGGGCGATGACCAGCAGGACCCGATCGCCGACGCCGCGCGCGGCATCCTGGACGGCCACATCGTGCTGAACCGCCACCTGGCCGAGGCCGGCCACTACCCGGCGATCGACATCGAACAGTCGATCTCGCGCGCCATGCACGGCATCACCACCCACGAGCACCAGCTGGCCGCGCGCAAGCTCAAGCAGCTGTACTCGCGCTACCAGCGTTCGCGCGACCTGATCAGCGTGGGCGCCTACGCCGCCGGCAGCGACCCGGTGCTGGACCAGGCGATCGCCAAGCACGAGCAGATCGAAGCCTTCCTGTGCCAGGAAATCCACGACAACGCGGGCATGCTGGAGAGTTTGGGGCAATTGACCTCTCTGTTCCAGTGATGGAATAGTGCCGGGCAGAACTATACTCTGCTCATTAGTGTGACCCTGACATGGCCAATTCTTCCGCCCTCGAGACCCTGATCGACCTTGCGCAGCGCGATTCCGACGCGATCGCCAAGCGCCTCGGCACGGCCCTGCAGGCGGTGGACGAGGCGGAACAGAAACTGGGCATGCTGGACGGCTACCGGGACGAATACGTGCGCAAGCTCGACGCGGCCCAGATGGCCGGCATCACGCCTTTCGCGTATCACAACTTCATCGCCTTCATCGGCAAGCTGGACAACGCGATCACGGGCCAGCGCGAGGTCATCAAGCATGCGAAGTACAAGGCGGAGGTGGAACGCAAGGCATGGCAGGAAAGCGAGCGCAAGCGCCTGTCCTACCGCACGCTGAACGAGCGTGCGGCGGCCGAGGCGCTGGCGATCGAGAACAAGCGCGACCAGAAACTGATGGACGACCACGCGGCCCGTGGCGCCCGCTACAAACGCTGAACCAGGCGGACCTTTCATGACGATGCAGACCACTTCCCTTCCCTTCCAGCTGACCGGCGCGGCCCCGGCGCAGGCGCCGCGCGGCAACGCGGGCACGCCGTCCCAGGCTGCCGATGGCGGCTTCGGCGCCACCTTGTCGCGCGAGATCGCGCAGCGCCAGACTGCGGCACAGGCACCGGCGGCGAACACGGCGCCGGCGCCGGCCAGCGCCAGGGCGGCGGGAGCGGGCAAGCCGGCCGCGCCGCCAAGGCAGCAAGCGGCCGAGCGCAACGCGGCGCCGGCGCCGCATCAGGCCAGCCAGGCATCGACGCAATCCGCCCGCGCAAGCGACGCGCCGGCCGGCAAATCCGCCGCGGCCGGCAAGTCCGGTTCCGCGACCGACGCGGCCACCGGGGATGGCGCCGCCGCGCAAGCGGAATCGGCTGCAGAAGCGGCAACGGAAGCGGCTGCGCAGGCGGCGTCCAGCCCGGCCACCGACATGCTGGCCCTGATGGCCAGCCTGGGCCTGTCCACCCAGCCAGCCCCGGCCGCGGTGGCGGACCCGGCGGCCACGCAAGCCGACGCGGCCGCACTGCCGCCAGCCGATGCTGCACCCGCCCTGGCGGCGCTTGCCGACGGCGCGGCCGCACAGGCGGCGCTCGCGGCCATGCTCGCCACCCAGGCCGGCGCGGCCGCCCCCGCCGCCCCACCTGCAGCCGAGGCCGCTGCAACGGCGCTGGCCGGCGCCATGGTGACGCAGCAGGCCAGCGGCCAGCAGCCGGCCCTTGCGCAGGCAGGCGCCGCGGACCAGCCGGATCAGCCAGACCAGCCTGACGAGATCGGCCAGGGCCAGGCAGGCGTCTTCGCGCTGCCGGACATGGCGGATGACGCCACCCGGGGCCCGGCTTCGCAGCCGGCCGCAGGCACCCATGCGGCGCAGGCCGATGCCGGCCAGGCGCGCAACCCGCAGCAGGGTGGCGTGGGCAACCAGGCCAACCCGGCCGCCCAGGCCGATCCATCCAGGCTGGCGGCCCAGGCGCAGGCGCGCGCCGCCGAAGCCAGGGCCAGCGTGGAGGCGGCCGCCCCGGCGCCTGCGGCGGCCCAGCTGCAGGCCCAGGTATCCAGGCTGGAAACCCTGGCCGGGGCGCCCGCCATGCCGGGCGACCGCATCCCGGCCCGTCTCGGTACCCAGGCCTGGGACAACCAGGTCAGCCAGCGCATCGTCTACATGGTCGGCAAGGAACAGGCCGCAACGCTCACCCTGAATCCGCCGGACCTCGGCCCGGTGCAGGTGGTGCTGAACGTGGGCAATGACGGCGCCAGCGTGGCTTTCTCGTCCAGCCAGCAGGAGGTGCGCCAGGCCCTGGAAAACGCCCTTCCCCGCCTGCGCGAGATGATGAGCGAGAGCGGCATCGCGCTCGGTAACGCCACCGTCGACGCCGGCACGCCGGACGGCCGCCAGTCCTGGGACGGCGAGCGCCGCGACGCGCCTGCCGCGGGCCGCCTGGCGGGCGGCGGCAATGCCGGCGATGCCGGCGACACTGGCGAGACCGCGGTTCCGGTGGCACGCACCGTCGTGCTGGGCGAACGCGGCGCGGTCGATACATTTGCCTGATCGCGTGGATAGGCGTTGCTTATCGGCTCTTTTCCGGGCTTGCCGGGACTGGCCCGGCCGCCATAATGCATAATGACCGATACATTCTGTTAGGCACTTATTTAGGCACTGAATATCTTGAAAGCCAATCCGAAATCGAAAGCGGACCCGAAAGCCGACGCGGACCCTTCCGCCCCTGCCGGATCCAAGAAAAAGCTGATGGTGATCGCCATTGCGGCCGTGCTGCTGCTGGGCGGCGGCGGCGCTGCGGCCTGGTATTTCCTGGGCGCGGGCGACGCGGCCGCGCACGAGGAGCCGGCCAAGGATGCCAAGAAAAAGAAGAAGAAAAAGGACGAACACGCCAAGCCGGAATACCTGCCGATCGAAGCCTTCACCGTCAACCTGCAGCCGGAGAACGGCGAGCAGTACCTGCAGGTGCAGTTCACCCTGCAGGTCGAGGGCGCCGAGCAGAGCCAGCTCATCAAGGACAACATGGCGATCGTGCGCAACCGCGTGCTGCTGCTCCTGTCGAGCAAGAAGGCCTCGGAGATCAGCACGCTCGAGGGCAAGCAGCAGCTCGCCGCCGAGATCGGCGCCGTCGTGCGCGAGCCCTTCGTCAAGGAAGGCGACGAACAGGACGTGACCGACGTCTTGTTTACCTCGTTTATCATCCAGTAAGCCCGACGCACCATGGCCGATAATTTCCTCTCACAGGAAGAAGTCGATGCCCTCCTGAAGGGGGTCAACGGCGATCAGGACGACATCGCGGCGCCTGAAGACACCTCGGGAGTCCGCACCTACAACCTGGCGACGCAGGAGCGCATCGTGCGCGGCCGCATGCCGACGCTCGAGATCATCAACGAGCGTTTCGCCAGGTACCTGCGGGTTGGCCTGTTCAACTTCCTGCGCCGCAGCGCCGAGGTCTCGGTGGGTTCGGTGCGGGTCTCCAAGTACAGCGAGTTCATCCGCAACCTGGTGGTGCCGACCAACCTCAACCTGATCCACATGAAGCCGCTGCGCGGCACCGCGCTGATGGTGTTCGACCCGGGCCTGGTGTTCCTGCTGGTGGACAACCTGTTCGGCGGCGACGGCCGTTTCCACACCCGCGTGGAAGGGCGCGACTTTACCCAGACCGAGCAGCGCATCATCCTGCGCATCCTGGACATCGTGTTCGAGGCCTATACCAAGTCGTGGGAGCCGGTGTACCCGATCGAGTTCGAGTACATCCGCTCCGAGATGAACACCCAGTTCGCCAACATCGCGACCCCGAACGAGGTGGTGGTGTCCTGCACCTTCACGGTCGAGCTGGGATCGGTGTCGGGCCAGATCCACTTCTGCATGCCCTACTCGATGATCGAGCCGATCCGCGACGCGCTCACGTCCAGCCTGCAGGGCGAGGCGCTGGAAGTGGACAAGCGCTGGGTGCGCCTGATGACCCAGCAGATCCAGGCCGCCGAGGTCGAACTGGTGGCGGTGCTGGGCGAAGGCCGCGCCAACTTCGACGAGATCCTGAACATGAAGATCGGCGACATCATCCCGATCACCGTGCCGGAGATGCTGCAGGCGACGGTGGACGGGGTACCGGTGATGGACTGCAGCTACGGCGTCTTCAATGGCCAGTACGCGCTGAAGGTCGAGAAACTGCTCGCCAACAGCGACAACTTCAACAAAACCTAATTCATGCAATGCGTCGCGGCGCTGATGACGGCGGCCGCGCAACAGGAGGACACCATGTCTGATACCCAGGACGACCAGAGCGGTCTCGACGACGATTGGGGCGCCGCGATCGCCGAGCAGGCCGCCGCCGAGGCGGCCGCGCTCGAGCGCCAGCAGCAGACCGCGGCCAGCACCGCCACGGCCGCCGTGTTCAAGGATTTCTCGAACAAGGGCGCGCGCAACGACACCCCGAACGACATCGACTTCATCCTCGACATCCCGGTCCAGCTGACCGTGGAGCTCGGGCGCACCAAGATCGCGATCAAGAACCTGCTGCAGCTGGCCCAGGGCTCCGTGGTCGAACTCGACGGCCTGGCCGGCGAGCCGATGGACGTGCTGGTCAATGGCTGCCTGATCGCCCAGGGCGAGGTCGTGGTCGTGAACGACAAGTTCGGGATTCGCTTGACTGATATCATTACGCCATCGGAACGGATCAGAAAATTGAATAAATGAGCTCGAGCAACGGCGTGGGGTGGGCGGGTGGGGGTGGCCATATCGTACAGGTGCGTCCATGGTGGCGTTGGCTGGACGCGTGGGCGGCGAAGCCGCCCACCCTACGGTGCGCGGCTGCGCTCGTGCTGGGTATCTGGGCAGGGCCATCGATGGCCGAGCAGGCCGCGCCGATTCCCGTCCCGGCTCCTGCTTCCCAGGAAACCCAGCCGCTGCAGCCTGGGGCCACCACCACCGGCCGTCCAGCCACCGCCCCGGCCCTGACACCCGCTCCGGTCCAGCGTCCGCCCGCGGTCGCCATGCCGGCCGGCGCCCCCAGCACCGGCAGCCTGCTGCAGACCATCCTGGCCCTGGTGCTGGTGCTCGGCCTGCTGCTCGGCCTGGCCTGGTTCCTGAAGCGCTTCGCGCCGCGCGCCATGGCTGGCGGCGCCAACGTGCGCCTGGTGGGCGGACTCAGCCTTGGCGGGCGCGAACGCATCATGGTGGTCGAGGTCGGCGACCAGTGGATCGTGGTCGGCGCCTCGCCCGGCCGCGTGAATGCGCTCGCCACCATGCCGCGCGGCGAAGGCGCGGCCCTGCAGCCCCCCGCGGCCGGACAGCCCGCCGCCGCCAGCTTCGGCGAGTGGCTCAAGAACACGATCGATCAACGCAATGCGAACTAAACGACTCCTGCTGGTGGCCGCCGCGGCGCTGCTGCCGCTGGCCGCGCTGGCCCAGCCCGGCATTCCGGCCTTCACCACCAGCCCGGCGGCGGGCGGCGGCACCGCCTATTCGCTGCCGGTCCAGACCCTGATCCTGCTGACCGCGCTGACCTTCCTGCCGGCCGCGCTCCTGATGATGACGGCGTTCACCCGCATCATCATCGTGCTGTCGCTGCTGCGCCAGGCGATCGGCACGGCCACCGCGCCGCCGAACCAGGTGATGGTGGGCCTGGCCCTGTTCCTGACCTTCTTCGTGATGGGTCCCACGTTCGACCGCATCTACACCGAAGCCTACCTGCCGCTGCAGGAGAACCGGATGCAGATGGGCGAGGCGCTGGAGCGCGGCGTGGTGCCGCTGAAGGAATTCATGATCAAGCAGACCCGCCAGTCCGACCTGGCCCTGTTCGTCAAGATCTCGCGCTCGCCCGCGCTGCAGGGCCCGGAAGACATCCCGCTGCGGGTGCTGGTGCCGGCCTTCGTCACCAGCGAGCTGAAGACGGCCTTCCAGATCGGCTTCGCGATCTTCATCCCCTTCCTGATCATCGACATGGTGGTGGCCTCGGTGCTGATGGCGATGGGCATGATGATGATGTCGCCGGCCGTGATTTCGCTGCCCTTCAAGCTGATGCTGTTCGTGCTGGTCGACGGCTGGCAACTGCTGATCGGCTCGCTGTCCCAGAGCTTCTACTAGGGGGCGCGCATGACTCCGGAAACCGTCATGACCATGGGCCGCACCGCGATGGAAGTCACGCTGATGGTGGCCGCGCCGCTGCTGCTGGTGGCCCTGATCATCGGCCTGATCATCAGCATCTTCCAGGCCGCGACCCAGATCAACGAGGCGACCCTGTCCTTCATCCCGAAACTGGTCGGGATCTTCATCGCCCTGGTGGTGGCCGGGCCCTGGATGCTGTCGACCATGCTCGACTACATGCGCGGGGTGTTCACCGGCATCCCCGGCATGATCGGCTAGGCGGAGCGCTGCCTTGCTGAGCTTGAGCACGGGCGAGATGAACGCCTGGATCGCGGGGCTGCTGTGGCCGCTCACGCGCATCCTCGGCCTGGTGGCGTCGGCGCCCCTGTTCGGCAATACCGGCGTGCCGATGTCGGTCAAGGTCGCCCTCGGCGTGCTGCTGGCCTCGGTCATCGCGCCCACCGTGCCCGACATTCCCGCCATCGACCCGACCTCCTGGGGCGGCCTGCTGATCCTGGCCAAGGAATTGCTGATCGGGCTGGCGATGGGCTTCGCCATGCGCATCGTGTTCGCCGCCATCGAGTACGCGGGCGAAATCGCCAGCATGACCATGGGCCTGGGCTTCGCCGTGTTCTTCGACCCGAACTCGCGCGGCCGCTCGTCGGCGGTGAGCCAGTTCCTGGCGCTGGTGGCGACCATGGCCTTCCTGGCCGTGAACGCCCACCTGGTGCTGCTGGCGGCGCTGGCGGAAAGCTTTCATGCCATGCCGATCGCGGCCACGCCCTTCTCCGGCAACGGACCGCTGGAACTGGCGCGCTGGGGCGGACGCATCTTCTCCAGCGGCCTGCAGCTGGCGCTGCCGGTCATCGCCGCGCTCCTGATCACCAACGTCGCGCTCGGCATCCTGACGCGCGCCGCGCCCCAGCTGAACATCTTCGGCATCGGCTTTCCGGTCACGCTGGGGGTCGGTTTCCTGACGCTGAGCCTGGCCATGCCCTATCTCGGCATGCCGATCGTGAACATGTTCAATGCCGGCATCGAAGCGGGGCGCGCCGTGCCGCGTGCCGCCGCGCCGCGCCCGGCACCGCCGCCCCCCGCTGCGCCGATACCGGTTCCTGCCCCGTAGGGGTGGTACCAGCCGCGCGCATGGCTTGCGGCACGCGCCGCTTCTGCATACACTCGGCCTGAACCAACGCATGACATCAACAGGAGGACAGACATGGGCCAACCGGTGACACTGCAGCCAGCCGACCAGGGCCTGCTGGGGGAACTGGACGCGCAAGGCGAAGGCGCGGCGCAGCTGCGCCAATGGCAGCGCGAAGGCAGGGAGCTCGCATTCGTCTATGCCCGCTCGCTGGGCGGCCTGATGCAGACCGGGCGCTGCAAGATCAGCAAGCTGTCGGGGCAGTACACCACGATCGACGCCACCGGCTCGCGGCTGGTCATCCTGCTGGAGGGCGCCAGCTACGAGCTCGGCCCCCAGCAGTTCTTCACGCCAGGCCTGGCCGCCGCCTTCGCGGTGCCGGGGGTCGCGGTCCGGCTGGCGAACCACGACTGGTTCTTCCTCTCGGCCGAGACCATGCCCGGACAAGCGGTCGAGCTGCTGGCGCCGGGTTGGCCCAGGGTACGCTGAGCAGCCCTGCCCTTACAGGTAGTTGAACAGCGACAGCCCCGACATCGTCTTGAACGACATCTGGGCCGCCTGCAGCGTGGTCTGCTGGCGCGAGAAATCCGAGATCGCCTTCACCACGTCCAGGTCTTCCAGGGTCGACAGGGTCGCCTTGTACTGGATGCCGAGGTCGTCTCCCGCGCCGTCGAGGTAGTCGAGTTCCTTCAGGTGGGCGCCAACCGAGGCGCGCACGGTGAGGATATTGTCGTGGGCCGAGCTGAGGGTGCCCATCGCCTTGTTCAGGCTGTTGGACAGCGCGGTCTTGCCGGCCGCGTCGTCGCCCGGCGCGCGCAGGGCCGTGATCATGTCGCTCACCGTGGTGAACACCGATTCCCTGGCGCTCGGACCGACCGTGAAACTGTCGCCGGGCGCCGGGTCGCCCTTGATCTCGAAGCTCACGCCGCCGAAGGAGATCGGGGCGCCCGAGGTATAGGTCTGGTTGGGCAGGATCACCACCGGCGGCGCCACCGAGGTGTCGGACACGTCGAAGGTGCCGGCACTGGAAAAGCTGACCGAGAAATTGTAGCCGCCGGGGCCGGCCGGGCCGGTCACCGAGCCGGTCGAGACCACGCCGGTGCCGGTATTGGTGGCCGCGGCCGTGGTCTGGAAGCGGCCGTTGCCGGTGGGGTTGGCGTCGAACACGGTGCTGCCCGGCACCGACAGCGGGATCTTGCGCGAGGACGCCACCTGCATCTGGCGCTGGCCCTGGTCGCCGTCGTAGCGGGCTCCGCCCGGCACGCTGGCATACGGCTGGGTCGTGGTGCGGTAGCCCGAGAACAGGTAGCCGCCGTTGCCGTCGCTGCTGTTGGCCACGCCCATCAGGTCGGCCAGGCGGCCCTCCAGTTCGGTGGCCAGGGCTTCGCGGTCGCTGGCCTGCAGGATGCCGCTGCCGGCGCGCACCGCCAGTTCCTGGATGTCCTGCAGCAGGGTGCCGGCGCTTTGCAGCGCCCCTTCCGTCATGCCCAGGGCCGAGCGGGCCGAGGAGCGGTTGGTGGCGAACTGCTCGTTCATCTGCAGCGACTGGCCGACCTGCAGCGCGCGCGCCGAGGCGATCGGATCGTCCGAAGGCGAGACCACGCGGCGGTTGGTGGCCAGCTGTTCCTGGGTACGCGCCAGCGCGCTCTGCAGGGAATTGAGCTGGCTGGTGGCGTTGCCGTAGATCGAAAGGGTACTGATGCGCATGATGGTGCTCCGCGTTCGTTATCGGCCGATCGACAGCAGCGTGTCGAAGATGGTGCCGGCGATCTGCATGATCTTGCCGGCCGCCTGGTAGGCCTGCTGGTACTTGATCAGGTTGGCCGCTTCCTCGTCCAGGTTGACCCCCGAGACGTCCTGTGCCGAGGTCTGGACCTGCGACAGCAGCGTATTGCTGGCCTCGCCGGTCACCTGGACTTCGCGCGTCTTGTTGGCGACGGTGCTGACCAGCTGCGCGTAGGAGCCCTGCAGGGTGGCGTTGTTGCCGTTGAAAATATTCTTGGTCTGCAGCTCGCCCAGCTTGCCGATGTTGCGCACGTCGCCCACGCCGCCGCCGTTGCCGGCGATGGCGAAGCGGTCGCCGTTGGCCGGGCTGCCGCTCAGGGTGAAGCTGACCCCGCCCACGGTGAAGGTGTCGCCATCCGCGTAGGGAACCGTGGTAACCGGCGGCAGCACCGAGGGCTTGGCGACGCCGTCGCGGCCGACGATATCGACCTGCATGGTGGCCGGGAAGCCGTTCAGGCTGCCGGTCAGGCTGTCGTAGACCAGGTTGATCGGCAGCGGCGGCGGCGTGGCCAGGAAGCGCGCATCGACCGTGCCGGCGCTGATCTTGACATTGCCGCCATTGGTGACCTCGGCGCTGGTGGCCACCGGCACGGCGGCGGCGATCATGGCCGGGTCCTTGACCAGGGTATTGAAGTTGGCGGCGCCGCCGATGGTCGGCCGTACCAGGAAGCGGTCGCCCGCTGCCGCCATGGTGCTGGTGATGTTGAAGTCGATGCCGTCGGCGCTCACCGGCAAGCCGTCCGGCACATAGTTCGAGATCACTTCCTTCTTGTCCGACAGGCGCACCACGTCGAAGCCGGCGCCATCGTAGCGCACCTCGTAGTCGCTGTCCTTCAGCTGCGCAGGATCGCTCACGACGGCGTCGACCGCGGTGTCGCTGGTGGTGGCGTTGCGCTCGTGGGCGCCGGTCCAGGCGCGCGCCACGCTGAAGAAGTTCTCGCCCGGGTTGCCGCGCTGGTCCAGGCCCAGGCGGTGCTGGGCGTTGAACTCGAGCGCCATGCCGATCGCGACCTTGCCGAGCGCGCTCTGGGCCGGATCCAGGGTCTTGCTGCGGAACTCGAGCACGCCGCCCAGTTCGCCACCCGCCATGGCGGCGTCGCCCAGCGGCACCACATTGCCGCCGACCACGTAGCCGACTTCCAGGCGGGCCTGGTCGAAGGCCGAACGCACCGCCGCCAGCTGGAAGGTCTGCTCGCCCACCACCAGCGGCTGGCCGTTGCCGATCGAGACCGTCAGGGTATTGTTGTCGCCCGGGCGCACGCTGGTCTTCACGTGGGTGTTCAGCTCGAGCACCATCTGGTTGCGCTTGTCGAGCAGGTCGTTCGGGACCTTGCGGTCGTTCGAGGAATAGGTGCTGATCTGGCGGTTCAGGTCGGCGATTTGCGAGGCGTAGGCATTGATCGAGGTCACGTTCGACTGGATCGTGCTGTTGACGCCTTCGCGGATCTCCTGGAACCGGTTGTCCATCGCCTGGAAGCGCGTGGCCAGCGCCTCGGCGCCGGACAGCATGGCCTGGCGCGAAGGCACCGAGGCGTGGTCGCCCGCCATGTCCTGCACGCCGCTGAAGAATTCCTGCATGGCCGGCGACAGGCCGGCGCTGGCGTCGGCCAGCATGTTGTCGATCTGGCGGATCTGGCCGTAATAGGCGTCCAGCGCGCTGGCGCCGGCCTGGGCGGTGCGCACCTGGCCGTTCAGGAACTCGTCGCTGTAGCGCTTGATCTGGGCGACCTGGGTGCCGGTGCCCAGGAAGCCGTAGCCCTGGTCGAGCATCGGCGCGGTGGCCTGCTGCACCAACTGGCGGCTGTAGCCGGCCACGTTGGCGTTCGCGATGTTGTGGCCGGTCGTGGTCAGGCCCGCCTGGGCGGCGAACAACCCGCTTTTACCGATGCTGAGGAGGGACATGTGCTTTTCTTTCTCTGACTAGTCTAACAACGGCAGATTTTCGGAAAACTTGACTGGTGACTGCGTGCGGTGATCGACGTTCGCCTTGGCCGTAGGGTGGGCGGCTACGCCGCCCACGCGGTGATTGTCAGCAGCAAGAACGCCCGGCGCGAGCGCGGAGCCGTCGGCGATCACCGCGTGGGCGGGAGACCCGCCCACCCTACGGAGTCGTTGGCTGATCTTCATGCCAGCGAATGCTTGATGATGCGGGTCAGCTTGGCCGCGTACTGCGGGTCGGTCGCATAGCCGGCGCGCTGCAGGCCGTGGGCGAAGGCGCTGGCGTCGGCGCCGCTGGCCAGCACCTTCTCATAGCGCGGATTCCTGGACAGCATGTTGGCGTAGTCCTTGAACGAGTCGGCCGGCGAATCGTAGGCGCGGAAGCGCTCCACCCTGGTCTGTGGACGGCCGTTGACGTATTCGGTGGTGACGGCGGTGGCGACCTTGCCCTTCCAGCCCGGGCCGGCCTTGATGCCGAACAGGTTGTGGCTGTTGCTGCCGTCGGCGTTGCGGATCATGCGCTTGCCCCAGCCGCTTTCGAGCGCGGCCTGGCCCAGCATGAACTTGGCCGGCACGCCGGTGGCGCGTTCAGCCTCGGCCGCGTGGGCATGCAGTTTTTCCTGGAAGGCGCGCACGTGCGGGGCCTGCACCCGGCCGCTGGCGGTGGTCAGCGCCAGCGCCGGCGCGCCCGGCTGGCCGGCGCCGGTACGCAGCATGGTGGCCGCATCCATGCCCGGGCGCATGCTGCCGTCCAGCGGCGCCAGGCCCTGGGCCGCGGCGGCGGCCTTGCCGGCCGCGGCCGGATAGCCATCGGCGCCGATCGCCAGCGCCTGCGCCCCCATCCCGTTCGCGCTCAGCTGGCGGGTCAGCACGTCGGCCAGGCCCATGCCGCGCTTGGCCATGTTCTGGCTCATCTGCTGGTCCAGCATCGAGGTGAACATCTTGGTCTGCTGGTTGTCCAGCATGCCGTCCTGCGGGCTGGCGTCGCGCATGCTCTTCATCATCATGTTGATGAACATGGCTTCGAACTGGGTGGCCGCCTCCTTCAGCGCGGCCGGAGAGCCGGCCTTGGCCGATTGCTTGAGTTCGCCCAGGCCCTTGGTGTCGAGGGCGAACTTGCTGGTCAGGTCAGTGGTAGGCGAGCCGATCATGATGTGCGGTCCGGACGTCGTTTAGATGATCTCGAGCTCGGCGCGCAGTGCGCCGGCCGACTTGAGCGCCTGCAGGATGGCCAGCAGGTCTTGCGGCGTGGTGCCGATCGCGTTCATCGCCTTGACGACGTCGGCCAGCGAGGCGCCGCCCTTGAGCATCAGGACGCGCCCCGGATCCTTCTTGACCTCCACGCTCGGGGTCTGGGTGACGGCGGTGGCGCCCAGCGAGCCCGGGGCCGGCTGGCTGACACTCGTGTCGCTGCCCACGGTCACGGTGAGGTTGCCGTGCGAGATGGCGCAGTCGTCCAGCATCACGGCCTGGTTCATCACCACCGAACCGGTGCGCGCGTTCATGACCACCCTGGCCGCATCCTTGCCGCGGCTGACGTCGATGTTCTCCAGCTGGCCGATGAAGGCCACCCGCTGGTCGCTCGAGGACGGGGTGCGCACGCGCACCACGCGGCCGTCGAGCGCGGTGGCGACGCCGGCGCCGAACTGGTCGTTGATGGCTTCCACCACGCGCGCGGCGGTGGAGAAATCGGTTTGCTTGAGCTCGAGGCGGATCTGGTTGTCCGCGCCCAGGGTCGAGGCGACGGCGCGCTCGACGGTGGCGCCGGCCGAGATCTTGCCTACCGATAGGTGATTCACCTGCACCTGGGCGCCGGCCACCTGGGCGCCGACGCCGCCTACCAGCACGTTGCCCTGGGCCATGGCGTACACCTGGCCGTCCGCGCCGTGCAGCGGCGTCATGAGCAAGGTGCCGCCGCGCAGGCTCTTCGCGTTGCCGATCGAGGACACGGTGATGTCGATGGTCTGGCCCGGCTGGGCAAACGCCGGCAGCGAGGTGGTGACCATCACGGCCGCCACGTTCTTCAGCTGCAGCTGGGTGCCCGGCGGCAGGTTGATGCCCTTCTGCTGCAGCATGGCCTGGATCGACTGCACGGTGAACGGGGTCTGGCTGGTCTGGTCGCCGGTGCCGTCCAGGCCGACCACGATGCCGTAGCCGGACAACTGGTTCTCGCGCACGCCGGCGATGCTGGCCAGTTCCTTCAGGCGCTCGGCCTGGGCGGCCGGCGCCGCACCCAGCAGGGCCAGGCAGAGGATGGCGAAGGAGCTAAGCTTGGAAGGCATGGTCATCCTCAGAACGGCAGCATCGACTGGAAGAAGCGCGACAGCATGTTGCTCACCTCGGCGCGGTCGACCCGGCTGTTGGTGCGGTATTCGACGCGGGCGTCGGCGATCACGGTCGAGGACACGATGTTGCCGGTCTGGATGGTGTCCGGCGCCACCATGCCCGAGAAGCGGATGAACTCGATGCCCTTGTTCATCGCGACCTGCTTCTCGCCGGCCACGATCAGGTTGCCATTCGGGAGCACTTCGGTGACGGTGACGCCGATGGTGCCCGAGAAATTGTTGGACGCGCTTTGGGTGTCGGCATCGGCGAACTTGCTCGCGCCTTCCAGTCCCACGCCGGCGCCCAGCTTGGCCTGCAGCGGGCCCGGCACCGAGAACTCGGCGCTGCCCGACTTGCTGCCGGTGCTGGCGCCCGACTTGCCGGCCGAGGTGCGCTCGGTGATGTTCACGGTCAGGAGGTCGCCGATGTGGCGCGCGCGGCGGTCTTCGAACATGGGGCGGTAGCTGCCCGCGCTGTAGATGGCGCCGTCCAGGGCTGGCGCGGCCTGCACCAGCATCGGACGCGACGAGGTCGGGCCCTGGACGATGGTGCTCGGAGTGCTCGAGCAGGCGGCCAGGGCCGACAGCGCGAAGATGGCGAACAGGTTTTTCATGCTTTGACAGTGGTGTGCGTGGGTTACAGCTGCGACAGTTTCTGCAGCATCTGGTCGGACGTGGTGATCGCCTTGCTGTTGATCTCGTAGGCGCGCTGGGTCTGGATCATGGCGACCATTTCCTCGACCACGTTGACGTTCGACGATTCGACATAGCCCTGCATCAGCACGCCGGCGCCATTCGTGCCGGGCACGTTCAGGTTCGGATTGCCCGAGGAGCCCGTTTCGACGTACAGGTTCTCGCCGCGCGATTCCAGGCCCGACGGGTTGATGAAGGTGGCCAGCTGCAGCGAACCGACCTGGGTCGGGGCCACGGTGCCCGGCATCTTGACCGAGACCGTGCCGTCGCGCCCGACCGTGATCGACTCCGCATTGGCGGGAATCGTGATGGCCGGCTCCACCGCATAGCCGCTGGAGGTCACCAGGCGGCCGTTGGCATCGCTCTGGAAAGAGCCGTCACGGGTATAGGCCTGGGTGCCGTCCGGCAGCAGCACCGGGAAGAAGCCGGTGCCGTTGATCATGACGTCCTTCGGATTGCTGGTGAGCTGCGGGTTACCCTGGGTGAACATGCGCTCGGTGGCGACGGCGCGCACGCCGGTACCGATCTGCAGGCCCGATGGCAGGTTGGTCTGCTGCGAGGATTGGGCGCCGGGCTGGCGCACGTTCTGGTACAGCAGGTCCTCGAATACCGCACGCGAACGCTTGAAGCCGCTGGTGCTGACGTTGGCGAGGTTGTTGGTGATGACGTCGAGGTTCGTTTGTTGCGCTTCGAGGCCGGTCTTGGCGATGAACAGCGAACGGATCATGGAATTCTCCTGTGGGCGGCGGACGGAGGCCGCCATGTACAGGAGAATTATGCTGCAGCAACTATCAATTCAAAGCGAGGATCTGGGTGGCTTTCGCGGCGTTATTCTCAGCGTTCTTCAGCAGGCTCATTTGGGTGTCGAAGGAACGTGCCAGGCTGATCATGTCGACCATCGAGTCGATCGCGCTCACGTTGCTGCCCTCGAGCGCGCCGCCGGCCACGCGCACCGCCGGGTCGGCCGCGGCGGCGCTGCCGTCGCGCATGCGGAACATGCCGTCGTCGCCGCGCACCAGGTCGGCGTCCGCCGGATTGACCAGCTTGATGCGGCCCAGGATCACCGGCACCGCCGGCTGGTCCACCCGCGACATGGTCGAGATGGTGCCGTCGCCGCCGATGGTGACGGTGGCGTCGGGCGGAATCGTGATCGGACCGCCCTCGCCCGCGATCGGCACGCCGCCGGCGGTGGTGAGGATGCCGTTCGGGCTCATCTGCAGCGAGCCGTTGCGGGTATAGGCTTCGGTACCGTCCGGCATCTCGACCGCCAGCCAGCCATTGCCCTTCACCGCAACATCGAGCTCGCGCCCGGTCACCTGCAGCGCGCCGGGCGCGAAGTTGGCGGCCGGCGTGGAATTGACCACGAAGGCGCGCGTCGGCAGGCCCTCGGCCTGCACCGGCACCGCGCGGAACACGTCGAGCTGGGCGCGAAAGCCCGTGGTGTTCACGTTGGCCAGGTTGTTCGAGGTGGTGGCCTGCTTCTCGAGGATGTGCTTGGCGCCGCTGGCGGCGGTGTAAATCAGGCGGTCCATGTTTTTCTCTCTTCTTGTGACGGCGGACGATGCGCATCCTCCGTAGGGTGGGCGGGTCTCCCGCCCACGCGGTGATAGTGAGCAGCAAGATCATCCGGCGCGATAGCGGAGCCGGTAGCGATCACCGCGTGGGGTGATGCGGTCCAGCGGACCGCATCACGAGCCGCCCACCCTACGCTTATTAACGCAGGTTCACCAGCGTCTGCAGCACCGAGTCCTGGGTCTTGATGGTCTGCGCATTCGCCTGGTACACGCGCTGCGCGGTGATCATGTTGACCAGTTCCGCGGTCAGGTCGACGTTCGAGCTTTCCACCGCCGACGATTGCAGCACGCCCATGCTGCCCGAGCCCGGGGTACCCATCAGCGGCACGCCCGAGTTGGCCGATTCGGCCCAGGCGTTGTTGCCGAGCGACTCCAGCCCGTTCGGGTTGGTGAAGTTGGCCAGCACCACCTGGCCCAGCGCACGGGTCTGGCCATTGCTGTACTGGCCCAGGATGGTGCCGTCGGCGCCGGCGCTGAAGCGCTGCAGGGTACCCGGCGAGTAGCCGTCCTGCAGCAGCTTCTTCTCGCTGGTGGCGATGCCGTACTGGGTGGTGCCGTCGAAGTCGATCTCGACCGGCAGCACCAGTTCCGCGCCGGTGTCCGGATAGATCGGCACGTCGTAGGTCATCTTGCCGCCCTGGGTGGTCACCAGCTTGTTCAGGTTGCCGCTGGTGTCGAAGCGCAGCGTGCCGATCACGGCGGCCGGGACGCGGATCGCCTTGGTCATGGCCGCATCGACCTGTTCCGGGGTCATGCCGGGCACGATCGCCACGGCATCGGCGGCGGCCTGGATCGCGAGCTGGTTCTCGGGCGTCGCCAGGCCGGCGGCGGCCGCCGCCGTCACCAGCGCGCCGGCCTCGGCCGCATAGGCCTGCAGCGCGGCCGTCATGTCGGCCGGCACCGGCGGCACCGCGCGCGACGCGGCTTCCCAGGCGGCGCGGGCATCGTTCACGGCGGTGAAGGTGGGGCCGATGCCGGTGGCGGCCGCGGCCGCCTTCAGGGCGTTGACTTCGACGCCGTCGTTGGCGGCATACACGTTCCAGGTGCCGGCGTCGGTCTTCACGTAGTAGGTCGACAGCACGTGCGCGTTGCCGAGGGTGTCGTAGACGCTGAGCGGGGTCTGGCGGTTGTAGGTGGTCGGGTCGTTGATGTCGAACGGGGTCGTGGTCGGCGGCAGGCTGCGCGAATCCAGGTTCAGCTGCACCTGGATCTTGCTGGTGGCGACCGGATCGAGGTCGGCGGTCTCGATGCGCAGCGCCACCGGGGCGCCGGCGGCCAGCTGGCCGTTCGCGTTCAGGCCGTAGCCGGTGAGGCGCGCGCCCTGAGCGTTCACCATGTAGCCGTTCTTGTCGAGCGAGAACTGGCCGTTGCGGGTGTACTGGATCATGCCGGCGGTCTCGGTGCGGAAGAAGCCGGGGCCGTTGATCGCCATGTCGAGCGGATTGTTCGAGGATTCAACGTTGCCCTGCGAGAACTGCTGGGCGATCGCCGCCACCTTCACGCCGATGCCGGCGCTGACCCCGCCCGCGCCGCTGAGCGAGTTCGCATACACGTCGGCGAACTGGGTGGTGGCGCCCTTGAAGCCGACCGTGCTGGCGTTGGCGATGTTGTTACCGATGACGTCGAGGGATTTGGCTGCGCCGTTCAAGCCGCTCAGGCCTTGTTGGAAAGACATGGTGTACTCCTGGATGAATGAAGTAAGCGGCTCGGCTTACAGGACTTGTTTAATATCGGCCATGGTCACGGCGCCCTTGCCCGGCAGGTTAAGCCGGATGCCGTCCTTGGCGTTGGTGGTGACGCTGGCCACGCTGTCGAAGGACAGCGCGCGCGCATCGGTCAGGGGTTCGCCGCCGCGCAGGGCCACCACGCGGTAGGTATAGCCGCCGTCCGGCAGCGCCAGCGGCTTGCCGTCGGCTCCGAGCGCGTTCGCGTCCGGCACGCCGTCCCAGGCGATCGGCACCACGCCGCGTTCCTGGGCGCCGAGGTCGATGGTGGCGACTTCCTTGCCGGTCTTGTTGCTGGTGACGACCACCTGCACCTTGTCGGCCGGACTGTCGAGCTCGACGCCGAGGATGGCCTTGCCGCCCTGCAGCTGCAGCTTGTTGCCTTCGACCAGCACGCCGTGGCCGATCAGGTTGGTCGCCTGCATCGCCTCGGACGACTGGTAGCTCGTCTTGAGCGACTCCAGCGTGGTATTCAGCTTGTTGACGCCGGTGACGGTCGAGAGCTGGGCCAGCTGGCTCGTGACCTGGGCATTGTCGAGCGGGTTCAGCGGGTCCTGGTTCTTCAGCTGGGTGACCAGGAGGGTCATGAACTTGTCGGTGTCGGCCTGGACGCTGTCGACTTCCTTCTTCTTCGGGTTCATGTTCGACATCAGTTCGTTGATGCCTGCCGGTGGCGCCGGGCTGTTCGAGACGGTGGTCATGGTGTGCTTCCTGCGGGGTTACTGGCCCAGGGTGAGGGTCTTGAGCAGCATGTTCTTGGCCGCATTCATGGTTTCGACGTTGGTCTGGTAGGAGCGCGAGGCCGACAGCATGTTGACCATCTCGTCCACCACGTTCACGTTCGGCATCGACACATAGCCCTTCTCGTCGGCCATCGGGTGCTTGGGGTCGTAGACCTGCTTCAGCGGCGAGGGGTCCTCGACCACTTCGCGCACGCGCACCGCGGTGGCGCCGGACTGCTGCGGCACGGCCTCGAACACGACCGCCTTGGCGCGGTAGGCTTCGCCGCTGGCGCTGGTGGCGCTGTCGGCGTTGGCCAGGTTGGAGGCCACGGTGTTCAGGCGCTGCGCCTGGGCGCTCATGGCCGAACCGGAGACATTGAAGATATTGAAGAGGGACATGGTCGCTTGTTCCGCTAGTTGATCCGCCAGGGCGCTTACTGGCCCTGGATGGCCGCCATCAGGCCCTTGATCTGGCTGTTGATCATGGTGATGCCCGCCTCGTAGCGCAGCGCGTTGTCGGCGAACTGGTTGCGCTCGACATCCATGTCGACCGTATTGCCGTCCACGCTGCCCTGCACCACGCCGCGGTACAGCAGCGGGGTGCCGTTGGCCAGCAGGTCGCCGCTGGCGCCGCCCTGGCCGATGTGGCGGGTGGCGGTGGTGGCCAGCGGGCCGGACGCGTTCTTCGGGCCGAGCGCGTTCTGCAGCGCGCTGGCGAAGTCGATGTCGCGCGCCTTGTAGTTCGGGGTGTCGGCATTGGCGATGTTCGACGCCAGCACTTCCTGGCGCTGGGCGCGCAGGGACAGGGCTTTTTCGTTGAAACTCAGGTACTGGTCGATCTTGCCGATCATGCCGCCTCCGGGTGGATGCTTGTTGGGACAGGATCGATAATACGTACAAGCAACAAAACGCAATCGAAGGAGTAAGACGCCCAAAACCCGGCTATTCCCGGTTTCGCGGCATGCTCCCCCTACCTAGAATGGCAGCATCTCCCCGAACCCATTGCGCCATGAAGCTCATCCCCGGCCTCCTTGCCACCCTGCTCTGCCTTGCGGCCCTGCCCTGCGCCAGTGCGGCCCCGGCCCAGCCTGTCCAGCCTTCCCAGCCTTCCAGCGCCCAGCGCCAGGCCCTGCCGGTGCTGCGCGCCGTGGCCGAGCAATACCTGCAGACCCAGGCGGCCGGCCTGCCGGGCCAGGTGAGCATCAAGGTCGGCCAGGTCGACCCGCGCACCAGCCTGGCGGCCTGCCCGGCGCCGGAAGCCTTCCAGCAGCCGGGCGCGCGCGCCTGGGGCAAGACCACGGTCGGGGTGCGCTGCAGTGCGCCGCAGGCCTGGACCATCTACCTGCAGGCCACGGTCAGCGTCGTCGCGGATTATGTGGTGGCGGCGGTACCGCTGGCCCAGGGCCAGCCGGTCGAGGCCGGCCAGCTGGGCCTGGTGAAGGGCGACATCGCCGCCATGCCGAACGGAATCATCACCAACCTGGCCCAGGCCATCGGCCGCACGCCGACCGCTTCGCTGCCGGCCGGCACCGCGCTGCGCATCGATACCCTGAAGGCGAAGCCGGTGGTGCAGCAGGGCCAGGCCGTGCGCCTGGTATCGAAGGGCGCCAACTTCGCGGTGTCGAGCGAGGCGAAAGCCTTGAACAATGCCGGCGAAGGCCAGGTGGCGCAGGCGCGCACCCGGTCCGGCACCGTGGTAAGCGGCACGGCGCGCGCCGGCGGCATCATCGAGGTGGCGATCTAGGCCATGCAGGCGCGTACGCCAGGTGCCCCCTTATTTTCCCGAACAGCCTTTTCTGCGCTAAAGTTTGTGACATCCTTGCCGATACACGAAGCAGATACCGGAGTTTCCGCTCCGAACAGAGAAGGATGATGCTGTGAAAATCAACGATAACCTCAAGGGCCCGGCCCTGCAGCCAGCCAACACCAATGGCGCGGCCAGCGCGCGCGGCGCTGCCACGGCCGCCGGTGGTGCGGCGACCGCGGCCACGACGGCCAATCCCGGCGCCACCGACAGCGTGCGCCTGTCCTCGGCCGGCCAGGCCATGGCCAGCGCGATTGCCGGCAATAACCAGGTTTTCGACACCAAGAAAGTCGAACGCATCAAGATGGCCATTGCCGATGGCCAGTTCCAGGTCAACTCGGAGAAGGTCGCCGACGGATTGCTCGATACCGTGCGCGACCTGCTCCACTCACGCAAGCGATAGCCTTCCATGCCCACCAGCCCCGTCACCACTCTTGCCGCAGAACAGCAACACCTCAGCGCCCTGCTGGCGCTGATGAAAGAGGAACAGCAGCTCCTGGTAGCCGCTGACGCCGATGGGCTGGCAGAACTCACTCCCCGCAAGAATACCCTGCTGCAGGCGCTCGCCGGCCTCGCGGCGCAGCGCCATGCGGCCCTCGGCGCGGCCGGCTGCGAAGCGTCGGAAGCCGGCATGGAAGCCTGGCTGGCCGTGTCCGGCGGCCTGGAGGCGCGCAGCCAGTGGGACGCCCTGCTCGGCCTGGCGCGCGAGGCGAAGGAAGCCAACCGCGTCAACGGCATGCTGATCAGCAGGCAGCTGGCCCACAACCAGGGCATGCTGAACGCCCTGCGTATGCCGGCCGGCGCCGAAACCGGCGGCCTGTACGGCGCCAGCGGCCAGGCGCTCGGCGGCGGACCGTCGAAGCGTTACGTGGTGGGCTGAACGCGCCCTCTTCTTTTGAGCAGCCGCACCGACTGCATCACCGTGGTTTGACCGCGTGGGCAAGGGACTTGCCCACCCTACTTGCCGAAGGCGCGCAGGTCGGTCTTGCGCAGCAGGGCCACGTTGGCGCGCTGCTCCCTGGTAAAGCCGGCCAGCATGTCGGCAGCCTGCTTCTTGTTCATGGACGGCTCCAGCCCGACGAACATCCCGGCATGCAGCATCGCGTAGGTTGACAGCGCGAACTCGCGGGTGCTCAGGCCGTGTTTGGCGAGCACGGCCTTCGCGCGCGGCTCCTTGTCCAGCACACGGGCGAAGGCCTCGGCCGACAGGTTGTTGTTGCGCTCATCCTCATTCCCGTCCCCGTCGTCCTGCTTCTCGAGTTTCCTGATGTCGGGAGCGGCGGCCTTCAGCTTGGCGAGCAGGGCCGGGGTCAGCAGGAAGTGCTCTTCGGGCTCGGCTGCCTGCGCCTGGGTGGTGCAGAGCAGCAGGGCGACGAAGGTGGCGGCGAACAGCTTGCTTGGTTTCATGGTCTTACCTTTGCATGTTTGGACAGGCGTGGAGTATAGGGTGAGGCTCAGCCGCGGAAGACCCCCACCGGTGGTGGATTCGTCCGACGGCGCCGTGCGCCTGACCCTTGCCCGGGAGCCAGGCGGGCACGTAAACTACCGTGCCCAGCCCAGCAATCTTCCAGCCAGGATCAAATGAACAAGTCTCCCAACAGCCGTCTCGTGTACTCGACCGAAGGCGGACGCATGTGTCCCGAATGCCGGCAGCAGCTCAGCGCCTGCGTATGCAAGGCCAAGGCCGCGCCACCTGGCGACGGCGTGGTGCGGGTGTCGCGCCAGACCAAGGGACGGGGCGGCAAGTGCGTCACGGTCGTGAAAGGGCTGGCGCTCGATGCGGCGGCGCTGGCGCTGCTGGGCAAGCAGCTGCGCACCGCCTGCGGGTCGGGCGGGACGGTGAAGGATGGGGTGCTCGAGGTGCAGGGTGACCATTGCGAGATGGTCATGAACACGCTCGAGGGCCTGGGGCACCGGCCGAAGCGGGCGTAGGGTGGGCGGATTTTCCGCCCACGCGTTCAGATCACAGTACTGCAGCCCGTGCGGCTGATGACATCGTCCCTATCACCGCGTGGGCGGCGAGGCCGCCCACGCTACGAAACACGCAGCAGCGCCTCGATGCCCTGCGGCTCCACCGGGCGGCTGAAGCAGTAGCCCTGCATCTGGTCGCAGCCGCGCGCCTGCAGGAAGGCCAGCTGCTCATTGGTTTCCACGCCTTCGGCGATCACGTTCAGCTTCATCGAGTGCGCCAGCGCGATCACGGCATTGACGATGGCGGCGTCGTCGGCGTCCTGGGTCAGGTCCATCACGAAGGAGCGGTCGATCTTGAGGCTGTGGATCGGGAAGCGCTTCAGGCTGGCCAGGCTCGAGTAGCCGGTGCCGAAATCGTCGATCGCCAGCTGCACCCCCATCGCGGCCAGCTGGCCCATGGTCTCGGTGGCCGCGGCCGGGTTTTCCATCAGCACGCTCTCGGTGATCTCGAGCGTCAGGCAGCCCGGATCGCAGCCGGTTTCCTCCAGCAGCGCCGCCACGCGCTGGGCCACGTCCTGGCCCAGGAACTGGCGCGCCGACAGGTTCACGCTGATGCGCACCGGACCGATGCCGGCGCGCACCCAGGCCACCTGCTGGCGCATGGCGGTGGCCAGGACCCAGTCGCCGATCGGCACGATCAGGCCGGTCTCCTCGGCGAGCGGAATGAACTCCGCCGGAGAAACCATCGGATGCCCGGCCGGCTGCCAGCGCAGCAGGGCCTCGACCCCGGTCACGCGGCCGCTGCCGATGTCCACCACAGGCTGGTAGTGCAGCAGGAATTCGTCGCGCTGCAGGGCGCGCTGGAGCGCCCCTTCCAGGCGCAGGTGCTGGGTGGCCTGCTCGCCCATCTCGGCGGTATAGAAGGCGACCTGGTTGCCGCCCTGGGCCTTGGAGCCGTACATGGCGCTGTCGGCGCACTTGAGCAGGGTGGCGCCATCCAGGCCGTCGCCCGGGTACATGGCGATCCCGATGCTCCCCGACGGGAACACTTCCTGGCCGCACAGGGCGAGCGGCTGGAACAGGTTGTCGAGCAGCTTGCGCGCCACCTTGCCGGCGTCTTCCTGGCCGCCCAGGTCGGGCAGTACCACCACGAATTCGTCGCCACCCTGGCGCGCCACGGTGTCGCTTTCGCGCAGGCTGCTTGAGAGGCGGCGCGCGATCTCGACGATCAGGGCGTCGCCGGCATCGTGGCCCAGGCTGTCGTTGACATGCTTGAAGCGGTCCAGGTCGATGAACATCACCGCCACCTGGCGCCCGGCGCGGTGGGCCTGCATGATGGCCTGGCTCAGGCGGTCATGCATCAGGAGGCGGTTCGGCAGGCCGGTCAGGGCGTCGTGGTTGGCCATGCGCAGCAGCGCTTCCTCGGCCTGTTTCTGGCGCTGGATGTCGCGCACCACGCAGATGAAGCGCTGGTTGCCGCTGGCGTCGCGCATGCTCGAGACGTTGACGCTGACCCAGACCTGGCTGCCGTCGCGCCGCAGCAGGCGCTTCTCGCGCTGGTAGTCGGCGACCTCGCCGCCACGCAGGCGCGCGATCATGGCCTGCTCCTCGGCCAGGTCGTCCGGGTCCATGAACTGCTGGTAGAAGCGTTGCAGCAGTTCGATCTCGGAGTAGCCGAGGATCTGCGACATCTTGCTGTTGGTGCGCAGCACGCGCCCGTCGCCGCCCAGCAGCACGATGCCGACCGCGGCCTGGTTGAAGGTGAGCCGGAAGAATTCCTCGCTCTCCTGCAGACGCAGCCTGGCCTTGCGGCGGAAGGTCATGTCCTGGCCGATCACCAGCAGCATCGGGGCGCCGTCCTTGTAGGCGCGGCGGATGTTGAAGTCCGCGTAGCGCACGCCGTCGGCGCGGCCGTCGAGCGTCACCAGCACGTTGTCGTGCGGCGCGCCGGAGGCGAGCGCCTCGGCGGCGCGCCCGGCCAGCTCCGCACTCGGGATCAGCTCTTCCAGCGCAAGCCGCTGCTCCAGCAGCAGGTCGTCCGGCACGTCGAGCAGGTCGGCCATCATCCGGTTCATCGAGTGGGCGCGCAGTTCGGCGTCGACCACCATCAGGCCGGCCGGCATGCCGTCGATGACCTGCTCCAGGTAGTTCTGGTTTTGCCGCAGGCTGCGCTGGCCGGCGTGCGCATAGGTGTCGAGCGCCAGGCCCATGTCGAAGCAGACGATCTTGAGCACCGCGTCGACCGCCGCATGGAAGCGTTCCGGCTGTTCCTGCAGGCGGCGCCACAGCAGGCCGACCAGCTCGGACAGGTACTTGCGGTAGGCGCCGATGTACCACTTCTGGTCGAGCCCGATGCGTTCGTGCGTCGCGCCCACACGCAGGCGCTCGCGGATGTAGTCCTCGTCGTAGTCGCCGGCGGTCAGGCTGTCGAAATACGACGCCTGCACCCGGCGCAGGCGCGCCTCGACCCCACCGCCCAGCATGGCCCGCAACTGGGGGAAGGACATCAGGTGCGCATAGAAGCGCTCCGAGAACAGGTCGCGGTGCATGGCCAGCAGCCCATGCACGTCGCGCAGCGTCTCGACATCGTCCTCGCCCAGCTCGAGGAAGGCCTTGCGCGCGGCGACTTCGTCCTGGTCGAGGCCGATCTCGCGCGCCAGCTCGTCCACGTCATCCTGGAAGCCGTTCATGACTGGCCTCCTGAACGACAGGAGGGGGATCGGTGCTGGGTGTACATGAGAAAGCCTGCGCTGGCGGAAGGGGAAGATTTATGCCGAGATATTGTTATTGCATAATAGCAATGATCGTAGCAGGAATCGAGTAAACATTGGTTACACCCTTTATTTGTTGTTTATCAGCCATAGTATGCATGGGTAGTTTGTTGCCATGAATAAATGGCTTCTTGTTACTACTCAATAGGCATGTCGGTTGGCGGGGGCACATTGGCCGGGTTGCCATCTCGTGGAGCCCCGCATGCGCCTTGTCGTCCTTCCCTCTTTCGTGCTGCTCTGCTGCGCCTTGCCCGCGCCAGCGCAGGAACTCGATGTGCGCCTGGCGCCGCTGCGCACCAGCACCGCGCGCGGCGACGAGGTGCTGGTGCGCGTCACCCTGCGCAACACTGGCGCCGCGCCGCGCTTCCTGCTGTCCTGGCAGGTGCCGCTGGGCGAGATCACGGCGCCGCTGTTCGAGGTGCTGCGCGACGGCCAGCCGGTGCGCTACCTCGGCATGCTGGCCAAGCGCCCCGCCCCGGGGCCTGATGATTACCTGCGCATCGAACCGGGCGCCGCCCTCAGCGCCACGGTCGAGCTGTCGGCACTGTACGAGATGCATGTGACAGGCAGCTACCAGGTGCGCTACCGCAGCGCCGGCCCCGCCCTGCTGGCCGGCGCGCCGGATGGCACGGGTGCGATGCAGCCGCTGCCGGGCAGCCTGGTGTCGAATCCGGTCGAGATCTGGGTCGAGGGGCGCCTGCCGCGCGGCACCCTTGCGCCATCCAGGCTGGCGGCGGGCGCGGCCGATCCCGCCTTCCCGAAATGTTCGAACGCGCAGCAGGAACAGCTGGGCGCGGCCCTCGGTGCCGGGCGTGCGATGGCGCGCGATGCGCAGCGCTACCTGGACGCAGGAACCGGAACAGGCGCCGGGACGGGCGCCGGGACAGGCACCGGATACGGGGCGCGCTACGCCACCTGGTTCGGCGCACCCGACGCGGAGCGCGTCGCGGCCGTTAGGACCCGGGTCGGCGCGATCCGCGACGCGTTCGAGAACCGGCCAGTGGCGATCGACTGCGGCTGCAAGGAGAAATACTTCGCCTACGTGTATCCGGCCCAGCCGTACACGGTGTACGTGTGCAAGGCGTTCTGGAGCGCGCCGCTCACGGGGACCGACTCGCGCGGCGGCACGCTGCTGCACGAACTGAGCCACTTCGACGTGGTGGCGGGCACGGACGACCATGTGTATGGCAAGGCGGGGGCGGCGGAGATGGCGCGCAGCGATCCGGCAAGGGCGGTGCGCAATGCGGATTCGTATGAATATTTCGGGGAGAATGCGCCGCCACAGCGCTAGGGAAGCGCTGAACAAATAGGTTGTGTGGCCGTTCCGACGTGACAAGACCTGCACCAGACCGGACCGTGGTCGAGATCAGCTATTTTTCGCGCTCCAGCTTGGGCGTCACGCTC
>NZ_JAIWIA010000058.1 GCF_020176695.1 Massilia sp. MS-15 | reverse complement strand
GAGATGGATGAGTGGTTTAAGTCGCACGCCTGGAAAGCGTGTATAGGTTCATAGCCTATCGGGGGTTCGAATCCCCCTCTCTCCGCCAAGACACCTAAGCCCCAGATTCATGGGGCTTTTTTGTTATCTCGGCTGAGCCATCGGGATCGTTCGGGTTCGCTGGGGGGGGGCAATTCAGGACAACTAGGCTCATCGACTTGTCGAGCTCGTCCATCTCTTCGGCGGATCTTCGTGTTGCCACTACGCGTAAACGACAAACCTCGCGGTTTTGCTATCCACTCAAGGCAGACGCCTCGATCCCCAGCACCGCATAGCGCATCGCCGCCTCCGCCGCGTACCCCGTCGGCATGACTTCTCCCGCGGCGCACGCGAGCTGGTAGGCCCCTTCCATCAGTGCCAATACGCCGGCGGCGAGTTTGCGGGCTTCCGCTTCCTGCCGTCCTTGCTCTCGCAGACAATCCGCCAACAAGCCCGTCAACAGATCGAGTTCAACGACGACTGCCCGCTGGAATGCCTCCCTCACCTCGGGCTGCCGCACTGCCTCGGCAGCGATCATGACCCAGGCCGCCACGATCTCCTGCGATGCGCCAGGTCCCAGGCCGAGCCGAGCCTCGATGTAGGCGCGCAGGCGCGCGCCGGGATCCTCCGCCGCGCCGGCCAGTTCCGCGAACCGCTGTTGCCCGTAGTCCGCCAGCGTCGTCACCAGCGAGACCAGAATATCCTGCTTCTTTTTGAAGTGATAATGCAGCAGGCCTGGCGCCAGACCGGCCTCGGCCGCAATCGCCTGGATCGTCGCCTTCTCGTACCCTTGCTTTGCCATGACAGTCTGCAGTGCACGCACGATCCCAGCCCTGCGGAAGTCTGAATTGGATTTTCTCGCCATCAAGGTCGCTTTCTTGGTTAATCAACCAAATAATACTTGCTTGACGGTCCGTTGTCGTCTTAAACTTGTCTCAAAATTTGGTTAGTCAACCAACTTAGGAGCGCACCTTGTCGACGACGCACGTTCATCCATTGCCCGCTACTGCAGGCCGATGCCTCCTGGTCCCGAACTTCCTGACGCAAGCCGAGTGCCACGAGCTGATCGCCCTGAGCGAATGCCGCGGCTACGTCACTGCCGAGACCGACTATCCGCCTTCCTATCGCAACAACCACCGACACGTGAGTGATTCGAGCGATCTCGCGGCGCGCCTGGGTGAGCGCCTGCGCGCTCATGTCCCAGCCACACTTATAGAGGATGGTCGGGAATGGTCCTTCGATGGCATCAATGAACGATTCCGCTTTTGCAGGTATCAAGCGGGGCAGCGCTTCAGCGTGCACCAGGATGGCGTACACCATCGGGGTCCCGGTTGTCGTTCCCATCTCACCGTCCTTGTCTACCTGACGGATGGCACGGCGTTCGTGGGTGGGGACACCGTCTTTTATGCCCAAGGGCCGGCCGGCCACGGCCATGGCGGCGCCCGCTGCGAACTGGGCCGGGTGCGGCCTCAAGCCGGGAGCCTTCTGCTGTTCGATCACGACATCTGGCACGCAGGCGACGAAGTCACCGCGGGCACCAAGCATGTGCTGCGTAGCGACGTCCTGTATCGCGCATCGGTGGAGGAGAAGCATGCGGCGGAACGACCCGAGCACGCAGGATACATCTGGTCGCTCGCCGGGCTCGAGGACGGCTGGACGGCCAGTGGCGGGCGCGATGCGACCATCCGTATCTGGGATGCTGACGGCCAGGCAGTGCGTTTCCTGCGCGGACATGAACAGTCCGTGCTGGGCCTGGCGCCGCTGCCCGGCAAACGCCTGGCATCGGTGTCCCGCGACCGCTCGCTGCGCATCTGGGACTGGTCGAGGAATCTGTGCGAGGCCAATGTGCTTGCACACGACACTGCAGTGCTTGACGTGATCGCACTCCCTGACGGCACACTCGCCACCGGCGGTGCCGACGGCAACATCAAGCTGTGGCGGCAGGACGGCAGCGCCATAGGCAGCCTGACAGGCAAGCAAGGCTGGATATGGCAATTGGCTGCCTGGGGAAGCAATGGCATCGCCAGCGTGGCCGAGGATGGATCCGTCCGCATCTGGGATGTCGCTTCCATGCGCTGTACCGATACGCTCGAAGGAGACACGCCGCTGCGCACGCTACTGGTCGCGGAAGGCGCGATCTGGACCGGCGACATCGCGGGCCGGGTGGCGTGCTGGACGCCTGGTGCCGCCGGATGGAGAAAATCGTCGCAGTTCCAGATGCATCGCGCGGCCGTCCGACGCTTGCGGTATCTCGGCGATGGTTTGCTTGCCAGCTGCGGTGAAGACTGCGCAGTGCGCGTCTGGGACGCCACCAGCGGCGGGCAGGTGTTCGAAGCGAGGCACAAGAACTTTGTCACCGATACGCTGCGCCGCGGCGATGCTCTCCTCAGCAGTTCATACGACGGCAAGATCCTCATTCACGACAGCTGCCTGTCCCCAACCACCGGACGAGTAAGCCCATGATCGATTTCAGAAGGCATTGGACCGAAGACTGGGCGCGGCTCAACCTGACCGGCACCGAAGCCTGGCTTGATCGCGTGCTCGCCAGCCATGCGGAGCCCTCGCGCCACTACCATACGCTGCAGCACCTCGAGGAATGCCTGGCGCTCTTCGATCAGGTGGCGCACCTGGCAGAGCATCCTGGCGAAGTGGCCATCGCACTGTGGTTCCACGACGCGGTGTATGTGCCGCTGGCAACCGACAACGAAGCGCGCAGTGCGGCATGGGCAAGCGAGGCGCTACGGACCGCTGGAGCGCCTCCGGCACTGATC
Source organism: Massilia sp. MS-15 (assembly GCF_020176695.1). GTDB lineage: Bacteria > Pseudomonadota > Gammaproteobacteria > Burkholderiales > Burkholderiaceae_D > Telluria > Telluria hydrophila. Next base: position 13,908 of record NZ_JAIWIA010000058.1, on the reverse strand, counting down.
GAACGAATCCAGGCGCTCGTCATGGCGACGGTCCATCATGACGCTACCGCGGACGCCGACGCGGGTCTGGTCATCGACATCGACCTGGCAATCCTGGGCGCCGGGCCGGCGCGTTTCGCGCAATACGAACAGCAGGTCCGTGCCGAATACGCCGCCGTGCCGGCATTTCCCTACCGGCGCAAGCGCAATGAGATCCTTGCGCGTCTCCTGGCACGGCCCGTGATCTACGGCACGCCAGACATGCATCGCCGGTTCGAGGCGCAGGCACGAATGAACCTGCGGCATGCTATCGGACGGTGAGCTTCCGCTTCGTTCGACAGCGAGTTCCGACCCGAAGCCGACATGCATGCGGAATCGTAACGGCTCAGCAGTTCGTTCTTTCGACCCTACCGTCAATGTAGTCGGCACCCAAGTAAAGTGCAGTGCTCCTTCGTGTGCAAGGCCCTTGCACGCGCGGTCCAGCCGACAAGGCGGCGCAGCGGGCATGCTTTTCCGGATGCTTCTTCCGCAGCGCTAAGGGCGGCATCCTGAAAGAAACTGTCGAGTTTTTTTACAGTAACAATATGCGTCGACTTTCTGTTACAAGCAAGTTGTTGTTTACGTTAGAAAATTTATTTGTGGCATAAATATTGCTTACAATCTAGGAAACTTGACTGAGGGACTCTCGCATGAAAAAGCTTGCCCTGTTCGCCCTGCTGACCGCCGCCGGCGTTGCCAATGCCACGCCCAGTTTCATGCCAGTCGGTCCACAAACCAACGTAGCGGTCTCGACGGTGCTGGCGGGCGGATGGACCCAGTGCCATGTGTCGAGCCTGGCAACCCCGATCGGAACCTTCGGCGAGCAAGTGCTGAATGCCTGCCAGGGTGGCAAGCTGATGATGGCCGGCCGTGTCACCGGCAGCGACACCCTGCTGGTGCTGGCGGCAGCCGATCGCGCGGACACGATTTTCAATACGGGTTACATGAACACGAGCACAACCCATATCGCAAACGGTTCCCAATGGTATTACGCGCCGGATTATTCCTGGGGCTTTACAGCGCTTGACGACGCGGTCTACAAGTACCAGTGCGATAGTTCAGCAAGCAGCCCGACCAGCATGTGCCTGCATACCATAGCAAACGTCGGCGGTTACCGAATCAACGATATCATCACGTTCGGCGATCACTACGAGAAGATCTTTTTCGTTCCCAACGAGGTGCCGGAACCGGCATCCCTGGCCTTGCTCGGGCTTGCGAGTGCGGGCTTGATGACAGCGCGCCGCCGCCGTCGCAGCTGACCGAGGGCGGCATAGCCGGCCAGCGCCGCCCTCATTCACCGCATCCGGTTCCGTCGCGCACCAGCGAGCGCTTGCACGAAGCCTATCCCGGACACGCGCAGCGCATGCGCCCGCGCCGCATGCACATCCCGCCCGTCTTGTCCAGAATTCCCGCCAGTTTGGCAGCAATGCCACGCATGCCAGCCGCATGGCCAAATAATCTGTGACTCCTCCATAAATCAGTGCTAGATTGACATTTTTTCGGGGAAAGCCATTCCCCAGCGTTACTTTCGAAGGGAGAGAGCAACGATGGACGACATGACGTTCGAGCAGATGAAGCAGGCGAAGGAATACTTCCACGCCACTGCGATGACCATCCCGGGGGTACACGGCACCAGCATCGGCATCAAGCGCGTCAGGGGCGCGCCGACCGGCCGCCTGGCGATCTGCGTGCACATTGGACGCAAGCGCGCGCTGGACGGGATCGCGCCCGAACACCAGATACCCCTCGAGATCGACGGCTTCCCGACCGACGTGATCGAGCATGCGCCCATCATCCGCTGCGAAGCCAAGTCCGAACGGCGCGCCATGTACGAAGACAACGGCAAGTACCGCCCGCTCGTTGGCGGCGCCAAGCTGAGCGCCGGCTTCTCCTTCGGCACCCTGGGCTGCATCGTGGCCAAGCCGGACGGCAGCTGCTACGCACTGTCCGCCGCCCACGTGCTGGGCGAGGTCGGCACCACCGTCTACCAGCCGGCCAAGGTGAAATGCGACGAGATCGGCGCCACCGCCGAGTCCATGGACTGCTCGCAGATGGACGCCGCCATCGCCAGCCTCGACTACTACCAGGACGCCGGCCTGGCCCGTATCCGCGAGATCGGCGCCATCAGCGGCACCGGCGAGGTCGGCAAGGACCAGCTGCCGTATCCGGTCGCCAAGCGCGGCGCTTCCACGGGCCTGAGTTTCGGCAGCGTGGTCGCCGTCTGTTACAGCGGGCTGGCGGCCAACCTGGAGCAGTTCCAGGACATGCTGTTCATCGACGGCAGGGACGAGGCCTTCGTCGACCACGGCGATTCAGGCGCCGCCGTCGTGCATCCGATCGACGAGGACAACAACCTGGTGCTCGGCCTGCTGTGGGGCAAGGCACCGGACACCAACCGGGTCGGCGTGGCCACGCCCATCGACCGTATCACCGCCGCGCTGGGCGTGCGCGTGCTGACCAGGGACGACCCGGTGCGCCCGTCCGGTGAGACCCTGCTGGGCCGCTTCGAAGCCTTCCTCGGCGAGACTGAGCGCGGCAAGGCCTATTGGGACGCCTATGCGCACAACCGCATCTACTTCCGCCACATCTTCCACCAGGTGCCGCGCCTGGCCGCCACCTGGCGCAAGATGCCGGTGGCCGAGATGATCGAGGCCCTGCGCCAGGCCATGCAGGACCCGGACACCGTGATCCCGATGTACATCGGCAGCCGCGAGACCGAGGACGTGATGTGGGACCTGTACGAGGCGCTCGGCAGCTACCTGCAGAAGAACCACCAGCACATGCTGCAGCAGCAGGCCGCCTCGTTCTGCCGCCTGGTGTGCGGGAACATCGGCAACAGCTGGCGCAATGCGCTGCACGGGATCGCGCTGCAGGACGTGCACCTGAACGACTGACGCCGGCGGCCAGCCCGTGGGCGGCGGTTGCTATAATCGCGGATTACCGATCAACGCGATTTGCCGTCCACGAGAGTCCCATGTTGCGCACGCTTGTCATTTCTCCCAACTGGATCGGCGACGCCGTCATGGCGCAGCCGCTGCTGCGCCGCCTGCGCGAGCGCCATCCCGAGCGTCCGATCGACGTGCTGGCGCCCGGCTGGGTGGCGCCGGTGTGGCGCGCGATGCGCGAAGTCGACACCGTCATCGAATCGCCCTTCAAGCATGGCGCCCTGCAGTGGAAGGAGCGCAAGGCCTTCGCGAAGATGCTCAGGGCGCGCGGCTATGCCGATTCGTATGTGCTGCCGAATACGCTCAAGTTCGCCCTGATTCCCTGGCTGGCCGGCATCAAGCGCCGCGTCGGCTACAAGGGCGAGATGCGCTATGGGCTGGTCAACGTGATGCACCACGACGACAAGGCGGCGCCGCGGCCGATGGTGCCGTTCTATGCCGCGCTGGCCGACGCCCCGGTGCGCCAGCTGCCGCCCGCCGGCAAGGCGCTCGAACCGAGCATGCAGGTGGCGCCGGAACAGGCCGATGCCGCCATCGCCCGCCTTGGGCTGCCGGCCGGCGCCTATGTCGCGTTTGCCCCGGGCGCCGAGTTCGGCCCGGCCAAGCGCTGGCCCGCGGCCTACTTTGCCGAGCTGGCGCAGACCATCCGCGCCCAGCGGCCGGATGCGCAGATCCTGCTGATGGGCTCTCCCAAGGACCGCGCCGTATGCGACGAGATCACCGCCGTCGTGCCGCAGGCGCACAATCTGGCCGGCGCCACCTCGCTGGACGAGGCGATCGCGCTGATCTCGCGCGCGGCGGCACTGGTCACCAACGACTCCGGCCTGATGCACATCGGCGCCGCGCTCGGGCGGCCACTGGTGGCGATCTACGGCCCGACCGACCCGCGCCATACGCCGCCGCATTCGGCGCTGGCCAAGGTATTGTGGCTGCATATTGCATGTTCGCCCTGCCAGCAGCGGGAGTGCCCGCTGGGCCACCAGAACTGCATGAAACAGATCCTGCCCGCCGATGTGTGGCAACCGCTGCAGCCGATGCTGGCCGCGGCCTGAACGAAAGAAGAGGTAGACAATGATACTGGTTACTGGCGCAGCAGGCTTCATCGGAGCCAACCTGGTACACGCGCTGTCGCGGCGCAAGCCCTTCAGCGTGTTCGCGGTCGACAACATGTCGCGTCCGGAAAAATTCCACAACATCGTCGATGCCGAAGTGGCGGACTTCGCCGACAAGGAAGACTTCCTGGTGCGCCTGAAGGCCGGCGAATTCGACGGCAAGTTCAGCGCCGTGCTGCACCAGGGCGCCTGCTCCAACACCATGGAGACCGACGGGCGCTACATGATGCGCAATAACTACGACTATACCGTCGCCCTGTTCGCGTTCTGCCAGCGCGAGCGGATTCCTTTCATTTACGCGTCCTCGGCCGCGGTGTACGGTGGCGGCAGCGTGTTCAGGGAAGAGCGCCAGCACGAGCGGCCGCTGAACGTCTACGGCTATTCGAAGTTCCTGTTCGACCAGTACCTGCGCCGCCACTGGCAGCAGCACGGCATGCAGCACGGCAGCCAGGTGGTGGGCCTGCGCTACTTCAACGTGTACGGACCGCTGGAAGGTCACAAGGGCACGATGGCCTCGGTGCCGTTCCACCAGTTCCACCAGTTCCAGAAAGAGGGCAAGGTCAAGCTGTTCGGCGCCAACGAGGGCTACGAGGCCGGGACCCAGATGCGCGACTTCGTCTATGTGGAAGACGTGGTCAAGGTGAACCTGTTCTTCCTGGACCACCCGGAGCAGCGCGGCATTTTCAACCTCGGCACCGGTCGCGCCCAGCCCTTCAACGACCTGGCGGTGGCCACCGTCAATGCGCTCGCCAACGAAGGCAAGGCGCCGCTCTCGCTCGCGCAGATCGTCGAGCAGGGCCTGCTCGACTACCTGCCTTTCCCGGACAAGCTGAAAGGCAAGTACCAGAGCTTCACCCAGGCCGACATCGGCGCCCTGCGCGCGGCCGGCTATGCCGAACCCTTTACCGACGTGGCCAGCGGGGTCGCCAGGTACATGGCCTACCTGAAGGCGGCAGGCTGAGCGATTTATCGGGTTTGCTTCAAAAGAAGGCGCATTGATAAGGCGAGCCTATAGGACTCAGGCGCTGCGTCCGGCCATGGTCCCGTGTCCGCCCACCGGCTCGGTCTCGAAGCGTTCGCCGGAGCCGGCGATCAATGGACGGCCCCGGGCGATCGCGGCGCGCACCGCGGGCAGCGCCAGCGAGGCCTGGTGGCTGGCCTGGTCGACCCAGGTCTCGGTGATCCAGATCGCATCCGCATCCTGTTTGTCCTTGGCGATGCCGTAGCTGATGCAGCCGGGCATGGCGGTCGTGCCTTCCAGCAGGATGGCGATGAGGGCGTCGCGCTGGCCCGGCTGGGCGCGCATTTTTCCGATCAGGCCGTACATGGGCGAGGTTTCCTTGTTGGGTGGGATGGCCTGGGCGGCCAGGGGCAGGGCGGCCAGGGCGGCAAGGGTGCTGCGGCGGGAAATCGTCATGGCCGGTCCTGTCGAAAATGCACCAGTATAGGCGCGCGCGGCGCAGGCCTGCAATGGTGGCCTGCACGGATATGCAGGGCGCGTGCCGGCTGCGTTAAGATGGCAGTTTGCCAAGCTGGCGACACCCGAACGGATATCCCGATGCGACTACTCCCCCTTGCCCTTGCTGCTGTCCTGTCCCCGTCCGCTTTCGCACAGGCGCCGCGCCTGGCCGAGCCGGTGCTGCGCGGCCACCTGGCCTTCCTTGCCGACGACCTGCTGGAAGGGCGCGGCACCGGCCAGCGCGGCGGCGCGCTGGCGGTGCGCTACCTGGAGACCCAGGCCGCGATCGCCGGCCTGCAGCCCGCCTGGCCGGGCGCGGCCGACGGCGGCTACCGCCAGAAGGTCGAGATCGAAGGCAGCCGGCTGCTGCCCGGCAGCGCGGTCAGCTTCGAGGTGGGCGGCCAGCGCCTGGCGCCGGAAACCGGCAAGGACATCGTGTTCGGCACCGCCAGCGGGCGCCCCGACCTGGCCTTCGACGCGCCGCTGCTGTTCGTCGGCTACGGCGTCGCCGCGCCGGAAGAACACTGGGACGACTACAAGGGTGTGGACGTGAAGGGCCGGATGCTGGTCATGATGGTCAACGATCCCCAGCCCACCGCGCAGGAGCCGCAGCGCTTCGGCGGCCAGGCCTATACCTGGTACGGGCGCTGGATGTACAAGTTCGAGGAGGCGGCGCGGCGCGGCGCGGCCGGCGTGCTGTTGATCCATACGCTGCCTTCCGCGTCCTACCCGTGGAGCGTGCCGGCCAACGGTTTTTCGCGCGAGCGTTTTCACCTGGCCGGTGGCGGCAACGGGGTCGAGGGCTGGCTGCACGAGGGCATGGCGCGCCGGCTGTTCGCGGCGGCCGGCTTCGAGCTCGACGCGCTGCGCGCCCAGGCCGAGCGGCGCGACTTCCGCCCGGTGGACCTGAAGGCCAGGGCCCGGGTGGCGCTGAAGTCGGCGATCCGCACCGTGGAGCAGTACAACGTGGTCGGCATCGTGCCTGGCACTGATCCCAGGCTCAAGCGGCAGGCGGTGGTGTATTCGGCGCACTGGGACCACCTGGGTATCGACGAAGCCGCGCCCGAGGGCGGCGCGGCCGATGCGCGCAAGGACCGCATCTATAACGGCGCCATCGACAACGCGTCCGGCGCCGCGGCGCTGCTGGCGATGGCGGCAGAGGCGGCCAAGCGCCCGGCGCTGCGCACCCAGGTGTTCCTGTGGCCGGCGGCCGAGGAGCAGGGCCTGCTGGGCAGTGCCGCCTATGTCAGGAACCCAGTGCTGCCGCTGGCCGATACGGCGGCCGACCTGAACCTCGACAGCCTGAATTTCGTCGGCCTGACGCGCGACATCGGCGTGCCCGGCGCCGAGCGCAGCAGCCTGATTGAGACCGCGGCGGTGGTGGCGCGCAACATGGGCCTCAAGCTGGCGCCGCGCGTTCCCGACCTGTCCGGCGCCTACTTTCGCGCCGATCACTTCAACTTCGCCAAGGCAGGGGTGCCGGCCTTCAACGTCGGCTCGGCCGTGTTCTCGGGCGACGGCCACTTCGAGTTCGCGCACGACCACGCCGCCTCGAGCGAGAAGATGGTGGGCTTCAAGCGCGACTACCACCAGGTGAGCGACGAGTACCGCGCCAGCTGGGACCTGGCCGGCATGCTGCAGCAGGCCCAGTTCACCTTCAACCTGGGCTACGCGGTGGCCAACGCCGAGGCCATGCCGCGCTGGAAGCGGGGCGACCCGTTCGGCAACGTGAAGCGCTAGCCTATTCGCCGGCCGGAGCCGCGGCTGCGGCGTCGGCCAGGATCCGGTCCAGGCTCGCCATGTCCACCGGCTTGACCAGGTGGTGGTCGAATCCGGCCTGCGCGCTGTCGCGGCGGTCCTGGTCCTGGCCATAGCCGGTCACCGCCACCAGGATGGCGCCGGCGGTGGCGCGCTCTCGGCGCAGGCGGCGCGCCAGTTCGTAGCCATCCATGCCCGGCAGGCCGATGTCGAGCAGGCAGACGTCGGGTGCGAACGCGGCCGCCTGCGCCAGCGCCTCGCGCGGGCCGTGCTCCACCCGCAGTTCGTGGCCGTGCGCGGCCACCGCCAGCGCCAGCATGCGCGCGGCGTCGACGTTGTCGTCCACCACCAGCACTTTCAGGTGCGCGCCGGCGCGCACCGCGCTTGTGCTGTCCATGGCGGGCGCGGGACCGCCATCCGTGTCCGCGCAGCGCGACAGGCGCAGCGTGAAGCTGGTGCCCAGGCCCTGGCCGGCGCTCGACACCGTCACGCTGCCGCCATGCAGTTCGATCAGGCTGCGCACCAGCGCCAGGCCGATGCCCAGGCCGCCCAGCGCGCGGTCGGGCGTGCGCTCGCCCTGCACGAACATGTCGAAGGCGCGCGCCTGTTCCGCCGGCAGCATGCCGATGCCGTTGTCGCGCACTTCCACCAGTACCTGCTCATCCTTGTCGGCAAGGGCGATCGATACCGACAGGCTGCCGCCGCGCGCGGTGAACTTGGCGGCGTTGTGCAGCAGGTTGCCGACCACCTGCACCAGGCGCTTGCGGTCACCCAGCACCCAGCACGGCTGTGGCAGGGGCCGCAGCGCCAGCGCGTGGCCTTTCTCGCGCACCAGCGCCTGCACCTGCTCCGCCGCTTCCTGCACCACGGCGTTGATGTCGACCCGTTCGCGCGCCAGCGTCACCAGCCCGCGCGTGACGCGCGAAACGTCGAGCAGGTCGTCCACCAGGCCGGCCATGTGACGCGCCTGGCGCGCGATGATGGCGCTGATCTGGCGCGTGCGCGCCGCATCCAGCCCTTCCTGTCCCAGCAGCTGGGCGCCCGAGGCGATCGGCGCCAGCGGGTTGCGCAGCTCGTGCGCCAGCATCGCCAGGAATTCATTCTTGCGCTGGTCGGCCTGGCGCAGCGCCTCCTCGGCGCGCACGCGCTCGGTGATGTCCTGCATGGTGCCGCGCAGTGCCTGCGCCTGCCCGTCCGGGCCGCGCACGCATTCGGCGCGGAAGTCGAGCCAGATGTGGTGGCCGTCCGCATGCAGGGCCTCCAGCTGCAGCTTGCCGCTGCCGCCGCTGCGTACCAGTTCGCTGCTCAGGCGCTGGACCTCTTGCCAGGATTCCTCGGTCAGCAGGGTGCCGCGCTGTTCCGGGAAGGGCGGTACCGGGCGCCCGAAGATGTGCGGCACCGAGGCCGAGACCTCCACCGTGTCGCTGTCCAGCCGACGTTCCCAGGTGCCGAAGCGGGCCAGCATGTGGGTTTCGCGCAGCGCCGATTCCTTGGCCGCCAGCTCGCGCGAACGCTCGGCCAGCAGCGCCGCGGCGTCGCGGATCGCGGCCGCCACTTCGGCCGCCTCGCGCACATGCACCTCGGCCAGCGGCGGCGGCAGCTCGCCCCGGCCGAGCGCTTCGGCATGGCCGCTCAGGGCCTGCACCGAGCGCGCCAGGCGTCCGCCGATCAGCCAGGCCAGGCACAGGGCGACCACGAACAGGGCCGCCGCCACGCCGGTCATCAGGGCCAGCTGGTCGAGCAGCTCGGCGCGCAGGCTGGCGCGCGGGATGCCGATCGCCACGCCCCAGCCGGTGAGGGACGAGCGCGAGAAGGTGGTCAGGAGCGGCCTGCCTTCACGCGAGCGCGAATCGATGGTGCCTTCCAGCTGGCGCATGAAGGCATTGCGCAGCAGCGGGTTGACCGGATGGCCGACCGTCTCGTTGCGGTTCATGTTGCGGTAGAAGATGGTGCCCTGGCGGTCGAACAGCGACGCCACCGCGCCTTCCGGTACCGACTGCGGCGACAGGATGCCGCTGAAGTAGTCGGTGCCGATCCCGATGCTCAGCACGTAGCGCACCTCGGTGCCGACCCGTACCGGCACGTCCACGCTCACCGCCGGCAGCTGGCGCACGGCGCCGACGAAGACGTCCGACACCGCGGGCCGGCCGCTGGCGAACACCTGCGCCAGCTGGTCCGAGTATTCGCGCGGCAGCGGCGCGCCGTATTCGCGCGCGGTATTGACCAGCTGCTGGCCGCTGCGGTCGCGCAGCACCATGATCATGTCGCCGCCCGCCGGCGCCAGCGACAGCGCCTCGCGCGCCTGGGCGTGGACGCGCGCGAAGTCGCCGGCATCGAGGGCGTCGATGGTGGACAGGGTCTGGGCGACCGACTGCGCCTGCAGCAGCTGGTTGTCGGCGCTGCGCACCAGGGCGCGCACCGTCTGCAGGGTGTTGCGCTCGATTTGCGCGCGCGCCTTCTGGTACTGGTGGACGAACAGCAGCGAGGCGCCGACCACGCCCGGCAGCAGGGTGGTCAATACCAGCCACAGCAGGTAAGCGCGCAGGGGCCGGCGTGGTGTCGGGGCAGGACTGTCGGTCACGTTGGCAGCAAGGAAGTATCGAGCCTTCGATTCTACGTGACATTCGGCCGCGGCGGTCGGCGCCGCCACTGGACGGTGCCGGCGCGCTCCCTAGCGGCCGCGCGGGAACAGCGTCTTGTACCAGATCGCGGTCGGGCGCCAGCGGCCGTGCGGATCGCAGGCATAGTCGGGCAGCTCGCCCACGCGGATATAGCCGGCCTTGCCGTACAGCGCCTCGGCGTCCGAGCCGGCTTCGGTATCGAGGAACAGCAGTCCGCGCCGCAGCGCCAGCGCCTCGTGTTCGGCCGCGGCCAGCAGCGCGCTGCCGATCCCGCGCCGGCGCATGCCGCTGCCGACCAGCATCTTCTGCAGCTCGGCGCGGTTGCTGCCGTTCGGCTTCTGGCTGCCCGCGGCCACGTCCTGTTCGACGGCGTTCCAGTAGCGCTCGGCCTGCGCCGGGTCGAGCGCGGCCAGGAAGCCGAGCGAGTAGCCTTCGGCCACGGCCTCGCGCAGCAGGCCTGCCAGTTGCGGTCGCAGTGCGCGGATGGCGCGGGCGTCGGGACGATGGACGATCATTTCAGGGTCTCCGCACTCAGCGCAAAGGAGGGATGGATGCTTGGATTGACGCAGGAAGCGTGCCAAGCCGGCAGGCAGTACGAACGGTCGTGCACTAAGTTTTCGTAAGAACAAAACACCGGGTCAAAGGCGTTGCATGCACGCCATACGCTGCACCGTTTTGGTGGTTTAACTGCACCGTTTTGTCCATTCGCCATCGAATTCGCACCAGAAATTTCGTAATGTATCTTGCGACCGGGCAATAGTGACCGAGTTAAACACAAGAGCGAGAACAAAATGGATAACAGTACGCCCACGCGCGACAAGGAAGTCTTGTCCTTCCGTCTAGCCCAGGAAGAATATGCGATCAGCATCCTCAAGGTGCAGGAAATCCGCGGCTATGAAACCCCCACGCTGCTGCCCAGCGCGCCGCCCTGCATCAAGGGCATCGTCAACCTGCGCGGCGCGATCGTGCCGATCGTCGACATGCGCATCCTGTTCCGCCTGGGCGAGCCCAGCTACGACCAGTTCACGGTCGTGATCGTCCTGAATATCCGGCAGCACGTGATCGGGATGGTGGTCGACAGCGTCTCCGACGTGGTGACCCTGCTGGACGAGCAGATCCGCCCCGCGCCCGAGATGGGCGCCAGCGCGGACGGCGACGCGATCACCGGCCTCGGCACCGTGGGCGAACGCATGCTGATCCTGCTCGACATCGACAAGCTGATGAGCTCCGAACAGCTCGGCCTGATCAAGGCCATGGACCAGGCTGCCTGAACGACCCCTCCCACCGCCGGTCCGTCCCGGCAATGAAGGAATTGACATGAACCTTGCAAACCTGAATATCGGCAAGCGCCTCACGCTCGGCTTCGGCATCGTTTGCCTCATGCTCGCCGGTATGATCGTCACCAGTAACATGATGCTGGCGCGGGTCAGTGCCGGCACCGACGAAATCGTGAACAACCGCATGCCGCGCATCGAAGCGACCGGCAGGCTGCTCGGCGAGCTGGACAGCACCGCGATCGCGCTGCGCGACATCCTGATTACCGAGGAACACGGCATGCGCCAGAAGCAGGCCGCGCAAGTGCTTGCCGCACGCCAGGAAACCGCCCGCCTGCTGGACGAACTCGACAAGACCCTGACGCATCCGCGCGCGCGCGTCCTGCTGGCCGAGCTGCACAAGCAGACCGAGCGCTATGCGGCAGGCCAGCAGCACCTGATCAAGCTGAGCAATGACGGCTTGCTGGAGGAAGCGCGCCAGTACCTGGCCGAACAGCTGCGCCCCTTGCTGCTGGAGATCAAGCAGGCCGTGCGCGAGCAGGCCGCGCTGCAGAAGCAGCTCGCGCTGCAGAAGGCGGGCGAGGCCCACCGTACCTACACCGACACGTCGCGCCTGATGTGGGGTATCGGCGCGCTCGCCGCGCTGCTGGCGTCCGCCATCGCCTGGTGGATCACCGGCTCGATCACCCGTCCGGTGCGGCGCGCGCTGGAGGTGGCGAATACGGTCGCGGCCGGCGACCTCGGCAGCCAGATCGACGTGAGCAGCCGCGACGAGCTCGGCCAGCTGCTGCAGGCGCTGAAGACCATGAACGCGAACCTGGCGCGCACCGTCGGCACCGTGCGCACCGGTACCGACACCATCAGCGTGGCCGCGGCCGAAGTCGCCGCCGGCAGCCAGGACCTGTCGAGCCGCACCGAACAGCAGGCTTCCTCGCTGGAAGAGACCGCATCGTCGATGGAAGAGCTGACCTCGACCGTGAGGCAGAACGCCGACAACGCCCGCCAGGCCAATGTGTTGGCGGAAGCGGCATCCCAGGTGGCGCTGCGCGGCGGCCAGGTGATCGGCCAGGTGGTCGGTACCATGGGCGAGATCGACGCCTCGGCTGGCAAGATCAACGACATCATCGGCGTGATCGACGGCATCGCTTTCCAGACCAATATCCTGGCGCTGAACGCGGCGGTGGAAGCGGCCCGTGCCGGCGAGCAGGGCCGCGGCTTCGCCGTGGTGGCGAGCGAGGTGCGCAACCTGGCGCAGCGCTCGGCCGCGGCGGCGCGGGAAATCAAGGACCTGATCAAGGATTCTTCCGGCAAGGTGGAACTGGGCAGCAAGCTCGTGGCCGAGGCCGGCTCGACAATGGAGGACATCGTCGAGAGCGTGCGGCGCGTCACCGAGATCATGGGCGAGATCAGCGCTGCCAGCCAGCAGCAGACGACTGGCATCGAACAGGTCAACCAGGCCGTGCTCGAGATGGATCAGGTGACCCAGCAGAACGCGGCGCTGGTGGAAGAAGCGGCGGCGGCAGCCGAGGCGATGAAGGAGCAGGCCGCCGTGCTGCATGCGGCGATGGCGGTCTTCAGCCTCGGCGATGCAAGGGAAGCGCAAGAAGCGCAGGCGCAGGGCAGGCCGCGCCTAGCGCGGCCTGCGTCGCGCCAGGCACTGGCCGCGCTGCCGGCCTGAGCGGCAAGGCTTAGAACGAGTGGCGCACGCCCAGGTTGAACACCGAGGGATCGGCGCCCAGGGCGGTGGTCGGCGGCACCACGCTGCCGCCCGGCGACACCAGGCCGAAGGTCGCGCTGCCGTTGTTGCGCACGTGGGCATAGGCGGTGTACACGCTGGTGCGCTTGGACAGGGCATAGCTGTAGGCGAGCGAGATGCCGTTGCCCCGTGCGCCGTTTTCCAGCCGCTGCTGGTGGCCCGTGAGGTGGAACTTGTTCGGCCCCGCGGTGTAGCTGCCGCCCAGGCTCAGGTACTTGAAGTCGTTGTTGCCGCCGGTCGGGTCGGCTTCCATGTAGACCGCACGCAGGTCGACCGCGCCGAAGTTGTAGCCCGCGCCGATCGTGTATTCCTTGTCGTCGCCGGTGGCCAGGCGCTCGGTCTGCTGGTAGGCGGCGCCCAGGTACAGCGGGCCGTTCTTGTACTCGGCGGCGACGCCGACCAGGCTGCCCGACGGGTCGTTGGTCTGGCGCTCGCCGGCGCTGTAGGCGGCCAGCACGGCAAAGCCGCTCAGGTCGTTGCTCCGGTAGTTCACCGAGTTCGACAGGCGGCGCGTCAGGCGGCCGGTGCCGAAGCCGGTCAGGGCCGAACCGTAGTAGGCGTGGCCGAGCGGGTCGGCCGACTGGGCCACCGCGGCGACCGGGCTGTATTCGCGGCCGATGGTGACGGTGCCGAAGGATCCCTGCAGGCCGACCACGGCGCGGCGCTGAAACAGGCCAGCCGTATCCTGCGCGCCGGTATCGATGGCATAGCCGGCTTCGATGTTGAACAGCGCCTTCAGGCCATTGCCCAGGTCCTCGGTACCACGAAAGCCGATGCGGCTGGTGGCCTGGGTGCCGGAGCTGATCACGGTGCGGCTGTCTTCGCCGGGAGCATCCGTATCCTCGATGCCGATCGACGCGTCGGCGATGCCATAGATCTGCACGCTCGTCTGCGCATGGGCTGCCAGCGGCAGGACGGTTAACAGGGCGATGGCCAGGCTCTTCATTTTCATTGCTGCTCTCCAG
>NZ_JAIWIA010000057.1 GCF_020176695.1 Massilia sp. MS-15 | reverse complement strand
ACGGTTAACAGGGCGATGGCCAGGCTCTTCATTTTCATTGCTGCTCTCCAGTAGTGGAAGTGGTTTTCGAATGCCGTCTTGATGTTATTGAAAATTTACTGTTGCAAAAATCTCAGCTTACCAATGCCTGAATCATGTTGCCACTATTGATTGGTTCTTTCCTTATTCTGTTTCTAGAAAGCATGTGCTACGTGGCCAAAATGCCGCACGATCCAGCGCAAACTCAGGCGCTCAGGGCGCAAGCGTGTTGTAAATGGGTAACGGAATGAATGAAAAGCGGCGCGCCAGGCATCCGTCCGGGGGCCGTGCGCGGCTCCCGGGTACCCCATGCTAGGATCGGCCCTCATCGCCACTGCAAGGAGCGGACAACGTGCGCACCAGTATCACCCAGGCACCTTTCGGCCAGCTGACAGACGGCACGCCCATCACCCAGTTCACCCTGACGAACGCGCATGGCCTGCTGGCCCGCATCATCGATTTCGGCGGTATCGTCACCGAGCTGCACGCACCCGACCGCGAAGGCCGGCTGGCCGACATCGTGCTCGGCTTCGACTCGCTCGCTCCCTACCAGGGCGACAGCCCGTATTTCGGCGCCCTGATCGGCCGCTACGGCAACCGCATCGCGCGTGGCCGCTTCACGCTTGACGGCCGCGAATATATCCTGTCCACCAACGACGGCAACAACCACCTGCACGGCGGCGCGCCGGGCTTCGACCGGCGCAAGTGGGACGCCACGGTCGATGGCGACAGCCTGCGCCTGGCCTACACCAGTCCTGACGGCGAACAGGGCTACCCCGGCCGGCTCGACGCCACCGTCGTCTACCGGCTCACGGACGACAACGAACTGGTGGTGCGTTTTCACGCCGTGTGCGACCGGGCCACCCCGGTCAACCTCACCCAGCACAGCTACTTCAACCTGGCCGGGCAGGGCAGCATCCTCGAACACCTGCTCGCCATCGAGGCCGACGCCTTCGTCGCCATCGATGCCGAGTCGATCCCGACCGGCGCGCTGGCGCCGGTGGCTGGCACGCCCTTCGATTTCCGCATTCCACGGCCGATCGGCGCGTGCATCGGCGCGGACGATGTCCAGCTGCGCAACGGCCAGGGCTATGACCACTGCTTCGCGCTCGCCAGGCCGCAGGGAGCGGGCATGATGCGCGCGGCGCGGGTGGTGGAGCCGGCCTCGGGCCGCGTGCTGGAGCTGTACACGGAGGAGCCGGGCGTGCAGTTCTACAGCGGGAATTTCCTCGACGGGAGCCTGCGCGGCAAGGGACACACCTACGGCCACCGCAGCGGCTTCTGCCTCGAGCCGCAGCATTTCCCCGATTCGCCCAACCAGCCCCAGTTCCCGGGCGTGATCCTGCGGCCGGGCCAGGAATACGCCACTGAGTCGCGCTTCCGGATGTCGGTGGCGCGCTGAGCGCCAGCTGCTTGCGCCAGCCTATTCGAGTCCGATGCCCAGCCGTTCGATCAGGCCATTCTGCCCTTCGTGCAGCGACAGCAGCACCGTCTCGTTCTCGAACAGGAAGCGGTAGCGCGCCTGCCTGCCGCCGCCCTCTGCGCTGCGCGCCAGCAGCTCGACCGTGCGCAGCGCACCGAAGTCGCGGAATTCGGTGGCGATCTGGGCCACCCACTGCGGCGAGTAGCGCCCGCGCTCCTGGGTGGACAGGCCGTCCGGCACCCGTCCCCCCGAGAGCTGTTCCAACGCCTTGCGGGCGCGTGCGGTGCGGGCCGGTTCGGAGTCGGCGATCGCCGCCGGGCGCACCGGCGCCAGCGCCGGGAGGTAGTGGGCGGCCACCATGTCGGCCACCTTGCCCTGGCGCGCGGCGGCCGAATTGGCCAGCACGATCACGCTTAGCCGGTCGTCCGGATAGCGTACCAGGGCCGTCTTGAAGCCCTGCCAGGCGCCGCCATGCTCTACCCTGCGGTGGCCATTCTGGGTGCCCACGTACCAGCCCAGTCCATACGGCCCGCTGCTGCCGTCGTTCAGCCGCGGCAACGTCCAGCTGGCCTGTTTCATGCGGGCGTCGAGGATGGTCTCGCCGTCCAGCGCCAGGTCCCAGCGCGCCAGGTCGCGCGCGCTCAGGTGCAGGGCGCCATCCGCGGTGCGGTTCAGGCTGGGCGCGACCCAGCGCTGGTTCTGCAGCCTGCCGTCGATGCGCTCGTAGCCGGCGGCGCGGCGCGGCACGATGTCGGCTTCGCTGATCACGGCCGCGGCCATGCCGAGCGGCGCGAAGATGCGCTCCTTCAGCTGCTCGCCCCAGAACTTGCCGCCGGCGCGGTTGCAGATGAAGCCGAGCAGGTGGTAGCCCGCATTGCTGTAGGCGAAGCGCTCGCCCGGCGCGGACAGCAGCGGCAGCGCCGCTTCCAGTGCCAGCAGTTCGGCTTCCGTGTAATCCTTGCGCAGGTCGATCTGCGTGTACGGATCGCCCAGGCCCGAGGTGTGGGTGAGCAGGTGGCGGATGGTGATCCCGTCCCAGGCCTTGGGAGCGTGGTCGAGGTAGCGCCCGATCGGGTCGTCGAGCCCGAGCTTGCCGTCCTTCTCGAGCAGCAGCACCAGGGCCGCGGTGAAGGTCTTGCCGACCGAGGCCGACTGGAACACGGTGTCGGGCGTGGCCGCCACCGCGTGCTCGAGATTCGCCAGTCCATAGCCCTTCTCGCGCACGATCCGGCCATCCTTGACCACGACCACCGCCATCCCTGGCACCTGGCGCCGCCGCATCTCGCGCTCGATGGCGTCGTTGAGCGCATCGGCGTGGACGGCGCCGGCCAGCAGGCTCGCCGCGACGGTACACAGCAGCGTGAACGGACGACGGAAGACGGTGGTTTTTTCTTGACTGACCATATGCCTCTCCAGTTGATTAGAGGCAAATAATAGGGCACGACCAGCCTGCCGTGACCCAATGAAGGACGATCCAAACCATTCAATCCAGCCTGCATAGCCTGCACAAACGCGAGATTCGTACCGGGCGCGGCCTTGCAAGATTGCTCGTTATAATCGCCCGATTACAAAAAAGTTGGCGGCGCAACAACTATCCGCGGCGACAGGTTTCCCGTGCCTGCGACCGTCCGCCGCGCGGAAAGAACTGGGCAATCCTGATGAGCAACCATAGCAGCCTCCCCCTCCTGCCCCTCCCGGGGAGCGGACTTCCATGGCCCTTCAAGCCGGATACCTGGGCCGAGGGCATGCAGGCGATCGCCGACCTGATCGTCGGCGCCCACTTCCCGATGGCCATCGCCTGGGGACCGGAACTGCGCCTGTTCTACAACGAAGCCTATGCCGACCTGCTGGGGGACAAGCACCCGGCCGCGCTGGGCGAGCCCTATCCGCAGGTACGCCCGGAACTGTGGCCGCGCCTGCAGCCCCACGTGGCCCAGGTACTGGCCGGGCACACGGTGCACCTGGAAGACGTGCTGACCGACTTGCGCCGCAACGGCAAGCACGAACGCCGCTATTTTTCCGTGTCGATCACGCCGGTACGCCATGGCGGCGCCATTGTCGGCGTCTATTTCGTGCTGTCCGATACCACCTCGCGCGTGCTGGCCGAGCACCGCCATGCCTTCCACCTGAAGCTCAGTGACACCCTGCGCGGCCTGGTCGACGCGGTGCGCACGATGGAAGCGGCGAGCCGGCTCACTGGAGAGTACCTGGGCGTGGGGCGGGTTGGCTATGGCGAGATCGACGCCGCCGGGCGCAGCGTCAGCATGCACCGCGACTGGACCGACGGCAGCATCGCCAGCCTGGCCGGCGAATCGCGCGCGCTGGACAGCTTCGGGCCGGCGATCATCGCGCAGTTGCGCCTTGGACGTACCGTGCGCCTGGACGACATCGGCGCCGACACGCGTGCCGCACCCTACGCGGCCGGCTATGCCAGCATCGGAGCGCGCGCGATGCTCATCGTGCCGCTGCTCGAGGAGGGGCGGCTGGCGGCGATCTTCTACCTGCACGAGCAGCAGCCGCGCCACTGGGGCGATCACGAAGTGGCGCTGGCCGAGGACGTGGCGCGCCACACCTGCGAGGCGGTGCGGCGCGCGCGCGTGGAGGAATCGCTGCGCGACGAGAAGCGCGTGCTCGAGATGGTCAACCGCAGCGGCCAGGCCCTGGCCTCGACGCTCGACCTGGACACGCTGCTGCAGGCGATCACCGACGCCGCCACCGAACTGGCCGGGGCGCGCGTGGGCGCCTTCTTCTACCGCGTCCAGGACGGGCAGGGCGCACGTCCGCAAGCGTACACGCTGTCGGGCACGGCGCCGGCCGAGCTGGCGCGCTTCGCCAGCCTGCTGGGCCCGGGCCTCGGGAGCGAAGCGCCCGTGCGCTGCGAGGACATCACATGCGATCCGCGCCATGCGGCGCAAGCCGGCGCCGCGGGCGTGCGCAGCTATCTGGCGCTGCCGGTGGTCTCGCGCTCGGGCGCGGTACTGGGTGGGCTGTGCTTCGGCCATTGCGAGCCGGGCGTGTTCACCGAACGCACCGAACGCATCCTCGCCGGCGTCGCGGCCCAGGCCGCGGTGGCGATCGACAACGCGCGCCTGTACGAGGTGGCGCAGAAGTCGGCGCTGGAACGCGACGCCCTGCTGCAGAGCGAACGCGCGGCGCGCGTGCAGGCCGAGCGCCTGAGCCACACCAAGGACGATTTCCTGGCCATGCTGGCGCACGAACTGCGCAATCCGCTGGCCCCGATCAGCAGTTCCGCCAGCCTGCTGTCGATGCAGTTCAGGGACGAGCCGCGCATCCGCCAGGCCAGCACCATCATCAGCCGCCAGGTGCGCCACATGAGCCGCCTGATCGACGACCTGCTGGACGTTTCGCGCGTCACCCGCGGCCTGGTCAAGCTCAAGCTGGGCGTGGTCGACTTCCGCGACGTCGTCGTCGGAGCGCTGGACCAGGCACGCCCGCTGCTGGACGAGAAGGAACAGCAGGTGGCGCTGGCACTGCCGCCGGTACCGGTCTGCGTGCGTGGCGACCATACCCGCCTGGTGCAGAGCGTGGCGAATATCCTGAACAACGCCGCCAAGTACACCCAGAAGGGGGGCCGCATCGCACTCGAGCTCGGCATGGACGCCGGCAGCATGCGCCTCACGGTCAGCGACAATGGCTCCGGCATGCCGCCCGAGCTGCTGCCGAACGTGTTCGACCTGTTTACCCAGGGCGCACGCACGCTGGCGCGCTCGCAGGGCGGGCTGGGACTGGGCCTGACCCTCGTCAAGCGCCTGGTCGAGCTGCATGGCGGCGAGGTCGGCGCCCATAGCGAGGGCGTCGGCCTGGGGAGCCGCTTCACGCTGGCGCTGCCCTGCGTCGAGACGGCGCCCGGCAGCGCCGAAGCCGATGATGCCGCGCCTGGGACCGCGGGCGTGCCGGAAACGGCGCTGGCGCGGCCGCTGCGGCTGGTGCTGGTCGACGACAACGCCGACGCCGCCGACAGCCTGTGCACGCTGCTCGACGTGCAGGGCTACCACAGCGCGGTCGAGTATGATGCGCGCTCGGCCCTGCGCCGTGCGCGCGCCGAGCGGCCGGATGCGATGCTGGTCGATATCGGCCTGCCCGACATCGACGGCTACCACCTGGCCGAGCAGCTGCGCGCCATGCCCGAAACCAGCCACACGGTGCTGGTCGCGATCACCGGCTACGGCCAGGCCAGCGACCGTGAACGGGCGCTCGCGGCCGGCTTCGCGCACCACCTGGTCAAGCCGGTGGACATGACCGCGCTGGTGCGCGTGCTGGAGGCGGTAGGGGCCGCCGCGGCGCGCGCGCAGGCGGCGGCCAGCCCGGCCTGAACCCGTTACGAAAGGACCCGCATGTCTGGCTTCGTCATTCCCGTTCCCGCCTTGCCCTCGCTGGCCGTGGCCGGCAGCGCCGACCGCTTTCCGCTGCGGCGCGTGTTCTGCGTCGGCCGCAACTACAGCGCCCACGCACGCGAGATGGGTAGCGATCCCGCACGCGAGCCGCCGTTCTTCTTCGCCAAGCCGGCCGACGCCGTGGTGCCAGCCAGCGGCAGGCTGCCGTATCCACCCGCCACCCGCGAGCTGCACCACGAGGTCGAGCTGGTCGTGGCGCTCGGCGCCGGCGGCGCGGATATCGCGCCGCAGGACGCGGCGGCGCTGGTGTGGGGCTATGGCGTGGGCCTGGACCTGACCCGGCGCGACCTGCAGGCGATCGCCAAGGATGGCGGCCGGCCCTGGGACATGGCGAAGGGCTTCGACGCCTCCGCGCCCTGCAGCCCGCTGGTCCCGGCGGCGCAGGCCGGCCAGGCGCGCGACGCCCGCATCTGGCTCGAGGTGAACGGCACGCTGCGCCAGGAGGGGCGGTTAAACGAGATGATCTGGACGGTGCCCGAGATCGTCGCCCACCTGTCGCGGCTGGTGGCGCTGGCGCCCGGGGACCTGATCTTCACCGGCACGCCGGCCGGTGTCGCGGCCCTGGTACCGGGCGACCGCGTACGCGGCGGGGTAGAGGGGCTTGCGCAGTTCGCGCTGGAGATTGGCGGGTGATGCGCGGCTAGCCCCCACGTCCTGCCAGCAGGGCGTCCATCTGCGCCAGCAGGCCGGCGCGCGCCGCGTCGATCCGGGCGCCATCGGTCTTGCCCGACAGCGCGGCGCGCTCCTTGCGGCCCAGGAAATAAGCGACGCGCTCCGCATTCGCGCCCGAGGGATGGGGCAGTCCATGCAGCACGCACCCGGCGCCGATCACGCCTTCTTCCACCAGCCAGTCCAGCGTCGCGCTGACGCTGGCGCCCATCGGGATGTACAGCGCGCCGGGCAGCTGGCGCGCTTCCTGCGCGAACCAGCGTAGCACCTGCTCGCGCAGGAAGGGCTGGCGCAGCGGAGCGGGCGAGCCGCTGTAGTTTTTCCCGTCCACGAACACCGGGTGGCGCAGCACGGCGCTTACCTGCACCAGGCCGGCATCGGCATCGAACAGGGTGGCGCAGCTGGCGATGCCGAGCCAGCGCTGCACGCCGATCGCGTCCAGCAAGGCCACGAAGTTGGGCCGGATCGCGCCGCTGAAGGCGCCTGCCAGACGCGCGGCGTGCAGCACGTCGGCGTCATGTGCGCCGGCCGCCAGCGCGCGCTGCGCTTCGCGCATCGCGTTCTTCCACTGCGCGAAGCCGGGCGTGATGCCGGCCACCACGACGCGCGCCTGCGCATGCACCGATTCGAAGGGAATGTAGTGGGTGCTGTAGCGGCCCGCGCGCGCCAGCAGGAAGGCCTCGGGAATCCGTTCCGGGGCCGTGACGGCGGACAGGTCGAGGCCGCGGATGGCGTCGCGGTAGCAGCTGAAGAGCGGTTCTGGCATGGGTTGCGGTGTGCCGAAAGCCCCATGGTAGCGCAGCCAGGTTTAACGGGCGCATGCGTGCGGCGCGGCGAAAACTGCTAGGCTGCTCCCTGCACGGAAACGGAACAGGAGGCAGCGATGAGCCACGTGGCGCTGGTCACGGTACACGGCATGGGAGAAACCCCGCCCACCTATGCGGAGGGCGTGATGGCGCGCCTGCGCGGCCGGCTCGGCGCGCTGGCGGGGCAGGTGACGATGCGCTCGGTGTACTACCAGAAGATCCTGCAGGACAACCAGAACGCGATCTGGGCGCACACCAATGCCCAGGCCACGCTGCGCTACCCGGAGCTGCGCAAGTTCGTGCTGCACGGCTTCGGCGACGCGGCCGGGCTCGAGAACCGCAAGGAGCTTCCCGGCTCGGTCTACGAACTGGCCCAGGGCGAGATCGCGCGCACCCTGCTGTCTGCGCATGCCGTGCATCCGGGCATGCCGGTGGTGTTCCTGGCCCAGTCGCTCGGCTGCCAGGTGCTGTCCAGCTACATCTACGACGCCCAGAAAGCCGCGCAGGGCCGGCCGGTCGGCGCCGGCATCTGGCGCAATATCGGCGCCTGGGCCATCACCACGCTCGGCCGCCCGCTGACCGCGAGCGAGCAGCGCTTCATCGGGGCCGGCAGCTGCGCCGTCCTGGTCACCACCGGCTGCAACATCCCGGTGTTCGTCGCGGCGCACCTGCGCATGCACATCATTCCGATCGCCAGGCCCACCCCTGGCTTCAGGTGGATCAACTTCTACGATCCGGACGATGTGCTGGGCTGGCCGCTGCAGCCGCTGCCGGGCGGCTACCGCGAGCTGGTCGAGGACCGCGTCGTGAACGCGGGCAGCGGCGTGGCCGGCCTGCTGCTGCGCAGCTGGAACCCGCTGGCCCATGACGGCTACTGGGAAGACGCGGCCGTGCTCGACACGGTGGCGGCCCTGCTGCGCGGGCTCAGCCGGCCGGCGCCAGCCTGAACAGGGTCCGGATGTCGCCCGTCACGGTGCCGCGCGCATTGCGGATCGCCGGCTGGCGGAAGGCGTCGAGCCGGGTCCGGCGCGCCTCGTCCAGCAGGCCGAGCTGCTCCAGCACGGCGTACACCGTTGGATGCAGGGCGCGGCTGTTGCCGTCGGCAATCTTGACCGCGATGCCCAGGCCGGCCGAGCGGATCCCGACCGCCTGCACGGCATCGGCGCCGATCTTCGCCACCCAGTCGCCGTCGCCGGCCGTCATCCAGGCCAGGTCGGTGCGCGCGGTACCCGAGACCAGGTCCGGGCGCGCCGTCATGGCCTCGCACAGCATGCCCATCGCGCCGCCCAGTTGCGGATCGGCGCCGCCTTGCGCCAGGCGTGCATACAGGTGGGCCAGCGTGGCCAGCGGCAGCGCATAATTGGGCGCCGAGCAGCCGTCGATGCCGCCGGGCATGCGCCCGGCCGGCAGGCCGGCCGTTTCGGCCAGCGTGGCGCGGATCGCCTGCTGCAGCGGATGGCCGGGCTCGACATAGCCCCGGGTCGGCGCGCCGTGCAGGCGGCACCAGGCCAGGAAGCCGCTGTGCTTGCCCGAGCAGTTGTGGTGCAGCGGCGTCCAGCTGCGTCCGGCCGGCACCGGCTGGCCGGTGAATTCGTAGAACAGCGGCGTGGCGCAGCCGCATTCGAGGTGGCTGGGATCGAGGCCGATCTTGTCCAGGATGGAAGACACGCCGTCCAGGTGCATCGTCTCGCCCGAGTGGCTGGCGCACAGCAGCGCCAGTTCGTCGCGGCTCAGGCCGAAACGCGCCGGACCGTCCGACAGGATGAAGGGCAGGGCCTGGAAAGGCTTGAGCGCCGAGCGCGTGAAGATGACGTGCTGCGGATCGCCGGCCGCGTACAGCAGGCGGCCGCGGGTGTCGACCACGGCGATCGAACCGGCGTGCACGTTCTCGACGGCGGGTTCGGCATCGGGGTAGCCACGGGTGGTGGCGACGAGGGGAATGGCTGGCATCGGTGCGTGCTGGAAAGGTAGAAAACAGCCCTACTGTACGGCATCGGCGCACATCGGGACGCACGTTCCGCGGACCGGTGCGTCGGCCCGTTTCGCCCGTCAATCCAGGCCGTATGCGATATCTGCATGCCGTGCAGACGTCGGCGCAGGGCACAGATATGCACC
Organism: Massilia sp. MS-15; assembly: GCF_020176695.1. Lineage (GTDB taxonomy): Bacteria > Pseudomonadota > Gammaproteobacteria > Burkholderiales > Burkholderiaceae_D > Telluria > Telluria hydrophila. The sequence goes on along the minus strand of NZ_JAIWIA010000057.1, from coordinate 21,351 downwards.
TCCCGTCTGGTCCGCGTTTTGGGCATTTCATGCGCCGTTTTCGACGTTTCGGCGCTTCCGGCTTGAGCCTGTGCGCAGCATCGCTACACTCCTTTCATCGCCAGACAAACACGACAGACGCTGGCGAATCTGACCCACGTGGACCGCGCGGCGCGAGTATCGAAGCCGCACAGGTCCGGACCTCATATTCGACCTGAAAGGAAGTACATCATGCGCACCCAACTCCTGCTCGCAGCCGCCGCCTTCTTCACCCTGACCGCAGCCACCACCGCCACCGCCGCCCCGGCCGCCCAGGGCGCCGACACCGAACGCGTCACCGTGGTCGGTGCGCAGCCGAAACAGGCACGGATGGAGCCCTTCATGTTCGACAACGTCCAGGGCCGCTACGACCTGGAAGATGGCCGCATGCTGACCGTCACCGGCAAGGTGTCCGGTAGCGAGCGCACCCTGTACGCCGACCTGGGCGATGGCCCGACCGAGATCATCCACGTCGGCAAGAACCGCTTCGTCGCGATGGGCAAGGACCTGCGCCTGTCCTTCGAACGCCCGAACAGCCGCCGCCTGCCGGACACCGTGCGCATCAGCAGCGGCACCAGCCACTACATGGCGCTAGCCCAGCGCTGAGCCGAAGCGCCCGGCCTGGTAGTCGAGGATGGCCTGCGAGATCTCCTCGCGGGTCGTCATCACGAACGGGCCATGCGCGACCACCGGTTCCCGGATCGGGTCGGCATGGCCGAACACCAGCAGCGCGTCTTCGCTGGCGCGGATCGCGACCGTGTCGCCGGTCTCGTCCAGCTCCACCAGGTGCATCGGCGAGACCAGGTCGGCGTGCATGCCCACCTGGACCACGCCGCGCGCCACGTAGAGGAACACGTTGCGCCCGGTCAGGCCGCCGAACACGATGCCGCCTCCCGCCCGCATCTGCACGGTGCTCATGAATACCCCGGTCAGCGACTGCACCGGGCCGCGCCAGCCTTCCCATTCTCCCGCGATCAGGTTCAGCACCACCTTGCCCTCGTCCAGCGCCAGGGCCGGGATGTCGGCGCGCTGCAGGCCGGTGTAGGCCGGCTCGCTCATCTTCAGGCGCGAGGGCAGGTTGACCCACAGCTGCAGGATCTCGACCGGGCCGCCGTGCTCGAGGAAGTCGCGCGGCGAGACTTCCGCATGCACGATGCCGCGTCCCGCCGTCATCCACTGCACGCCGCCGGCGTGGATCACGCTTTCGTGGCCCGCGTTGTCGCGGTGCGCCAGCGAACCTGCGAGGATGAAGGTGACGGTCTCGAAGCCGCGGTGCGGATGGGGCCCGAAGGGCAAGCCGCGGTTGTGCGGCGGATAGGTCTGGGGGCCGTGGTGGTTCAGGAACAGGAAGGGATCGATCTGCTCGACCAGGCGGCCGGGCAGGGGACGCTGGGTGATCAGGTCGCCGATATCGTCGCGTAGCGCGGGGTGCAGGCGGTGGACGCGTCTAGCGCTCATGGCGGGTACTCCAAACGATGCGATGGGCGCCCACGATACCCCGAAGGCCGTCCGCCGGGCGCACGGCGCTGTGCTAGACTCCTCGCGCTTTTGCAAACGGAGACGGCACCATGATTCGACCGACACTGCTGGCCAGCCTGATGCTGGTTTCCTGCGCCCTGGCGCCACCTATCGCATCGGCTGCATCGACTGCACCCGTCGCGGCCACGGCCAGCGCGGTTCCCAATCCCGCCGCGGTCAAGGCCGCCAGGCATGCGGTGAGCGTCTACCGCAAGGACATCGTCGATACCCTCGCCAGGCTGGTCAGCTACAACACGGTGGCCGACCCGGCCGTTCCGTCTGACCGCAACCCGGTCCACATCGCCTTCAAGGCGGCCCTGAAGGCGGAAGCGCAGCGCCTCGGCCTCGATTACACCGACCATGGCTGGACCGTGATCATCGGCCTTGGCCAGTCCAGCGAGCGGGTCGGCGTGATCACCCACGGCGACGTGCAGCCGGTCGACCCGGGCAAGTGGAAGAAGTCGCCCTTCGTGCTGGACCGCAGCAGCGAGCCCGGCAAGCTGCTGGCGCGCGGCGCCGAGGACGACAAGGGGCCGATCGCCACCGCCCTGTATGCGATGAAGGCGATCCGCGACCAGGGCCTGCCGCTGTCGAAGCGCATCGAACTGTACGTGTACATGGGCGAGGAATCCGACTGGGGACCGCTGGTGGAGTTCCTCAAGACCCACCAGCCGCCCCAGGTCAACATCACGCTCGACGCCGAGTACCCGGCGGTGACGGCCGAGAAGGGCTATGGCACGGTGGCGGTGACGGTGCCGCGCGCGGGCGCGGCCACGCCGCCGGCCGGCGAAGCCTACGTCGCGCAATTCGGCGGCGGCTTCTTCGGCAGCCAGATCCCGGAAGACGCCAGCGCCCTCATCGCCAATGCCACGCCGGAACTGGAGCAGGCGATCCGGGCACGCGGCGCCGCCCAGCAGGGCATGCAGTACAGCTTCAGCTGGCAGGAAGGGGACCCTTCGCGCAGCCTGGCGATCAAGGCCAAGGGAGTCTCGGCCCACTCGTCCAAGCCGGAAGACGGCGTGAATGCGGTGAGCATGCTGGCCGACGCGCTGGCGGTGCGGCCCTGGGCCGACACCACGGCCGGCGCGGTGGTGAACTTCCTCAACGAGATGGTCGGTACCGGCATCTACGGCGAGAAGTTCGGCCGCATCGCCTACCGCGACAGCTTCATGGGACCGATGAGCTTTGCGCCAACCGTCATCCGGCAAGGGCAGGACGGGATCGAGGTCTCGATCAACATGCGCCGTCCGCAGGGCAAGAGCAGCGAGCAGCTGACGGCCGAAGTGCAGGACGCGCTGGCGCAATGGCAGGCGCGCCGGCTGCCGCTGGCTCGGGTCACGGTCAAGATCGGCGAACCCTGGGTGCAGAAGAGCGCGCCACAGCTGCCGGTCTTGATGAAGGTGTTTTCCTATTTCACCGGCATCAAGGATCCACAGCCGGTGGCGGTTGGCGGCGGCACCAATTCGCGCCTGTTCCCGGGGGCGGTCAGCTTCGGCCCGGCCATGCCGGGCAAGGTGTACACCGGCCACTCGGAGCACGAGTTCATTACCGAGAAGCAGCTGCTGCTGAACCTGCAGATGTACACGGCGGTGCTGGTCGAGCTGGCCAGGTAAGCGGGGCGGCACGATGGTCCGGCCAAGGCCAGGATCGCGATGCCCGCTTGCCCACCCCCCATCTACCCCGCGCCGCGGGGTTTTTTTTCGTCCCGACAGGGAGCCTTTCCGTCTCTGGCATCTGCTGGAGCTCGTAAGTATTCTTCTCGCCACATTGTGTAAATACTTCTATTCATTTTGTAGGAGCAGACTTACGAAATGTGGCGAAGCCAAGCAGGCCCGCTTGCGTTCTCCTAGGAGCGGCAGGCCCCGGCCATCGTGGCGTTTTTCCTCTGTCACGCCTGGTCATTGACTGCCGGAAAATGCATGAGTGCTACAGGGAAAATGTGGCGAAAACAGCATGTTAGGATCGGCTTTGCCAGACCGCGAGGCGCCGGAGACCGGTGCTTGCTCGCGTGCATTTACTTAAGCGTTTTATCCCTGTATTTGCCACCCGATTTGCCACCTTTGGACGACACTGTTTGGATGCCATGCACAGCCAAGATCTCAAGAAGCCGGACGGACGCAACCTCACCCTGTACAGCAACCAGCCGATCCCGGAAGGCATCACCGCGCCCAGTCCGTTCGCCGATCCCCAGCATGCCAATCCGCACCTGCGCTGGCACCCGCTGCGCGGCGAATGGGTGACCTACGCCGCGTTCCGCCAGAACCGTACCTACCAGCCGCCGCCCCAGTACAACCCGCTGGCCCCGATGGGCGACCCGCAGCACCCGACCGAGATGCCGGCCGGCGACTACGAGATCGCCGTGTTCGACAACCGCTTTCCCTCGCTGGCGCTGGAGTCGCACGATCCGCCGGCGGTGACGGTGCCGACCGCGCCGGCCAACGGCCATTGCGAAGTGGTGGTGTTCACCCAGGACCCGAACGCCTCGCTGGCCTCGCTGCCCCTGTCGCGCATCGAGCTGCTGCTGTACGTCTGGGGCGACCGCACGCAACGTATCGGCAGCCACCAGCACATCCACTACGTGCTGCCCTTCGAAAACCGTGGCGCCGAGGTCGGCGTGACCCTGCACCACCCGCACGGCCAGATCTACGCCTACCCCTTCGTGCCGGCGGTGCCGGCGCGCATGCTGGCGCAGGAGCGCGAATACTTCCTGCAGCACGGCAGCAGCCTGCTGTGCGACATGGCACGAGACGAAGCGGCCGACGGCAAGCGCGTGCTGTACCAGGACGAGCATGCGATCGCCTTCGTGCCGGCCTGCGCGCGCTATCCCTACGAGGTGTGGGTGATGCCGACCGCGCCGTGCAAGGACTTCGCCGCGCTCACGCCGCCGCAGCGCGCCGGGCTGGCGCGCGCGCTCAAGACCGTGCTGCTGAAGTTCGAGGCGCTGTGGAACCGCCCCTTCCCCTACCTGATGGCCTGGTACCAGGCGCCCACCGACGGCGCCGAGCACCCCGAGACGCAGCTGCACGCGCAGTTCTATCCGCCTTACCGCACCCGGGACCGCCTGAAATACCTGGCCGGCACCGAACTGGCGGCCGGCATGTTCGCGATGGACGTGCTGCCCGAGACCACTGCCTACGAGTTGCAGCAGGTGGAAATCAAGCTGGAGGAGGGCGGCGCATGACCGGACTCCAGCCACGCGCCCGCGAGGTCGCGCACAAGCTGGCGGTCCTGCGCGCGCACCTGGCCGCGGCCAATGCGGGGGCGGTCCGGCTGCGCGGCGTCGACTGGTTCGCCTGGGTGACGGCGGGCGGCTCCAGCGCCGTGCTGCACACCACCGAGCTCGGCGTGGCCGAGGTGCTGGTGACGCCCGACGAAGCCTGCATCCTGACCGATGCGATCGAGGCCGAGCGCCTGCGCGCCGAGGAACTGCCCGAAGGTTTCACCTTCCACGTCGAGCCCTGGGCCGAGCCCGAGCTGCGCGAGCGCTACGTGCGGAACGCCGCGGCCGGACGCGCCATCCTGTCCGACCGGCCGCAGCCGGGTGGCGTCCTGACCGAGCACGCATTGCCCGCCACGCTGCGCCAGCGCCGCCTGGTGCTGGGGCTGGAAGAGCGCGAACGCTACCGCCTGCTGGGCCGCGAGGCGGCCGAAGCGATGGGCGAGGCGCTGCGCCAGGCGCGTCCGGACTGGACGGAATATCAGCTGGCCGGTGCCGGCGCCCAGGCGCTGTGGCGGCGCGGCATCCATCCGGCCCTGGTGCTGGCCGCCGGCGAGCGCCGCCTGCCGGCCTGGCGCCACCCGACGCCCACGTCCGCGCCGCTGGGCGCGCGCGCGATGCTGGTGTTCTGCGCGCGCCGCCACGGCCTGTACGCCAACCTGAGCCGCTTCGTGTCGTTCGGTGCGGCGCCGCTCGACGCGCAGCGTGCCCTGATGGAGGTCGAGGCCACCGGCCTGGCCGCTGTCGCGCCCGGCAACTCGCTGTCGGCCGTGTACCACGCGTTCGACGCGGCCTACCGCCACGCCGACCGCGAGGATGCGATCCGCGAGCACCACCAGGGCGGCATCACCGGCTACCGGGCGCGCGAGATCGTGGCCGGGCCCAGCACCGCCACCCAGCTGGAAGAAGGCATGGCCTTCGCCTTCAACCCCAGCTTCGCCGGCCTGAAGATCGAAGACACTTTCCTGCTCGGCCCGGACGGGCTCGAGAACCTCACGTTCGACCCCGGCTGGCCGGCGGCGGACGTACATGGCCGCAAGCGGCCCCTTTGGCTGGAGGCGCAAGGATCATGATGAACACCGACACCTTCTTCGGCGGCGCGCCGGAAGTGAACGCGTCGGCGCCCGGGCGCGTTAACCTGCTCGGCGAACATACCGACTACAACGACGGCTTCATGCTGCCGGTGGCGACGCCGCAGCGCACGATGGTGGCGATGCGCCGCAGCGGCGACGAGCATTTCCACTTCTATTCGCCGACCTTCGACCAGACCGTCACCTTTGCCCATGACGGCAGCGCGGCGCAGGGCTACGGCAGCTATATCGAAGGCTGCATCCGGCTGGTGCAGCTCGAAGGCGTGCAGGTGCCGCCGCTGCGCATCTACATCACGACCACGCTGCCGGTCGGCTCCGGCCTGTCGTCCTCGGCTGCGCTCGAGGTGGCGACCCTGCGTGCGCTGCGCGCGCTGCTCGGCTTCGAACTCGACGACGTCAGGCTGGCCCGCATCGCCCAGCGCGCCGAGATCGAATACGCCCACGTCAACTGCGGAATCATGGACCAGATGGCATCCAGCCTGGCCGATGAAACCAATATGCTGTTCATCGACGCGCGTACGCTCGAGCACCGGCTGGTGCCGATGCCGCCCGATACCGAGCTGATCGTGATCGATTCGGGCGTGGCGCGCAAGCTTGCCGCCAGCAAGTACAACGAGCGCCGCGCCGAGTGCGAGGAAGCGTCGCGCAAGCTGGGCGTGCGGGCGCTGCGCGACGTCGCCGACCCGGAGGCGGTGGAGAGCCTTCCTGCGCCGATGCGCCAGCGCGCGCGCCATGTGGTGCGCGAAAACCTGCGCGTGCTGGAAGCGGCCGAAGGCGTGAGCGCCGAGCGTTTCGGCGAACTGATGAACGCCTCGCACGTCAGCCTGCGCGACGACTACGAAGTCTCGATTCCCGAACTGGACGCGCTGTGCGACGCCTTGCGTGCCCAGCCCGGCGTGTTCGGCGCGCGCCTGACCGGCGCCGGCTTCGGCGGCGCCTGCGTGGCGCTGTGCCGTGCCGGGCAGGCGGAAGGAGCGGCCGCCGCCGCGCTGGCGGCCTACAACAAGCATGGACGACAGGGCCGGATCCTGGTTCCGGTTCCGACTGAACAGAAAGGACAACAATGAATCAGTTTGAGTATCCCCGTCCCCAGCTGGTGCGCGACAACTGGATCAACCTGAACGGGAAATGGCGCTTCTGCTTCGACGACCAGCTCGAATACCACCTGCCGGACCATGGTCCCGAATGGACCCATGAGATCAACGTGCCCTTCGCCGTCGAGACGAAATTGAGCGGCATCCAGGACACCGGCTTTCACCGCGCCGTCTGGTACGAGCGCGAGTTCGAGCTTGCGCCCAACGACAAGCGCACCATCCTGCACTTCGGCGCGGTCGACTACAGCGCCCGGGTATGGGTCAACGGCCGCCTGGTGGCCGAGCACGAAGGCGGCCATACGCCGTTCTCGGCCGATATCACCGGTGTCATGCGCGCGGACGGCAAGCAGGTGGTGACCGTGTTCGTCGAGGACGACCCGGCCGACCTGGCCAAGCCGCGCGGCAAGCAGGACTGGCTGCTGGAGCCTCACTCGATCTGGTACCCGCGTACCACCGGCATCTGGCAGACGGTCTGGGTCGAGCAGGTCGCGGATACCTACATCGCCTCGCTGCGCTGGACCCCGATCTTTGAGACCTACGAGATCGGCTGCGAAGTGTTTGCATCCGGCCATACCCAGCAGGAGCTGTTCGTCGAAGTCAAGATCTGGCACGGCGAGCAGCTGCTGGCGGACGACTACTACAAGCTGCTTGCCGGCGAGGCGAACCGCAAGATCGCCCTGTCCGATCCCGGCATCGACGATTCGCGTAACGAGATCCTGTGGAGCCCGGAGCGGCCGACCTTGCTCGACGCCGAGGTGACGCTGCGCGCGGGCGATGTCGTGCTCGACCGCATCCGCTCCTATACGGCGCTGCGCTCGGTCTCGATCAACCGCGACCGCTTCATGCTCAATGGCCGCCCCTACCAGCTGCGCCTGGTGCTGGACCAGGGCTACTGGCCGGAATCCTTCATGACGGCACCCTCGGACGAGCACCTGAAGCGCGACGTGGAACTGGTCAAGCTGATGGGCTTCAATGGGGTGCGCAAGCACCAGAAGATCGAGGATCCGCGCTTCCTGTACTGGGCCGACCGCCTCGGCCTGCTGGTGTGGGAAGAGATGCCCTCGGCCTACCGCTTCAGCTCGCGCGCGATCACGCGCATGGTGCGCGAATGGACCGAAGCCATCCAGCGCGACTACAGCCACCCCTGCATCATCGTGTGGGTGGCCTTCAACGAATCCTGGGGCGTGCCGAACCTGACGCTCACCCAGGCCCACCGCAATGCGGTCGAGGCGCTGTACCACCTGACCCGCACGCTGGATTCGACCCGGCCTGTGATCGGCAACGACGGCTGGGAGGCCTCGGCCACCGACATCCTCGGCATCCACGACTACGACTGCGACCCGGAAAAGCTGCAGGCGCGCTACGCGGTGACGGACCCGGTGCGCACCCTGTTCGACCAGCGGCGTCCGGGCGGGCGCATCCTGACCCTGGATGGCTTCCCGCACCGCGGCCAGCCGATCGTGCTGACCGAATTCGGCGGCATCGCCTACGATCCCAAGCAGGACCCGGACGCGGACAAGACCACCTGGGGCTATTCGCGCGCGCATTCGGCCGAAAGCTACCTGGGGCTGTACCGCGACCTGCTGCGGGTGGTGAACGAGACCTTCATGTTCAGCGGCTTCTGCTATACGCAGTTCACCGACACCTTCCAGGAAGCGAACGGCCTGCTGAACGCGGACCGTACGCCCAAGCTGCCGCTGGAGGTCATCAGCGCGGCCACGCGCAACGTGGCCCTGCAGCGCAAGGAGGTGGAGACGGAAGGGGACCGCATCCCGGGTGGTACCGGCGTGCCGAAGACCGATCCCTGAGCCGATGCAGGACGCTCGGGCGGCGGACAGTGCGGGGGCGCACCGGCCAGGCGCGCGCCGCGCCCGGATGCGGGCGCGCTGCCGTGTTCAGCGCTGGATCAGGCCGCCCGTCACATGGACCCGGTCGCCGCTGCGGAAGTCCGGCGTGCGGTCCTGGATGATGACCTGGTTGCTGCCGTCGTCCATGCGCAGCGAAATGCGGTAGGTGTTCGATCCGCCGCTGGTGCCGGTGCTTCCGGAGGAGCCGCTGCTTCCCATGCTGCCTGAAGCGCGCGGGATGACTTCGATCGCCAGCACCGTGCTGTTGGGCGCCGCCGCGGCCTGGGATGCGGTGGCGCCCGCGCTGCCCGAACTGCCTGATTGTTCCCATGCGGATGCGGTACCGCTGCTGCCGGTGGGATTGCCGGCGGCATCGGTGGCGCTGCCCGCACCGTGGCTGCTCGAGCCGCCGCTGCCGGTCGCCCCGCCGGTACCGCCCGATCCGCCCGAGGTGGCGCCACTGCCGCCCCCCGCCGCGTCGTCGCCGCGCATGCCGGCGCATCCGGACAGGGCCAGCGCCGCCGCCAGCACGCCCGCCAGGATCGTGCTCTGCTGTCTTTGCTTCATGATGGACTCCTTTGGTGGATGTCGAATGTCGATGTTCAGTCAGGATCTTCAACGAAAGCGTGACGATGCCGCGTGCCACCGCAGTGAGAGGGGAGAAGCGCGCCAGCGTTCCAGTTCACCCGGTTGAGGCTGAGCTGGATCAAGCGGCTCATGGGGAGCCGGGATTTTTCCGCTGCGTACGAGGTCAGCGCTGGCGCGCGGACCTTGGTGCCGGTGCCAGCAGGGCCAGCAGGGTGGCGCTCGCGAGGGCGGCGCTGACGTCGATCATCCAGTCGCGAATGTCGCCCGAGCGGTAGGGCAGGAAGCTTTGCACCAGTTCGTCGCCGGCACCCATCAGGGCCACGGCCAGCACGGCCTTGGCCGCGCGCGCCGCCGCGCTTCCCGTACTGCCGAAAAACCACAGCAGGGTCAGGCCGGCATAAGCCAGGCCATGCAGTACCACGCCTGGCGCGAACTGGCCGACCTCGGCGCGTGCCCCGGGAATTGAACCCGCCACGATGATGCCTGCATACAGCAGCAGGGCGGTCTTGATGCGGGCGGAACGCAGGCGGGGATCGAGCAGCAGGAGGGTCAGGAATTCAGGCATACCGGCAACCATAGCATGCCGGCCGCCTGTTCCGCCACACCGCCACTAGATCGAGAGCGCGGGAACGCCGTTGGCGTAGTGGGCGTCGAAGCAGCTTTCGCAGTCGGCGCAGAACAGGTGGGCCATGCGCACGCTTTCCTGGCGCAGCACCAGCTTCAGGTGGCTGCACTGGCACTTGGGGCAAATCTCGCGCAGGTTGCCGAAGGTGAGCAGGTCGAGTGGTGCGTTCTCTGAAGCGAGGCCGTCGACGACGGCCAGGGGATCGAGTTCGCTCAGTACCAGGGTGCCGCCGGCATGGCGGCGCAGCGCGGCGCTGTCGGGGGGGGGGGCAGGGGTCTCGGATGCACGCAGGTTCATAGGACAGGCTCCCATTATCGTGTGGTCATCGTAGCCTGCGGATGGTGCAAAGCGCAGGCTGGAGCTTCATCATAGCCAAATCCCGCGTGGCTGCAAGCTCTACCGGATATTTTTAGCAGAAGGTTTCTGTGGAGATAAAAAAATGCCTGCCGAAAACGGCAGGCACAACCCACATCGGGCCAAGAGACGTATGCGTCAACTATAGACCTGCATTGTGACGACGACGTGACGCAAATCAAACGCAGTTAAGTTCGCGGAACTTTGAGGAAAAAGCGAAGTTCATGCACAAGCAAAAAAGCATAAAAAAAAGCCCGCTTGCGGCGGGCTTAAAACTATTTTCTTGGAGGAGAATAGTGGAGACAGGTGAGATTATGTTGCGCCGCGAAATATATGTCCAATTTAGTTATTGGATACCAGACATTGATATCAGTGATATCTGATGTCACAGGCGTTGTCCCTCAATCGCGTACCGGCACCGTATAGTTCAGCGCCATCCGCCCGCCATCCGCATACAGCGTCTGCCCGGTCATGTAGGACGCATCATCGCTGGCCAGGAAGGCGCAGATGGACGCTATTTCCTCCGGTTCGCCGCAGCGCCCGAGCGGGGTGCGCGACAGGATCGTGTGGCGCGCTTCCGCACTGCCCAGCACCGCCTTCTTCGCCAGTTCGGTCAGGATGGTGCCCGGACCGATGGCATTGACCCGGACGCCGTGTTGCGCCAGGCTGATCGCGGCCACGCGCGTGAGCTGGTTGACGCCTCCCTTCGAAATCACATACGGCACCTGGTTCGGGATGGTCAGCTCGGCGTTCACGCTGGACATGTTGATGATGCAGCCCGACTGGCGCTTGACCATCTCGCGCGCCACCGCCTGGCTGCACAGGAACATCGATTTCAGGTTGATGCGCAACACGCGGTCGAAGTCGTCTTCTTCGAGCTCGAGGAAGCCGGCGGCATGGGTCACGCCCGCATTGTTGACGAGGATGTCGACCTGGCCAAAGGCGTCCAGGGTGGCGGCCAGCATGGTCTCGACCTCGGGCTTGAGGCTGACGTCGGCCTGGTGGAAGCGGGCCGACTCGCCGAGCGCCGCTGCGGCGGCCTGGCCTTCGGGACGGATGTCGACCAGCATCACGCGCGCGCCTTCCTGCACCAGGCGGGTGGCGCAGGCCAGGCCGATGCCCTGGCTGGCGCCGGTCACGATCGCGGTTTTGTTGGCTAGTCTCATGGCAGGCTTTCGAAAAGGGAAAGCCGCCATTGTATCGGCTGCCGGCATGGCCGGCGCCAAGCGGTACTACAGCATCATGGGCCGGTCCGGCAGTTCGTTGGGGCGGCTGCCGCTGGCGGGGAAGTGCTGGCGCAGCAGGCCGTTCACTTGCCCGACCGCGTCCAGCGTCGCCTCATGGAAACGGCCCTGCCTGAAGCCATCCGTCATGGTGCGGCAGACCGCCTGCCAGGTGGCGCTGTCGATCCTGCGGTCGATACCGCGGTCGGCCACGATGTCCACCTTGTGTTCGGCCAGGTTGATGTAGATGAGGACACCGCAGTTCTCTTCGGTGTCCCAGACGCCGTAATCGGCGAACAGGGCCAGCGCCCGCTCGCGGTTGCTCACGCCATGCCAGGCCTCGTCGAAAGGCAGCGATTTTTCGACGATCAGGCGCACTTCGCCGCGGTGGGTCTGTTCGCCATCGGTGATCGCCTGCGCGATCGCGCCCAGCGTCGTTTCCGGGAAGGCCTGTTCGGCTTCGCCGCGGCGGCTGCTCAGGTGGCGCCAGGCGCGCCGGATGCGTTGTCCGATGTCCATTACCAGTCTCCCGAGGCGCCGCCGCCGTCGAAACCGCCCCCGCCGCCGGAAAAACCGCCGCCGCCGAATCCGCCGCCACCGCCGAAGCCACCGCCACCGCGTCCAATGCCGCCCAGGACATTGCCGAGGATGATGCCGGTCGCGACGTCACCCAGGCCGCTGCCGCGCCGGTGGCCCCAGTGGTTGGGCGAGAGCCGGCTGCGGCGTGGCCGGAAAAGCGAGCGCAGCATCGCAATGCCGAAGAACAGCATGACGATCGCAAACACCGGGATGCCGCCGGACTCCTGCTGCGCCTGGCGTTGCTGGCCCTGCTGGGCCGGCGCGGGGAAGCTTTCCTCGTTCAACAGGGTGGCGATGGCGCCCACGCCGGCCACCAGGCCCTCGTAATAGTGGTTCTGGCGGAAGTGCGGGGCGATCACGTCCTGCAGGATGCGTTTCGACTGGGCGTCGGTCAGCACCCCCTGCACGCCGCGTCCGGCCTCGATGCGCAGCCGGCGCAGCGCACTCGGGTTGTCACGCGCCACCATCAGGAGCACGCCGTCATCGACGCCCTTGCGTCCCAGCTTCCAGGCATCGGTAACGCGGATGCTGTACTGCTCGATGGCTTCGGGCTCGGTCGATTTCACCAGCAGCACCGCGATCTGGCTGCCGGTGCGCGCCTCGTAGTCGGCCAGCACCGCCGTGAGGCGTTCGCGCTGGGCCGCGTCGAGCATGCCGGCCTCGTCGACCACGCGTCCGCTCAGTGCCGGTACCGGCTTGATCTGCGCAAAAGCGGGCGCCGCCTGCAGGCAGGCCAGCATGCAGGCCAGCAGCAGGACCCATAGCGAACGCGGCAGTGTGCTTCCGATCGGCATCGTCGCGGGCCGCTTACTTGCCGAAGTCGACCGTCGGCGCCGTCGAGATCGCCTTTTCGTTCTCGACCGTGAACGAAGGCTTGGTCTCGTAGCCGAAGACCATCGCGGTCAGGTTGGTCGGGAACTTGCGCACGGTAACGTTATAGTCCTGCACCGACGCGATGTAGCGCTGGCGCGCCACGGTGATGCGGTTTTCCGTGCCTTCCAGCTGCGACTGCAGGTCGCGGAAGTTGGCGTCGGCCTTCAGGTCGGGGTATTTCTCGGAGACCGCCATCAGGCGCGACAGGGCGCCCGACAGTTCGCCCTGCACCTGCTGGAATTTCTGGAAGGCGGCCGGGTCGTTCAGCACTTCCGGGGTGATCTGGAAGCTGGTGGCCGCGGCGCGGGCGCGCGTCACCGATTCCAGGGTCTCGCGCTCGTGGGACGCATAGCCCTTGACGGTGTTGACCAGGTTCGGGATCAGGTCGGCGCGGCGCTGGTACTGGTTCACCACTTCGCCCCAGGCCGCCTTGGTGGCCTCGTCCTTGGACTGGAACTCGTTGTAGCCACAGCCGGACAGCAGCGAGCCGGCCAGCACGGCGACGGCCAGGGTACGGGTCCAGCGCGAGAAGAGGGAAGTCGTCATGATCGTATTGTCGAAGGCGAGTTGTCGAATGGTCAAAATATACATCATGTAAACATTTTCCGGCGCACCAGCACCATGTGCCCGAGGGTTTTCGGTGGCCGCGGGTACAATATTGGGTTTGCAATGCCTGACTGACAAGGGGCCTGACGTGACTTTCATCGATCAACTCTCCGCGGCCTGGACCCGCAACGATTCCCTGCTGTGTGTCGGACTCGATCCGGACCCGGCCCGCTTTCCAGCGGAACTGGCGGGCCAGCCGGACGCCATCGTGCGCTTCTGCAAGGCGATCATCGACGCCACCGCCGACCTGGCCTGCGCCTTCAAGCCGCAGATCGCCTACTTCGCGGCGCTCGGCGCCGAGGCCCAGCTGGAGCAGATCTGCGCCTACCTGCGCGAACGCTATCCGCACATCCCGCTGGTGCTGGACGCCAAGCGCGGCGATATCGGCGCGACCGCCCACCAGTACGCGCGCGAAGCCTTCGAACGCTACGGGGCCGATGCGGTAACGGTCAATCCCTACATGGGTTTCGACTCGGTCGAGCCCTACCTGGAATGGACGGACCGCGGCGTGATCGTGCTGTGCCGCACCTCGAACGCGGGCGGCTCGGACCTGCAATTCCTCGACGTGGGCGGCCGCCCGCTGTACCAGCACGTGGCCCGGCTGGTGGCCGAGCAGTGGAACCGCAACGGCCAGCTGGCGCTGGTGGTGGGCGCGACCTTCCCGGACGAGATCGCGCAGGTGCGCAAACTCGTGGGCGACATGCCGCTGCTGATCCCGGGTGTCGGCGCCCAGGGCGGCGATGTGGAGGCGACCGTCAGGGCCGGCCGCACGGCCGGCGGCACCGGGATGATGATCAATTCCTCGCGTGCGATCCTGTACGCGGCGCCGCAGGCCGGCGAGGACTTCGCGGCGGCCGCGCGCCGGGTGGCGCTGGAAACGCGCGACGCGATCAACGCCGCCCGCGCCCGCGCCTGAGCGCCACGCGCATTGGGCAAGGCGGCCCGCCGTGGCCGCCATCGCCTCACATCCGGCTGGGCGCGATGCCTTCCGCGTAGTCGTACAGCGCGCCGAGGATCTCTTCGGCGCGCTCGTCCGCCGTCTCCGACAGCGCATCGATTTCCCCGAACAGCTGGTCGATCGTGCGGGCTCCGCCGGCACCGTCGAACAGGCGCGCAGCGCGGTGTCCGTCCCAGCGCTGCCTGTCCGCTTCCGATAATGTTTGCGGGAAGTTGCGCGCGCGATAGCGGAAAAACAGTTCTTCCAGGCGCTCGTCCTCGAACGAAGGGCGCATGCCTGCCAGGGCTTCCGGTTTCTCGTGGCGCAGCGATTCCAGCTTGCGCCGGTCGCCATTGCCGATGAAGCCGCCGTACAGGTCTTCGTCCACGTCCACCTCAAGCGGCGACGCCGGCTTGCGGAACACCTCGGCCCAGATCGCGCCCATGTCGCGCGCGCGCGCGCCCTCCAGCGCCAGGGCGGCGTGGGTGCGCGCCTGCTCGACGTCGATGTCCCAGCGCGCCGCCATCGCAGGCTGCAGGGTCTTCAGGTTCCCCACCAGCATCGGCGACTTGTTCAGGTGCACACTCTTGATCGGCAGCCGCGTCATCCCTTCCGGCATCTCGGCGCTGCGGGTGAACAGGCGGGTGCGGATGGTGTCGACGTCCAGGCCGAACAGTTCGGACGGATCGTGGCGGCAGTCCCAGACCAGGACCTCGTTCTTGTTGGTCGGGTGCTGGGCCAGCGGCCAGACCAGGCCCAGGCAGCCGTGCTCGACCGGGAACATCCCGGAGACGTGCAGGAAAGGCTGGCGCTGGCTGGGGTCGAGGTGCAGGCCCATCTCGGCGGCGACCCGGTCCTTGCGCCGCAGTTCCAGGCAGAAGTCGAACAGCTTCGGCTGCCTGTCGCGGATCAGGCGCGCCAGGGCGATGGTGGCGCGCACGTCCGACAGCGCGTCGTGCGCCGCCTCGTGGACCAGGCCATTGGCCGTGGTCAGGTCTTCCAGGCGGAAGCTCGGCTTGCCGTCTTCCTTGCGCGGCCATTCGATGCCATCGGGACGCAGCGCATGGGTCATGCGCACCACGTCCAGCAGGTCCCAGCGGCCGCAGCCGTTCTGCCATTCGCGCGCATACGGGTCGATCAGGTTGCGCCAGAACAGGTGGCGCGTGACCTCGTCGTCGAAGCGGATGGTGTTGTAGCCGACGCCGATGGTGCCCGGCTCGCTGAAGGCGGCCTCGATGGTCCGGGCGAATGCATGTTCGGGTACGCCGTGTTCCAGGCAGTGCTGGGGCGTGATGCCCGTGATCAGGCAGGATTGCGGATCGGGCAGGAAGTCCGGCGCCGGCTGGCAATACAGCATGATCGGTTCGCCGATCTCGTTCAGCGCCGCATCGGTGCGGATCGCGGCGAACTGGGCCGGGCGGTCGCGGCGCGGGACCGCGCCGAAGGTTTCATAGTCGTGCCAGAGGAAGGTATGCGTGCTCATGTGTTTTTGCTGGTGTCGCAGGGGCGCCGGACGGCGGGCAGGCGCCATGGTGGCACAGAATGGGCGCGCCGTCAGCCGCCGCCGTCAGGCCCCGGCAGCGGGAATGGGCTAGACGCTGACCCGGTCGCGTCCGGACTGCTTGGCGCGGTACAGGGCGGCATCGGCCGCCGCCATCAGCGCCTGTTCGTCGGCGCCCGGCACCAGGCTGGCCACGCCGAAGGAACCCGTGATGTGGGGCAGGGGCAGGCGCATGTCGGGAAAGACCATGGTGGCGCGCAGGCGCTCGGCGAGGCGCTCGGCCACGATCTCGGCCAGGGCGGTCTGGGTATCCGGCAGCACCGCCATCAGCTCTTCGCCGCCATAGCGCACCGCGAAATCCGAGGGGCGCAGCGATTCTCGGATCACCCCGGCGGCGCAGGACAGGGCGGCGTCGCCAGCCAGGTGGCCGTGGGTGTCGTTGAAGCGCTTGAAGTGGTCGAGGTCGATCATGATGACCGACAGTGGGCTGCCGTCCTGGCGCGCACGCGCCGCCAGCTTGGGCAGCATGTCGTTGAGCCAGGCGCGGTTGTACAGGCCGGTGAGACTGTCGTTGAGCGAAAGCTGGCGGTAGAACTCGCCCAGTTTCTGGCGCCGCCTGAGCTGGGCGTTGGCGGCGCGCACCCGGAACGACAGCAGGCGCAGCAGGTTGCGGGCCAGCACGTTCGAGCGGTCGATCAGCTGCCAGACCAGTTCCGGTTCGATCACCAGCAGTTCGCAGTCTTCCAGCGCGCGCATCGCGGCCAGGTTGACGGCATCGTCCAGCACCGCCTGCTCGCCCACGCTTTCGCCAGGCAGCACGCGCGTGACGCCGCTGTCGTCGCTGCCGCTGTGCGCGTCCGGCGCCACTTCGAGTGAGCCGGACAGCACGATGTAGAGCCGCGCGCGCAACCCGTCCTCGATACGCTGGCCGGCGCCAACCCGGACCAGCGCGCAAGGGGCGAGCGCGGCCATGACGCCGGGATCGTCGGCGTCGCGAAACAATTGCAGGTCGCGCAGGCGATAGCGCGATGCACCAAAGGTGCCGATCTGGTCCACGGTAGTCTCGTGCGGGAAGTGTCATTACAGGATCGTCGATCCGGGAATGATAACTCATCGCAACTCGTGCGCGTGCGCGGCATTTCCAGAAACAAGGCCTGGCCGCCATAATGGCGTCCATGACAGCGCCCCCGACACCCCCACGGATACCAGCGTCCGGCCTGGTCGACGCCCTCGGCCACCAGCACCATCCCGCCAGCGCGCCGCGCATCGTGTCGCTGGTGCCCTCGATCACCGAGCTGCTGTGCGAGCTCGGCCTGGCCCGCTACCTGGTCGGGCGCACCGGTTTCTGCATCCATCCGCGCGCGCTGGTCGAGTCCATCCCGAAGGTGGGCGGCACCAAGGACGTGAACATCGACAAGATCCGCCGGCTGGCGCCGACCCACCTGGTGGTAAACATCGACGAGAACGAGAAGCCGACTGTCGAGCAGCTGGCGCAGTGGGTGCCGCATATCGTGATCACGCATCCGCTGGTCCCTCGCGACAACCTGGCGCTGGCGCGCCTGATGGGCGGGATATTCGGGGCGGAAGAAGCCGCGGCCCGGTGGTGCGCCGCCTTCGAGCAGGAATACGCGGCCCTGCGCGCCCTGCCGCCGGCGCCGCCGCGCACCGTGCTCTACTGCATCTGGCAGGACCCGTGGATGAGCGTGTCCGGGGATACCTATATCGCCGCCATGCTGGCCGAGATCGGCTGGCGCGTGCCCGTGCTGGACGGCGCGCGCTATCCACGCTTCGCCTGGTCGGAGGCGCTGCTCGGCCAGCTCGACGCGGTGCTGCTGTCCACCGAGCCCTACCGTTTCACGGAAACGCATGCCGATGCGCTCGAGAAGCAGCTGGGGATCCCGGTGTTCCTGGTCGACGGTGAGATGATGTCCTGGTACGGCAGCCGCGCGCTGGCGGGCCTGCGCTACCTGCGCACGCTGCGCGCGATGCTGGAAGGCGGTGGAAGATAGAAGACGCGCCCGGAGCCGGGCGCGCACAAGACAGCGCAGGCCCAGGAGCAGGGCCTGCGCGGAACGGAATCAGGAGTCGGTCAGATGCTTGTCGGCCAGCGGGTCGATGACCGGCACCGCGTCGTGCTTGTTCTTGTCCTGCAGGCGGCCGATCGCGCTGTCGAGGGCGCGCGCCAGCTTGCCGCCGGCATTCTTGATCGACTGGCGCAGGTCGTCCGAGTGCTCGTGCACGACGATCGGCTGGTAGCCGCGCACGCGCGCTTCCATCATGCAGGAATTGCCGCCATCGGCGCCTTTTTCGCGGTTTTCATTGCTCAGGTGAACTTCGACGCTGGTGATGTGGTCGTTGAAACGGTCGATCGCGCCGCGCACGACGCCTTCCACGTGTTCGTCCAGGCCCTGGCGGTTGGTGATGGTGCGGTCGGTATTGACATTGATCTGCATATGCTTGCTCCTGTTGTCATAACGCTTACATCGTACTCGCGGCTGCGTCGCGGCCGCGTCCTATGATGGCAGATATGGGCCAATTGGCAAGTTGCAAGCCCAACATGAGGCCGCGGCTGGAATTCAAGGCTGGGCCAGGTCGGCTTCGGTGGTAAAGGCGTCGGCGAAGAATTCGTCCTCCGGCAGGCCGCATTCGGCCACGTAGTCGCGCCGCGCCGATTCGACCATGACCGGGGCGCCGCAGGCGTACACCTGGTGGCCGGACAGGTCGGGCAGGTCCTGCATGACCGCAGCGTGCACGTAGCCAGTGCGGCCCTGCCAGGCGTCTTCCGGCAGCGCGTCCGACACCACCGGGATGTAGCGGAAGTCGGGCAGCGTGGTTTCCCAGGCGCGGCACAGCTCATCCATGTACAGGTCCTGCGGGCGGCGGCCGCCCCAGTACAGGCGCACCGGGCGCGTGGACTTCAGGTGCATCAGGTGCTCGACCAGGGCCTTGACGGGGGCGAAGCCGGTGCCCGAGGCCAGCAGCACGATCGGCTTGCTCGATTCCTCGCGCAGGAAGAAGGTGCCGAGCGGGCCCTCGAAGCGCAGGATGTCGCGCTCCTTCATGGCGCCGAACACGTGGTCGGTGAACAGGCCGCCCGGCAGGTGGCGGATGTGCAGTTCCAGCGGGCCGCTGAACGAGGGTGCGCAGGCGATGCTGTAGGCGCGCCGCTTGCCGTCCTTGAGCAGGAATTCGATGTACTGGCCGGCGCGGTAGGCCAGCGCCTCGTTGGCCGGCAACTGCAGGCTGACGATGGCGACGTCCGGCGCGGCGCGCTGGATGGCGGCGATCCGGGTCGGCATCTTGCGCACCGGGTATTCCGAGCTGCCGCCCACTTCGCGCGCTTCGATCACCAGGTCCTGTTGCGGCACGGCGCAGCAGAACAGCGACATGCCCTCGGCCTTCTCGGCTTCGCCCAGGGCGCGCTGCTGGTGCGGCTTGTGGACGACCTCGCCCTCGGCGACCCGGCCCTTGCACGAGCCGCAGGCGCCGTTCTTGCAGCCGTAGGGCAGGCCGATGCCGGCGCGGATCGCGGCGGAGAGGACGGTTTCGTCGGCCTCGCAGGTGAACTGGTGGCCGCTGGGCTGGACGGTGATCTGGAAAGTCATGCAGGCGAAAGGATGGTTGCGGTTGCGGATAACAGGGCGGCAGGCGCCGGCTGCGGCGGTGGCCGCTATTCTACACCGGCCCTCCAGGCCCCGTGAAACGCCTGGCGGCGTGCTAGAGTAGTCGGCTTTCAGACAGCCCTGCCGTGCATGACCCGTGCACGATCCTTCCATGATCCAGCCTTCCGCCTTCCACCGTCCGCGCCTGCTCATCGTCGGCTGCGGCGACGTCGGCATGCGCCTGCTGCCCCTGGTGCGCGACCGCTTCCGCGTGTTCGCGCTCACCAGCCAGCGCGAGCGGGTGCCAGTCCTGCGCGCGGCCGGCGCGGTGCCGCTCGTGGCCAACCTCGACCAGCCGCATACCCTGCGCCGCCTGCACCGGCTGGCCGACTGGGTGGTGCACCTGGCGCCGCCGCAGGCCGAGGGCCGCCAGGACCGCCGTACCCGCCACCTGGCCGCGGCGCTGGGCCGCGCCACCGGCATGGTGTATGTGAGCACCAGCGGCGTGTATGGCGACTGCGCCGGCGCCCTGGTCCCGGAGACCCGGCCGGTGGCGCCGCGCAATGCGCGCGCCTGGCGCCGCGTCGACGCCGAGCGGGTGCTGCGCGGCTGGGCGCGCGCGTCCGGCACCCGCCTGGCAATCCTGCGCGTGCCCGGCATCTATGCCGCCGACCGCCTGCCGCTCAAGCGCCTGGCGCAGGGCACGCCGGCGCTGCGCCCGGAAGACGACGTGTACACCAGCCATATCCACGCGGACGACCTGGCGCGCATCGTCGCGCTGGCGCTGCTGCGTGGCGGCGGCGGAAGGGTAGTGCATGCAGTGGACGATACCCGCCTGAAGATGGGCGAGTACTTCGACGCGGTGGCCGACGCCTGCGGCCTGGCCCGTCCGCCGCGCCTGGCGCGCGCCGAACTGGAGAAGGTGGTGACGCCAGTGCTGCTGTCCTTCATGTCCGAGTCGCGCCGCCTGGAGAACGGACGCCTCAAGCGCGAGCTGGGCGCGCGCCTGCGCTATCCCGACGTGGCGGCGGCGCTGGCGCAGCTGCCCGCGCCTCCCGTACAATCGGGCCTTCCGAAAGAGAGGCCAGCATGACCTACGAAGAATACCTCGACGAAGTGACCACCCTGATCGTCGAAAAATACGGGGTGGCGGATGCCGCCGCGATCAAGATCGTCGTTGACGCCCAGGACCGGGAATACTTCGTCGCGCACGACGACAAGCCGGAGATGCGCACCCTCGAGCGCGCCCACACCGACGCGCGCAGCCTGTACCAGGCCAGCGCCCAGGCCAAGGCCGGCGCCGGCAAGAAGAAGTAGCGGCCGCGCTGCCGCTGCCTGCACCTCAGGCCGGTACCTCAGGCCGGCACCGCGGGCGGCGTCGCGCCCGCCTGCCGGCGAAGCGTGGATGCTGCTTCCGCCCGGCCGCAGACCGGCACGCTCACGACGACGGCGGTGCCGCCGCGTGGCCCGCTGTTGATCGAGAAGCTGCCGCCGAGGATGTTGATCCTTTCCTCGATGCCCACCAGCCCGAAGGACCCGCTGCGGTTGCGGCTGCCCGGGCCGATGCCGATGCCGTTGTCGCGGACCGTCATCGTCAGCGTGCCGGCATGCTGGCGCAGGTCGATCCATACCCGGCTCGCCTGCGCATGCCGGGCCACGTTGCTGAGCGACTCCTGCA
>NZ_JAIWIA010000056.1 GCF_020176695.1 Massilia sp. MS-15 | reverse complement strand
TGAGAAATTTGACCTTTCGCTGCTGTTATACCAGCAGACACGAACAGAGTCGCCCATGCTAGGCCTTCCCATTGTCACGGACACTCCCGTTAGGCACATGGCCTACCACCAGTTCGGTAGACAAATCCCGACCTCACATTGAGGCGCGTTCGAAGGCCTCTGGGCTGATATGGCCCAGGTGGCTGTGGCGCCTGGTTCGATTGTAAAAGACTTCGATGTAATCAAAGATGTCGGCTCTGGCCAAATCGCGGGTTTGTAATGCGCTTGCGGATGCGTTCCTTTTTCAGACTGCTGAAGAACGACTCGGCGACCGCATTGCCCCAACAATTTCCGCATCGGCTCATACTCGGTTCCAGATTATTGGATTTGCAGGAGCGGCGCCAGTCGTCGCTACCGTACTGGCTGCCCTGCTCCGAATGCACAAGCACGGGGTTCTTGGGCTTGCGCCGCCAGACGGCCATCAACAGAGCATCGATCGCCAGCTCACGCGACAAGGTCGGCTTCATCGACCATCCGACAACCTTGCGCGCAAAAAGGTCGACTACGACAGCGAGATAAAGCCATCCCTGCCATGTGCGGATGTAGGTGATATCGGTAACCCAAGCCTGGTCAGGTGCCTCAACGGTGAATTCGCGATTCAAGCGGTTAGGCGCGATAATCGAAGGACGTCCAGCGATCCTTCGAGGCGCTTTGTAGCCGCGTACTGCCTTGATCTTATTGGCCTGCATGAGCCGTACAACACGATTGCGACCGCACGTTTCGCCGGCCTCTCGGAGATCACCAAAGACACGGTTCGCACCATAGACACCGCCGCTGACTGCATACGAATTCCGGATCACCTCGACCAGGCGCGCATCTTCCTTTACACGTTCCGAGATAGGCTGATGCAGCCACTAGTAAAACCCGGCTCGCGCCACCTTCAAAACACGGCACATCAGCACGAGCGAAAATTCGTGCCGGTGCTCGTTTATGAACCGGTACTTTACCCGGGCTCCCTGGCAAAGTACCGCGCGGCTTTTTTAGCAGATCTCGCTCCTCTTCCAGGCGGCGCATCTGCGACCGTAGCCACAGAATTTCACTTTTTGCCTCGACCAGTTCGGCACTCTGTTTCTCGTCCTTTGTCGGCATCACTGCCTTGACCCACTTGTACAAACTATGGGCCGACACGCCCAACCGGGCCGCCACCTCCGGGACAGGGTAGCCCCCCCTCGACTACCTGTCTAACTGCTTCTTCCTTGAATTCGGCGTGTAACGCTGTGTACTCATTCATTTCTCCTATGCTCAAATCATAGGTCAGAAATGTCTACC
>NZ_JAIWIA010000055.1 GCF_020176695.1 Massilia sp. MS-15 | reverse complement strand
CACGATAAATTTTGGGTGACTACTTAGAAACAAAAAAGGCTTACACGAAAAACTCGCGTAAGCCCTTGTTTTTACTGGTAGGCCTCCCCGGAGTCGAACCGGGCACCAACGGATTATGAGTCCGCTGCTCTAACCAGGCATGAGCTAGAGGCCCAGAAATCGGGACAATGGCTAGAAAGAATCTCGCCACCTGCTCCAGCAGCGCGGTACCGCTGAAGCAGAGTGGCGAGAGGATATTGCGTTTAGTGCAGCGCCGTCAAGGCTTAGCTGACAAGCATGGCCAAATCAGCTGCTGCCCTCGAGGAAGCTCTTCAGCTTGTCCGAGCGCGACGGATGCCGCAGCTTGCGCAGCGCCTTCGCCTCGATCTGGCGAATCCGCTCGCGGGTCACGTCGAACTGCTTGCCCACCTCCTCCAGCGTGTGGTCGGTCGACATCTCGATCCCGAAACGCATCCGCAACACCTTGGCTTCGCGTGGCGTCAGGGAATCCAGCACATCCTTCACCACCCCGCGCATCGAGGCATGCAGGGCCGCATCCGACGGCGCCAGCGTGTTGTTGTCCTCGATGAAGTCGCCCAGGTGCGAATCGTCGTCGTCGCCGATCGGCGTCTCCATCGAAATCGGCTCCTTCGCGATTTTCATGATCTTGCGAATCTTATCTTCCGGCATCTCCATCTTGATGGCGAGGGTGGCCGGATCCGGTTCCGCCCCGGTCTCCTGCAGGATCTGGCGCGAGATCCGGTTCATCTTGTTGATCGTTTCGATCATGTGCACCGGAATACGGATGGTGCGCGCCTGGTCCGCGATCGAGCGGGTGATGGCCTGGCGAATCCACCAGGTCGCATAGGTCGAGAACTTATAGCCGCGGCGGTATTCGAACTTGTCCACCGCCTTCATCAGGCCGATATTGCCTTCCTGGATCAGGTCGAGGAACTGCAGGCCGCGGTTCGTGTACTTCTTGGCGATCGAGATCACCAGGCGCAGGTTGGCCTCGGTCATCTCGCGCTTGGCCTTGCGCGCCTTCATTTCACCGGCGGCCATCTGCCGGTTGATGTTGCGCAGGTCCGGCAGCGGCAGCACGACGCGCGCCTGCAGGTCGATCAGGCGCTGCTGCAGTTCCTTGATGGTCGGGATGTTGCGGCCCAGGATGGCGCTATAGGCGTGGCCCGCATCGACTTCGCCATCGACCCAGTCCAGGTTCGTTTCGTTGCCCGGGAAGACCTTGATGAAGTGGGCGCGCGGCATGCCGCAGCGGTTCACGGCCACGTCCAGGATCTGCTTCTCGATGTGGCGAACCTCGTCGACCTGGCCGCGCAGGGTGTCGCACAGCTTCTCGACCACCTTGGCCGTGAAGCGGATGCCCAGCAGCTCGTTGGAGATCGCGTCCTGCGCCTTGACGTAGGCCTTGCTGTTGTAGCCGTCCTTCTCGAAGGCCTTGCGCATCTTCTCGAACTGGTCGGCGATGTTGCCGAACTTTCCGAGGGCGGCCTGCTTCAGGGCTTCGAGCTGCTCGGCCGAGTAGCCGGCGGCGCCGGAAGCGCTCGAGGTGTCCTCTTCCTCTTCCTCGGCTTCTTCCTCTTCGTCCTCGTCCTCGTCCTCGTCGTCGGTCGAGGTCGGGGCCACCGCGCTTGGCGAGGTCTGCTCCTCTTCTTCCGGATCGACCATGCCATCGACGATCTCGTCGATCTTGATCTCGTCCTTCTCGATCTTGTTGGCCGCGTCGATGATCTCGGCGATCGTCACCGGGCAGGCGGAAATCGCCTGGATCATGTCCTTCAGACCGTCTTCGATACGCTTGGCGATCTCGATCTCGCCTTCGCGGGTGAGCAGCTCGACCGAACCCATCTCGCGCATGTACATGCGCACCGGGTCGGTGGTGCGGCCGAAGTCGGAGTCGACGGTCGACAGCGCCGCCTCGGCGGCCGCCTCGGCTTCGTCGTCGCTGGTGACGTTCGGAACCGCGTCGGACAGCAGCAGGGTTTCCGCGTCAGGGGCATGCTCGTAGACGGCGATGCCCATGTCGTTGAAGGTGCCGATGATGCCTTCGATCGCTTCCGGATCGACGATATTCTCCGGCAGGTGGTCGTTGATCTCGGAATAGGTCAGGAAGCCGCGCTCCTTGCCCGACTTGATCAGGGCCTTGAGCTTGTTGCGGCGGATCTCGAGCTCTTCCTCGCTCGCTTCGGTGTCCGAAGAGAACGCGTCTTTCAGCAGCGCTTTTTCCTTGGCCTTGCGGTCCTTGGCCTTGGCCTTGTCCGCAGCCTTCAGTTCGGCGCGCTCGACCGCGTTCAGGGCGGCGATTTCATCGTTCTCGGGCGTGAATTCCTTGGGCTTGCGGCCACGGCGTCCGGGGACCTTGACGGATGGCAGGACATAACCGGACGTGTCGATCGCAGCCAGTGCGGCCGCATCGGTCGTCGCATTGACCGGTGCCGGGCTCGCCGTACGAACCTCGGCCTGGTCTTGGCCTTTGTCCACCTTGGCGGACGCTCTGGTGGTCTTTGCAGCCACTTTGGTTTCGGGTTTCTTGGTTGGCACAGGCGCTTTCGAAGTCACAACGACTAACTTTACGATGGTTAAAGATAAAGTTTTTTGTTACTTTACATCACCCTGCAGGCAAAGCAATGTTGCCTCGCTAACTGAAACTCCACGCGCCGATTGAAACGAAAAATGGTTTCAACAGTTGCAATAGTTAGCGTTTTATTATAGCACGCACCCCTATTTTTCCAAGTTGCACAAATGGCCACATTTGTGGCCGTCGGCATCAGGTTGTGATTGTTTAGCGGGGCGTCATTTCCGCAGCTGCCTCCCGGGCCAGGAGGTCCTGCTGGGCAACGATTTCGCGATAGCGAGTACTCACCTGATCTGGGGTCAGCCCGGAAGAAAACAACTGGTTAAGTTCTTGTTTTAACGCGTCCATCTTGATTTGGCGCACAGCGCTTAACAGCCAGATACGATCTGCTTCAAGGTCCGTCTCCGGTTCGGAGGCAATTTCTGCAATTAAACTGTCGTATTCTCCCGTCACTTCCTTGAGCTGCTGGGACAGGGCGGCGAAGCTGCCGAATTCTCCCAGGCCTTGCGCCATCTGCACCAGGTGGCGCAGGGCATCGGCGGCTTCCTGGCCGAAGTGGTCGAACGAGGCCTGGGCCGCGTCGTCGAGCAGCAGCGCCAGCGGCGGGTGCGAGACCAGGATGCGCAGCATCTGCAGCTCCAGTCCCACCGGTTTCGGACGGCCCTGGCGCGGCGGCGCCCGGCGCACCACGGAGACCGGCTTGGACAGTTCGAACAGCGATTCGATCTCGGCCGGCGTCGATTCGGTCAGGCTGGCCAGGCCACGCACGATCTGCAGGCGCAGGCTTGATGCCGCCATTGCCTGCAGCAGCGGCTTGGCCTCGAACTGGGCATGCGCCCTGCCCTCCGGCGTGCCGAGATCGTGCTCGGTTGTCACCTCGCGCAGCAGGAACTGCGACAGCGGCATCGCATCCTGGATTTCCTGCTCGAAAGCTTCAAAGCCACGCTCGCGCACGAAGCTGTCCGGATCGTGCTCCTGGGGCAGGAACAGGAACTTGATGGTCTTGTTGTCGCTCACCTGCGGCAGGCAGGCTTCCAGCGCGCGGCGCGCGGCGCGGCGGCCGGCCTTGTCGCCGTCGAAGCTGAAGATCACGTTGTCGGTCTGGCGCAGCAGCTTTTGCACGTGGGTGCTGGTGCAGGCGGTGCCGAGCGTTGCCACGGCCTGCGGGAAACCGAGCTGGGCCAGGGCGACCACGTCCATATACCCTTCCGTCACCAGCACGTAGCCGGCATCGCGGATGCTCTGCCTTGCCTCGAACAGGCCGTACAGTTCCAGGCCTTTCTGGAACAGCGGGGTTTCCGGCGAGTTCAGGTATTTCGGTTCGCCGCTGTCGAGCACGCGGCCGCCGAAGCCGATGACCTGGCCCTTGGTATTACGGATCGGGAACATGATGCGCTCGCGGAAACGGTCGTAGCGCTTCTTGTTGTTGCCGTCCTCGTCGACCTTGTCGATCACCAGGCCGGATTCGACCAGGGCCAGCGCGTCGTAGTCGGGGAAGACCGAACGCAGGTTGTCCCAGCCGGACGGGGCGTAGCCCATGCCGAAACGGGCCGCCACTTCGCCGGTCAGGCCGCGCTTCTTCAGGTAGGCGATGGCGTTCGGCGCTTCGCGCAGCTGGGCGCGGTAGTAGGCGCAGGCCTGGGTCAACGCATCCGTCATGGCCAGCGACTGGGCCTGCTGGGCGGCGCGCTGCTGGGGCGGGATCTTGTCGTCGTTGTCCGGCACCACCATGCCGACGTTCTGCGCCAGGTCCTTGACGGCATCGACGAAGCCCATGCCGGAGTATTCGATCAGGAAGCCGATCGCCGTGCCGTGGGCGCCGCAGCCGAAGCAGTGGTAGAACTGCTTGGTCGGACTGACCGTGAAGCTGGGGGATTTTTCGTTGTGGAACGGGCACAGGCCCATGTAGTTGGCGCCACCCTTTTTCAGCTGGACGTAGCGACCGACGATGTCGACGATGTCGACACGGTTGAGCAAATCGGTAATAAAGGATTGCGGAATCACTAGGAGGTACTCAGTGTTTGTCTCAACTCAGACTATACCGCAGCGGTGCCTGCAAATTGACTTATGACAAGGCATCCGTTTGGATGAGGTCGCTTGTGGGGGCGCGCATCTAGGGTGTTCTTGAGCGGCTTGACCGCGTGGGCAGGAAATCTGCCCACCCTACGTTATACCGCCTTTCGTAGGGTGGGCAAGTTTTTGCCCACGCGTTCAGGCGGCCCGGGCGAATCCGATCAGCTGCCGCTGAGCGCCTTCTTCACCAGCCCCGACACCACGGTCATGTCCGCACGCCCGGCCAGCTTCGGCTTGAGCACGCCCATCACCTTGCCCATGTCCTGCGGACCGGCAGCGCCAGTGGCGGCCACGGCGGCAGTCACTTCGGCCGCGATTTCCTCGTCCGACAGTCCGGCCGGCATGTAGGCCGACAGGATCGCCAGTTCGCCCTTCTCGATCTCGGCCAGGTCGGCGCGGCCGCCGGCTTCGAACTGGGTGATCGAATCCTTGCGCTGCTTGATCATCTTCTCGACGATGGCCAGGGTCTGGGTATCGTCCAGCTCGATCTGCTCGTCGACTTCCTTGCGCTTGATGTCAGCCAGGATCAGGCGGATCGTGGCCAGGCGGGCGCTTTCCTTGGCGCGCATCGCGGCCTTCATGTCCTCGGTAAGTTGTGCTTTCAGGCTCATGGATTCTCCGTCCGGTAGAGGTAAATGATAAAGGTATGAACGACAAAACCCGCCGCGGTAAAACCGGAGCGGGCTTGCGGACGCTCAGCGGCTCGCCGGGACAATGCTGTCACCGGACCAAGCCGAGATGCAATCGGATTAGTACAGCTTCTTCGGCAGCTGCTGGCTGCGGATGCGCTTGTAGTGACGCTTCACTGCGGCGGCCAGCTTGCGCTTGCGCTCTGCAGTCGGCTTCTCGTAGAACTCGCGAGCGCGCAGTTCGGTCAGCAGACCGGTTTTTTCGATAGTGCGCTTGAAGCGACGCATAGCGACTTCGAACGGCTCGTTTTCTTTAAGGCGGATAGTGGTCATGTAAAAATGAAACCGTTGGATTTAGGAAGAACGAAAGTGTAGCATCATTTGCTGTTCAAGGGAAGATTTTAGCAAGGTGTTCCGCAATTGCCACAGCCTACACACTTTGCCCGGCCGCATAACCCGACGCCCAGGCCCACTGGAAGTTGTAGCCACCCAGCCAGCCGGTGACGTCCACCGTCTCGCCGATGAAGTACAGGCCCGGCACCTTGTTCGCCATCATGCTCTGCTGCGACAGCTCGCGCGTGTCCACGCCGCCCAGCGTCACCTCGGCCTTTCTATAGCCTTCCGAACCGGTCGGGGTGATGCCCCAGCGGTTGATGGCGTCGCCCAGCACGCGCAGCCTGGCATCGGCCAGGTCGGCCAGGCGCGCATCCGGCGCAAAGCCGTTGGCGCGCAGCCGGCCCTCGGCCAGGCGCGCCGGCAGCCACTGGGCCAGCACATTGCCCAGCTGTTTCTTGACTGTGTTCTTGGAGGAGATCAATTCCTCGGCCACGTCCATGTCCGGCAACAGGTCGAGCACGATCGGCGTGCCCGGCTGCCAGTAGCTCGAGATCTGCAGGATCGCCGGCCCGGACAGCCCGCGGTGGGTGAACAGCAGGTCTTCGCGGAAATGGCCGCGCTGGTCCCTGGCCTTGCCCTTCGCCCTGGGGTCGCCCGTGCTCACCTCGACTTCGAGCGCGATGCCGGCCAGCGGCGCAAAGGCTTCCCAGCTGGGTCCGTCGAAGGTCAGTGGCACCAGGCCCGGGCGCGGCTCGACCACCTGCAAGTCGAACTGCCGGGCGATGCGGTAGCCGAGGTCGGTAGCGCCGATCTTCGGGATCGACAGGCCACCGGTGGCCACGACCACGCTCGCGCAGTCGATGTCGCCGCCTTCCGCCTCGATGCGAAAACCGGTTGCGGTTTTCTCGATGCCGCCGACCTTGCACGGCATGCGCCAGGCGACGTCGCCGGCGGCGCATTCGGCGCGCAGCATGCCGATGATCTGCTCGGACGAATCGTCGCAGAACAGCTGGCCCTTGTGCTTCTCGTGGTATGCGATGCGGTATTTCTTGACGAGGCCGAGGAAATCCTGGGGCGTGTAGCGCGACAGCGCGCTGCGGCAGAAGTGCGGATTCTGCGACAGGAAGTTGGCCGGGCCGGCGTTGAGGTTGGTGAAATTGCAGCGCCCGCCGCCGGAGATGCGGATCTTCTCGGCCAGCCGGGTGGCGTGGTCGAGCAGCACCACGCGCTTGCCGCGCTGGGCCGCGACCGCTGCGCACATCATGCCGGCGGCGCCTGCGCCGATCACTGCTACGTCGTATTGTTTTGCCATGCCCTGCCGTGTCCGCGAATCGCCAAACCGGCCATTGTATACGCTTGGCGCCCGGGAATGAAGTTGCCGGCTAGTAGCGTAGCGGGCGCATTGCAAGCCTCACCCGCGCAATGCGCGCGCCACCTGCACGCAATGCGCCACCTGGGCCACGATCGGGGCCGGCACCGGCACCTCGCCGCGCAGGGCGGCGGCGATCCAGGCGGCGGTGGTGGCCGCATCGCGCGCTTCCGGCACCTCGGCCAGCAGGTCGGTCGGCGCCTCGCGCTCGGCCAGCACGCTGCGCTGGCCTGCATGAAACCAGTCGATGTGCGGAGCGCGGTGGGGATGGGCGACGGTCTCGCCCTCGGTGCCGCGCATCAGGAAGGCGTCGCCGCGCGCGGGCGGGGCCGCCGTCGTGAAATACGCGCCCAGGGTCTCCAGGTACTCGGGATGGGTGTAGGACACCAGGCGCAGCGCCGGCCCCTCGAACGGCTGCAGGATCTTGACCAGGGTGTGGGTGGAATTGCGCACGCCCAGGATGCGGCGCAGCGCCAGCATGCGCGCCAGCTGCGGCGCCAGGCGCTCGATCGACATGAAGGCCGGTCGCCTGCTGGCCGCGGCGTCCAGCACCTCGGCGCTGGAACCGGCTTCGGCCAGGCCCAGCTCGGCCAGGATCTCGGCCGTGGTGATGCGGCCCGGGTCGCTGCGCACGCCATGCACCAGCACCGGCACCCCTTCGCGCGCCAGCAGCAGGGCCAGCAGCGGCGTCAGGTTGGCCAGCTTGCGGGCGCCGTTGTAGCTCGGGACCAGGACCGGCGCGAACGGGCCGGGCGGCGCCGGCAGCGGCGCGAACGCGTGCTCCGCCGCATCCATGAAGCCGGCCAGCTCCTCCACCGACTCGCCCTTGATGCGCATCGCCAGCAGGATGGCGCCCAGTTCCAGGTCGGAAACCCGCCCGTCGAGCATGGCCGCATACAGGGCGCGGGCATCGTCGCGCGCCATGCTGCGCGCGCCTTTCACGCCGCGTCCGATTTCCTTGATGAAGGGGGCGGCGGCAAATGCTTCGGTGTGCTTGTCCATGACGCAAGCATACAACGTCGCCGTGCCGGGTGTGGC
Source organism: Massilia sp. MS-15 (assembly GCF_020176695.1). GTDB lineage: Bacteria > Pseudomonadota > Gammaproteobacteria > Burkholderiales > Burkholderiaceae_D > Telluria > Telluria hydrophila. The sequence goes on along the minus strand of NZ_JAIWIA010000055.1, from coordinate 35,387 downwards.
GCGATCGGCGGACTTTGTGCAGATGCAGCATTTTCGGACTACACTGCTTGTTCCCTCCAGAAATCACAGCATCATGATCAACACGCCTGCCATTGAAAATACCAACGTCAGTTCGTTCGCGCAGATGCCGACGCCGACCGAACTCCACGCCACCCTGCCGCTGAGCGAGCGCGCCTTTGCCACCGTGATGGCCGGGCGCGAAACGCTGCGCAACATCCTCGACCGCAAGGACAAGCGCCTGTTCGTCGTGGTCGGGCCCTGCTCGATCCACGATCCCGAAGCCGGGCTGGATTATGCACGCCGGCTCAAGGCGCTGCAGGCGGAAGTGGCCGACACGATGGTGCTGGTGATGCGCGTGTATTTCGAGAAGCCGCGCACGACCACCGGCTGGAAGGGCTATATCAACGACCCGTTCATGGACGACTCGTTCCGGGTCGAGGTCGGCATGGAGCGTGCGCGCCGCTTCCTGCTCGACGTGTGCGAACTGGGCCTGCCTACCGCCACCGAGGCGCTGGACCCGATCTCGCCCCAGTACCTGGGCGACCTGATCGCCTGGACCGCGATCGGCGCGCGCACCACCGAGTCGCAGACCCACCGCGAGATGTCGTCCGGCCTGTCGACCCCGGTCGGCTTCAAGAACGGCACCGACGGGGACGTGAGCATCGCGGTCAATGCCGTGCTGTCCTCGTCCAAGCCGCATGCCTTCCTCGGCATCAACGGCCAGGGCAATGTCGCGATCGTGCGCACCAGCGGCAACGCCTACGGTCACGTGGTGCTGCGCGGCGGCGGCGGGCGGCCGAACTACGACTCGGTCTCGGTGGCGATCGCGGAAGGGGCGCTGAAGAAGGCGGGCCTGCCGGCCAACCTGGTGGTGGACTGTTCGCATGCGAACAGCTACAAGAAGCCGGAGCTGCAACCCCTGGTGATGTCGGACGTGATCCAGCAGATCCGGCATGGCAACCGCTCGCTGGTGGGGGTGATGATCGAATCGAACATCGTCAGCGGCGCGCAGGAGATCCCGGCGGATCTGTCGCAGCTGAAGTATGGCTGCTCGGTGACCGATGGCTGCATCGGGTGGGAAGAAACGGCGCAGATGCTGCGGGCGGCGCACCGGGAGCTGTCGCAGCGGCCGTAAGGCTCCGCGTACCGGCCATGCGTGCCCTGGCGTAGGGTGGGCGGATTCTCCGCCCACGCGGCGAGCGTTGACGGATCCGGTTTCGCGCCGGATGATCTTGCTGATAACGATCACCGCGTGGGCGGGAAGACCCGCCCACCCTACGGTACAATGGCGGATTCCGCTCTACCTCTCTCTTCCCCCATGATTGTCCTCGGCGTCGAATCCTCCTGCGATGAAACCGGCCTGGCTCTGTACGACACCGAGCGCGGCCTGCTGTCCCATGCCCTGCACTCGCAGGTGGCCATGCACGAAGAGTACGGCGGCGTGGTGCCGGAACTCGCCTCGCGCGACCACATCCGCCGCGCCCTGCCGCTGCTGGACGAGGTGCTGCAACGCGCCGCCATCCCGATGGATGCGATCGACGCCGTCGCCTACACCCAGGGCCCGGGCCTGGCCGGCGCGCTGCTGGTCGGCTCCTCGGTCGCCTGCTCGCTCGCGCTGGCGCTCGACAAGCCGGTGCTGGGCGTACACCACCTCGAGGGGCACCTCCTTTCCCCGCTGCTGGCCAGCGAGCGTCCGGACTTTCCCTTCCTCGCCCTGCTGGTCTCGGGCGGGCACACCCAGCTGATGCGGGTGGACGGCGTCGGCCGCTACACCCTGCTCGGCGAGACGCTCGACGACGCCGCCGGCGAAGCCTTCGACAAGTCGGCCAAGCTGCTGGGCCTGGGCTACCCGGGCGGTCCCGCCATCTCGCGCCTGGCCGAGTTCGGCGACCCCGCCGCCTATACCCTGCCGCGCCCGATGCTGCACTCGAAGGATTTCAATTTCAGCTTCTCGGGCCTGAAGACGGCCGTGCTCACCGTGGTCAGGAACCACGAGCAACAGGTGGTGGCCAACATCTGCGAGCAGGACAAGGCCAACATCGCGCGCGGCTTCGTCGACGCCATCGTCGAGGTGCTCACCGCCAAGTGCGTGAACGCGCTGAAGCACACTGGCCTCACGCGCCTGGTGATCGCCGGCGGCGTCGGCGCCAACCGCCAGCTGCGTGCATCCCTGGACGCGGCGGCCGCCCGGCGCCGCTTCAAGGTGTACTATCCGGAACTGGAATTCTGCACCGACAACGGCGCCATGATCGCCTTCGCCGGCGCCATGCGCCTCGAGCGCAACCCGGAGTTGGCGCAGCGCGACTATGCATTCAACGTGCGTCCGCGCTGGCCGCTGGACGAGCTGGAAGCCGCTTGAATCCACGCAGGCATCCATGCCTGGCGCATTGAACTTGCAAGCCTGACATCGATCCTACCGTGTGACCGCCGCTCGCCAAACGGTGGCAAACTCCGGCGGTTGAGTACGAAGGAGCGGATGCAATGCGTGTTGTAAGTTGGAATATTCACTGGGGTTGTGGCAAGGACGGACGGATCCGCATCCACGCGATCATCGACGTCCTGCGCCGGCTGAACCCGGACGTCGTGTGCCTGCAGGAAGTGGCGGCGAACCACCCGGAACTCGATGGCAGCGCCAGCGCCAACCAGTTCAAGCAGCTGGGCGGCGCCTTCGGCGGCTACCACATGATGGAACATGCTCCGAGTGAACTCTACAAGAACAACTCGCCGCGCCTGTTCGGCAACCTGATCCTCTCGAAATACCGCATCTCCCAGGTGCACCGCCACCTGCTGCCCTGGCCGGCCGATCCTGGCCATCCGGCCGGCATGCCGCGCGGGATGCTGGAAACCGTGATCGACGCGCCCAGCGGCAAGCTGCGCCTGATGACCACCCAGCTCGAATACTACTCGCCGCTGCAGCGCATGGCCCAGGTGCGCCGTATCCGCGAGCTGCATGCGGAGGCCTGCGCGCGGGCGCGCCTGTTCCAGCCCGACCCGAACCTGGATGCCCCCTACCAGCTGGGCTTCCGCCCGGCGTCCGCCATCCTGTGCGGCGACTTCAAGCTGGTGCCGGACGACGAGCACTACCGCACGCTGCTGGCGCCTTTCGAGGAAAACGCACCGGCCTTCCTCGACGCCTGGCGCGTCGCCCACGGCAGCGTGGCGCGCGCGCCGACCACCGGCCTGCACGGCTATCCCTGGCCCGAGCGGCCGGAATGCTACGACCATTTCTTCGTCACCGAAGACCTGGCGCCGCGCGTGGCGACGGTCGACGTGCAGTCCGAGACGGCCGCCTCGGACCACCAGCCGGTGCTGCTGGAACTGCGCTGAGCCCCTCGCCGGGAACTACTGCTGCGCGGGCGCCTCGGGCTGCGCCGCGATGTCGCGCAGCGCCCGCTCGAACACTTCCGGCGGCTGGCCGCCCGAGATCAGGTGGCGCTGGTTGATGATGACGGCCGGTACCGAATGGATGCCGGCGCGCTGGAAGAACTGCTCGCGCTCGCGCACCTCGTCGGCATACGCGTCGCTGCCCAGGATGGCGGCGGCGCGCTCGCGGTCCAGGCCCGCGCGCTCGGCGGCGCGCAGCAGCACCTCGTGCTTGCTGGGATCTTCGCAGTTGGTGAAATACGCTTCGAACAAGGCCATCTTGAGGTCGCGCTGGCGCCCTTCTTCCTCGGCCCAGGACAGCAGGCGGTGGGCGTCGAAGGTGTTGTAGATGCGCCCGCGCCTTTCCATGTCGAAGGTGAAGCCGACATCGAGCCCGCGCTGGCGGATCATTTCGCGGCTGTTGGCCTGCTGCTCGATGGTCGCGCCATATTTCTCGGTGATGTGCTCGACGATGTCCTGGCCGTCCGGCCCCATGTCCGGGTTCAGCTCGAAGGGCTGGAAGTGCAGGTCGGCCTCGAGCTCGCCCTTGACGCGCGCCAGCGCCAGCTCGAGCGAGCTGAGGCCGATCGCGCACCAGGGGCACGAGACGTCCGATACGAAATCGATTCTGAGTTGCTTGCTCATGGGCTGCCACCTTTCCTGTTCGCGCTGTTCGCGCTCTCTTCACGCTCTGCTCATGTGGCACCGCGGTGCCCGGTGGCGATATGGTAACGCGATGCGCCGCCTGCCGTGGCGCGCATCGTGGTTTGCCTGCTGCGGCTACTTCTTCTTGGCCGCGGCCGCCTTGCTGCCGATCTTCGATTCCTTGCCGGCCATCAGGTTGGCGATGTTGTTGCCATGGCGGTAGAGCAGCAGGATGCTCATCGCCGCCACCGCGAACAGGATCTCGTCGGCGCCGAACAGCAGCCCGTAATAGAAGGGAGCGAATACCGCGGCCACCAGCGCCGCCAGCGAGGAATAGCGGAAGGCGTAGGCCACGATCAGCCAGGTGGCCAGCGTCGCCAGCCCCAGCCAGACGTTAATCCCGAGCAGCACGCCGAGCGCGGTCGCCACGCCCTTGCCACCCACGAACTTGAAAAACACCGGCCACAGGTGGCCCAGGAAGACAGCGATGGCGACCAGCGCGATGCCGCCCTCGTCCAGGCCGAACTGCGGCCCGAAGTGGACTGCCAGCCAGACCGCCAGCCAGCCCTTGGCGGCGTCGCCGACCAGGGTCGCGATCGCGGCTTTCTTGCTGCCGCTGCGCAGCACATTGGTCGCGCCCGGGTTCTTCGACCCATAGGTGCGCGGATCGGACAGCCCAAAAGCGCGGCTCATCACGACGGCGAAGGAAATCGAGCCGACCAGGTAGGCGGCAATGGTGGCGATCAGGGTGTTCATGTCTCTCTCAGGCGTTGTTCTGGTCGGTATGGAGGCCGGGCGCTCGGACTATACACAGCGCCGATGCATTTTGGCAATTCGCATGTGGCGGAATATTACTCGGCAAGGGCGCACTGCACCGGCCGCGCACCGAGCACCTCGGTCAGCACGGCGGGCGCGATCCCCACCAGGTAGCCGCGGCGGCCGCCATTGATATAGATCTTGTCCAGCGCCAGCACCGAAGCCTCCACATAGACCGGCATCGCCTTGCGGATGCCGAAGGGCGAGGTGCCGCCGACCAGGTAGCCCGAATGGCGCTGCGCCACGTCCGGCTTGCACGGTTCCACCGACTTGCAGGGAATCGCGCGCGCCAGGTTCTTGGTCGAGACCTTGCAGTCGCCGTGCATCAGCACGATCAGCGGCCTGGCCGCCTCGTCCTGCATCACCAGGGTCTTGACGACATCGTGCTCGCGCACCCCGAGTGCGCGCGAGGACACGGCGGTGCCGCCATGCTCTTCATACTCGTAGGGATGCTCGCTGAAGGCCACGCCATGCTTGCGCAGGAACTGCGTCGCGGGGGTCTCAGAAACGTGCTCTTTCTTGGCCATGCGTGGTACGCTAAAGACGAACATAAGGGGTTTCTATTATGCAGCAAGAAATTCGCTTTGCCACCTTCAATACCTTCAACCTGGCCCCACCCGGCATGCGCTGCTACGAGAACCTCGCGCCCTGCACGCCCGAGGAATATGACGCCAAGCTGGAATGGACGGCGCGCCAGGTCGACCTGCTCAATGCCGACGTCATCGGTTTCCAAGAAATCTTTTCCCAGGCCACCTTGCGCGACGTGCTGGCCCGCACCCGCCGCTACCGCGACGCCGTGCACCTGGGCTTCGACCCCGACCCGGAAGCGCCGCGCCTGACCCCGAGCGTGGCCCTGGTCTCGCGCCTGCCGGTGCTGAGCCATGGCCGTGCGCTGTCGATGTTTCCCGAGAACGTGGCGATGCCGCCCGGCAGCCGCGATCCGGACCGCTTCACGCGCGCGCCGCTGCATGCGGAAGTCGAACTGGCGCCGGGCATCGTGGTGGATGTCATTGTCGTGCACCTGAAATCGCGCCGCCCCGACTACCGCAGCAGCGACACCGGCGAAGATCCGAACCTGTACGCGCTGGCCTGCCTGCGCTCGCTGATCCGGCGCGGCACGGAGGCGACCGCGCTGCGCGTGCTGCTCACCGACATGGCGCGCGACAAACAGCGTCCGCGCATCGTGCTGGGCGACTTCAACGATGTCGCCGATTCGGTCACCACCGAGATCGTGCTGGGCGAAGGCGCGCCGCTGGGCGAACGCATGTTCGATGCGGCGCGCCTGCACATGCACCAGGATAAGCTGCGCAATGTCGGCTTCTCGATCGTCCACGAGAGCCGGCACTCGACCATCGACCACATCCTGGTGTCGCAGGAATTCAACCCGGTGCTGCCGGAGGCGATTGGCGAGGTGGTGGACGTGGTCTACCTCAACGACCACCTCGACCTGGGCCTGCCGGAGGCCTCGGACCACGGCCAGGTACTGGCGCGCCTGCGCCTGTATCCGCAGGCGGTGGCTTCCAGCGGCAGGCTGGACTGAAAAGGCGGGATTTCCCACCGATCGTGACATTTCGCGCATTACTACGCAGTCTGCTTCGCTACACTGCTGTTCCAGTCCGTGACGGAGAAGCAGATGTTATCGAAGGCCGCCATCAGCCGTATTGCCGAGGAACTGCTCGACCAGGCCCGCGCCAGCAGGTTCGGGTTCACCGATCCGTCCGGCGTGCCGGTGCCGCCCATCTACCGCAACCGCGACATGGCGGCCCTGCCCCCGGGACTGCAGCTGGAAATCGTCAACAAGGCCAACTGGGCAGTCGGCACCAGCGCCGCCTTCATCCTGCTCGTGCTCGTCCTGCTGGGCATGCTGGTCCTGGCCTACGCGCTGGCCCCGCTCGTGCTCGGCATGTCGCTGCCCTTCCCCGCCATGGTCCTGTTCGTGCCGCTGGTGCCGCTGGTGCAGGTAGGACTGGCGCGCTGGATGGCCAGGCGCATTGCGCGGCTGGTGGCAGCCGACTGGCCGGTTCCGGTACGGTTCTAGGCCCGCCACCGCCGTCATGGCGGCAGCGGCGTGAACGCCGGCCGGCTGCTGGCCGCGGCGGCATGGAAACCCTGTAGTCGTCACAGTCGTGCTGGCGCAGGAAGCGCGGCTGGGCCGCGGTCAAGGCCCCATCCCGCGGGTCGTGCTCGATGTCGGCGACGACACTGCGGTCGATCTTGAGCTTGTCCAGGCGCCCGCGATGCGAGACCAGCTCGCGCAAGGGACGGCCCAGGGCATGGCTGGCGGGATGCCGAACAGCTGGGCGCAGGCGTGGTTCCAGAAGCGCACGATGCCGGCGGCATCGGTCGAATGCACAGCCACCGCCGGCGCCAGCGCGATGGCCGTCACGAAGCGGGACAGCCAGTCGCGTGCCTGGCGGCCGGGGCCTGCGGATTCATGCGCTTCGGCGGGCAAGGCACCGTCAGCGGCATGCGGCAGCCCACTCACGGAAACAGGTCCTTTTCAGCGGAAAACAGTGGAGGCGTCGTTGAATCCGCCCATTGTTTCCCGCTGGAGCCGGGCACCGTTCGCGGCCACGCAAAACTGCGGGACACCCGCATTTCGTCGCGCTCCAGCGCATTCCAGACCTGCCGCCATGCCGCCTGTCGCATCCGGCTGGCGCGGCCGGCGCGCGATCCTTATGTTAACAACATGCGCAAGGAGCTCCACCCTGCTTCCAGGACGGAGCCCGCGCGCGAAGCATTCCGGCCGGCCCCGCCGGCGCCTGCCTCAGGCGGCGTCCTGCGGGACCGGCTCGTCCTGGCCGGTGCCGGCCGCTTCGTCCAGCCCGCCCTCGGGCGTCTCGCGCTTGGCTTCCTGCTTGCGCCGGGCTTTTTCTTCCGCCTTGCGCTTCTTCTCGAGCTCGCGTTGCCGCTTTTCGTACTGGAAATTGGTTCGTGCCATGTTCACCTCGTTGCTGTGGATGGGATGGTGCTACCCTGTGCTGCGCCATTATGGCCGACTGCCGGCGCCGCGGCTTGCCTTAACCACGCGGGTGATGCTGGGCGTGCAGGTGTTTCAGGCGTTCGCGCGCAACATGCGTGTAGATCTGGGTCGTGGAAATGTCCGCGTGTCCCAGCAACAGTTGTACCACGCGCAGGTCGGCGCCGTGATTCAGTAGATGGGTCGCGAACGCGTGGCGCAGCGTATGCGGCGACAGCGGCCCCTGGATGCCGGCCTTTTGCGCGTGTTTCTTGATCAGGATCCAGAACATCTGGCGCGTCATCGCGCCGCCCCGTCCGGTGACGAACAGCGCATCGTCGACCTGGCCGTTGAGGATGACGGCGCGCGCCTCCTTCAGGTAGCGCTCCAGCCACAGGCGCGCTTCCTGTCCGAAAGGGACCAGGCGGGTCTTGCTGCCCTTGCCGGTGATGCGCAGCACGCCGTCGTTGAGGCTGACTTCGACCAGCTTGAGCTCCACCAGTTCCGACACCCGCAAGCCGCTCGCATACATCAGCTCGAGCATGGTGCGTTCGCGCAGGCCGAGCGGGGTGGAGACGTCCGGCGCGGCCAGCAGCGCCTCGACCTGGGCCTCGCTCAGGGTATGCACGAAGCGCAGCGGCTGGCGCGCGGAGGCCATCTTGAGGCAGGGGTCCTGGTCGATCTGGCTGCGGCGCAGGGCCAGGCCGTAGAAGCGCTTGAGCACCGACAGCCGCCGGTTGGCCGAGCTCGGCCGCGTATCGGCGTGGCGCTCGGCGAAATAGGCGGCGATGTCTTCCGGCTGCACCGCCAGCAGGCCGGTGCGCTCCGGCCGCCTGGCGGCCAGCCAGCCGGCGAACAGTTTCAGGTCGCGGCGGTAGGCGTCGAGCGAATTCCTGGCCAGCCCCTGCTCCAGCCAGAGGGTGTCGCAGAACGCGTCGATCAGTCCCAGATCGCTTGCTGCTGCCATGGCGATGCGGTGGCGCCTTCGTGGCGCAGCAGCCAGCGCTTGACGGACAGGTGGAAGCCGTTCTCGTCGTCCTGGTTGGAGAAGCCGCCCAGGCCGCCCGCAGCGGTCACGCGGTGGCAGGGATTGATCAGGGGGAAAGGATTGGCGCCGCAGGCCTGGCCCACCGCGCGCGGGGCCGAGCCGATCAGCCTGGCCAGCTGGCCGTAGGTCTTGACGCTGCCGCGCGGGATGGCGCCGATCGCTTCCCACACCCGGCGCTGGAAGGCGGTGCCGGCGTCGTACAGCGGCAGGTCGAAGCGGAAGTCCGGATCTTCCAGGTAGTGCGCGACCTGGCGCGCGGCCAGCTCGGCCGCCGTGCAGTCGGCGGCTTTCTCCGCGAATGCGGGCGGCAGGTAGACCAGTTCGCGCAGGCGGCCGTCGGCGCTGCGGATACCGATCGCGCCGAATGCCGCGGGAACGATCGCGTTGAACAGAGTGCTTGCCTGGTCGGTCTTCATCTCCGCATCTTAACCGCTCGCATGGCGCGTCGCCAGTCCCGGGGACGGCGGCGGACGAAAAAAAAGCGCACCGCGGTGCGCTTCAATACGGGTCACGTTCCCGGCCGTTTAGCGGTGCCAACGGCTTCTGTAAAACGTGCGTCTCCTCGATTTGTCTCCGGTATGGACTACCGTGATGTTATCTACACTCCCCAAAAAACGGCATGTTCTGTACGCGCACGCACCATCCGGGTGCAGCAGGGGCTCATCATAACGCAAGCGCCGGGGTCTCGCGTATCTTTTTGACCACAGTACCGATATTTTATGCGGGCGGAAATTGCAGGAAGACAAGCGCCTAGTCGGTACCCGCTTCGCGCCGGATCGCGCGTACCACGTCGCGCCCGATGCGCGCGTCCATCTGTGTATACACGGGCTGCATGGCGCGCCGCCATTGTGCCTGCTGCTGGGGACTGAGCCGGTGGATGGTGGTGCTGCCCGCCTGGCGGATCTTTTCCAGCGCCTCGTCGTTGGTGCGCTGGGCGATGGCTTTCTCGTAGGCGGTGGCCTCCTGCATGGCCCGTTCCAGGGTCCGGCGCAGCCCGCGCGGCAGGCCATCCCAGAATTTCTTGTTGACAATCACCGCATACCCGAGGTAGCCATGGTTCGACACCGTCAGGTGGCGCTGGTAGGCGTGCATGCCCTGGGTGTACATGTTCGAGGGCGTGTTCTCGGTGCCTTGCACCACGCCGTCGCGCAGGGCGGGGGCCGTGTCCGAGAATGCCAGCGCGAGCGGCTGGGCGCCGAGCGTGCGCATCTGCGCATCGAGCACCCGGGAAGCCTGGATGCGCATGCGCAGGCCGCGGAAGTCGGCCGGCGCCAGCAGCGGCTTGTTGGCAGACATGATCTTGAAGCCATTGTCCCAATATGCCAGGCCGGTGATGCCCTTCGGCTCCAGCCGGCGCAGCAGCTCGCGCCCGATGCGCCCTTCGGTCACCCGGTACAGGGCGGCCTTGGACGGAAAGATATAAGGCAGATCAAACGCTTCGAATTCCCGCACGCCCAGCGGCGCGAACTTGGCCAGCGAAGGCGCCAGCATCTGCACCGCGCCCAGCTGCAGGGCCTCGAGTTCCTCGCGGTCCTTGTAGAGCTGGCTGTTGGGGTAGACTTCCACCCGCACCCGGCCACCCGTCATCTCTTCGGCCAGCTGGCGGAAGCGCTCGGCCGCGCGGCCCTTCGGCGTGTCCGGCGCCACCACGTGGCTGAACTTGATCACGATCGGCGCCCGGGATTGCGCGTTGGCGCCATGGGCGGCGCCGGCCAGCAGCAGGACGGCAAGGAGGCGGATCGGGAGGGCGCAGCGCTTCATCTGGGCGGGAACGGAATATGATGGGTGGGAACAATCCTGTCTCCCCTGGCCCGACAGTGTAACGAAAACCGGAGTCTTATGAAATTTCCGTTCACCCAGCCGCCGGCGCAGCGCGCGCGCTCCTGGCGCTGGCTGGTACCGGTACTGCTGGTGCTGCTGTTCCTGGCGGTGCTGATCTGGCTGCCCTGGCAGGCGCGCCAGATGGAAGCCACCGAGCGCCAGGAGCAATTGATTGCAGACACGCTGTGGGTCGAGCAGACCCTGCGCTTCGAGCTGGCGCGCAGCGAGGAAGCGCTGGGCGCGCTGGCGGCCGACCTGGTGGCGCGGCCGCCCGCGCCGGAAGCCCTGCAGGCGCGTCTGCGGCAGATGTTCAGCAACGGCCACGAACTGGTGCGCGTGAGCTGGTACGGACCGGACGGCGCGCTGCGCGAGACCCACGGGGCCGCACCCCCAGCCGCCCTGCCCGCCGCGACCCTGCTCGCGGCCGAGGTCGCGGGCGCCACCCGCAGCGGCCGCTACAGCGAGCCGTATGGCGCCTCGGCCGCCACGCCCGGGCTGCTCGACTACTATTTGCCCCTGTATGCGAACGGCAAGCCGGCCGGCAGCCTGGTCGCCACCTACAGCCTGCAGGTCCTGCTCGACGAAACCGTGCCCTGGTGGTTCGCCCAGGACAATGCCCTGACCCTGCTCGACCGCGACGACCATCCGGTGGCACGGCGCGCGGCCGGCGGCCCGGGGCGCGGCGTGTACACCCACCGCCGCGAGCTGGACCTGCCGGGCGCACTGGTGGTGCTGTCCACCGACAGCGTCAAGCGCGCCCCCCAGCTGCTACCGAACCTGCTGGTGGGCTCGGTGATCGTGCTGGCCCTCGGCCTGGTGCTGAGCCTGGCCACCCTGTGGCGCCACATCTCGCGCACGCTGGCGGCCGAGAGCGCGCTGCGCCAGCAGATGGCCTTCCGCACGGCGATGGAAAACTCCCTGATCACCGGCCTGCGCGCGCGCGACCTGGAGGGCCGCGTCACCTATGTGAACCGGGCCTTCTGCGAGATCGTCGGGGTACCGGCCGAGCAGCTGGTGGGACGCAAGCCGCCGATGCCCTACTGGGCGCCGGAAGTGCTTTCCGAATACGAGGAGCGCTTCCAGAGCGTGCTGTCGGGCACGGTCGTGCCCCAGTTCGAGACCGTGTTCCAGCGTCCCGACGGCCAGCGGGTGCCGGTGCTGGTGTACGAGGCGCCGCTGGTCGATGCCGACGGGCGCCAGACCGGCTGGATGAGCTCGATCCAGGACATCACCGACCGCAAGCGTGCCGAGGAACTCAACCGCCAGCAGCAGGAAAAACTGGAAACCAGCGCGCGCCTGGCCACCATGGGCGAGATGTCCTCGATGCTGGCGCACGAGCTGAACCAGCCGCTGGCGGCGATCTCGAGCTATACGGCCGGTGCCCTCAACGTGCTCGAACGCAGCACCCAGGCCGGCGAGCCGGTGAACACCGGCAGGCTGCGCCATGCGCTGGAACAGGCGCGCCAGCAGGCCCAGCGCGCCGGCCAGATCATTCGCAGCGTGCACGAGTTCGTCAAGAAGCGCGAGCCGCGCCGCGAACCGGTGACGATCCAGGATGTGGTCGAGGGGGTGCGCGCGCTGGTCGAGCTGCAGGCGCGCCAGGCCGGGGTGGCGCTGCGCGTGGAACTGCCGTCCGGCCTGCCCAGGGTGGAGGCGGACCGCCTGATGCTGGAGCAGGTGCTGCTCAACCTGACCCGCAACGCGGTCGAGGCCATGCATGACACCCCGCTGGCGCAGCGCGTGCTGCGCATCGCCGCCGCCCACGCCGACGGCATGGTGACGGTGTCGGTGATCGACCGCGGCCACGGCATCGCGCCGGACGTGGCAGCCGGCCTGTTCTCGCCCTTCTACTCGACCAAGCTCGACGGTATGGGCATGGGGCTGTCGATCTGCCGCACGGCGATCGAATTCCACGGCGGCACCCTGAGCCACGCGCCCAATCCGGGCGGCGGCACCGTGTTCAGCTTCGCGCTGCCGGCGCAAGCGGCGGGCGGGACGCTGGGCTAAAATCCGCCTGCGGCGCTTGCCGCGACCACGACACGGAGACCCGCCCCATGCTGCACATCGTCGACGACGAAGATGTCATTCGCGACGCCCTCGCCTGGCTGGCGCAGTCGCGCGGCCTGGAGGCGCGCGGCCATGCCGGCGGCCAGGCCTTCCTGGATGCCATCGCCGCCGCCGGCGAACCGGATCCGCAGGGCGACTGCGTGCTGCTGGACGTGCGCATGCCCGACATGAATGGCATCGCGGTATTTGACCAGCTGGTAAAAAACGGCCTGAGCGCGCGCCTGCCCGTGATTTTCCTCACCGGCCACGGCGACGTGCCGATGGCCGTCGACTCGCTCAAGCGCGGCGCCTTCGATTTCTTCGAGAAGCCCTTCAATGACAACGTCCTGATGGACCGGGTCGAGGAGGCCCTGGCCGCCTCGCGCAGGGCGCGCGAAGCGGCCCTGGTGCAGGCACGCCTGGCCACCCTGTCGGCGCGCGAGCGCGAAGTGCTGGACCTGATCCTGGCCGGGATGATGAACAAGGTGGTGGCGGACAAGCTCGGCATCAGCATGCGCACGGTCGAGGTGCACCGCGCGCACATCTTCGACAAGATGCGGGTCAAGACCGCCGTGGAACTGGCCGGCCTGCTCAAGTAAGGTGCGCGGCAAGGCGCTCCATTGCATCAGGCAAGCGTCCCTGCCATTTGCCGGAAGCCTTGTAGAATGGGCCGGAACCCGCCGCGCCTGTCTCCGTTGTGGCGACGGTGCAATTGCATTTTGGGAATTCTCATGAGCGAAAAGACAGTTGCAGACAAGATGTTCCTGAGGACGGCGAAATCGATGCTGATCCTCAACGGCCAGGCCAATCCCGGTGCCGCGGCGCAGATGCCGCAGCAGATCGTGCAGGAAGGCGACGGGCCCTTCGACGTGATCCTGATGTTCGTGCTCAACCGCAAGGAACTCGAGCACTACCTGCCGATCGCCAAGGAGCGGCTGGGAGACAAGGGTTCGCTGTGGATCGCCTACCTGAAGCAGACCGCATCGAAAGCCACCGACATCAACCGCGATTCGATCAACGCCTATGCCAAGGAAAACGGCATCACGGCGGTGGCGATGATCTCGATCGACGGCGACTGGTCAGGCCTGCGCCTCAAGCGCATCGAGTGACCCAGCGGGCGCCAGCCCATGGCGCGCCAGTGCCCAGGCCACGTGCTCGCGCACCAGGGGCGAAGGATGACCGGCACGCGCGCGCAGCGCCGCCACGATCGCGGCGTCGCCCTTCCCCGCCGGGCTGGCGGCGGCATTGCCCAGCCCGACCGCCAGGTTGCGCAGCCAGCGCTCGTGGCCGATGCGGCGGATCGGACTGCCTTCCATGCGGCGGTTGAATTCCTCTTCTTCCCACCCGAACAGCGCAACCAGGCTGGCGCCGCCCAGGCCGTTGCGCTCGTCGAAATCGGGCAGTTGCGCGCGCTGCGCGAACTTGTTCCACGGGCAGGCCAGCTGGCAGTCGTCGCAGCCGTAGATGCGGTTGCCGATCAGCGGCCGCAGCTCCTCGGGAATGCTGCCCTTGAGTTCGATGGTGAGATAGGAAATGCAGCGTCGCGCATCGAGCCGCCCCGGTCCCAGGATGGCCTCGGTCGGGCAGACCGTGATGCAGGCCTGGCACCCGCCGCAATGGGCGCCGGTGGGCGGATCGCTAGGTAAGGGCAGGTCGACCAGGATCTCGCCGATGAAGAAGGTGGAGCCGGCCGTGCGCGACAGCAGCAGCGTGTGCTTGCCGCGCCAGCCGAGGCCGGCTTTTTCCGCCAGCGGCAATTCCATCACCGGCGCCGAATCCGTGAACACGCGGTAGCCCAGTTCGCCCACCAGCGCCTTCACGCGCTCGGCCAGGGCCTGCAGGCGGTTGCGCAGCACCTTGTGGTAGTCGCGGCCACGCGCATACACCGAGACCACGGCGGCGCCCGGCTCCAGCTGGCGCGCGCTTTCCTCGGCGCGCCAGTGTTCACCCCGGTCCCGGGGCAGGTAGTCCATGCGCGCGACGATGGCGCGCACCGTGCCCGGCACCAGTTCGCCGGGGCGGGCACGCTTCATGCCGTGGCTTGCCATATAATCCATCTCGCCATGGCAACCGGCGTCCAGCCAGGCCTGCAGTCCGGCTTCCGCATGCGCCAGGTCGACGTCGGCGATACGCAGCTCGGCGAAACCAAGTTCCGCGCCCCAGGTCTTGATGGTGCGGGCAAGTGCGTGCAGGTCAGGAGAAGGTGTCGGCATGGCAGATGGAACGATGCGGCCCAAGGGTGCCGCCTAACCCGCTATTTTATTCGATGCAGCCTTTCAAAGCCTACCTGGCAGACGAATCCGCCACCGCCGCCCTTGGCGCGGCGCTTGCCCGCGCGCTGCGGCCCGGCCTCGTGCTCTACCTGCACGGCGACCTCGGCGCCGGCAAGACGGCGCTCACGCGCGCCCTGATCCAGGCCGCCGGCCACCGCGGCACCGTCAAGAGCCCGACCTATACCCTGTCCGAGCCCTACCGGGTGCAGATCGACGGCCAGCCGGGGCAGATCATCCACTACGACCTGTACCGCATGTCCAGCCCCGAGGAATTCCTCGACGCCGGCTTTCGCGAGGATTTCGACGGGCAGAATGTCTGCATCGTCGAATGGCCGGAAAAGGGCGAGCCGGTGTTGCCCCCGCCCGACGTACGGGTCTTGCTCAATGTCAGCGGTCTCGGGCGTGAGGTAGAATTGCAGGCGTTGTCTCAACCAGGCCTGCTATGCCTCGACCGTCTCGCCTATCCTCCGCCTCCCTGAGCGCCCGTTCGCCTCGCCGCCGCACCCTGCTCAAGGCCGGCGGCACGCTGCTGCTGTCCGTGCTTGCGCCGCTGCCCGCCAGCGCCGCCCAGATCCTGGCCGTGCGGGTCTGGCCCGCGCCCGACTACACCCGCGTCACGCTGGAAAACGACAGCATTCTGGCGACCGAGCATTTCCTCGTGCCCGATCCGCCGCGCCTGGTGGTGGACATCGACGGCCTGGCCCTGAACGACACCTTGAAAAGCCTGGTCGCGAAGGTCGAGCCGAACGACCCCTACATCAAGCAGGTGCGGGTCGGCCAGAACCGGCCGAACGTGGTGCGCCTCGTGTTCGACCTGAAGGAAGCCGTCAAGCCCCAGGTGTTTACGCTGGCGCCGGTGGCCGGCTACCGGCACCGCCTGATCTTCGACCTGTATCCGACCCAGCCGGTGGACCCGATCGCGGCCCTGATCGAAAAGGGAGAATGGAGCACCGGCGACACGGCGGCCGCCGCCGGCGGCGCCAACCCGGCCTCGCCCCTGCCGGCCACGCCGCCGGCCCAGACCGGCGTCGGCCCCGATGCGATCGCCAAGCTCGAATCCGAGATGTCGGCCCTGGACGGCACGCCGCCGCCCCAGGCCGTGCAGCCGACGCCCGCGCGCGGGGCCAAGGCGCCGGCGCCGAAAGTGGTGCGCATGGTGACCATCGCGCTCGACCCCGGCCACGGCGGCGAAGACCCGGGCGCGATCGGCGCCAACGGCAGCCGCGAGAAGGACATCGTGCTGGCGGTGGCCAAGCGCCTCAAGGCCAAGCTGGAACAGCTGCCCAACACGCGCGTGATGCTGACCCGCGACGGCGATTATTTCGTGCCGCTCGGCCAGCGCGTGCAGAAGGCGCGCAAGGTGCAGGCCGACCTGTTCGTGTCGATCCATGCCGACGCCTGGATCTCGCCGACGGCGCGCGGCTCCTCGGTGTTCGTGCTGTCGGAAAAAGGCGCCAGCTCGAGCGCGGCGCGCTGGCTGGCGAACGACCAGAACAAGGCCGACCTGGTCGGCGGCGCCAACTTCGCGGTGCAGGACAAGCAGATCGCCAGCGTGCTGTTCGACCTGTCCACCACGGCCCAGATCAACGACAGCCTGAAAGTCGGCAAGGCCGTGCTGACCGAGATCGGCGGCATCAACCGCCTGCACAAGGCCGCGGTCGAGCAGGCCGGCTTCGCCGTGCTGAAAGCGCCTGACATTCCCTCGATTCTGGTGGAAACTGCCTTCATCTCGAACCCGGAGGAAGAAGCCAGGCTGCGCGACGACGGCTACCAGAACCAGCTGGCCGAGGCCATCACCAAGGGCATCAAGCGCTACTTCGCCGACAACCCGCCGATGGCCAAGAGCCGCCAGACCTGATTGCGACGACACCATGAACCTCGCCACCCATACCACCTGCGGCCAGCTGCCCGCGATCCGCATCCAGGCGCCGGACGGCGCCGAGGCCACCGTGACCCTGTATGGCGCCCACCTGGTGTCGTGGAAGGGCGCCGACGGCGCCGAGCGCCTGTTCCTCAGCAGCCGTTCGGCGCTTGATGGCAGCCGTGCCATCCGCGGCGGCGTGCCGGTGATCTTCCCCCAGTTCGCCGAACGCGGCCGCGGCATGCGCCACGGTTTTGCGCGCGTGAGCACCTGGCGCCTGGAAGACAGCGGGCTGGATGGCGACACCGCCTGGGCCGTGTTCGACCTGGCCGCGGGCGACCTGCCGAGCACCGTGGCCGACGCCTGGCCGCACACCTTCGCGCTGTCGCTGCGGGTGGCCCTGCGCGCCAATACACTGCAGATGGCGCTCACCGTGCGCAACCTCGGCGCCGCGCCCTTCCCGTTCTCGGCCGCGCTGCATGCTTACCACCTGGTACCGGACGTGTGCGCGGTGCGCATCGAGGGTATCTCCTCGGACGAGATCTCGATTCTCGACAAGCTCGACGCCGTCTATCCGCACGTGGCCGGACGCGCCCAGCTGGCCACCGGCGCGCGCAGCCTGGCGCTGGAGCAGGCCGGCTTCACCGACGCCGTCGTGTGGAATCCGGGCGCGGTCGACGCGGCCGCCCTGCCCGACCTGGAAAACGACGAGTACCAGCGCTTCGTGTGCGTCGAGCCGGCGCTGCTCGATCCGCTGACCCTGGATGCCGGGCAGACCTGGACCGGTACCTACCGGATCAGCTGAACAGCGCAGCCGCTCCGCTCCCTCAGTTCGATTCCTTGATCATCCTGCCGTTGCCCGCCTGGGCCGGCCGCGCATTGTAGGGATACAGGCGCGAGAACAGCGCCATCTGCGCGGGCGACGCCTGCATCGGCTGCTTCATGACGATCCACAGCACGTCTTCGGTACAGGGTGGCGTGGTCAGCGAACCCATGTAGGTGAAATAGTCGCGCTTCTCCGGCAGCGCCTCGTTCGGATCGATCATGATCGAGGGCGACACGGCCTGCTGCTTTTCCAGCGGCAGGTTGTTCCACACGGTCTGGATCATCGGATTGGCCTTGCCGCGCTCGAGCAGCACGGCCAGCACCAGGAGCTTGCCTTCGTAGCTGCGGTGCACGAAGTGGATCACCATCTCGCTGCCCTTGCCGTTGATGCGCTCTTCCGACGGACGGTGGAAGTGGAACTGCTGCAGCTCGTAGGTCATGTTACCCACGGTGAGGAAGTTGCCGCCGCCGACCGTCACCTGGATGGTGTGGCCGTTGTCGATCTCGCTGAACGAACTGGGGTGGTAGTCGAAGGCGATCTGCTCGAGTTCGACCTTGATGCCGTCGCGCAGGTCGATCGGCGACTGGCGCTTGCCGGTGCTGCACTTGGCCCAGTTCGAATTAATGTTGGCCCAGTTGGCCGGACCATACTCGCCCTCGTAGGACCAGTGGGTGCCGTTCTTCGGCTGGCTGGCGACGGCGATGGCGGCCTCGGCTTCCTTGCGGCGCTTCGCTTCCGCGGCCTTGCGCGCGCGCGCGGCCGCGGCATTGCGCGCGGCCTGCTGTTCGCGCAGCTGGGCCAGGCGCTCGGCGATGCGCACCGACAGGTCGACTTCCGCCTGCTCCTCGCTGGCGGCCGGCGCAGTGCGGGCCGGGGCCGGCGCAGGTGCGGCGGCAGCAGCGGTACGGGCGTCGGCCGCCGCCACCAGGGCCTTCATGTCGGGCTTGGCCGCGCCGATCTTGACCTTGCCTTCGAGGATGGCTTTGACGTCGGCCGACTTGCCGTCGGGCCTGGCTTGTGGAGCAGCTTCGCTCGCGCTTGCCGAAGCCATGACGAGGCTGCAAGCGAACAGGGCGATGAGGTGGCGCATGAGAATCCGGGGAGTGTCTGTCCTAATGCTTATCGGCAATTTGTCGTCAAAACTTGAGTGCGCTAAAGCAAAAACGCCCTGAAAGATCAGGGCGCTGCAAGGATGGCAAGGTCTTTCCTTGCCGGACCAGGGCCGCGGGCGGCCCGGTGGCTCAGCGGCTCAGCATCCTGCGGCCGAACTTGACCAGCCCCGCGATCGCCAGCGGCACCATGGCCGCGGAAATGCCGACCAGGACGATCTCGGTCAGGTGCTCCTTCACCACGGGGACATTGCCGAACAGGTAACCGGCCGTGACCAGGCTGGCCACCCACAGCAGCGCGCCGGTGACGTTGAACAGCTGGAAGCGGGTGAAGCTCATTTCGGACACCCCCGCCACCAGCGGCGCGAAGCTGCGCACCACCGGCACGAAACGCGCCACGATGATTGTCTTGCCGCCATGCTTTTCAAAGAAGTCGTGGGTGCGGCGCAGGGCGTCCTTGTTGAGCCACCGGTAATTGTGCGTGAAGACCCGGTGGCCGATGGCGCGCCCGACGTAGTAGTTGACGGTATTGCCCGTCACCGCCGCCGTGACCAGCAGCGTCATCAGGAGCGCATAGTTCATCTCGCCGGTGGCGCAGAAGGCACCGGCAATGAACAGCAGGGTGTCGCCAGGAAGGAAGAAGAACAGGACCAGTCCGGTCTCGCAGAACACGATCGCGAACAGCACGATGTATACATAGGTTCCGTACTGGGCCAGCAGCGTGCCCAGCGTCTTATCGACATGCAGGAGCATGTCGAACAACTGCATCAGATCCATAATCTTCCTAGAGGTAGCCGCGCATCATACCATTTCCGGCCGCCCCGCCCGGCCGTCAGGACAGCGCGGCATGGCGCGCCGCCGATGTCTTTACCTTCCGACCACATTCCCGCACAATCGACCCACCGCTACCCCATCCTGGAGACCGCATGACCGTTTCGCCGATCGTCCACCGCCTTGCCAGCGCCATGCTGGTCCTTGCCACCGGCGCAGCCGCCGCCGCTCCGGCGCCCAAGGAACTGCCGCCCAAGCCCTCGGTGGCCGACGTGGTCAAGGCTTCCAAGCCGGGCGACTGGCGCCCGCTCGATCCGGACAACACGCTGTACATGGACTTGCCGACCGGCCGCGTGGTCATCGAGCTGGCGCCGGCCTTCGCCCCGGCCACGGCCGCCAACATCCGCGCCCTGGTGCGGGAACAGTACTTCGACGGCCTGGCGATCATCCGCTCGCAGGACGGCTTCGTGGTGCAGTGGGGCGACGCCAACGAGGAGCAGCCCAGGCCCTACAAGGCCGCCAGGACCGTGAAGGCGGAGTTCACCGCGCCGATGAAGTCGGCCGGCGCCTTCACGCCGCTCAAGGACGGCGACGTCTACGCGCCCGAGGTCGGCCATGCGGGCGGCTTCCCGGCCGCGCGCGATCCGAAGAGCGGCCAGGCCTGGCTGGTGCACTGCTATGCGATGATCGGCGTGGCACGCGGCAACGAGGCCGACTCCGGCAACGGTTCGCAGCTGTACGTGGTCACCGGCCACTCGCCGCGCCAGCTCGACCGCAACATCACCGTGGTCGGCCGCGTCGTCTCCGGCATGCCGCTGCTGTCGGTCCAGCCGCGCGGCCTTGGCGCCGCCGGCTTCTACGAGAAACCCGAGCAGCGCATGCCGATCAAACAGGTGCGCCTGGCGGCCGACCTGCCCGAAGCCGAGCGCAGCCGCTTCGAGGTGATGCGCACCGACAGCGCCACCTACCAGGCCGTGGTGGAAGCCCAGCGCAACCGCGGCGGGCCATGGAACAAGGTCGCCACGGGCAAGATCGACCTGTGCAATGCCCCGATCCCGGTGCGGGAGCGCTAGGGTGGACCGGGCCGCGCGCCGGGATATAATCTGGCGATGAACGCGCCCGTCCCACCTCCAGCCACCGTGCAGCGCCCGATCCAGCAACTGCCCGACCAGCTCATCTCCCAGATCGCCGCCGGCGAAGTGGTCGAGCGGCCCTCGGCCGTGGTGAAGGAACTGCTGGAAAACGCGCTCGACGCGGGCGCGACCCAGATCACCGTGCGCCTGGAAGAAGGCGGCGTCAAGCGCATCGCCATCACCGACAACGGCCGCGGCATCGCGCCCGAGCAGCTGCCGCTGGCGCTGGCGCGCCATGCCACCTCAAAAATAGCCTCGCTGCACGACCTGGAGCACGTCGGCACCCTGGGCTTTCGCGGCGAGGCGCTGGCCTCGATCGCCTCGGTGGCCGCGGTGCGCATCACCTCGCGCACGCCGGACGCGCCCCACGCCTGGGAGATCGTCGGCTCGCACGAGGGCCGTGTCGCGCCCTCTTCCGGCACCTTCGGCACCACCATCGACGTGCAGGACCTGTACTTCAATACCCCGGCGCGGCGCAAGTTCCTGAAGTCCGAACAGACCGAATACGGCCACTGCGCCGAAGTCGTGCGCCGCATCGCGCTGTCGCGCCCGGACGTCGCGTTCAGCCTGACGCACAACGGCCGCACCATCGACCACTGGAACGTGAGCGAAGCGGCCAGGCGCAGCGGCCAGATCCTGGGCAGCGAGTTCGCCGAGGCGCGCCTGGCGCTGGACGAGGCGGCCGGCCCCTTGCGCCTGCACGGCTACGTCGGCCTGCCGACGGCGTCCAAGGCGCGCGCCGACGGCCAGTTCTTCTACGTGAACGGGCGTTTCGTGCGCGACAAGCTGCTGGTGCACGCGGTGCGCGCGGCCTACCAGGACGTGCTGCACGGCGACCGCTTCCCCTGCTACGTGCTGTCGCTCGAACTCGACCCGGCGCTGGTCGACGTCAACGTCCACCCGTCGAAGATCGAGGTGCGCTTCCGCGACAGCCGCGCCGTGCACCAGTTCGTGTTCCACGCGGTGCAGCGCACCCTGGCGCAGACCTCGGCCACGGCGCACGGCAGCGCGCCGGCGCCGGTCTCGGCCGCCGACATCAGGCCGACCGGCACGCCGGTGTGGGCGCCGCGCCCGCACGAACAGACTTCCTTCGGCGCGCAGCTGGCGCCGAGCTTCTCGCCTTCTCCGTTCGCGCCGGGCAGCCGCTGGGACGAGCCGCGGCCCGCGCAGCATCCGGCAAACCCGACCGGCGGCGTGGCGCAGCGCCTCGAATCCTACGGCGCCCTGTTCGCCGCCGGCGCGCCGGCCAGGGCCGAGGCCGCGGCCGGCATGCCGCTGTCCGGCGGCGAGCGCCCGCTGTCGAACGAGGACTTCCCGCTCGGCTTCGCCCTGGCCCAGCTGCACGGCATCTACATCCTGGCCCAGAACACCCGCGGCATGGTGCTGGTGGACATGCACGCGGCGCATGAACGCATCCTGTACGAGCAGATCAAGAACGCGCTCGACGCGCGCGCCGACGGCGAGGAACTGCAGGTGCAGCAGCTCCTGATTCCCGTGACCTTCTACGCCGACGCGGTCGAGGTGGCGACCGCCCAGGACCATGCCGACACCCTGAAGGCGCTCGGCTTCGACATCGCCGCCCTGTCGCCGACGACGCTGGCGGTGCGCACCGTGCCGGTCCTGCTGAAGAACGCCGATGCCCAGACGCTGGCGCGCGACGTGCTGCGCGACGTGCGCGAATACGGCGGCTCGCGCGTGCTGATCGAGCGCCGCAACGAGCTGCTCGGCACCCTCGCCTGCCACACGGCGGTGCGCGCCAACCGCATCCTCTCGACCCAGGAGATGAACGCGCTGCTGCGGCAAATGGAAATCACGGAGCGCTCCGACCAGTGCAACCACGGCCGTCCGACCTGGGTGCAGCTCGAGATCGCCGCGCTCGATAAACTCTTCCTGCGCGGCCAGTAATGACGATGAACAGCAAGAAACCGGTGGCCGTGGCCATCATGGGCCCGACCGCGTCCGGCAAGACCGCGGCCGCGCTGGCGATCGCGCAGACCCGCCCGGTCGAGATCATCTCGGTCGACTCGGCCCTGGTCTATCGCGGCATGGACATCGGCACGGCCAAGCCGAGCGCGCAGGAACTGGCGAGCGTGCCGCATCACCTGATCGACATCATCGATCCGCTGGAGAGCTATTCGGTGATGCAGTTCCGCGAGGATGCGATCCGCCTGGTGGGCGAGATCGGCGCGCGCGGCGCGCTGCCGCTGCTGGTGGGCGGTACCATGATGTATTTCAAGGGCCTGACCGACAGCCTGGACGACCTGCCGACCGCCGACCCGGCAGTGCGCGCGGCCATCGAGGACGACGCGGCGCGCCTCGGCTGGCCGGCCATGCACGCCCGCCTGCGCACGCTCGACCCGGTGACGGCCGCGCGCCTGGAACCGAACGACGCCCAGCGCATCAACCGCGCGCTCGAGGTCATCACCCTCAGCGGCCAGCCGATGTCGGCCCTGCTGGGCAAGCGCGGCAAGCCGGAGCTGCCCTTCGAGCTGGTCTCGTTCGCGCTGGAACCGTCTGAGCGCGCCGTGTTGCACGCGCGCATCGCCCAGCGCTTCGATGCCATGCTGGGCGAGCGCGACGACGCAGGCCTGGTGGCGGAAGTGGCGCGCCTGCGCGCGCGCGGCGACCTGTCGCCCAGCCTGCCCTCGATCCGCTGCGTCGGCTACCGCCAGACCTGGGACTACCTGGACGGCAAGATCGACCGTACCGAACTGCGCGAGCTGGGCATCATCGCCACCCGCCAGCTGGCCAAGCGCCAGCTCACCTGGCTGCGCGCGATGCCGGAGCGGATCGTGGTAGACTGCTTGGGTAACCACCCGACCGGCGAGCTGATGGACAGGCTGGGCAGGTTGGAAAAATGACATTGGCACGAAATTTTTGCGCCCCGGAAGCGCGTCCAGCCTTGACAGGCAAGGCGGCGCCCCCGATAATGCCTGCCGTTGCGGTGATATAGCTCAGCTGGTTAGAGCACAGCACTCATAATGCTGGGGTCGGTGGTTCAAGTCCACCTATCACCACCACAGAATTCCAAGCGGATGGCTTGACTCTCCAGGGTCAAGCCATTTTGCTTTACCGCCTGGCGGTGACTTTTTTCGGTGATATAGCTCAGCTGGTTAGAGCACAGCACTCATAATGCTGGGGTCGGTGGTTCAAGTCCACCTATCACCACCAGATTCGACAACGGCCCGGTTCTCGCGAACCGGGCCGTTGTGCGTTTGCGGGGCTGGCTGGCTCAATGCTTCTTGCCGCCACCCGAGATCTTGTTCTCGGTCGCCCAGGCGCGCCGTTCGGCTTCCTTCTTCGGCACACCTTTCTTTTCGTAGCTCTGCTCGATGTGCTGGGCCTGGCGCTTCTGCTTGTCCGTATAGGACGATTTATCCCCTTGCGGCATGATGCGTCTCCTTGCAATGGTAGTTGACGGCATCAGGCTACGCCGCAATGGCGTCCCGTAACGTTCGCCAGTTCACGCAAGCCGCCGTTCTACTCATCCGTAAACGACTCGTCCAGCGCGAAGTCGCCGCGCGCCAGGCTGGCCAGCACGCTGGCGGCGTGCTGCAGGTATTCCTGCGGCACCAGGATGCGCACTCCGCCCAGCGCGGGCGCCAGCAGCAGGTCGGCCTGCATCAGGTGGGCGTCGGCCAGCACCGCCGGGATGCCGGCCGCGACCAGGCAGCCCTGGGCCAGGTTCGCCTCCATCGGTACCAGGTAGCGGGCGATGATGAACAGGTCGCGGCCCGGGATCTGCTCGACCTCCGGGTTCGCCGCCAGCCAGGCGTTCAGTGCGAGTTGTTCCATGCCGCCCTCTTCCAGAAAGTTTTACCATTCGGTCAAAACAGCGCCGGCGCCTGCGACAGCAGGTACAGCGTGACCCCGATCAGGCCACCGACCAGCGTGCCGTTGATGCGAATGTACTGCAAGTCCTTGCCGATGTTGAGTTCGATTTGTTCCGACATCTCGCGGTCGTCCCACTGCTTCACCGTATCGGCGATGTGGCGCGTGAGGAAGCCCGCGAATTCGGGCGCGGCGCCGCGCGCGGCCGCTTCCAGGCTCTCGTTGAGCGAGGCGCGCAGCTGCGGGTCCTCGGCCAGCACCTGGCCGATCCAGGCGCCGGTGGCCACCAGGCGCCGGCGCAGGGCCGAGTCCTCGCTGTGCAGGTCGCGCCTGACCCAGTCCTTCAGCTCGCCCCACAGCGTGGCCAGGTAGCCGTTC
Source organism: Massilia sp. MS-15 (assembly GCF_020176695.1). Taxonomy (GTDB): domain Bacteria; phylum Pseudomonadota; class Gammaproteobacteria; order Burkholderiales; family Burkholderiaceae_D; genus Telluria; species Telluria hydrophila. The sequence goes on along the minus strand of NZ_JAIWIA010000055.1, from coordinate 10,507 downwards.
AGGGTCTCGTCGCCCAGCAGGTAGGCCTTGATCTCGTCCGCCTTCGCGGCAAAGGCCGGGTCGGCCTTCAGGCGTTCGATGAACTCGGCGGTGAACACGTCGAAGCGCTGGCGCAGCGGGTGGCGCGGGTCGGCCGCCACCTTGTTCAGGATGCCGGAGGCGAGCCGCACCGCCAGGTCGGCGCCCTTGCGGCCGATGAGTTCCGACGGCAGCATGCGCTCGATGAAGGCATAGTCTTCGCGCAGCCAGTCAACGATGCCCTGCGAGATCGTGGCCTGGGTGTCCTGGTTGTCGAGCAGGCGCGCCAGCTGCATGATGCCTTCGTCGAGCAGCTCCTGGTGACGCCCGTCGCGGGTCAGGCTTTCCAGGATGGTGCCGGCCGATGTCGACAGGTCCACGCTGTTGACCATGGCGTGCACGGCGCGCCGGAGCAGGCCCTGCACCGCGCCATCCTCGATGAAGTCGAGCATCCAGCCGCCCACCCGCACCAGCTGCTGGCCCAGCAGCGCGGTATTGGCCGGCTGCACCAGCCAGTCGGCCACCTTCTGCGCGGGGTCGTGGCGCTGGATCAGCCGCACGATCGATTCGGTGTCGAGGAATTTTTCGTGCACGAAGCGCGCCAGGTTATCGGCGATGCGCTCCTTGTTCTTCGGGATGATCTCGGTATGGCGCGAGACGATCGGGATCGGCACGCGCCTGAACAGCGCCACCACCGCGAACCAGTCGGCCAGGGCGCCCACCATGGCGGCTTCGGAAAACGCGCGCAGCAGGCCGGTCCACCAGTTCTGCGGCAGGAACAGGGTCAGCACGAACAGCAGTGCCGCGCCCGCGAGGAACGCGAGGGCAAGCAGTTTCGACTGGCGCAGTTCGGTGGCTTTCGTCATGGGCTCCGGGAACAGGATGGCGGCCATGCCGCCTGCCACCGAATGCTATATGACTTCGCGCGCCCTCAGCGCTTCGATTGACTCGGCCGTGAAGCCCCATTCGAGCAGGATCGCCACGCTGTCCGCCCCCGGGCTGCTGGGCGCGCGCGGGGTGGCCGGCGCCGTGCGGCTGAAGCGCGGCGCCGGCGCCGGCTGGGTCACGCCGTCGATCTCCACGAAGGTATGCCGGGCCGCGTTGTGGGGATGGCGCGGCGCCTCGTCCAGGTCGAGGACGGGCGCGAAACAGACGTCGCTGCCTTCGAGCAGGCGGCACCATTGCTCGCGGCTGCGCGTCGCGAACAGCGCCGCCAGGCGCCGCTTCAGTTCGGGCCAGTTGGCCCGGTTCCAGCGCCGGGTGAAGAGCGGATCGTCCTGGCCGGTGAGCCGCAGGAGGGTGGCGAAGAACTGCGGCTCGATCGCCCCGATCGAGATGAACTTGCCGTCGCTGCAGGCGTAGGTGTCGTAGAAGGGCGCGCCGCCATCGAGCAGGTTGGCCTCGCGCGCGTCGCTCCAGGCCCCGAAACCGCGCAGGCCGTACATCATGGCGCCCAGCAGCGCCGCGCCGTCGGTCATGGCGGCGTCCACCACCTGGCCCTGGCCGGACGCGCGCGCCTCCAGCACCGCACAGACCACGCCAAAGGCCAGCATCATGCCGCCGCCCCCGAAGTCGCCCACCAGGTTCAGTGGCGGCGGCGGCGGGCTGCCGGCGCGTCCGGTTGCGTGCAGCATGCCGGACAAGGCCACATAGTTGATGTCGTGGCCGGCCGCCTGCGCCAGCGGCCCGTCCTGGCCCCAGCCGGTGACGCGGCCATAGACCAGTTTCGGATTGCGTTCCAGGCAGGCATCCGGCCCCAGGCCCAGGCGCTCCATCACGCCCGGGCGGAAGCCCTCGAGCAGCACGTCGGCGCCTTCCAGCAGCTGCAGCGCGGCCTGGCGTCCGGATTCCCTCTTCAGGTCCAGGCACAGCGAACGGCGTCCGCGCGTCATCACGTCGTGGCGGGTACCCAGCACCGGATAGGGATTGTCTTCGCCGGGCCTGCCCTTGCGGTCGATACGGATCACGTCCGCGCCCATGTCGGCCAGCATCATCGCCGCGAACGGACACGGCCCGATGCCCACCATCTCGACCACCCGCACGCCCGCCAGCGGTCCCGTCTTCGCCTGTGCCATGCCTGCCTTTCCCGCGCTAGAGCGACCGCGCAATGATCTCTTTCATGATCTCGTTGGCGCCGCCATAGATGCGCTGCACGCGCGCGTCCACGTACATCTGGGCGATCGGATATTCCAGCATGTAGCCATAGCCGCCGAACAGCTGCACGCACTGGTCCACCACCTTGCACTGCAGGTCCGAGATCCAGTACTTGGCCATCGAGGCGCGCACGGTGTCCATGCGTCCGGCCATCATGTCTTCGACGCAGCGGTCCATGAAGATGCGCGCCACCGTCGCCTCGGTCTTGATCTCGGCCAGCACGAAGCGGGTGTTCTGCATCTCGATGAGCGCCTGGCCGAAGGCCTTGCGCTCGCGCGTGTGCGCGATGGTGAGCGCCAGCGCACGCTCGATGGCGGCCACGCCGCATACGCCGAGGATGGTGCGCTCATACGGCAGCTCGGTCATCAGGTGGGCGAAGCCGCGGCCCTCCTCCCCGCCCAGCACATTGTCGAGCGGTACATGGGCCTCGTCGAAGAACAGCTCGCAGGTGTCCTGGCCCTTCTGCCCCACCTTCTCCAGGATGCGCCCGACGCGAAAGCCGGGGTTGTCCCTGGTTTCCAGCAGCAGCAGGGATACGCCCCTGGCGCCGGCGGCCGGGTCGGTCTTGGCCACCACCAGCACCAGGTCGGCCAGGTAGCCGTTCGAGATGAAGGTCTTGGAGCCGCTCACGCGGTAGCCATCGGGCGTGCGCACGGCCGTGGTACGGATGCCCTTCAGGTCGGACCCGGCGCCCGGCTCGCTCATGGCGATCGCCGCGATCATCTCGCCGCTGGCCAGGCGCGGCAGGTATTTCCGCTTCTGCTCCTCGGTACCCTGGTTCAGCAGGTAGTGGGCGACGATGGCGTGCACGTGGATGCCGAAGGCGGTGTCGCCGCCGTAGGACAGCTCCTCGAACACCACCGCCATGTGGGCGAAGCTGCCGCCCGCACCGCCGTATTCTTCGGGGATGTCGGCCAGCAGCAGGCCCATCGCGCCGGCCTTGCGCCACAGGTCGCGGTCGACGTGCTGCTGCGCGCGCCACCTGTCCTGGTGCGACGTGATCTCGCCCGCCACGAAGCGGCGCACCGCGTCGCGGAAGGACCGCAGTTCTTCATTCATCCAGGAGGATGGGGAATCGACGATGGTATCCATCCGCCGCCCTTATCCGTTGCGGTACATGGTGACCACGCAGGCGCCGCCCAGGCCCAGGTTGTGCTGCAGCGCGACCCGCGCGCCGGCAACCTGGCGCGCATCGGCCGTGCCGCGCAGCTGGTGGGTCAGCTCGTAGCACTGGGCCAGGCCGGTGGCCCCGAGCGGGTGGCCCTTCGACAGCAGGCCGCCGGACGGATTCGTGACCACCTTGCCGCCATAGGTGTTGTCGCCGTCGAGGATGAACTTGTCGGCGCCGCCTTCCGGGCACAGGCCCAGGGCTTCATAGGTGATCAGCTCGTTGTGCGCGAAGCAGTCGTGCAGTTCGACCACGTCCAGGTCTTCCGGGCCGAGGCCGGACTGTTCGTAGACCTTCTGGGCGGCGGCGCGGCTCATGTCGTAGCCGACCAGGCGCATCATGTCGCCGGAGGCGAAAGTGGCCGGGGTGTCGGTGGTCATGGCCTGGGCGGCGATGTGCACGTCGCGGCGCAGTCCGTGGCGCTTCGCGAAATCTTCCGACACCAGCAGGCTTGCTGCCGCGCCGCAGGTGGGCGGGCAGGCCATCAGGCGCGTCATCACGCCCGGCCAGATCGCCGGCGCGTCCAGCACGTCCTGGGCCGTGACTTCCTTGCGAAACAGCGCCAGCGGATTGTTGACGGCGTGGCGGCTGGCCTTGGCGCGGATGCGGGCGAACGCTTCCAGCGGGGTGCCGTATTTCTCCATGTGGGCCAGGCCGGCGCCGCCGAAGTAGCGCAGCGCCAGCGGGATCTGGGGCTTGCCGACCAGGCGGTCGGTGACTTCGTCGAAGGCGTCGAACGGGGTCGGGCGGTCGGTGAACACCGAGCCGAGCGCGCCGGGACTCATCTGCTCGAAGCCCAGCACCAGCACGCAGTCGGCAGCGCCGCTGGCGATCGCCTGGCGGCCCAGGAACAGCGCGGTCGAGCCGGTCGAGCAATTGTTGTTGACGTTGACGATCGGGATGCCGCTCATGCCCACCGCGTACAGCGCCTTCTGGCCGCTGGTCGAATCGCCATACACGTAGCCGGCATAGGCCTGCTCGACCAGGTCATATGGCAGGCCCGCGTCTTCGAGCGCGGCCCGGGCGGCCTGGGCGCCCATCTCGTGATACGGGCTGCTGGCCCCCGGCTTGGCGAACGGGATCATCCCGACGCCGCTGACATATACTTGTTTCACCACTGTCTCCTGTCTCGTCCTGCCCTAGCCGCATACGATTAGGTCGCACGACCTAATCAGCCGATTATAGGTCAACTGTACTAATTTTTGTACGTGTCTGCGATAATCGCGCCATGATGCCCACTCTCGACAGCACGCTGCGCAACAAGCCTTCGACCACCACCGAAAAGGGCCTGGGACGGGCGCGCGATATCCTCCTCGCCGCGCGCGGCCTGCTGGCCAGCGAAGGCTATGCCGGGCTGTCGATGCGGCGCGTGGCCCAGGAGGCCGGCATGAGCCTGTCGAACGTGCAGCACTACTATGGCAGCAAGGAGCAACTGCTCGAGGCGCTGCTGCTGTATACGATGGACGAGTTCCAGGCCAAGATGGACCACATCGCGGTGGCGATGGCGGGCCGGCCCCAGGTCGAGCGCTTCCTGAGCACGGTGGACATGTTCCTCGACGAGATCACCGAGCCGGTGACCCATGCGATCTTCTTCGAGATCTGGGCGCTGGCCTCGCGCCATCCCTTCGCTTCGAGCCTGATGGGCAAGATGGTGGGGCGCGAACGCAAGGCCATCTACGGCCTGGTGCGCGGACTGAACCCGGCCATCGACGACGAGGAGTACATGCGGCGCTCGGTGCTGATCGTGGCCCAGGTCGAAGGCCTGATGCTGTTCCGGCTGGACCGCCGCGCGCGTCCCGAGCAGTTCGCCTCCGTGCGTGCATCGGTGCACAAAGTGCTGCTAACGCTCGCGACCGTGCCTTGATCCGCAGGTAAATAATTCCGGGCAGGGGGACCCTGTCGCGTATACTCGTGGGGTTAACAACCTGCCACGGAGGCCGCACGGATGCACCATGAATTCAGCCTGATCACCACCATTGCCGCCGCACTGGGCTTCGGCCTCCTGTTCGGCATGCTCGCCATACGCCTGAAACTGCCCGCGCTGGTCGGCTACCTCGCCGCCGGTGTCCTGATCGGCCCGGCCACGCCGGGTTTCGTCGCGGACGTGCAGCTGGCTTCGCAGTTGGCCGAGATCGGTGTGATGCTGCTGATGTTCGGCGTCGGCCTGCACTTTTCGCTGGGCGACCTGCTCGACGTGAAGAAGATCGCCCTGCCCGGCGCGCTGCTGCAGATCGCGGTGGCGACGCTGATGGGCATGGGGCTGGCGCATTGGTGGGGCTGGGGGCTGGGCGCCGGCCTGGTGTTCGGCCTGGCGCTGTCGGTGGCCAGTACCGTGGTGCTGCTGCGGGCGCTGGAAGCGCGCGGCGTGCTCGATTCCCTGAACGGCCGCATCGCGGTCGGCTGGCTGGTGGTCGAAGACCTGGTCATGGTGCTGGTGCTGGTGATGCTGCCGGCACTCAGCGGGCCGCTTGGCGGCCGCGGCGACGCCGGCGCCGAATTGTGGCCGGCGCTGGGCAAGACCCTGCTGCAGGTGGGCGCCTTCGTCGCCTTCATGCTGGTGGTCGGCCGCAAGATCTTCCCATGGTTCCTGTGGCGGGTCGCCAAGACCAACTCGCGCGAACTGTTCACGCTGTCCGTGATCGCGGCGGCGGTCGGCATCGCCTATGCGTCCTCGCACTTCTTCGGCGTGTCCTTCGCGCTGGGCGCCTTCTTCGCCGGCATGGTGCTGCGCGAATCGGAACTGAGCCACCGCGCGGCCGAGGAATCGCTGCCGCTGCGCGACGCATTCTCGGTGCTGTTCTTCGTCTCGGTCGGCATGCTGTTCGACCCGATGGTGCTGGTCGAGTATCCGCTGCAGGTGCTGGGCGTGGTCGCGATCATCCTGTTCGGCAAGTCGATCGCCGCCTTCGTGCTGGTGCTGGCGCTGCGCTATCCGCTCAACACCGCGATCACGGTGTCGGCATCGCTGGCGCAGATCGGCGAGTTCTCCTTCATCCTGGCGGCGCTGGGCATGCAGCTGGAACTGCTCCCGGTGCTGGGGCAGAACCTGATCCTGGCCGGCGCCATCATCTCGATCGCGGTCAACCCGCTGATCTTCACCCTCGCCACGCCGCTGGAAAAATGGCTGCGTTCCAAGCCGGACCTGGCGCGCAGGCTGGAACACCCGGTCGACCCGCTGGCCGAGCTGCCGATGGAAACGGCGCACGAAAAGCTCAGCGGCCAGGTGGTGCTGGTCGGCTTGGGCCGCGTGGGCCGCCGCATCGCCGACGACCTGGCCGCGCGCGGCGTGCACTTCGTCGTGGCGGAGCAGAACCGCGAAATGGTCGAAGGCCTGCGCGCACGCGGCATCCCGGCGGTGGCCGGCAACGCGGCCGAGCCGGCGGTGCTGATCCAGGCCCACATCACGCACGCCGCCCTGCTCGTGATCGCCACCCCCGACACTTTCCACGTGCGCCGGATGGTGGAGATCGCGCGCATGCTCAACCCATCGGTCAAGGTGGTGGTGCGTTCGCATAACGAAGGCGAGGCGGCGCTGCTGCGCGAGGATACCGGCGGCAAGGTGTTCGTCGGCGAGCAGGAACTGGCGGCCAGCATGACGCGGCACGTGATGGAGACCCTCAAGGAGCGGGCGGCGGCGCATTGAAGCAGGTGCGCTTGGGGCGAAGCGCAGCCGGTGGCGCGTTGAATGGCCGGGATCGGGCCGGAAGCGGACGCAGCGGTAGAATTGTCGGTACCAGGATTAGCCCGTCGAAGCTGTTGATTGCTGTTTGAACATCTCACGTTTACTATGCGAGGCTGATTATTTTCTGGAAGAGTTTCGCATGCATTTTCTGCTGATGTACGACTTGGCCGGCGACTATCCCGCAGTGCGCCAAGTACAATGAAATTCAAGATGGGCGCAGTGCCCGACTCCGACGATTTCAACCCGACCGCTCCCTGGCGCAAGCTCGATGAACCGCCGGCCGACAGGATCCAGCTGATCGGCGTACCGGTCGGCATGGGGGTGGTCGTGCTGTTGGCCGTGTTGTGGTACTGGCTCACGCCCATCGCCGGCAAGCCGCAGGTGCCGCCGCTATGGGAGATGTTTGCGGCCATAGCCATCCTGATCGTGGTGCACGAAATGGTGCACGGCATGGTGCACCCGAAGGCCGGCCTGTCCGACGATTCCGTGTACGGCGTGTGGCCCTCGAAGGGCATCTTTTACGCAATGTACCTCGGTGAGATGTCGCGCAACCGCTACGTGGCGGTATTCCTGGCGCCGTTCCTGATCATCAGCGTGGCGCCCCTACTGGTGTGCGCGCTATGGTCAATTCGCTCCGACTTGATCATGCTGGTGTCGCTCCTGAACGCGCTGTTCGCCTGCGTCGACCTGATCGGCGCCTGGCTCTTGATGACGCAGCTGCCTTCGAGCGCCATGGCGCGCAACAAGGGCTGGGAAACCTGGTGGCGCGAAGGCTGAGCGGCTGGACAACAGCGGAGACGATGAAGTTATCTTCATGCACGCCACAGATCCGTACTCGCCTCCTTCCACCTTCCACCCTTGACCTAGCATCTGGCGCACGACCTGAAAGCGATTGGAAAGTAGCGCCGGCGCCATTTGACATTGAATCCGTTGGCTTTCTGACGTAATCGCGTGCTCGCCCAGCAGCGCCCGCCTTGGGTCGATTCCTGTCCGCCTGATAGGCTGTGATGTCCTGGCTCTGTGACCTGCTATGCTGATCTCGATGGAAGCGTTCTGCCAGACAGTCAACGGAGAAAGTAACATGAACGACCCAGGCAGCGCCGGCCGGCGTCCTCTGGCTCCGGAATGCACGCAATCCGCATCAGAATGGGAAATGCTGCGCCACCGGCTGCCGGCCAAAAGGGATGGGCAGGGATCGCAGTGTGTTGAGGATAAAAAAACCCGCCGGCTTGCGCGAGGCGGGTTCAAGAACAGCAAGGAAAATCCTTGTAAGACTTAAGCGGCAACCACCTCTTCCACGCACAGCTTGAGGTTGGCATGGCGGCCGTGCAGCTGCGAGTGGATCAGCTCGCTGCGCTCTTCGAGCAGCGCGAACACCGCATCCTTCGACAGCACATACTCTTCCATCAAGGTATCCTTCAGCGACTCGATCACCAGCTTGTAGTCGCGGATCGCGTTCAGGGTGTAGCTGTAGAGCTCGTCGGCTTTTTCTTCCACCAGGCGCAGCGTGTGCTCGCCGCCCATGTCCTTCTGCAGCTGCGAATAGTCCAGCTTCGAGCGCGAGTACATCGACAGGCGGCCGACCATCAGGTTCAGCATCCTGGTGATCTTCTCGATGTCGTTCTGGCTGCCCACCGAGATGCCGCGCGGGCCGTAGAACAGCTCTTCCGCCGCCACGCCGCCGTACAGGCCGATCACGTCGCGCTCCAGCTCTTCCAGGGTGCGCAGCGACATGTCCTCGCCCGACTGCAGCACGTAGCCCAGCGCGCCGATCTTCGACACCGCTTCGGTGCTGATCTTCAGCAGGTGCGACTTTTCCTTCACCTCAAGCAGGCTCAGGCCGGCGCGCAGGTAGGGATCGATCTGCATGAAGAAGTGACCCAGTTCGTGCAGGGCGATGCGCTCGCGCTGCTTGGTCTTTTCAGCCGTGGTGGCGCGGTCGGTCAGGCCGATGGTGGCGCGCTCGTAGGCACGGAACAGCAGGTTGGTGTTGATGATCGTCTTTTCCTGGATCGACAGCATCGACGCGCGCTCGACCACGGTTTCCAGCAGCGCCGGGCTCAGGTTCTGGGTGATTTCCGCGACCTGGTCCAGGTTGGTATCGTTCCAGTCGACCAGGCCTTCTTTCTTGCGTGCCAGGAAGCTGCGCAGGAGTTCCTTGCGCTCGGCCTTGTTCGGCAGGCGGAAGTTGATCTTCACCGAGAAGCGGCGCAACATCGCTTCGTCCATCTCGGTGTTCGAGTCATCGAAGTTCGACGCCACCACCCAGATCACGCCCTGGCCCTTGTCGCTCTTCACGCCGTCGAGCAGGCCCAGCAGGGTGTTGGCGGTATCGTCTTCCCATTTCTTCTCGCTGCGGCCGCGCGGCATGAACAGGCTCTGCGCTTCATCGAGGAAGATGATGCACTTGCCCTTGGCGCAGGCCTTCTTGTACAGCGCATTGAGCGCCTTCGAGCCGCCGCCCACGTAGCCCGATTCCAGCGCCGAACCCGAGGCCGAGATCAGCGGCATGTCGAGGCGCTTGGCCAGGTAGCCGACCAGCTTGGTCTTGCCGGTGCCGGCCGGGCCGGTCAGCATCACGTTGAAGGGCTTGTCGATGTTGTGCGAGTGGTATTCGTCGCGGTTGCGGATCATGTCTTCCAGGTGCAGCACTTCCTGCTTGATGTCTTCCATGCCGATCAGGTCGTCCATGCTGCCCTTGAGCTTGTCCGGGGTGATGATCGAGGCGCTGGCATTCATGCCCGGCAGGCCGAATTTCAGCAGGTAGAGCACCAGCAGCACGAGACCGATCTGCAGGCCATAGTTCTTGAGGAAAGTGCCGGTCTTCTCGAGGAAAGTCTCGCCTTCGTCCATCACGGCCTTGTGGCTGGCCAGGTAGTCGTCCTTGGCGATCGAATAGGGGATCGCGTTCTTCAGCAGCACTTCGCGCTCGAGCGACAGGTGCGAAGTGCTCGGCACTTTCACCACGTGGATCGCGTCCGCGTCCTTGAACTTGTAGACGTAGCGCGGCGACTCCGACAGCGGCTTGGCGATCAGCAGGTACTCGAGGCGGGCCTTCTTGGCCGCCAGCTCGGTGATCTCGGCAATATTTTGCGACTGCACGACCGGATTCGGATCCTGGGGCACGGTCGACTTCCAGATTGCCACCGTCGCCAGCACACCCAGCAGCGCCGCCAGGGCGATCCGCACGGAGAGGCTCTTGAAGGCATTCTTGAAGGCAACTTGAAGTTGAGCGAAATTGGGCATCGTTTGATCTCTAGCTAAGTTTGAGACGGACAGCAGTGCTTCATGAGTGCCGTGCCGGCGGTGTCTCTCGCGGGATCGGCTGCGGCGCAGGCGGCCGCTCAGGGGTTCAAACGTGTGCGTTTGATATTGTTTTGATGCCCGAAGGCAATGGGATAAGGAAGACTATACCCTTAAAAAAAACCGAGGTGTATACCGGATGGAGAAAAAAATGCCGATTATGGCGATAGTAGAAAAACGGA
>NZ_JAIWIA010000054.1 GCF_020176695.1 Massilia sp. MS-15 | reverse complement strand
GAAAAACGGATAATGAAACGGATTGGCAGATTATCAGCAAACGTGATCAGACAGACAAAAATCCGTGAATTTCTTATTCATCCTGCATTTCAAAATGACCATGAAATTACATTAAAGGAAGCTTGATTTGAGGCAAAATTGCGACACCCGGGCGTTCTGCGCCTGCCTGCAACATGCACCCATCTTGCGTCATTGTGATGACTTCCTTGCGCACCTCAACAATTCAATGAAAAACACACACGGGTATGTTTTTTATCAAACTGAATACATGCGAGGAATGGCGAAGCAACATTTCCCAAGCTCGACATTTGGCGTATATGGTGTCAGCAGGAACGATTGCAAGCACGCGCAGGAGGGAGAAACGTATAGTGGATGGGCTTCAGGAAGCTTTGCACAGGGCATGCAATTTCATCACTGTATTCCAATTGCGCGAGGTGGTCGTGTCGCCCAGTATTTTCCCGATGGAGACGGCTACGGTGCTCTCCAGTATGCCCTCCGGAAACCAGACATAGGCTGCCGCCTCGCCCACGGCAAGGCGTTCGCCGTCCCAGTCACGCTCCGCGAGTTCGGCCAGCCGCGCGCGCCGGTCAGCGTCGGGCAGCAGGAAGACCAGCAGGCGCGCATGGTCGGTGGCCACGTCCAGCAACGGGTTGGCGGCCACGATGGCGGCCAGTTCGTCGCAGCCCAGTACGAACACGCGCGCCGCCACGCCCAGCTTCAGCAGCAAGGCATCCTCGAGCTCCCGGGCGAGCCCGGGAGCGCTGCTACCCGGGGCCTGGAATACCAGGTTGCCGCTGTTCAGGATGCTGCGCACCCCTGTATAGCCAAGGCCTTCGGCCAGCATGCGCAGGTCGGCCATGGCGATGCGCTTGGCGCGCCCGACATTGATTCCGCGTAAAAGGGCAATGTAGCAGTGGCTGTTCATGCTGCGCTCCTGGTGAACTGCGCGGGTGCTCCGCCACCCGCCCTGGCTTGCACAGAGCGCCGGCTCAGGCCAGGCCTTCGGCGCGCATCGCTTCCTGCACCGCCGGAATGGCGCCAACGCGCGCCTGGTAGGCCTGCAGGACTGGCCAGTCATCCAGGCTGAACTTCGCGAACATGGCCCAGTTCAGCACGGTAAACAGATAGGCATCGGCGATCGAGAAGCTGGCGCCGGCCAGGAAGTCCCTGCCATCCAGCTTGCCTGCGATGTAGCCGAGTGGGCGCGCCAGCGCGGCCCAGGCGGCGCTGCGCCCTTCTTCCGTGCAGCCAGGCGTGAACAGGGGCGTGAAGCGCTTGTGCAGTTCGGTGGCAATATAGTTCAGCCACACCATCAGCTCGTAGCGCTCGACGCTGCCCGCGGCTGGCGCCAGTCCGGCTGCCGGTGCCTGGTCGGCGATGTACTGCAGCAGTACCGCCGCTTCGGTCAGCACCTTGCCGTTGTCCAGTTGCAGGGCTGGTACCGAGCCCTTGTCATTGATGTCGCGGAAATCGCTGCCGCTCGCGGTAAGCTTGGTCTTCAGGCTGACGCGTTCGGCCGAGAAGGGTATTCCGGCGATGATCAGGGCAATATGGGGAGCCAGGGAACAGGCGCCGGGGCTGAAATACAGTTTCATGTCAAACCTCTAGGATAAAAAACGGCCAGCGCCGCAAAATTGCAAGCGTACAATATTCTGGCGCTTGCTGCGGGAACGCCACAGTTGCTGCGCCAATACGTGGCACCCGCATTTCCCGATGCTAAGATCAAATGAAATTAACGGGAGGAAAAATGAGCGATAGCTATGACATGTTACCGCTGGCGCAGCTGTTCTCCGGCATGGTGCTGGCCGATGCACTGCTCGATGCGCACGGCAACGTGCTGCTGGCCGAAGGCACCGTCCTGAGCGAGGCCAGCATCCACTCCCTGGCGCGCCATGGCGTGGGGGCGGCGCCCATCATGCGCGCCCATCCGCCGGCCGCGCCCTCCCCGGCCAGCATCCAGCAGCGCCTCGACCATCTGTTTCGCCATCATGATCCCGATTCCCAGGAAGACTGGGCGCGAGGCCTGCTGCGGCATTATGTCGAAGACTACCGCCACCGGCGCGAGGTGGCCCCATGAGCGCCGCGGCACCAGACAAGGCGGATATCCTGGGCGACCTCGACGACCTGCCCTCGCTGCCCGCGGTGGTGATGGAGCTGCTCGGCAGCATGGAGGAGGAGGAGGAAGCCGACATTGCCACGCTGGCCAGGAAGCTGGCGAAGGACCCGGCCCTGACGGCCAAGACGCTGCGCCTGGTGAACTCCTCCGCCTTCGGGCTGCAGGTCAAGGCCACCACCATCCAGCAAGCCATGACCTTCCTCGGCATCCAGGCCACGCGCCAGCTGATCATGGCGGCCGCCCTCACCGGCTGCTTTCCGGCCGGACGCTGTCCTGGCTTCAACGACCAGGCCTTCTGGCGCCATTCGATCGCGACGGCGGCCTGCGCCCGCGCGCTCGCGCGCCGGGTGCGCTTCAATCCGGATGTTGCCTTTACCGCCGGGCTATTACACGATATCGGACGGCTGGTGCTGGTGACCCGCTTTCCAGACCGCTACCAGGCGGTGCTGTCGCTGCGCGACAAGCACGATGGCGAGCTGATCGATGCTGAGCGCAGCCTGCTCGGCCTCGATCACGTGGACGCCGGCGTGGCCCTGGCCGAACACTGGCGCTTCGCGGACACCATGCGCCAGGCGATCGCTTTCCACCATGCGCCGGAACTGCCGGCCGCGGGCTTCCTGGCGAGCATCGTGCATGTGGCGAGCGCGGTCGTCCATGCGCTCGACCTGGTCGGCAATCCGGACGAACTGGTACCACGCCTGTCGGCAGTGGCCTGGGCCGCCCTGGGACTGCCGGAAACGGCCTGGCACCGGGTCTTCCACGAGACGGAGTTGCAGTATGAGGAGATGGCGGCCGTGATGATGGCCTGAACAAGGGGAAGAAAGAAGAAACCGACGCCGGATGCATCGGGGGAAGCCGGGAAGAACGCGCTGGAAAGCGCCGCGACGGTACCACCCGGCCGGCGCGGCACTGCACTCAGGGCGCGGTGCCGCATCCCGCTGGTACCGAAGGCATGACAGGCATGGCTGTCATGCCGACGGCATCAGTGAGCATAATTGCCGGTGGATGGGTTGGCTTCGTTGCCTTGCTGGGGTTGCTGGTTCTGCTGCTGGGCTGCCGCTGCAGCTGCCTGGGCCGCCTTCTCTTCTGGCTTCGGACGGCCCTGGGCATCGGACAGGCGATATTTGGTGCGGCGGTCGCCCATCAGGTCGCGCAGGTCGCGGATGCTCATGCCGGTCACTTCGTGCATGCGGATCAGCAGCGAGGCGCCGACCGGCAAGCGGTGGTGGCGGATCTTGCTGATGACCGGCGGGGCCACTTCGAGCATGCGCGACAGCGCAGCATCGTTCTTCAGCTGCATTTTACCGAGCAGGATATCGAGCAAGTGGTTGGGGTTATAACTTTCCTGCGAAGACAGAGCATGATGCTGTTGTGCCATGATATTACCTCTTCAGTTGG
>NZ_JAIWIA010000053.1 GCF_020176695.1 Massilia sp. MS-15 | reverse complement strand
CGCGGTCCAGCTGCCATTGCTGCTGGTCCGGTATTCCCAGCCGGCGGCATCGGGAGCCAGGCTGACAGTCACCGTGCCGTCGCTGCTCAGGCCATCGCTGGCGCTGGATCCGGTGTCGTGGGCCAGCGCCAGCGCTGGCGCGGCGACCGTCTGGTCGATCTCGAAGGCGGCCGTGTTGGCGCTGGCGGCGCTGGTGTTGCCGGCCAGGTCGGTCTGGCGGACGCGCACCTCGCCGGCGGCGTAGCTGCCCGCGGCCAGCGTGAAGCTGGTGCCGCTGCCGGTAAGCCAGGTGGCCCCACCGTTCATGCTGTATTGCCAGCTTGCGACGTCGCCCGCCAGGCCGACGTCGATCCGCCCGTCCGTGCTGCGGCCATCGTCCGCCGCGCTGCCGGTGTCGGCATGCAGTGCCAGCGTGGGCGCGCCGACGCTGGTGTCGATCGTGACCGCCAGGCTTGTTGAACGGAGGCTGGTGTTGCCGGCGGCATCCGTGGCCGAGGCGCTGATCGTGTGGGAGCCGGCCGGGAGCGTGGACGCGGTGATGCTCCAGACGCCGCCGGTGGCGGTGGCGCTCCCGATCACCGTGTTGCCGCTGAACAGCGTGACCAGGCTGCCCGCCTCCGCGGTGCCGCTGAAGCTGGGGAACTGCGAGTTGGTGATGTTGTCGTTGTTGGAGCTGCCGCTGTCGCTGGCCGCGTGCAGGTCCGGCATGCCCGGCGCGGCGGGCGCCGTGTTGTCGAGCAGGTAGCTGCGCTGGTCGGTGCCGCTGGGCGCCAGGCTGGCCAGCGCCTGGCCGTCGCCGTTGGCGATGTTGTGGCCGGCTGCCAGGCCGAGGGTGACCGTGCCATCCATGCTGGCCAGGTCGCCGCCGCTGACCGTCACCGTGTACGAGCTGGCGTCGATGCTGCTGACCGAGATACTGGCGCCGGAAAGCCCTGCCACGGCGAAATCGCCGCCGTCGATACCTGTCACGGCTTCGCTGAAGCGCACGATCCAGCTCAGGCTGTCCGCATTGGTCAGGCTGGATGCGGGCGCGCTGCGTTCTATGCTGAGGACACTCGGGCCAGTGACCACCAGGATGCCGCTGCCGGTAGTGACCGCCATCTGGCCAGCCGCCATCTGCGAGCTCAGGCCGCCGAGGGCGACGTCGCTGTCGCCGTCGAGCGAGAGCAGGTAGGTGGCGCCGCCCGCGATGCCGCTGGTGTCATTGAAATAGGCCTTGACCGTGTACACCGCGCTGGCGCCGTCGGCGACCACGATGCCGGCGGCAAAGTGCAAGGTATGGCTGGCGGCGTTGTAGCTGCCCGCGATGGACGTGGCGATGCCGGGGCCAGTGAGCAGCCAGGTGACCTTGCCGAAGTCGCCGGTGCCCGCGGTGCGCAGGGCCAGGCTGTCGATGCGGGTAGCCAGGCCGTCGCCCGAGCCGCCATCGGTGACCGTGAAATCGAGTACGCTGACAGCGCCTGCCGCGCTGGTGGCCGAGGTCGGCAGCTTGGCCGGCTCCACGACACCGTTGGCCGTGCCGATCGTGGACGTCGGATCGGCGACGCCGGTCATGCTGAAACTGGCCGGCGCGGACACGCCGCCGTCGCCGTCGGCAATGCGCACCTCGAAGCTGCGGATCCCGACGGTCGGCGCGGTGTACATGAGGTACTTGAGCAGGGCCGAGGCGAAGCTGTCGGCGCCGTTCAGCGTGGCGGGCACCGTGAGGGCCGCGTTGCTGAAGGCGATCTTCAGGGCAGCGCCCTGCTGGCCGTTGTCGACCACGGTACCGACCAGGAGCCAGGCGGACGGATCGTCGATGCTGTCGGGGCAGTACCAGATCTTGTCGCCGGCCGCGAGCGGGCCCGGGTTGGCGAAACTGGTGCCGTCGTGGCTGGTGTCGGGCGAGGCGCCGCTGCCCCACAGGATTTCGGCGCTCCCCACCAACAGGTCGAAACTGAAGCCGCCGTCGGTGCCGCCGCCGGTCTGGCGTACTTCGAGATAGCCGCCCGCCAGGTCGGCCGAGTCGGCGTCGGCGATGCTGGCGAAATCGTTGTTGTCGATGTACTGGGGGGTGCCGACCACGAACTCGGTGGCGTCTCCGTCGAGGTTGCCGACCTGCGGCGCCTGGTTGGTCGGTGCGCTCAGGCCGATCTGGTAGGTGCTCTGGCGATAATAGGTGCCGTCGCTAGTGTTTTCCAGGCTCACCACATCGTAGGTGAAGTCATAGCCGCCGCCTTCCGCCAGGATCCGCGGGTTCATCAGCGCGCTTCCCGGAGGGACGCTAATGCCCATGTCGCCTATCGACACAACGCTACCATCGGTCTTGGACAGGCGCACCAGGCTGAAGCCGTTGTCCGCATTCGGCAGTACGGCGACCAGCTCGCCGTTGATCTCAGCGATGTCGATGAAGTGATCGTAGTTCAGGTAATTGTTCGCTGCAAAACTCGTCACCGGCATGATGTCGGTCGCATGATACGTCTTGGTGTAGACGATGTTGCCGCTGTCTGCGGTGACGGTCTGGGTGCGTTCGGTCGTAGTAATGAGTGAACCGTCGTTGTGGAACAGTGTCACCTGCCAGTTGCCGTTCTGGCCGCGGTTGAGGCTGGCAAAGCCGCCGTCGAAGGCCTTGGTGAGCACGGCGTTGTTGACCTGGTTCGGGTTCCAGTTGACGCGCTGCCAGTAGGTGCCGCTGGCAAACGGGGTTTGGCTGCCATCGGCGGCATAGCGGTACACGAAGTCGCCCAGCGGCGTGTAATTCGAGCCGACATAGTCGTAGGTAGGCGCGCCGATGACGAAGCCGCCGTCCGACAGGCCGCTGATCGAGAACTCGTTGAATGTCCACAGCCTGCCGACATCGGCATTGGCGCCCGGCGCCGGCGCATCCGGGTCGCCGACATAGGATTCCGTGCCCTTGGTGTAGCCGATGCCGGGAGCGTAGGTGAAGACATTCACGACGCCCTGCGAGTTGTGTTCGGAGTAGGAACCACCGGCGAACACCGTGGCGAAGCCGCCCCCGGCCAGCGCCGTCACGCGGACGTTGTAGCCGGCGTTGTTCGACAGGTCGCCATTGGACTGCAGGTTGCCCTGGTCGTCGTAGATGGCATAGCGGGCGCGCGGACCGGTCCAGTTTTCGTCCGTGGGAACGATGTCCGACCAGACCACCACGAAGCCGCCATTCGCCAGGCGCTCAAGGCTCATGTCCATCACCGCGCGGCCCTGCGGCACCAGCTCGTCCACCAGGGAGATGGATTTCACGACCGTATTGTCCTGTCCCAGCACCTGCAGGATGCCGTCGAACATCGGGGCGGTCGGAAGATAGCTCACGTTATCGCCGCCGGTCTGCTTCAGGTAGGCAAGTACGGTGCCGCCGTTGCCGAGGCGAACCGCGTCGGCGTTGATGTTCTGGTAGGTGGAGGGCGTGTTGCCGCCAGGAGCGAGGAGTTCGCCGGAAGTCGTCAT
>NZ_JAIWIA010000052.1 GCF_020176695.1 Massilia sp. MS-15 | reverse complement strand
CTGGTAGGTGGAGGGCGTGTTGCCGCCAGGAGCGAGGAGTTCGCCGGAAGTCGTCATGACAGTTCTCTGCGGTGGAAGGGAACGGAGGTTCCCGTGACAGTAACAAATGTTACCCGGCAGATATTTTATTAGGAGAAACTGTCAGTTGCCCTATTCAGGACAGACTTTTGATTACTTTGTTGTGTATGCCTGACGAAACTTGCCACCTAATCGACTTCGGCGGAGAAAGCGGATACAAATGTAAATACACTTGTGCAATACGCAGCCGCGCTGGCCGGCCTGCCAGCCAGTGCGGCGCCAGCCTTACGGGACCAGCGGCTTCCTGTCCGATTTTTTCGCCTTGACCTCGGCCACCGCCTTGTCGATGGCGCCCAGGCGCTGTGCCAGCGCCGGGTGGTTGGCGGTATGCCCATTGAGCACCGTGGCCGGATGGGCCGCCGCGAAGCGCTTCCAGAACGCGGCCAGGCCGTCGAGGCGGTAGTCGGCGCGCGCCAGCAGGTAGACCGCGAGCCGCTCGGCACCGGCATCGAGCCCGGCCGGCATCGCCTTGATGCCGCCGCTGCCGATCAGCATCGAGGTATCCGGCACGATACTGTTCAGGTTGTCGATGATGCTGCCGATGGTGCCGGCATTGCGCTGGCTGGCCGCGTGGCCGAGCATGTTGTGCGCCATCGTGTGCGCCAGCACGTAGGCCAGTTCGGTGTCGTTCTCGGTCACGCCCATCATGCCGCGCGTGACCAGGATGCGCTGGCCGTCGGCATAGGCGTTGACGTTGTCGGCGTTGCCCAGTTCGATGCTGTAGCCGCAGGCACGGGTGACCGGGACGCTCAGGCTGCGCTGCTGGCCATCGCGCTCGACCGTCAGCGGCAGCGCCGCCTGCTTCGCCACGATCGGCGAGAAGATGGCGCCGGCCTGCTTCAGCGCATCGGGACCGGGCGGCAGCGGCTTGGCGCCCGCCGCCAGCAGCAGGTCGCCCTGGCGCAGCCCGGCCTTGGCGGCGCCGCTGCCGACCAGCACATTGGTCACCTGCAGCACTTCGCCCATGCCCAGCACGCGGTACGCGGCCTCGTTGTACTGGCCCGAATACGAATACCGGTTCTTCGCGGTGAAGCCGAGCAGGTTGCGCGCGTGGCGCGTGCACAGTTCCGCGTTATCGATCAGGAGCGGCGCCGCGACCTTGTACAGGCGGTCGTGCAGGGCCGCCATCTGGGTCAGGGTCTCGGCCGCCGCCGTCATCTCCGGCGTCACCGGCGCCGTCTGCGGCGCGGTCTGTCCTGGCGGGAGCTGCTGGCCCGGCTGGACGGGGCCCTGGCTGGCACAGGCCGACAGCAGCGCCGCGGCGGCGATGCCCAGCGCGGCGGAGCGGAAATACGGACGCAGATGGATGCGAATGCGGGACATGGTCCTCCTTGTTCGTTATTGTTTGCCGGTGCTGCCGAAGCCTCCGGCGCCGCGTTCGCTCGACGCGAACTCTTCCACGATGTTGAAGCCGACCTGCAGCACCGGCACGATCACGAGCTGGGCCAGGCGGTCCATCGCTTGCAGGGTGAAGGTGGCGTGGCCACGGTTCCAGGTCGATACCATCAGCTGGCCCTGGTAGTCGGAGTCGATCAAGCCTACCAGATTGCCGAGAACGATGCCGCTCTTATGGCCGAGCCCGCTGCGCGGCAGGATCATGGCGGCATAGCCGGGGTCGCCGATATGGATCGCCAGGCCGGTCGGCACCAGCACCGTCTGGCCAGGCTCGATGACCAGTGGCGCATCGATGCAGGCGCGCAGGTCGAGGCCGGCGCTGCCGGGCGTGCCGTAGGCCGGCAGCAGGTCGCGCATGCGCGGGTCGAGGATCTTGAGGTCGATGTTCTTCATGCTGTTCTTGTATTGATGCGATGAGGCTAGGTGAGCAGCGAGCGCTGTTCGAGGCGCTTCGCGATTTCGGAAACCAGCTGACGCGCCAGGCTCAGCTTGTCGGCGCGCGGCAGCACCGTGTGGCCGCTCTCGTCGAACAGGATGATCGTGTTGTCATCTTGGCCGAAAGTCTGGGGCCCGATATTGCCCACCAACAAGGGAATGCCTTTTTTCTCGCGCTTGGCGGCGCCGTAGGCCATCAGGTTTTCCGATTCGGCCGCGAAGCCCACGCAATACGGCCAGCCGGACAGCGAGGTGGTGGCCGCCACCGACGCCAGGATGTCGGCGTTCTGCACGAACTCCAGCTGCGGGGCGCCGCCGTCTTCGGCCTTCTTGATCTTCTGGCCGCTGGCATTCGCCACCCGCCAGTCGGCCACGGCGGCCACGCCGATGAACACGTGCTGGCCCCCTACGCCCGCCATCACGGCGTCGTGCATCTGCTGGGCGGTGAGCACGTCGATGCGGCGCACGCCGTGCGGGGTCGGCAGGGCGGTAGGGCCGCTCACCAGCGTCACCTCGGCGCCGGCCTCGCGCGCCGCGCGTGCCACCGCATAGCCCATCTTGCCGGACGAGAGGTTGGTGATGCCGCGCACCGGGTCGATCGGTTCGAAGGTGGGCCCGGCCGTGATCAGGACACGCCGGCCTTCCAGCACCGTGTGCTGGAAGGCCGCGACCAGCTCTTCCAGCAGTTCTTCAGGCTCCAGCATTCGGCCCAGTCCCGTCTCGCCGCAGGCCTGGGCGCCGGCCGCGGGGCCGAACAGGCACGCGCCGTCGGCGCGGATCTGGGCCACGTTGCGCGCCGTGGCCGGGTTTTCCCACATCTCGACGTTCATGGCCGGCGCCACCAGCAGCGGCACCCTGCGCGGGCGCGCCACGCACAGGGTGGACAGCAGGTCGTCGCAGGCCCCGTGCGCCAGCTTGCGGATGAAATCGGCCGAGCAGGGCGCGATCAGGATCGCGTCGGCGTCGCGCGTCAGGTCGATGTGGGCCATGTTGTTGGCCATGCGCGGGTCCCACTGGTCGGTGTAGACCGGGCGGCCCGAGAGGGCCTGCATGGTGACCGCGCCGATAAAGTGCGTGGCCGCCTCGCTCATCACCACCTGCACGCTCGCACCCTGCTTCACCAGGGCGCGGCACAGCTCCGCAGCCTTGTAGCAGGCCACGCCCCCGGTCAGGCCGAGGACGATCTTCTTGTCCTTCAGGTCCATGCTCATCATCGCCCTCGTCAGTCAGGATTTGTTCACGCGACGCAGTTCGTCGACGATGAACAGGAAGGCGCCCACCGAAATACCGATGTCGGCGATGTTAAAGGCCGGGAAGTGGCCCAGGCCCTTCCAGTAGAAATCGAGGAAGTCGATCACGTGGCCATACGCCAGGCGGTCGATCACGTTGCCGATCGCGCCGCCCATGATCAGGGCCAGGGCGAAGCAGAACAGGCGCTGGTTGGCGTGCTTCTTCATCAGGTACAGGATGTAGGCGACCGCGGCGATCGCGATGCCGGTGAAGAAGTAGCGTTGCCAGCCACCGGCGTCACCCAGGAAGCTGAAGGCGGCGCCAGGGTTGTACACCTTGATCAGGTTGAAGAAGCCCGTCAGCGGCAGCGTCTCGCCGTAGGCGAAGCTGCGCTCGACGGTGAGCTTGGTCACCTGGTCGAACAGCACGACCAGCACGGCGATGCCGAACCACGGCAGCAGGCTGGCGGAAGGCTTGGAGACGGGCTTGAAGCCCGGGGTTGCTTTTTTGGTTTTGGTGGCCATGGTCAGTCAGATGATGACCGGCCTGCCGCGCATGCACGCTGCGCGACAGGCCGGTGGTACCGGGAATGGATCAAGCGAAACGGCGTGGTTCGCCGCTGCCGAACAGGTTGCTGGTGCAGCGGCCGCACAGGCCCGGATGCGCTGAATCGTGGCCGACATCGCGGCGGTAGTGCCAGCAGCGCTCGCACTTTTCCGCCTCGCACGGCGTCACGGCCACCGCCTCGCTGGCGGCGTCGTCGACGCGCTCGACCTTGGCCTGCGAGGTGATGAACACGAACTTCAGCTCATCGTCCAGGCTGGCCAGCAGGGCGTACTTGTCGCCGGCCGCCTTGATGGCCAGTTCCGCCTGCAGCGAGGAGCCGATGGCGCCCGAGGCGCGCACTTCTTCCAGCTGCTTGGTGACGTCGGCGCGCACTTCGCGCAGCGCCGCGTACTTGGCCAGCAGCGCCGCACCGTCCGCGATGTCCGGGAAGGTCCACAGGGTCTGCGTGAAGATGGTCTCGTCAGAGTCCTGGAAGGCCTGCTGGCCCGCGAACACGGCCCAGGCTTCCTCGGCGGTGAAGGACAGGATCGGCGCCATCACGCGCAGCAGGGAATGAGCGATGTGCCACAGCGCGGTCTGGGCCGAGCGGCGTGCAGGCGAATCGACGCCGGTGGTGTACAGGCGGTCCTTCAGGATGTCGAGGTAGAACCCGCCCAGGTCTTCCGAACAGTAGTTCTGCAGGCGGGCCACCACCGGGTGGAACTCGTAGCGCTCGAAGTGGCCGGCGATGTCCTTTTGCAGCTGGTCCATCGCGGCGATCGCGTAGCGGTCGATCTCGAGCAGCTCTTCTACCTTCACGGCGTCCCTGGCCGGATCGAAGTCCGAGGTGTTGGCCAGCAGGAAGCGCAGGGTGTTGCGGATACGGCGGTAGGACTCGGTCACGCGCTTGAGGATCTCCTCGCCGATCGACAGCTCGCCGGTATAGTCGGTCGAGGCCACCCACAGGCGCAGGATGTCGGCGCCGAGGGTGTCGGAGATCTTCTGCGGCGCCAGCGTATTGCCGAGCGACTTCGACATCTTCTTGCCGTTCTCGTCCACCGTGAAGCCGTGGGTCAGCAGCGCTTTATAGGGCGGGCGGCCGTTGAGCATCGAGGACGTCAAGAGCGACGAATGGAACCAGCCGCGGTGCTGGTCCGAGCCTTCCAGGTAGAGGTCGGCCGGGAAGGCGGATTGTTCCTTGTGCGAGCCGCGCAGCACGGTCTGGTGGGTCGAGCCCGAGTCGAACCACACGTCCAGCGTGTCCTTGTTCTTCTCGTAGTGGGCCGCATCCTCGCCCAGCAGGGTGGCCGGGTCGAGGGTCTGCCAGGCGTCGATGCCGTTCTGCTCGATGAGCTGGGCGATTTTCTCCAGCAGCTCCGGAGTGCGCGGGTGCAGTTCTCCGGTCTCCTTGTGGATGAAGAAGGCCATCGGCACGCCCCACTGGCGCTGGCGCGACAGGGTCCAGTCGGGACGGTTGGCGATCATGCCATGCAGGCGGGCCTGGCCCCAGTCGGGGAAGAACCGGGTCTCGGCGATGCCGGCGAGCGCGGTCTCGCGCAGGGTCGGGCCGCCGTCCTTCGGGGTGAGGTCCATGCCGGCGAACCACTGGCTGGTTGCGCGGTAGACGATCGGGGTCTTGTGGCGCCAGCAGTGCATGTAGCTGTGGTCGAACATCTTCAGTTCGAACAGCGCGCCCGCGCCGCGCAGCGCCTCGCAGATCGGCTTCGATGCTTCCCAGATGCTCATGCCGCCGAACAGGGGCAGGGTGGACGCGAAGCGGCCATCGCCCATCACCGGTTTCAGGATCTCGTCGTCCTTCATGCCGTGCGCCTTGCACGACTGGAAGTCTTCCAGGCCGTAGGCCGGCGCCGAGTGCACCACGCCGGTGCCGCTGTCGGTGGTGACGTAGTCGGCCAGGTAAACCGGCGAGCTGCGGTCATAGAACGGGTCCTGCGCGTGCAGCGGGTGCTTGAAGCGCAGGCCACCGAGCTTCTCGCCCAGGGTGGTGGCGACGACCTGTCCTTCCAGCTTGTAGCGCTGCAGGGTGGCGTCGACCAGGTCCTGGGCCAGGATCAGGAGCAGGGGCTCACCCTCGCGTTCGGCCTGCACCAGCGCGTAAGTCACCTCCGGATTGACGTTCAGCGCCTGGTTCGACGGGATGGTCCACGGCGTGGTGGTCCAGATCACGATGAAGCCATGCGTCGTCGGCAGCGCGGCCAGGCCGAAGGCGTCCGCCACTTTTTCAGGCTCGGCAAACGGGAAGCCGACGTCGATCGCCGGGTCGCGCTTGTCCTGGTATTCCACTTCCGCCTCGGCCAGGGCCGAACCGCAGTCGAAGCACCAGTTGACCGGCTTCAGGCCGCGGTACACATAGCCCTTTTCGAGCAGCTTGCCGAGGGCGCGCAGCTCATCGGCCTCGTTGCCGTAGGCCATGGTCATGTAGGGGTTTTCCCATTCGCCCAGCACGCCCAGGCGGATGAAGCCGGCGCGCTGGCGGTCGATCTGCTCGAGCGCGTAGCTGCGTGCTTTCTGCAGGACCTCGGCGGTCGGCAGGTTCTTGCCGAACTGTTTTTCGATCTGGATCTCGATCGGCATGCCGTGGCAGTCCCAGCCCGGCACGTAGGGCGCGTCGAAGCCGGCCATGGTGCGCGACTTCACGACCATGTCTTTGAGGATCTTGTTGACGGCGTGGCCGAGGTGGATGTCACCGTTCGCATACGGTGGACCGTCGTGCAGGATGAACTTCGGACGCCCGGCGGCCGCCTTGCGGATGCGCTGGTAGATCTTCTTGTCCTGCCACTGCTTCACCCAGCCCGGTTCGCGCTTGGCGAGGTCGCCGCGCATCGGGAAAGGGGTGTCGGTCATGTTGACCGGATATTTGCTCTCTGGTTTCTTCTGGCCCTTCTGGGGCTTGTTCTGGGCAGCGTCGGTGTTGGCGGGTTTGGTATCGGACATGTGCTTTTTCTCTAGGGGATTCTGTTCAGGTGCCGCGCCGGGGCGGCGGTGGCGCGTTGGCGCCGCGCGATGCCGGGAGCGTCAAATTCGGTCGGTCGCGGTGAGCGCGCCATTGCGGTGCGCGAAGAAGGTGCGCGCCTGTCGGGCGTCGCGCTCGATCGCGGCGGTGAGGGTGGGGAGGTCGGCGTATTTTTCCTCGTCGCGCAGCTTGGCGAGGAACTCGACCCGCACCAGCTTGCCGTAGGCCGGCTGGTCGTAGCCGAACAGGTGGACTTCGAGCAGCATGCGGCCAGCGTCTTCCACGGTCGGACGCACGCCCAGGCTGGCCACGGCGGGCAGGGGTGCATCCGCCAGGCCATGCACCTGTACCACGAAGATGCCGCACAGGGCGGGGCGGTGCATCACGCGCAGGTTCAGGGTCGGAAAGCCAAGCGTGCGGCCCAGCTTCTGGCCGTGGATCACGTGGCCCGAGATCGCATACGGATGGCCGAGCAGCTGCTGGGTGGCGCCGAAGTCGCCCGCGGCCAGCGCTTCGCGCACCGCCGAGGATGAGATGCGGCGTTCGCCCAGCATCACGGCGTCCAGGGTCTCGACCTGGAAACCGTGCCTGCGGCCGGCCTCCTGCAGCATCGCGATGTCGCCCATGCGCCTGGCGCCGAAACGGAAGTCGTCGCCCACCATCAGCCACTTCACGTGCAGGCCGTCGACCAGCACGCGCTCGATGAAGTCCTGCGGCGACTGGGCGGCGAAATGTTCGTTGAAATGTTCGACGATCACGCGGTCGATGCCGGCCGCGGACAGGTCTTCCAGCTTGTCGCGCAGGTTGGCGATGCGGGCCGGCGCTTTCGACAGGTCGCCCATCCTGCGGGCGAAGTATTCGCGCGGGTGCGGTTCGAAGGTCATCACGGCGGCCTCGATCCCGAGCGCCGATGCGGCGCCGCGCACGTGCGCCAACAATGCCTGGTGACCACGGTGGACACCGTCAAAGTTGCCGATCGTGAGAGCGCAGGGTGCGCGTGCCCTGTCGTTGGGGAGTCCGCGAAATACCTTCATCAATGCTTCCAGTGGCGCAGCCGGCCGGTCCGGCGCGAAATACCCGATTATACGGTAACTCGGATGTTGCACAGCAACGTCGGTCGATGCTGGCCGCCATGGCCGCCATGCGGGGAGGGGCGATCTGGTGATCGCTGGCGCGGGGTTGGCATGGCGCCGGCGGTCTCCGCGTGGGCGGCGGGGCTGTCGGCGGCTGTGCAGCGGCCGGGTGGAGCCGCCCACCCTGCGAACCGCATGCGCAGGTGAAAAAAAACGCCGCCTGCGAACAGGCGGCGTTTCCGGTCGCTCGGGCGAACCGCTTTATCCGGAGATCGGACGGTTGATCGCCATGATCCAGTAGCGTGCGAGGTCGGCGGTGCCTTCCTTGCCCGATACGGTCTTGAGCGTGTTGATGGCCTGCTGCTTGCGGCCGGCCGCGGCATAGGCTTCGCCCAGGCGCAGCTTGGCTTCTTCGCCGTACTTCAGGCCGCCGGCCTTGATGGCGTTTTCCATCATCTTTAGGCCCTTGTCGGCCTGGCCAGCCTGGACCAGCGCATAGCCGAGACCCACCAGCGCATCGTTGTCCTTGGCGGCGGTGTATTCGGCTTCCAGGGCGGCGACGCCCTTGTTCTGCTCGGCCATGTTCTTGTCGGCCAGGTCCTTCAGGCGCTTGTGGCGCTCGGCGTCCGCACCGGTGCCCAGGGCGCCCGCCTTGTAGCCCTTGTCGATGACCTTCAGCGCTTCGGCCGGGGCTTTCGCCTGCAGCACCAGCTGGGCCATTTCCATGAACTCGCTCGGCTTCTTCATCAGGTTATTGGCCAGCTTGAGGCGGTACACGTCCACCATCAGGCGGCCGGAGAAGCCAGGCTTGCCCTGCACGCGATTGAGCAGGTCGTTCCAGTACTGGGCCTTCGGATAGCTGGCGGCCAGCTTCTCGATGGTGTTGACGTAGCCTGCCTTGTCGTTCTTCTTGAGCTGGATGTTGGCCAGCATGCCGAGTTCGTCTTCGCTCAGGCGGCCGCTCTTCTCGGCATTGCGCAGTTCCTGCTCGAGCGCGGCGACATTGCCCTGCTTGTAATAGTTCTGCAGCAGGTAGGCGCGCAGCTTCGGATCGTTACCTTTCTGCAGCAGCTTCTGGATGGTGGCATTCGCCTTGTTCAGGTCGCCGGCGCGCATGTAGATGCCGACCAGGCCTTCCGAGAACTGCGAACGCTCGCCTGCGCTCAGCTTGCCGGAATCGAGCAGTTTTTCGAACGAGTTGGCAGCGGTGTTCCAGTCACCGGCCGACGAGGCCGCCGATGCGCGCACGCGCTCGATCAGGAAGCGTTCGTCATCGGTCTTTGCTGCCTTATCCGCATCGCGCAGGGCAGCCAGGGCGCCCTTGGCGTTGCCCTGTTTCAGCAGGGTCTGCGCCTGCTGCAGCGGCTTGCCGACTTCCGGGCGCAGGGAGACAGCGGCGTGCACAGGTGCCAGGCCGACGACCGGCAGGGCAGCGGTGAACCCGAGGGCGGCCATTGCCAAGCCAAGGTGTGCGAGACGGAATTTAATCATCTGAAAACATCCTTCTTCAAAATGGACACGGCAGGGAAACCCTGCCGTGTTGGTCAAACATGGATCGATTACTGGAACTGCTCGTTACCGACCATGCCGATCTTGGTGACGCCGAGACGCTGTGCGGTTGCCATGACGCCGGCAACGACTTTGTACTCGACCAGCTTGTTCGGACGCAGGTGCACTTCCGGCTGGTCAGGCATCGCGGCGACCGCGTTCATCTTGGCTTCCAGTTCCGAACGGTTATTCACGACCTGGCCATCCCAGAGGATGGTGCCATCGAAGTCCACGTCGATCGTCACGACCACCGGCTGGGTGGTTTGCGGTGGCGGGGTGCCAACCGGCATGTTCAGATTGACCGAGTGGTTTTGCTTCGGAATCGTGATAATCATCATAATGATGAGAACGAGCAGGACGTCGATCAGCGGCGTCATGTTCATTTCCATCATCGGTTCCGGATCAGCTCCTTTAGCGGAGCCCGAACCTACGTTCATGCCCATGGTGTTTCCTTTTCAAATGTTGGGGTCTCGGACGCGATATCAAGACCTTCCGGGGAAAATCCCGATATCGCGGACAGGGTATTAGCCCTTGTCAGGCGGTTCGATGACGAAACCGACCTTCTGAATCCCAGCACGCTGAGCCGTGTAGATCACCCGGCCGACCGATTCGTAGCGCGACTCCTGGTCGCCACGAACTTTGACGGCAGGCTGCGGCTGCTTCACCGACTGCTCCGCGAGGAACTTGAACAGCTCGTCCGTGTTCGCGATGCGCGTCTGGTTGTAGTACATCTCGCCATCTTTGTTGATGGTGATGTTGACGTCTTCCGGCTTGGTCTTGGTGACCTGGTTCGTCTCGGCAGGCAGATTCACTTTCTGCAGATTCAATACCACCGGGCTGGTGATCAGGAAGATGATCAGGAGAACCAACATGATGTCCACGAGGGGCGTCGTGTTGATCTCCGACATCACGGTATCTTCATCTCCGGAATCGGAGCCGACACTCATCGACATGATTAACCAGCCTTCTTGGCACCAGCGGCAGCGTTCGAGGTCGACATGGCGCCCGAGATCAGGACCGAGTGCACGTCAGCCGAGAACGAACGGACGTCTTCCATGACCGACTTGTTACGACGAACCAGCCAGTTGTAACCCAGAACCGCCGGGACTGCAACGAACAGACCGAATGCGGTCATGATCAGTGCTTCACCCACCGGGCCTGCCACTTTGTCGATCGACGCGTTACCCGACATACCGATGGCGGTCAGCGCGTTGTAGATGCCCCAGACGGTACCGAACAGACCGATGAACGGCGAGGTCGAACCGACGGTTGCCAGGAACGACAGGCCATCCTGCAGGCGCGACTGGACGCGGTCCACGGCGCGCTGGATCTGCATGGTCACCCAGGTCGACAGGTCGATCTGCTCGAGCAGGGCGCCGTCGTGGTGCTGGGTTGCCTTGGTGCCGGTTTCAGCGATGAAGCGGAACGGCGAGCCTTCTTTCAGCTGAGCCGAGCCAGCGGCGATCGACGGTGCTTTCCAGAACTTGGCCGAAGCTTCTTTCGACTGGCGCATGATCTTCTGCTGGTCGATCAGCTTGGTGATGATGATGTACCACGAACCGATCGACATCAGCGACAGGATGATGATGGTGCCCTTGTTGACGAAGTCGCCTTCTTCCCACATGGCTTCGATGCCGTACGGGTTGTGGACTTCTTCAGTCGTTTCGCCGCCAGCGGCCGGTGCGGCTGCATCGCCAGCGGGAGCGGCTGCAGCGTCGGCTGCCGGTGCAGCTGCGTCGGCAGCGGGGGCAGCAGCGTCAGCCGCCGGAGCGGTAGCGCCTGCGGCAGGAGCGTCAGCGAAGGCCGGTGCGGAGACCAGGGCCGATGCCGCCGTTACCGAGAACAGGACAGCCGCCAGCATAGCGGACAAACGGGTATTCTTAAACATGCTTCCTCCAAAAATATTAAATAGACAGTTCGCTGAACTTAGTAACAACGAAAATCATAGAGTTGAGACGATGGTCTGTCTCGGTTTTATTCCAGCGTCCAGACGTACTGCACCGCTGTCCACGACTGTTGCGGCTGGCCATCAACAGTTCCCGGCTTGAACCGGCATTTGCTCAGGGCCGATTGCGCAGCCCGGTCCAGGTCGCGGAAGCCAGACGACTTCTGCAGTTTGGATTCGATTACTCGACCATCGACACCGATCAGGAACTGCAGGGTCGTGGTACCAGTTTCTTCGTTACGCTGCGACGAACGCGGATATTCCGGACGCGCGCAAGTGTTGAAGTCCACACCTGCCTCGGTACGGCTCGGACCACGCGGTGCTGCTGGCGGGGCCGGCGGTGCCGGAGGTGCCGGCGGCGCCAGCTGGGTGGTCGGCGGCGGCGTATTGGTGGCCGTCGTGATCGCGTTCTGCGGCGGCGGCGGCTGCTGCACCTGGACTTCGACCGGCGGAATGAACGGCGGCGGCGGAGCCTTCATTTCCGGCGGTGGCGGCGGTGGCGGCGTTTCCGGCGGGGGAGGCGGCTTCACCTCTTCAATCAGTTTTGTTTCAACAGCCTCGGTTACCTTGGTGACGATACGGGTGCCCAGGCCATTGATAAATGCCCAAGCGACCACCACGTGCAACAGGATAACAATGGCGAGACCGGTGTAATTCTTCCCCGGGTTCTTATCATGCGTAAAATTCATGCCATCTTTCTCCAATACCAACTCTTTTTGTTGCCACTAAACCCACTAAACACGACAAAAACCTAGGGCCGCATCCGGGACATCAAAGAATTATACCTACGAATTCTTTTTTGAGGAGACATTTTTACACCCCTGAAAGAGGGCATAACTGCCTCTAAAAACGCCCAAACAAGCTCATCTGTACAGCTGCGGTCGCGGGGTGCATGTGGTCCAGAAAGCAGGGATGTTTTGTAATTTTGCGTAGTGATTCTCCTCCATGTGTGGATCGTCAGGCATGGATGCCGGTTTTGCCAAATTTTTCATGCCAAAAAAGCTCAACGGCAAATTTCCTATATTGAGTTACTGCTATTTTTGCAAACTATAGCTAGTTTGGCGATACGCACGCCTGTGGCCAGGCAGGCCAGCCCCAGCGATTTTCCTTCCCGCCAGCCATAGCTCAAAGTAATGGGAAATCCCTGTTCTGGCATACTTTGATTGTGCGTCTGACAAGCTTCTCAGGCATATCTGATTGCCGTACATGGCAAAACTACATGGAAATCATCGTTTTGAACAGTGTGTTCACGCACCGATGCGCAAAAAAATTACCTCAGCATGGTCGAAAGAAGGGGGCGGGGGTAGTAAAAGCTGCGGTCAGGCATGGAAAGGGAGTCTGGGGGAGATGGGTAGGACAAGGAAGCTGGGCTCGCAGGTCCGGCTGCCGTGCAGGACGGGCAGTGCTGCCAGGCTGGCGCACCTGCGCGGGCCCGGCAGGATGCTGGTGCACCGGGTGACCGCGGCGAAGGAAGGGATAGGCGGACGGATCGCCTCCGGCCGCATGGGGCTCTACGCCTGCGGTGCGCTCAGCGGCCGCGCTTTTCGCGCCGGCACTCCAGGAAACTGACCACGTGGCCACCCGGGTCCACCGTTTCCAGCCGCACGTCGAAACCCCACAGCCGCGCCACGTGCTTCAGCACTTCCTGGGCCTGCTGGTTCAGTGGCCGGCGGTTGAACTGGGTATGGCGCAGGGTCAGGGCGCGATCGTCCCGGGTATTCACCTGCCACACCTGGATGTTCGGCTCGCGGCTGCCGAGGTTGTACTGCTCGGCCAGCTTCTGGCGCACGTAGCGGTAGCCTTGCTCGTCGTGGATGGCCGAGATGGTCAGTTTGTCGCTGCGGTCATCGTCGAGTACGGCGAAGAAGTGAAATTCACGGATCAGTTTCGGCGAAAGGTACTGGGCAATGAAACTCTCGTCCTTGAAATTGCGCATCGCAAAGTCCAGGGTCTTGATCCAGTCGCTGCCAGCCAGATCCGGGAACCAGGCTCGGTCTTCGTCGGTCGGGTCTTCGCAAATGCGGCGAATGTCGGACATCATCGCGAAACCGAGCGCATATGGATTGATGCCGCTGTAATAGGGACTGGTGGCTGGCGGCTGGTAGACGACGTTCGTATGGCTCTGCAGGAACTCGAGCATGAAGCCGTCCCCGACGATGCCTTCCTTGTACAGGTCTTGCAGGATGGTGTAGTGCCAGAAGGTGGCCCAGCCTTCGTTCATCACCTGGGTCTGGCGCTGCGGATAGAAATACTGGGAGATCTTGCGTGTGATCCGCACCAGCTCGCGCTGCCAGGGTTCGAGCAGGGGGGCGTACTTTTCGATGAAATACAGGAGGTTTTCTTCCGGTTCGGGCGGGAAACGGTTTGGCGCCGCAGCGCTGACCTGTTCCTCGCGCAAGGGCAGGGTACGCCAGATCTCGTTCACCTGAGACTGCGCATATTCCTCACGCTCCTTCTGGCGCGCGGTTTCCTGCGCCACCGACAGCTTGGCCGGACGCTTGTAACGGTCGACGCCATAGTTTTGCAGGGCGTGGCAGGAATCGAGCAACTCCTCGACCGCATCGATGCCATAGCGCTGTTCGCACTCGGCAATATAGTTCTTGGCAAAGACCATATAGTCGACGATGGCGTCGGCATCGGTCCAGGTGCGAAACAGGTAATTGCCTTTGAAGAAGGAGTTGTGCCCGTACGCAGCATGAGCGATCACCAGGGCCTGCATCGTCAGGCTGTTCTCTTCCATCAGGTAGGCGATGCAAGGATTCGAATTGATGACGATCTCGTAGGCCAGGCCCATCTGGCCGCGCTTGTAGCTCTTCTCCGTCGTCAGGAAGTGCTTACCGAAGGACCAGTGGTTGTAAGACACCGGCATCCCCACCGAGGTATAGGCGTCCATCATCTGCTCGGCGGTGATGATCTCGAGCTGGGTCGGATAGGTATCCAGGCCGTAGCGCTTGGCCACCCGCCTGATCTCCTCGTGCGCCTGTTCGATCAGCTCAAACGTCCATTCCGACTGCTCGGGCAGGGCGCGCGGGTTGTTCGGGTCTCGTGGCATGGCAGGCCTCCGTGTTGATTACTTTGGCTGTTTCTTGAACAGCTCGCGGAAGACCGGATAGATATCGGCCGGGGTGACGATCTTCTGCATGGCGAAGTTGCGGTGCTGCTCGGCCACTTCGCAATATTGTTCCCACAGGTTCTGGGGCGGGCCGTCGGTGATCTCGACATAGGTGTAGTACTGGACGCGCGGCATGATGGACTGGCCCAGGATCTGCTTGCACAGCACCGAATCGTTGTCCCAGTTGTCGCCGTCCGAGGCCTGGGCGACATAGGCATTCCAGTCGGCGCTGCCATAGCGTTCGGACAGCACTTTCTGCAGCAGGTGCAGGGCCGAGGACACCACGGTCCCGCCCGACTCGCGCGAATGGAAGAACTCGTTTTCGTCGACCTCGGCCGCGGCCGTGTGGTGGCGGATGAAGACCACCTCGATTTTTTCGTACACCCGTTTCAGGAACAGGTAGAGCAGGATGAAGAAACGCTTGGCGGTGTCCTTGCGCGTCTCGTCCATCGATCCGGACACGTCCATGATGCAGAACATCACCGCCGAGGTGCTCGGCTTCGGCACCTTGATCCGGTTCGAGTAGCGCAAATCGAAAGGATCGATGAAGGGAATCGCGTTGAGCCGGATGTGCAAGTGGTGGATCTTGTCTTTCAGTGCCAGCACCTGTTCGTCGTCGGCCGGCGCGCCTTCGTCGAGCAGGGCCTGGAGCGCCGCCTCGGCCTCCTTCAGCTGCCGCTTGGCCGGGCCGCCCACCGCGATGCGGCGTCCAAGCGCCCCGCGCAGCGAGCGCAGGACATGGATGTTGGACGGGGTGCCGGACACGTTGTAGCCGGCGCGCTGGCTCTTGAACTCGACCGTCTGCGACAGCTGCGTCTTGATCATGTTCGGCAGCTCGAGGTCTTCGAAGAAGTAATTCATGAATTCTTCGCGCGAGAGCTCGAAGATGAAATCGTCCTCGGTGGTCTGGTCGCTGTTGCCGGCGCGGCCGCGCCCGCTGCCACCGCCACCGCTGCGCGGACGGTTGAACTGGTCGCCTTTCTGGTATTCCGTGTTGCCGGGGTTGACGGTTTCCCAGACCCCGCCATGGGCATGGCCGAAATGGGGCTCGTTCACGTCCTTCACGGGAATCGTGACTTTCTCGCCGTTCTCGATGTCGGTGATCGAGCGGCCCTTGATCGCGCGGCCGACCGCATCCTTGATTTGCGCCTTGTAACGGCGCAGGAAACGTTCGCGGTTGACCGCTGACTTGTTCTTGCCCTGCAAGCGACGGTCGATGAGGTAAGTCAAAACTGGCCTCCTGCTCTCAGCACCGGCAAGCTTCCCGGTACCCTTATCTTAATACGCCGCGCAATCGCGCGCAGCGGCGCACGCGCGCCGGTGCGCGGGCCGGGCCGGCCAGGCGGCCGGACCGGTGCATCCGCGGCGGCGCGCCGCTTTCGCACGCGCCTGCGCCCTGCGTGGAGCGGTCCTCAGGAGGACTTCCGCACACGCAGATACCATTCGCACAGCAGCCGTACCTGCTTCGGCGTATAGCCTTTCTCGACCATGCGGGCGACAAAGTCGGCATGCTTGTTGGCATCCTCGGCACTCGCCTTCGCATTGAAGGAAATGACGGGCAGGAGTTCTTCGGTGTTCGAGAACATCTTCTTCTCGATCACGCTACGGAATTTCTCGTAGCTGGTCCAGGCCGGGTTCTTGCCGGCATTGGTAGCCCGCGCACGCAGGCTGAAGTTGACGATCTCGTTGCGGAAATCCTTCGGATTCGAAATGCCGGCCGGCTTCTCGATCTTTTCCAGTTCGGCATTCAGCGATTCGCGGTCGAAGCTCTCGCCGGTATCCGGGTCGCGGAATTCCTGGTCCTGGATCCAGAAGTCGGCAAAGGTCACGTAGCGGTCGAAGATGTTCTGGCCATACTCGGAATAGCTTTCCAGGTAGGCGGTCTGGATTTCCTTGCCGATGAAATCGACGTAGCGCTGCGCCAGGTGCTCCTTGATATAGGACATGTAGCGCTGCTCGGTCTCGGGCGGGAACTGCTCGCGCTCGATCTGCTGCTCGAGCACGTACAGCAGGTGCACCGGATTGGCCGCCACTTCGGTATTGTCGAAGTTGAAGACCTTGGACAGGATCTTGAAAGCGAAGCGGGTCGACAGGCCATTCATGCCTTCGTCCACGCCGGCGTAATCGACATATTCGTGCATCGACTTCGCCTTGGGATCGGTGTCCTTCAGGTTCTCGCCGTCGTACACCAGCATCTTCGAATAAATGCTGGAGTTTTCCGGATCCTTCAGGCGCGACAGGATCGCGAACTGCGCCATCATGCGCAGCGTACCCGGGGCGCAGGGCGCCTTGTCGAGCGAGGAATTGTGCAGCAGCTTGTCGTAGATCTTGATCTCGTCCGACACGCGCAGGCAGTAGGGGACCTTCACGATGTAGATCCGGTCGAGGAAGGCCTCGTTGTTGCGGTTGTTGCGGAAGGTCTTCCATTCCGACTCGTTCGAGTGCGCCAGGATGATGCCCTCGAACGGAATCGCGCCGAAGCCCTCGGTGCCCTTGTAGTTGCCTTCCTGGGTGGCCGTGAGCAGCGGGTGCAGCACCTTGATCGGGGCCTTGAACATTTCGACGAATTCCATCAGGCCCTGGTTGGCCAGGCACAGGCCGCCCGAGTAGCTGTAGGCGTCCGGATCGTCCTGGGCATAGTCTTCGAGCTTGCGGATGTCGACCTTGCCGACCAGCGAGGAAATGTCCTGGTTGTTTTCGTCGCCCGGCTCGGTCTTGGCGATCGCGATCTGCTTCAGGATCGACGGATAGCGCTTGACCACGCGGAACCTGTTGATGTCGCCGCCGAACTCGTGCAGGCGCTTGACCGCCCACGGGCTCGGGATGGTGCGCAGGTAGCGGCGCGGGATCCCGTAGTCCTCTTCGAGGATGGTGCCGTCTTCCTCCTCGCTGAACAGGCCGAGCGGCGATTCGTTCACGGGCGAACCCTTGATCGCGTAGAAGGGCACCTGTTCCATCAGCTGCTTCAGCTTTTCGGCGATCGAGGACTTGCCGCCGCCGACCGGGCCGAGCAGGTAGAGGATCTGCTTGCGCTCTTCCAGGCCCTGCGCCGCGTGGCGGAAATAGGAGACGACCTGCTCGATCACCTCTTCCATGCCGTAGAACTCGCGGAAAGCCGGGTAGATCTTGATGACCTTGTTGGCGAAGATGCGCGACAGACGCGGGTCAAGACGGGTGTCGACCAGGGTCGGTTCGCCAATGGCGGCCAGCATGCGTTCCGGCGCGCTGGCGTAGGTGAGGGGATCCTTCTTGCACAGCTGGAGAAACTCCGTCATGGAGTATTCCTCTTCCCGGGTACGCTCATAGCGGGCTGCGTAGTTGTCAAAGATGCTCATTTCGAATGTCCTTTATGTGCAACTGCGTATTGCGAACAACGGTCACTGTCATGGCAGCCGGCTGTGCAAGGACTGCCTGCTTCCCCGGTCTTTGTCTGGCGTACTCCTCGTGGTCGCCACGCGTGCGGAGCCGGGATGTCCGGCGCCGGAAATGCTGGCGGTCTTCTTGTTGTCATCCCGGGTCGTGCCCGGGTCTCCCGTTGCTGGAGAACGTCTTTTTTGCGTTTATGAAATTTATTATGTGCCTATTGGGTGGTGAAGTAAAGCGCTGCCGTGTGCGTGTTGGATGATTCTTCAAGTATTTGAAAACATTGAAAAAAGTACGATTCCATGGCATTCCCGGACGGAGCCCTCGAGGGGGTGCCGAGCTCCCATTAAGCTTCCATTAAGCCCCCATTAAGCCCCCATGAAGCCCCCTCCAGGCAACCGCCAAACAGACACCAGGCAGAGCCTGGAAGCGCGTTTATCGCGACGCCTGAACGGCCCTTCATGCACCATGTGGAGGTCCGGATCCGCATGCTTCAGGCTGTTTAAATATCAACTGTGGTGAACCGATCTTGCACGATATGCCCGAGCGGCGGCGCACGCGTATCGTCAAGACGCGGCTTCCGGATGGCGCTTTCCCGGCCCCTTTTTTCCCTATGGCGCGAGGGGTAGCACGCATCGGTTACACTCTCGTTCACGTCCATCGAATCCGGCGCCGGAGACCATCATGCTGAATGACCAGCTACGCAGCATCGTGCAGAACATGCCCAAGGCAGAATTACACATCCATATCGAAGGTTCGCTGGAGCCAGAACTGATTTTTGCGCTGGCGCAAAGAAACGGTGTCTCCTTGCCTTATGCCTCGGTCGAGGACTTGCGTGCGGCCTATGCATTCACGGACCTGCAATCCTTCCTCGACATCTATTACGCTGGCGCCAGCGTGCTGTTGACCGAGCAGGATTTCTACGACATGACCGCCGCCTATCTCGCACGGGCGCATGCCGACCATGTCCGTCACGCCGAGATCTTCTTCGATCCGCAGACCCATACCGCGCGCGGCGTGCCTTTCGAGACCGTCATCAACGGCATCTGGCGCGCCTGCCAGGAGGGGCCGATCAGCGCCAGCCTGATCATGTGCTTCCTGCGCCACCTGTCCGAAGAAGAAGCGCTGGCCACGCTCGACGAAGCCCTGCCTTACCGCGACAAGGTTCTGGGCGTCGGCCTGGATTCGTCCGAGGTCGGCAACCCGCCCGAGAAATTCGCGCGCGTGTTCGAGCGCGCGCGCCAGCTCGGCCTGCGCCTGGTCGCGCATGCGGGCGAGGAGGGCCCGCCAAGCTATATCGAGAGCGCGCTCGACGTGCTCAAGGTCGAGCGCATCGACCATGGCGTGCGCACTCTCGACAGCCCGGAACTGACCGAGCGCCTGGCACGCGAAGGCATGGCGCTGACCGTCTGCCCGCTCTCGAACATCAAGCTGCGCGTATTCGACGTAATGGGCAGCCACAACCTGCGCCAGCTGCTCGACGCCGGCCTGGCCGTCACCGTCAACTCGGACGACCCGGCCTATTTCGGGGGCTATCTGAACGACAACTTCATCGCGGCCTTCGAGGCACTGCCGCTCGATGCCGGCCACGCGCGCCAGCTGGCCCGCAACAGCTTTACCGCCTCCTTCCTCGACCCGGAGCGCAAGCGCGCCTTCCTCGCCGAGGTCGACGCCTTCTTCGCCAACGCCACCGCACACTAAGGCATGCCCATGTTCCTCCAGTCCCTCCGCATGACCGCGCGCGACTGGCGCGCCGGCGAACTGCGCTTCCTGCTTGTCGCACTGATCGTGGCCGTGTCGGCGCTGTCTTCGGTCGGTTTCTTCATCGACCGCATGCGCGCTGGCCTGAATCGCGACGCGCACCAGCTGCTGGGCGCCGACCTCCTGGTGAATGCCGACGACCCGGTCCAGCAGGCCTGGAAAGACGAGGCGAAGCGGCGCGGCCTCCTGGTTGCCGAAACGGCGGCCTTCCAGAGCATGGCCCAGGCGGGCGAGGGCGACGCCTCCATGGCCCAGCTCTCCGCGGTCAAGGCGGTATCAAGCCGCTATCCGCTGCGCGGCCAGCTCAGCATCACCACGAACCCCGACGAGGCCAGTCGCGCGATCGGACAGAAAACCTCCGGAATTCCGGCGCCCGGTACCGTCTGGGTCGACGCCAACCTGCTGCCGGCGCTGCGCACCGGAGTGGGCGGCACGATCCAGCTGGGCGATAAAAGCTTCCGCATCGCGCAGCTGATCGCCACCGAGCCGGACAAGGGGGCCGGCTTCTCCAACTTCGCGCCGCGCGTGATGCTGTCGCTGCAGGACCTGCCCGCGACGGGCCTGGTGGATGCCTTTTCGCGCGTCACCTACCGGCTGCAGGTGGCCTCGCCTTCCAAGAACGACATGTCCGCCGTGGCCGCCTATGAAAAATGGCTGCGCGCCGACATCGCCGCGCGCAACGTGCGCGGCGTGCGCATCGAAACGCTGGAAAACGGCCGCCCCGAGATGCGCGCCACGCTCGACCGCGCCGACAGCTTCCTGTCGCTGGTCG
Source organism: Massilia sp. MS-15 (assembly GCF_020176695.1). GTDB lineage: Bacteria > Pseudomonadota > Gammaproteobacteria > Burkholderiales > Burkholderiaceae_D > Telluria > Telluria hydrophila. The sequence goes on along the minus strand of NZ_JAIWIA010000052.1, from coordinate 25,400 downwards.
GCCTGCTGTCGGCGATGCTGGCGGCGGTCGCGGTGGCGATGGCGGCGCGCCGCTTCATGCAGCGCCACCTCGACGCCTGCGCCATGCTGCGCTGCCTGGGCATGACCCAGAACCAGGTCGGCACCCTGTACCTGACCGAATTCGCCATCGTCGGCCTGGCGGGCAGCCTGCTGGGCGTGGCGGTCGGCTTCGGCGCGCACTACCTCCTGGTCCAGATGATCGGCGAACTGCTGCCGCCCGACCTGCCGCCGGTGTCGCCGCTGCCGGCGCTGCAGGGCATGGCGACCGGCATGCTGCTGCTGGTCGGCTTCGCGCTGCCGCCGGTGCTTCAGCTGCGTAACGTGCCGCATAACCGCGTGATCCGGCGCGAAGCGGCCGCCCCGCAGCCGCTGGCGCTGGCCACCTACGGCCTCGGGATCGGCGTGTTCCTGGCGCTGCTGCTGTGGCAGGCCGGCGACACCAGACTGGCCTTGATGACGGCCGGCGGCTTCCTGGGTGGCCTGGCCCTGTTCGCCTTCGTCGCCTGGCTCGGCCTGCGCCTGCTGCGGCGCCTGCGCGGCGCCTCCAGCAACCAGAGCTGGCGCTTCGCCATCACCTCGCTGCAGCGCCGCCCCGGTGCCACGGTGGTACAGGTGGTGTCGCTGTCGCTCGGCCTGATGGCGCTGCTGCTGCTCACCGTGGTGCGCGGCGACCTGATGGCGGCCTGGCGCAGCGCCACGCCGCCGGACGCGCCGAACCGCTTCATCATCAACATCCAGCCGGAGCAGGCGCCCGGCGTCGAACGGCAGCTGGCCGGGGCCGGGGTGAAGAACGTGTTCCTGTATCCGATGATCCGTGGCCGCCTCACCCACATCAACGGCACCCAGCTCACCCGCAACACCTACCAGGACGGCGACGCGCGGCGCATGGCCGAACGCGAATTCAACCTCTCCACCGTGGCCGACCTGCCCGAAACCAACGAGATCGTCGCGGGCAGCTGGTACCGGGATGCGCCGGGCGTGGCCGAGGCGTCGGTGGAGCAGGGCCTGGCCAAGACGCTGGGCCTGAAGCTGGGCGACGTGATGCGCTTCGACATGGCCGGCATGCCAGTGCAGGCCAGGGTGACCAGCCTGCGCAAGCTCGAATGGGGCTCGATGCGGGCCAACTTCTTCGTCATCATCAACCCGCAGGCGATGGCGAATGCGCCGAAGAGCTATATGACTGCCTTCCACCTCCCCGAAGGTGAGGGGACTGGGGCAGGAAACCTCACCAGCGCGCTGACGCGCGCCTACCCGAACCTGACCGTGATCGACGTCTCCGGCATCATCCGCCAGCTGCAGGAAGTGCTCGACCAGGTAGTGGTGGCGGTCGAGTTCCTGTTCATGTTCACGCTCGCCTCCGGCGTGCTGGTGCTGTATGCGGCGCTGATGGGGTCGCAGTCGGAGCGCACCCGCGAAGCCGGCCTGCTGCGCGCGCTCGGCGCCACCCGCGGACAACTGGCGACCGCGCAGCGCATCGAGTTCGTGCTGGTCGGCGGCCTGTCCGGCCTGCTGGCCGCGAGCGGCGCGGCGGCCATGGGCTGGGTGCTGGCCGAGTACGTGTTCAAATTCCCATGGAAGTTCGAGCCACAGGTATGGCTGGCCGGTATCGCGGTGGGCGCCGCCTGCGCGCTGGTCGGCGGCTGGCTGGGCCTGCGCAGCGTGCTGCGCCAGCCGCCGCTGCAGACGCTGCGCGAAGCCTGAAGCGGATAGCAACAAGTGGGCAAGGGACAGCCCCAGGGCTGTCCCGGCTGCGCTATCATGGCGGCATGTCCGAACCGAACACCCCCGAAACACCCACCCTCTACGAGGTCATGGGCGGCGCCGAGCGCCTGCGCGAACTGGTCGACCGCTTCTACGACCTGATGCAGCTGGAGCCTGAATTCGCCGGCATCCACGCCATGCACCCGGTCCCCAACGACAGCTCGCGCGAGAAGCTGTTCATGTTCCTGTCCGGCTGGACGGGCGGGCCCGACCTCTTCGTCGAACGCCACGGCCACCCGCGCCTGCGCGCGCGCCACCTGGGGTTCGCCATCGGCACCAGCGAGCGCGACCAGTGGCTGCGCGCCATGGCCTGGGCGATGGAAGACCTGGGCTATGACGACGACCTGCGCATGCGCCTGATGCAGTCCTTCTACAACACCGCCGACTGGATGCGGAACAAGGCGGATTAGCAAGCATGGGCATCGTCGAACTCCTGATTCTCCTCGCCGCGGCCGTGATCATCGGCCTGCAGGTGCTGCTGCTGGCGCGCGCCGGCAAGGCCGGCTCCGATGCGGGCGACGGCCGCCATATCGAACGCCTGGAGCGCGAGCTGCGCGGCGAGATGCAGTCCACCGCCCAGGCCACGCGCCAGGAAGTGGCGGGCCACATGGGCCAGTACCATGCCGCCACCGTGCAGCAGCTGGACGGCATGCGCCAGCAGATGCAGCTGCATTCCGCCAGCGGCCGCGAGGAGCAGGCGCGGGCGCTGAAGCGCTTCGCCGACACCCTGCAGCTGACCCTGTCGAACCTGACCGAATCGAACGCCCAGCGCATGCTGGAAGTGCGCGGCACGCTGGAAAGCAAGATCCGCGACCTGCAGATTGATAACGCCAAGCGCCTGGAAGAGATGCGCCAGACGGTCGACGAAAAGCTGCACGCGACCCTGGAGACGCGCCTGACGGAAAGTTTCAAACAGGTCAGCGAGCGCCTTGAAAAGGTGCACCAGGGACTGGGCGAGATGCAGCAGCTGGCGATCGGCGTGGGTGACCTGAAGCGCGTACTCACCAACGTCAAGACCCGCGGCACCTGGGGCGAAGTGCAGCTCGAGATGCTGCTCGAGCAGGTGCTGACGGTGGACCAGTACGCGAAGAACGTCGAGACCATCCATGGCAGCGGTGCGCGGGTCGAGTTCGCGATCAAGCTGCCCGGCGTGGTCGATGGCGGTCCGCCGCTGTGGCTGCCGATCGACGCCAAGTTCCCGAAGGAGCAGTACGAACGCCTGCTGGAGGCGGCCGAGCTGGCCGATGCCGACGGCGTGGCGCGCGCCGGCGCCGAGCTCGAACGCGCGGTGCGGGGTGAGGCGAAGACGATCTGCGAGAAATACGTGTCGCCGCCGCAGACCACCGACTTCGCGATCCTGTTCCTGCCGACCGAAGGCCTGTACGCGGAAGTGATGCGCCGTCCGGGCCTGGCCGACGACCTGCAGCGCTCCCTGCGCGTGACGATCGCCGGACCGTCCACCCTGAGTGCGCTGCTCAACAGCCTGCAGATGGGCTTCCGTACGCTGGCGCTGGAAAAGCGCTCGTCCGAGGTGTGGCAGGTGCTGGGCGCGGTGAAGACCGAGTTCACCAAGTTCGGCGACGTGCTGGCCACCACCAAGGCAACCCTGGAAAAGGCCGCCAAGAACATCGAAAGCGCCGAAGTGCGCAGCCGCCAGATGGCGCGCAAGCTGAAATCGGTGGAAGCGCTGCCGAGCGAGGCGGCCCAGCTCATGCTTGGTCCCGACGAGTAGGGTGGGCGGGTTCTCCGCCCACGCGTTCAACTGTCGGGTGCGCTGTGTTGGCGCTATTCGAACTCCATCCCATCACACGCCGGGTTTCCACCCCAATCCACTGCATACATCCCATTGCGTACAAAACGATTGAACGTCGAATAGGGCCAGGCAAATGCAGCCTGAACGAAGCCGTGCTTCACGGGGTTGTAATGGATGTAGTCAACGTGTCGTTCCAAATCGCGTTCGTCCCGGATCTGGTGCTCCCAGAAGCGCCGCTGCCAGATTGCGGCGGTACGCTGACGCTGACGGGATGCTGAAACCGTTGCAGGATACAAGCGCCGGCACGTGTACGACACATGGTGCTTGATCTGCGACCAGCGTAAAGAGAAGTTGGTATCGCCGTCCGGGAGCGTCCAGATGCAATGGAGATGATCCGGCATCAAGACCATGGCATCGATATCGAATGGCAGCCGGCCGCGAACCTTGCCGATCGCCGAGCGCAGGGCGATTCGCATGGGTTCATCACACAGGATCGGACGGCGCCGGTGCGTCACGACGGTGAAGAAGTAGGTGGATCCTGCAAGGGCGCGGCGGTAGTGGGGCATCGGCGCATGGTAAGTTGGCGCCGGTATCGGGCAGTGGGTCAGATCAAATGTGCGTTGAACGCGTGGGCGGGAAATCCGCCCACCCTACATCAAACCTTCGAAGACCAGGACATCGACCATGTCGCCTGCCGCGACATTGCCCTGCCCGTCGTGCAGCACCACCATGCAGTTGGCCTCAGACATCGAGCGCAGGATGCCCGAGCCCTGCGAACCGGTGATGCGTACTTCGGGCTCGCCGTCCGCGCCGGGCGCCAGGATCCCGCGCTGGTATTCGGTGCGGCCGGGCTTCTTGCGGATCGCACCAAGCGAACGCGCACGCAGCAAAGGCAGGGGAGCCTGCGCGCCCATCATTTGCAGCAGGGCCTCGCGCGCGAAGAAGTAGAAGGACACCATCACCGCCACCGGATTACCCGGCAGCCCGAACAGGAAGGCACTGCGGCCGTTCGAATGGATGCGGCCGAAGGCCAGCGGCCGGCCGGGACGCATGCCGATCTTCCAGAAGGTCACGTCGCCCAGCCTGGCCATGATCTGCTTGGTATAGTCGGCCGCGCCGACCGACACCCCGCCCGAGGTGATGATGGCGTCGGCGTTCTCGCAGGCGCTGCGCAGCGCCTCTTCCAGCACCGAGGGATCGTCGCGCACGACGCCCATGTCGATGACATCAACGCCAAGGCGCTGCAGCATGCCGTAGATGGTGTAGCGGTTGCTGTCGTAGACGCAGCCTTCGTCGAGCGGCTCGCCGACCGAGCGCAGTTCGTCGCCGGTCGAGAAGAAGGCCACGCGCAGGCGCCGCTGCACCGCGACTTCGGCGATGCCGAGCGAGGCCAGCATGCCGAGGTCGGGCGGGCGCACCACGCGGCCGGCCGTCAGGGCCGGGCTGCCGGCCTTCAGGTCTTCGCCCTTGAAGCGGCGGTTGTCGCCCGCGCGGATCACGCCGGCGGGAAGCAGGATGGCGTCGCCTTCCTGGGTGACGAATTCCTGCGGCACCACGCTGTCGCAGCCTTGCGGCATGACGCCGCCCGTCATGATGCGCACGCACTCGCCCGCAGCCGGGACCGCGTCCGAGACATTGCCGGCATAGGTCGTGCCGATCACGCGCAAGGAGACAGGAACGTCGGTACGCAGGTCCGCGCCGCGCAGCGCGAAGCCGTCCATGGCCGAATTGTCGTGCGCCGGCACGTCGATCGGCGAGATCACATCCAGCGCCAGCACGCGGCCGAGCGCGGCGCGCAGCGCCACCTTTTCGATGGCACGCACCGGCTGCACGAACGCGCGGATGATGCGCTGGGCATCGCGCACGGGCAGGGCGTCGGGATCGTAGCCGGACAAACAGCTCGTCACCTTTGCCAGGCTCACGGGCAGCGTGTCGTCGTAGCCCTGCAGCTCCTCGATCGTGTTGATGTTGCGAAAAGCGCTCGCATCCTCGAACGGCACCTCGACCGCTTTCAGATCCTGGTACCAGCCGTCCATGCGGCGTCCGCCCTCCGCCAGGTATTGCGACAGTACCGGCAGCCGGCTCGCCTTCACCAGGCAGAACACCGGATGCGGCTGCGGGCGCATGCCCGGCTCCTGGGTGACGGCAAAGGCCAGGTCGGCATCGTGTTCTTCGACGGCGGCGGCGAGCCGCCCGGCCAGGTCGGGCGGCAGGAAGGGCGAATCGCAGGGCACCGCCAGCAGCCAGGGCGTCGCGCAGTGCATCAAGCCGGCTTCCAGGCCCGCCAGCGGCCCCGCGAAGCCCGGCGTTTCGTCCGGCCACACCGGCGCGGCCAGCTCCAGCCAGCGCTCGATATTGCGGTTGGCATTGACCATGACCGAGCCGACCTGCGGCAGCAGCCGCTCGATCGCATGCCGGGCCATCGGCTTGCCTTGGAAGGGCTGCAGACCCTTGTCCACATTGCCCATGCGCGAGCCACGGCCGCCCGCCAGGATCAGTCCCGTGATGAGTTGCTTGTCCATGTTGTCTTACCCGCCGATGTACGACATTTCAACCTTCCTGCCGCCGCGCGCCAGGCCCGTGGTGTCCACGCTGCGTGTCTCGGAATAGCGGTCGGCGCGCCCGCGCCACAGCTGGGCGATGGCGCCCGAGAGCGCGGCATCCGGCCGTCCGCTGCGCAGCAGGGCGCGCAGGTCGTGGCCGCGGCTGGCGAACAGGCAGGTGTAGAGCTTGCCCTCGGTGGACAGGCGCAGGCGCGTGCAGTCGTGGCAGAAGGCCTGCGTGACGCTGGAGATGAACCCGACTTCGCCGCTCCCGTCCAGGTAGCGCCAGCGCGCGGCGGTCTCGCCGCTGTAGTTGGCGGCCACCGGCGCCAGCGGCAGCTCGGCGCCGATCCGGCGCACCAGCTCGGCCGAGGGAATCACCTCATCCATGTTCCAGCCATTCGAGGCGCCCACGTCCATGTATTCGATGAAGCGCAGGATGAAGGGCGAACCCTTGAAATGGCGTGCCATCGGCAGGACCTGGTCTTCGTTCGAGCCGCGCTTGACCACCATGTTGACCTTGACCGGCCCCAGTCCGGCGGCCTGCGCCGCGTCCAGCCCGTGCAGCACGTCGGCCACTGCGAAGTCGACATCGTTCATGCGCCGGAACACGCTGTCGTCGAGGGCGTCGAGCGAGACCGTCACCCGGTCCAGGCCCGCATCCTTCAGGGCACGGGCCTTGCGCGCCAGCAGCGAGCCGTTGGTGGTGAGGGTCAGGTCGAGCGGCCGTCCGCTTGGCGTGCCCAGGGCGCGCAGCATGCCGACCAGGCGCTCGAGATCCTTGCGCAGCAGCGGTTCGCCGCCGGTCAGGCGGATCTTCTCGACGCCGTGGGCGATGAACAGGCGCGCCACCCGCGTGATCTCCTCGAACGAGAGCAGCTCGCGGTGGGGCAGGTAGGCGTAGTCCTTGTCGAAGACTTCCTTCGGCATGCAGTAGACGCAGCGGAAGTTGCAGCGGTCGGTGACCGAGATGCGCAGGTCGTGCAGTGGCCGGCCGAGGGCATCCAGCAGCAGCCCGGTGGGCGCCTCGGGCGCGTCCGGGACCGGCATCGCGGACGAGCGCAAATCGTTCAGCGGGATGGTTTTTTCAGGCATGCCAGTACGATAGCACGATGCCCGCCAGCGCACAGGCGGCGATCAGCCTGATCGGACCCACCCGGTAGCGCAGCAGGGCCAGGCAGGCGATGGCGCCGATGGCGACGGCTTGCCAGCGGACCTGGCCGCCGGCGAGGAACACGTGCTGGCCAAAGAACACCGCCAGGCTGGCCACCACCCCGACCACGGCGGCGGAAATCGCGCTCAGGGGCGCTGTCAGCCGCACATTGCCGCGTCCCGACTCGACCAGCGGTCCGCCGGCCAGGATGAACACGAAGGAGGGCAGGAAGGTGAACAGGCTGGCGACGCATGCGCCGGCAATGCCGCCCACGACCGCTGCTTCCGGGCCAAAAGGCACATGCGTCCAGCCGCCGACGAAGCCGACATAGGCCACGATCATGATCAAGGGGCCGGGCGTGGTCTCGCCCAGCGCCAGCCCGTCGATCATCTGGGCGGCGGTGAGCCAGCCGTATTGCTCCACCGCGCCCTGCACCACATAGGGCAGCACGGCATAGGCGCCCCCGAAGCTCATCAGCGCCGCCTTGGTGAAGAACCATCCCATGCGCGCCAGCGTCCCGTCCACGCCATAGACGGTGGCCAGCAGCAGCCAGGCGCCGAGCGCCAGGCCGATGCCGGTGAAACAGACCTTGAACAGGCCGGCCGGCGAAAAACGGGCATGGGCCGGAGTCGGCGTGTCGTCATCGATCACGGCCGGGCCGGCCGGCACGCTTCCGGCCGGATGTCCGCCGCCGGGCTGGAAACGCTGCGGCCAGATGCGCCCGCCGGCCAGGCCGGCGAGGGCGGCGCCCAGCACGATCAGCGGGAAGGGGATGTCGAGCACGGCGATCGCCAGGAACGCCGATACGGCGATGGCGACCAGGAGGCCGTTGCGCAGCGTGCGCGTGCCGATGCGCCAGGCGGCGGCAATGACGATCGCGACCACGGCCGGCTTGATACCGGCCATGATGCCGGCGATGAGGGGAAGATGCCCCCAGGCCAGGTAGACCCAGGACAGGCCGGTCAAGAGCACCAGCGAGGGCAGGATGAACAGCAGCCCGGCCAGGATGCCGCCCCAGCTGCGGTGCAGGAGCCAGCCGATGTAGATGGCCAGCTGGGTCGCCTCCGGGCCGGGCAGCAGCATGCAGTAGTTCAGCGCGTGCAGGAAGCGCTGCTCGGAAATCCAGCGCCGCCGCTCGACCAGTTCGGCGTGCATCAGCGCGATCTGGCCGGCCGGCCCGCCGAAGCTGATGAAGCCGAGCTTGATCCAGTAGAGCAGCGCGGAACGCAAGGGGATGGGGGATCGCATTTCTTTATCCTAACCCGTCAACATGACAAGCCATATTGCAGGCCAAAAAAAGGGAAGCCGAAGCTTCCCTTTTCGCTGTCACGGCAAACGCGCGCCTGGGGCGTGCTTACTGGCGCGTATCCACCTGGATCAGCGGCTCGCTCACTGGCGGCGGCGCCGGCTTGCGGGCGCGGCCCACGCGCTGCGGCGTGCTGGCCTGCGCGGCCGCTTCCTGGGCGGCGCGCAGCTTTTCCGGATCGGTCGAAGCGAGCTGCAGGCCGGCCTTCGACAGCACGTCGCTCAGGTCGGCGGGAGCGGCTGCAGGAACTGGTGCCGGTGCCGGGACGCTGGCCACCGCGGCCGGCGCGGCCTGCACAGGCGCCGTAGCGGCTGGCGCTGCTGGCGAAACCGGCGCAGCAGAAGCAACCGGCGCTGCCGGAGCGACAGGCGCAGCAGGAGCGACCGGCGCTGCGGATGCCGCCGGCGCCTCAGCGACCGGCGCTGCCTGGGCAGCTGGCGCCCTGGCCGCAGCCACCGAAGCCGCGGTCGGGAACGGCCACGGACCCGGATCGGCTGCGACTGCCGGCGCTACTGCCGCCGCAGGAGCGGTCACCGCGGTCGCGGCAGGAGCAGCAGCGTCCACGGCGCGCGGCGCCGCAGCGGCGGCTTGCGCCCTGGCCTTGGCTGCCACCGAGGCCGCGGTGGGGAACGGCCATGGGCCCGGTTCCGACGGGCTTGCCGGCTTCTTCGGCGCGCGGGCCTGGGCTGCGACCTTGGCCGCTTCCTCGTCGGCGACCGGGGTGAACGCCGGGGCGCCGTCGACGCCTTCGCCCGCTTCCATGCCCTCGACCTGGTCACGGTCGCGGCGGCTGCGGTTGCGGCCACCGCGGCGGCGGCGGCGGCGCGGCTCGTCGCCGCCTTCCGCATCCGCTTCCTCGCCGTTCGGGCCATGCGCCGCCACTTTCACCGCGTGCTCCAGCACGTCGCCGTGCGGGGTGGTGGTGGCCAGTGCGTTTTCTTCCTGCGCTACCGGGACGGCCTGCAGCTTCAGTTCTTCCGCCTTGGCCTCGACCGGCTGGGCGGCGCGTTCGCCACGCTCGCGCGGCTGGCGCGGTGCGCGTTCCTTGCGCTCGCCAGGTTCGCGTTCGGCACGCTCGCCACGTTCGGCGCGCGGTGCGGCCTGGGCGGTGTCGAGCTGCTCGCGGGGCTGGCGCGGCTCACGTGGCGGACGCGGTGCGCGCGCCGGCTTGCCTTCGGCTTCCAGGGATTTGACGGTGTCTTCTACCTTGGCGCCCGGTTCGCGCTCGTCGCGCTCGCGGCCGCCCTTCGGACCGCGGGCATTGCGGGTGCGCTGGCCGTTACGGCTGCCACGCTCGCCGCGCTCGGCCGCTGCCGGCGCCGCGGGCTTCTCGGCCACCACCGGAGCCGGCGCCGGGGCTGGTGCGACCGGCGCGCCCATGAAGAAGTTCTTGATGCGGGCGAAGAAGCCCAGTTCGCTCGGCGCTGGCGCGGCGGGCGCCACCGGTGCCGGCGCAGGAGCGGCGGCCTTGGCTGGCTTGGCCGCTTCGCTGCGGTCCACCACCGGGGCCGGCTGGGCCGGGGTGATGGTCTTGACCACGGCTTCCTGGCGCGGCTTGGCTTCTTCTTTCTGGCGCTTGGCGAAGCCCATGTCGGTCTCGGCCGATTCCGCCATGGTGTAGCTGGCGGCGGCGTCTTCCAGGCGCGGATCGTCGTGCTTGATGCGCTCGAGCTTGTAGTGCGGCGTGTCCAGATGCTTGTTCGGGATCAGGATCACGGTGATGCGGTGGCGGTTCTCGATCTTGAGCACTTCGCCGCGCTTTTCATTCAGCAGGAAGGCGGCGACGTCGACCGGCACCTGCACGTGGATCGCGGCCGAGTTTTCCTTCATGGCCTCTTCCTGGATGATGCGCAGGACTTGCAGGGCCGAGGATTCGGTGTCGCGGATGTGGCCGGTGCCGGAGCAGCGCGGGCAGGTCACGTGCGAGCCTTCCGACAGCGACGGACGCAGGCGCTGGCGCGACAGTTCCATCAGGCCGAAGCGCGAGATCTTGCCCATCTGGACGCGCGCGCGGTCGTGGTGCAGGGCATCCTTCAGGCGCTGTTCCACCTCGCGCTGGTTCTTAGCCACTTCCATGTCGATGAAGTCGATCACGATCAGGCCGCCCAGGTCGCGCAGGCGCAGCTGGCGGGCCACTTCGTCGGCCGCTTCGCAATTGGTGTTGAAGGCGGTGGTCTCGATGTCCGAGCCGCGCGTGGCGCGTGCCGAGTTGACGTCGATCGAGACCAGGGCTTCGGTGTGGTCGATGACGATCGCGCCGCCCGATGGCAGCGGCACGGTGCGCGCGTAGGCGGTTTCGATCTGGTGTTCGATCTGGAAGCGCGAGAACAGGGGCACGTCGTCGCTGTAGCGCTTGACGCGGTGCGCCATGTCGGGCATCACGTGCGACATGAACTGCTGCGCCTGTTCATAGATGTCGTCGGTGTCGATCAGGACTTCGCCGATGTCCGGCTGGAAGTAGTCGCGGATCGCGCGGATCACCAGCGAGGATTCCTGGTAGATCAGGAACGGGCCGGCGGCCGACTTGCCGGCGCCTTCGATCGCGCGCCACAGCTGCATCAGGTAGTTCAGGTCCCACTGCAGTTCTTCGACGGTACGGCCGATGCCGGCGGTGCGGGCGATCACCGACATGCCCTGCGGCAGGTCGAGCTTGTCCATGGTCTCGCGCAGTTCCTGGCGCTCTTCGCCTTCGACACGGCGCGACACGCCGCCGCCGCGCGGGTTGTTCGGCATCAGGACCAGGTAGCGGCCGGCCAGCGAGATGAACGAGGTCAGGGCTGCGCCCTTGTTGCCGCGCTCTTCCTTCTCGACCTGGACCATGATCTCCTGGCCTTCCTTGAGGGCTTCCTTGATGGTGCAGTTACGCACGTCGACGCCATCGCGGAAATAGGAACGGGCAACTTCTTTGAAGGGGAGGAAACCGTGGCGGTCTTCGCCGTAGGAGACGAAGCAGGCTTCGAGGGAGGGTTCGATGCGGGTGATGACACCCTTGTAGATATTCGACTTGCGTTGCTCGCGACCGGCGGTCTCGATATCGATGTCGATCAGTTTTTGGCCGTCGACAATCGCTACGCGCAGCTCTTCTTGCTGCGTAGCGTTAAACAACATACGTTTCATTTTTATAAACTCCGCGGCCCGGGGGCCGTGTCATGCCGCGTTTTTCAGGCGCGGCGAAAGTACAGGGATGTACGCGGAGCAGACATGCTGGAGGGGGGAATACCCGGGACGGGGCAGGGCGACGCAATGCATCGCTGCCGCACGGGGCGCAGTGGAGCCGAACGTCATTGTCTACGCACGCCGCAACCAGCGACTGGTCCCGACTGCCACCACGTTGGGGTGGGCACGGCGGGACCGGCGGGGCGGTGTGCAACAACGTGCCAGACCGTAACCAGCGAACAACCAAGACTTCGATACCGAGGCGATCAATCAGCCTTCTGTAACACTCAAGCCTTCAGGTGAGGCTTACTTCGGGTCGGGCCACAACGACAAGCGTTATCGACACCATCAACCGGCAAGCCGCCAGTGGGCGGCTTGCCGGTACTTATCCATACAAATCCAGACAATCCAATCCTGCACTCAGCCGCGCAACCCGATTACAACTGCAGGTGCAACCCTGATTCGCGCCTGAATGTGCGTACACGTTTTTTTCCACCGAATTTGCTCAGGGCAGGGCCGGTGGAACGCGCCCCTTGTGTAAAATATCGTTTTAATTCTTACACCAGCAGAGGTTTGACCGCCGCCTGTCGATTATATATTCAAAATGAAGGACTTAGAGAGAATTTCTGGGAAGACAATGCGAACAGTGGACCAGAACAAGGATGTTTCCCCTTCATCACAGGCAACGATCCAGGCGCAATTCGTCACAATTACCGAAGAAGAAGCCGGGCAGCGCATCGATAACTACCTGTTGCGCGTCTGCAAAGGCGTCCCGAAAAGCCATATCTACCGCATCCTCCGTTCGGGAGAGGTCAGGGTCAACAAGGGCCGCATCGACCAGCTGTACCGGCTCGTGGAAGGCGACCTGGTACGCATCCCGCCGATCCGCATCGCCGAGAAGGCCAGCCAGGGGGCCACGCCCGGCGCCGAGTTTCCCGTCGTGTTCGAGGACACGCACCTGCTCGTCATCGACAAGCCGGCCGGGGTGGCCGTGCATGGCGGCTCGGGCGTGTCGTATGGCGTGATCGAGCAATTGCGGGCGGCGCGGCCGCAGGCCAAGTTCCTGGAACTCGTGCACCGGCTCGACCGCGAAACATCCGGCCTGCTGCTCATCGCCAAGAAGCGTTCGGCACTGACCAACCTGCACGACCAGATGCGCGACGGGGTGACCGACAAGCGCTACCTGGCTGCCGTGTACGGCGACTGGGTGAACAAGCGCCAGCATGTAAAGCTCCCTTTACATAAATTCACGACGCCGGATGGCGAGCGGCGCGTGGTGGTGCAGGCCGGCGGCCAGGAAGCGCACACGGTGTTCAACCTGAAGCGCAAGTGGAAGGACTTCGCCTTGCTTGAAGCCGAGCTCAAGACGGGGCGCACGCACCAGATCCGGGTGCACCTGGCCTCGAGTGGCTTTCCGATCCTCGGTGACGAGAAGTACGGCGATTTCGCATTGAACAAGCAGCTTCAGAAGGCAAACAACGAGCGCGGGGCGCTCAAGCGCATGTTCCTGCATGCGTACCAGATCACGTTTACCCACCCCGATACCGGCCAGCCGCTCACCCTGCGGGCGCCGCTGCCTGCTGAGTGCGACCGATTCTTGGTAAGCTTGGGGCAACCACTGATATAAAGAAACGTAGGGTGGGCGGCTATGCCGCCCACGCGGTGATTGTTGACGTTCACAATACTGATCACGATGATCTCGCAACTGGTTGACCGCGTGGGCGTTTGTCATTCCGGGCATTGCCCGAAATTACCCCGTCCACCCAACAAAAGAAAAGAAAATGCCAAGAAAGCAATTTGACCTGATCGTCTTCGACTGGGACGGCACCCTGATGGACAGCACCGCGGCCATCGTCCGCTGCATCCAGTCCGCCGCGCGCGACCTCGGCCTGCCGGTGCCGAGCGACGCCTCGGCCTCGCATGTGATCGGCCTCGGCCTGCTGGAAGCGATGCAGGCCGTGCTGCCCGACATTGACCCGGTGCTGTACCCGCGCATGATCGAGCGCTACCGCTATCACTTCCTGACGAAAGACCACGAACTGGTGCTGTTCAAGGGCGTTCGTGAAATGTTGGCCGAACTCGCGCAGCTGGGCTACTTCCTGGCGGTGGCCACGGGAAAAAGCCGGGTCGGCCTGAACCGGGCCATGAACGCGGCCGGCCTGCTGTCGATGTTCGATGCCACCCGTTGCGCGGACGAAACCTTCTCCAAGCCGCACCCGGCGATGCTGCAGGAACTGACGCGCGAACTGGGCCAGGACCTGCGCCGCACCGTCATGATCGGCGACACCACCCACGACCTGATGATGGCGAACAACGCCGGCGCGGCCGGTATCGCGGTCGAGTTCGGCGCCCATCCGGTGCAGCAGCTGCAGGCCTGCAAGCCGATCTTCTCGGCCCGTTCGATCCCCGAGCTGCATGCATGGCTGCTGGAGCATGCCTGAGCATGGCCGCCCTTGGTGAGGGGAACGGTGCGCTGTTCGTCTGCGATGCGGCGGCACTGGTGGATGGCGGCAAGGGCGTGCGCTTCCCGGTGCTTGCTTTTGGACACCCAGCCACGGGCTTTGTGGTACGTTACGACAGTAAACCATTTGCCTACTTGAACCGTTGTGCACATGTGCCGATCGAACTCGACTGGTCGCAAGGCGAATTCTTCGAGTCGAGCGGGCTTTACCTGATGTGCGCGACCCACGGCGCGGTCTACCAGCCGGACACGGGCAAGTGCGCCGGCGGACCCTGCCGCGGCGGCCGGCTGCGGCCGATCGCCGTCAGCGAGCGCGATGGCGGCATCTGGTGGCAGCCGGACGACGCGGTGCGCGCACCCGCGGCCTAGCCCCGCGTGGAATGGAACAATCAGCGAAAATCAGCGAAACAGTGAGCGAATGAGCGAGCAAACGAGTCACGAACTACCGGACGGCAAGCTGCTTGCCGCCAATCCCACCGTGGGCAACTGGGAGCGCGAAACGCTCGAGAAGCTGGTGTTTGCCACCGTGCAGGAGCGCCGCGCGGCGCGCCGCTGGGGCATCTTCTTCAAGCTGAGCTTCCTGCTGGTGGCCATCCTGGCCCTGCTGACCTATATGGATTCGACCTTCGGCCTGGGCGGGGACGAGAACCTGGGCCGCCACACCGCACTCATCGAAATCAATGGCGAGATCGAATCGGAAGGCAGCGGCGCCGCCGATACCGTGATTCCCTCGCTCAACAAAGCCTTTTCCGACGCCGGTTCGGCGGCCGTGGTACTGCGCATCGACAGCCCGGGCGGCAGTCCGGTGCAGGCCGGCATCATCGTGGACGAGATCCAACGCCTCAAGCGCGGCTATCCCGACAAGCCGCTGTACGTCGTGGTGGACGAGATGTGCGCCTCGGGCGGCTATTACATCGCCTCGGCGGCCGACCGCATTTATGTCAACAAGGCCTCGATCGTCGGCTCGGTGGGCGTGCTGATGGACAGTTTCGGCTTTACCGGCACGATGGAGAAGCTGGGCGTGGAGCGGCGCCTCTTGACCGCCGGCGAGAACAAGGGCTTCCTCGACCCCTTCAGCCCACAGTCCGAGCGCCACAAGGGACACGCCCAGGCCATGCTGAACGAAATCCACCAGCAGTTCATCTCGGTGGTGCGCGCCGGCCGCGGCAAGCGCCTGAAGGAAACGCCGGAAACCTTCTCCGGCCTGTACTGGACCGGCGCCAAGGCCGTCGAGATGGGCCTGGCCGATGGCTTCGGCACCGTGGACAGCGTGGCGCGCGACATCGTCAAGGCCGAGGACATCGTCGACTACACGGCCCATGAAGGCTTGCCAGAACGTGTCCTGAAGAGATTCGGCGCCGCGGTCGGCAATGGCGCCGTCAGCGCGGCATTCAAGGGCGCCGTGCCGCAGGTGCGATGACATTTTGCTTGCATCCGGCGGAACATGTTCTATATTACGTGTAGCGACTTGGAGACGGGCCGGCCACGACACCATCCATCGTGATCACCCGGATCAGGAGCCGCTCCCCAACTGCACCAGCGGTGCAGCTTCGAGAGAATTCAATTCCTCACAGTAGTGAAAACTTCCCAGGAAGTGGAAACGACGGCTTCGGCCGTCGTTTTCGTATTCCCGTCGCCATCGCGTCTCCGGTATCAGGTGCAGGTGCCGATCTGCTGCGCATCGCCTTCGCCCGCGGGACGGTAGGCCGCTGGCGGTTGCGGACAGGGCGACTGCGGCGCTTCGTCATACTGGCTGAAACCGCCCCGATCGAGCCAGGCCTGGAAATTGCGCTGCGCGGCCGCATGCCAGCCGCTGCGCAGGGCCAGCGGGCTGCCGCGCTGCAGGTGCAGCAGGGGGCTGCCGTGCTGCCAGCGGTCGAGTGCCAGCCGGGTCGGAAACAGGGCGGCATGCAGGCGGGCGCGGCGTCGCCGTTGTTCGGCGTCGCTTGTGGGCGGGGATGATCGATCGCTCGATTGGGGGGCGGTGTGCACGATATGGGTCCTCGTCGATGCGCGGAAGCTCTACGGTAAGAACTCCCTAGTGCGTTAGGCGGATTCCTAACGCGTTGAAGTCTATCAATGAGAAGCCCGCAAAGTTTGACGTTAATCAAATGAGCGCACGCATCTAACGCGACCGCAGGGGATGCTCCACCCCCGATGGGGGCGCCGGGGATGCGCGCGGCCGTGGCGGCGTTTGGTTGGGTGCTGGCCCTTCTGTTAAAGTGGCGCCCCATGAGCAAACTTTCCCTGGACCGGATCCTGCAATCGCAGGGATTCGGCACCCGCAAATACTGCCGCGCCCTGATCGAGGACGGCGACGTGCTGGTCAACGGCACGCTCGAGGACAACTACAAGGCCACGTTCGACACCACCGACCTGGTGCTGACCGTATTCGACGAGGAATGGCGCTACCGCGAGCACCTGTACATCGCGCTGTACAAGCCGGCCAACTACGAGTGCTCGCGCAAGCCGAGCCACCACCCGGGCGTGCTGACCCTGCTGCCGGAACAGTTCAGCTGGCGCGAGGTGCAGCCGGTCGGCCGCCTGGACCACGACACCACCGGCCTGCTCCTGATGTCGGATGACGGTCCCTTCATCCACGCCCAGTCGTCGCCCAAGCGCCATGTGCCCAAGGTCTACCAGGCGACGACCGCCGAACCGGTCACCGAGGCGCTGGTCGCACAGCTGCTGGCCGGCGTCCAGCTGCACGACGAGCCGGCGCCCCTGAAAGCCATCTCCTGCGTGCAGCGCGGCGAGCACCAGCTCGAGATCGTGCTCGAACAGGGCAAGTACCACCAGGTGAAGCGCATGCTGGCCGCCGCCGGCAACCACTGCAGCGCGCTGCACCGCTCGCAGATCGGCGGCCTGACCCTGGAAGCGCTGGGCCTGCAGGAAGGGGAGTGGTGCTTCCTCGAACAGGCCCAGCTGGACCTACTCGTGTAGGGTGGGGCGGGTTTCCCGCCCACGCGGTGATTGTTACCGGCTCTGCTTCCACTCCGGATGATCTTGCCGCTATCACTATCACCGCGTGGGCGGACAAGCCGCCCACCCTACGTGCACATCACGCCTAACGGTGCGACACCAACGCAGCTTTTCCGCGACACTGCTGTTGACAATTCGCCATGTCATGGCCGCTTCCAAAGAAAACCATGCAATTAAAACCGTTTCCCGCAGCCCTGCTGCCGTTCCTGCTCGCCTCGCCCGTATTTGCCCAGCAATCCGCTCCCGCGCTGACCCAGCAACTGGGTGAGTGCACCCGGCTCACCGATACCCGCCAGCGCCTGGCCTGCTTCGACAGCCTGGCCGCTGCCCATGGCGCCACCCCGGCCGCACCGGCTGTCCCGGCCACCGCTCTCGGCGCCGAGCCCGCGCCGCCGCCGATCGCCAGCGCCACGCCCGGCCAGGCGCCCACCGCCTTTCCAACCAAGACCTTGCCGAACCCAAGCGCTTCGGTGGACCCTGCCGTGGAGGCGGCCGCCGAGTACACCATGGCCAGCCACTGGGAACTGGACGACAAGCATAAGCGCGGCATCTTCATTTTCCGTCCGCACAATCCGAACTACCTGATCGGGGCGCGCACCTACCGTCCGAATGAAGCGCCCTACAAGCCTTTCCGCGCGGCCGACTTCACCGGCAAGCTGTCGCACGCCGAACTGCAGTACCAGCTCGGCTTCAAGATGAAGGCGATCGAGACCGCGTTCTCGCTGCCGGTCGACCTCTGGTTCGGCTATACCCAGAACAGCTTCTGGCAGGCCGGCAACCGCGAAGCCTCGAGCCCCTTCCGCGAGACCAATTACCAGCCAGAGGTCATGCTGGTGACGCCGCTGAACGTGAGCGTGTTCGGCGCCAACCTGAAATACCTGAACCTGGGCCTGAACCACCAGTCCAACGGCCAGGCATCGAGCCTGTCGCGCAGCTGGAACCGGATCTATGCCCAGGTCGGCCTCGAGCGCGGGCGGCTGGCGCTGACCGGGCGCGTCTGGAAGCGCATCAATGAAGCGCTCGAAGACGACAACAACCCCGACATCGTCGACTACATGGGCCGCATGGAGCTGAGCGGCAGCTACCGCATGGACGGGCACGAGTTCTCGGCCATGGTGCGCCATAATTTCCATACGAGCAAAAGCGCGACCCAGCTCGGCTGGGCCTTCCCGCTGGTGGGGCCGCTCAAGGGATATGTGCACTGGTTCTCGGGCTATGGCCAGAGCCTGATCGACTACAACTACTTCCAGCGCACGATCGGCGCGGGCGTCGTTGTCCAGTATTGAGGCTTTACAATAGCGGGTTCCCAATACACCTCGCTACCGATGAAACTCGCCACACTCAAGGATGGCAGCCGCGACGGCCAGCTGATCGTCGTCGCGCGCGACCTGAAAACCGCCCATGTCGCCGACGGCATTGCGCCCACGCTCCAGGCCGCCCTCGACGACTGGGGATTCATCGCGCCCCAGCTGGCCGAACTGTCCCTGCTGCTCAATGAAGGGCGGGTGGAAGGAACGGCGCGCCGCCCCTTCGATTTCGATCCCGCGCGCTGCATGGCGCCGCTGCCGCGTGCCTACCAGTGGGCCGACGGCTCCGCCTACGTGAACCACGTGGAACTGGTGCGCAAGGCGCGCAAGGCCGAGATGCCGGCCTCGTTCTGGGAAGATCCGCTGATGTACCAGGGCGGCAGCGACGATTTCCTCGGTCCACAGGACGACATCGTGCTGGCCCATGAGGAATGGGGCATCGATTTCGAGGCCGAGGTGGCGGTGATCACCGGCGACGTGCCGATGGGCGCGACGCCGGACGAGGCGCACGGCCAGATCCGCCTGCTCATGCTGGCCAACGACGTCTCGCTGCGCAATCTCATCCCGGACGAACTGGCCAAGGGGTTTGGTTTCCTGCAGTCGAAGCCGGCGACGAGCTTTTCGCCGGTGGCGGTCACGCCGGACGAGCTGGGCGACGCATGGCGCAGCGGCAAGCTGCACCTGCCGCTGCGCTCGACCTGGAACGGCCACCTTGTCGGGCGGCCGGATGCCGGTACCGACATGGTGTTCAACTTCCCGCAGCTGATCGCGCACCTGGCCAAGACGCGCAATGTGCGTGCCGGCAGCATCGTCGGCTCGGGTACGGTGTCGAACAAGGATGCGTCGCGCGGTTACTCATGCATCGCTGAGCAGCGCTGCCTGGAACTGATTGCCGATGGCGAAGCCAGCACGCCCTTCATGCGCTTCGGCGACACCATCCGCATCGAGATGCTAGACGAGAAGGGCAAGTCGATCTTCGGCGCCATCGACCAGGCTGTGAAACGCCTGGCGTAGGGTGGGCGGGTCCCCCGCCCACGCGGTGATCGCGATCGGCTCCATTCTCGTGCCCGATGATCTCGCCGCTACCTATCACCGCGTGGGCGGCGAAGCCGCCCACCCTACGGACCAAAACGAATCCAGCGCGCCATCCCCACGCAAATCCACCTCGACCGGCCGGCTGATCCGCCGCAACACCTCCGCCGCCACCAGCCGCCCATCCGGCTCATGCAGCCGATACCACAGCAAGGCCACCCCCGACAGCCGCAGGTGCTGTCCCGTAAACAGGTTCTCCTTCACGATGCTCATGCCTTCCAGGCGCAGGTCCACATCGAGTACCAGGCTGCCCGCCGTCCGTTCGCCATACCCGAGATAGCGCGCCGTATTAAACAGCGGACTCCTGTCGCTGGCTTCCCCGGCCCTGAGCGAATCGACGAAGGCATCCACCGCCTTCAGCTGTGCCTGCGCGGCCTGGACCACGGCCGCAATCTCCTTCTTCTGCTCGCCCTTGGCCGCATCGACCAGTCCCTGCAGCTCGGCAATGCGCTGGGCGTAGGTGGCGCGCTGGGTGGCAAGACCCTGTAGGCGGCCGAGCAGCTGCTCGTAGCGCTGCCAGTCGAGTTCGCCGAGGTAGCCGCCGCCGAGTCCGCTGATGCGCTCCGGACAGGCTTGGGCCAAGGCGCTGGCGAACAGGCTGCGCGCACCGTCGCCATAAGCCATTCCCGCCACGGCGACGTCGCTGCGCAGCAGGGCCGTGAGGTCGGCGCCGGCGCGTACCGTGGCCGGGACCACGGTCAATAGCGCGGGCAAGCCTGGCGCCAGCGCCGCCGTGCCGGCTGGGCGGAAGGCGTCGAGCAGACGCTGCAGCGCCCGGTTCCGCTCCGCCAGTTCAATGGCAAGGCGGGTGAGGGCGCTGTCCACCATGCGGGCCGCCACCATGCCCTGGGCCGTGGCGGGATCGTAGAGGACAGTGGGCCGGTCCGGCGGCAGGCGCCTGCACAGGCCGACGGCCAGCTCGCGCGCCAGGTCGACCGCGCGTACCAGTCCGGCAGCGCCGAACTGGCGGGTGTCGATCGTTCCGGCTAGCGGTTTCGACTGGGCGGGCGGCAGGCGCGCGAGCAGTTCGGCGCGCTCGGCTTCGGCCAGGGCCTGGCGTGCCTCGGCTTCGAGCTGGCGGGTGCGCAGCTCGGCCAGTTCAGTCGAGGGCTGGGCACGTGCCGCCGCGCATGGCAGGGCTAGCAGTACGAACAGGATGCAGGCCGCAAAATACGGCAGCGCCGGAAAGCGGGACCAGGGGAACGCGACAAGAGAACGGGTACGCGACATGGCAGCTTTCGGCTGTACTGGTATAAACAGAAATAATTGCCTGCAATAAATGTAAGAAACTGTCGAAAAGATTAGGAGAAGTTTCGGGACAGTTGATTGCGATATATCAAGCGCCATAGAATCGCCCGATTACTCATGCATATTTACATCCTGCCCACGACCGGCAAACAGGCTGCGACAAAATCTGGCATTAGCTAAATGGAAATGCGGTAAAATTTTTGAGTTTACCAAATGGTTGTATGAGCATCATTAATTTCCTTTTACCGGTCTGAAGCTCGGCTTTGCCGTTTCGCTCGCCTGTCCCCTGCTGCTCGTCCTGACGACGCGCTGGCACGGGTAGTATTCGCTCGACGCGATGCATGGCGTGCAAGAATTCCACGTCACCCCGACGCCGCGCATTGGTGGCGCCGCCATCATGCTCGGCCTGTGGCTCACGCTCGGCATGCCGCCGCCGGAGCAGCATGAACTGCTGCTGCCGGTGCTGGTGGCGGCCATGCCGGCCTTCATGTTCGAGCTTGCCGAAGACCTGACTCGCAAGGTGTCGGTGTGGGCGCATCTTCTTTTGACCGTGGCTAGCGGCGTTTGCTGCTGGGGCGTGACCGGTGTCACGCTACTGCACATCGGCATCGCGCCGCTCGACATGCTGCTGGGCTGGCTGCCCGCTTCGGTGCTGTTCACCGCACTCGTGGTTGGGGGGCATAGTCAACGCGGTCAACATCATCGACGGTTTCAATGGCCTGGCCAGAGCCGTCGTGCTGATCGGCATAGCCACGCTGGGCCTGGCGCAGGACGCGGGCGACCCTGGCCTGGCCCAGCTGTGCTTTGTCGTCTGCGCCGTCACAGTCGGCTTTTTTGTCGTGAATTTCCCGTTCGGCAAACTGTTCCCCGGCGATGGCGGCGCCTGTATTCTCGGTTTCCTGCTGGCCTGGACGTCGGTGATGCTCGTTTCGGGCCTGCCGGATAGCTGGCACCTGCGCAGCCTAGTCAAGATGGCCATCGCGGCGCGCTACTTTCGCGCCCTGCCGGCGCCGTTGCGCAATGCCTGCGTGGCGCCGTTCTGGTGGGCGGTCGCGCTATGCCTGCCGTGACGGCGGTGCGCTTCGCCGCGATGCCGGAAGTCCTAATGCACAGTATGCTGGCCAGCTTCCTGCTGTACCAGGCGGTGTACGCCCTCGTGATATCGGCCTCGTGGGCGCAGCAGCGCCGCATCGCGCGTAGTGCGCCACGGGCCTTTGCCATCGGCCAGACCGATTCTTCCTTGATCCAGCCGGGCAATGAGCTTCCCGCTGTTCGCCTAAACGCGCCATAATTCGGGGCAGCGGGCGCATGCCCGGATTTAACCAGCCCGGATAACGTATGACCATCCTAGTAACCGGTGGCGCCGGCTTCATTGGTTCCAACTTTGTGCTCGACTGGCTGGTAGGTGGCGACGAGCCCGTCGTGAACCTCGATAAGTTGACCTATGCCAGCAACCTGAACAATCTTGCATGCCTCCAGGGTGACCCGCGCCATCATTTCGTGGCAGGCGATATCGGCGACAGCGCCTTGGTGGCGAGCGTGCTGCGCAAGCACAGGGTACGGGCGGTGTTGAACTTTGCCGCAGAGAGCCACGTTGACCGCTCGATTGCCGGCCCGGCGGCCTTCATCGAGACGAACGTGGTCGGTACCTTCCGCTTACTGGAAGCGGTGCGTGCTTACTGGAGCGACCTGGATGAAGGCGAGCGCGCGGTCTTCCGCTTCCTGCATGTTTCGACCGACGAAGTGTACGGCTCCCTCCCTCCGTACGCCCCGGCATTCGACGAGCAGCACCGCTACGAGCCGAACAGTCCGTATTCGGCCAGCAAGGCGTCGTCGGACCACCTGGTGCGGGCCTGGCACCACACCTATGGCCTGCCGGTGCTGACCACCAACTGTTCCAACAACTACGGTCCTTTCCATTTCCCTGAAAAGCTGATCCCGCTGGTGATCCACAATGCACTTGCGGGCAAGCCGCTGCCGGTCTACGGTGACGGCCGCCAGGTACGCGACTGGCTCTACGTGCTCGACCATTGCAGCGCGATCCGCCGCGTGCTCGAGGCCGGCAAACCGGGCGAGACCTACAACGTCGGCGGCTGGAACGAGATGGCGAACATTGACGTGGTGCACACGCTGTGCGCCATCCTGGACGAACTGCGCCCGCGGCCGGACGGTGCGCCCTACGCGGCGCAGATCAGCTTCGTAAAGGATCGCCCGGGCCATGACCGCCGCTATGCGATCGACGCCGGCAAGATCGAGCGCGAACTCGGCTGGCGCCCGGTGGAGACCTTCGAGACCGGCATCCGCAAGACTGTCGCATGGTACCTGGCGCACCAGGACTGGGTGCGGGAGGTGACCAGCGGCGCTTACCGCGACTGGGTGGCGCAGCAATACGCCGGCGGGCGTCCCGGTATATGAAGATTCTCCTGTTCGGCAAGGACGGGCAACTGGGCTGGGAGCTGCGGCGTGCGCTCGCACCCCTGGGTGAACTGCGTGCCTTCGGCCGTAGAGAAGCCGATCTCGCCGACCCGGACATCCTGCGCGCCTGTGTGCGTAGCCACCGGCCCAACGTCATCGTCAACGCTGCCGCCTACACGGCGGTCGACCGTGCCGAACGTGACGAAGCCGTCGCGTACGCCGTCAATGCGCTGGCCCCGGGCGTGCTTGCCGAGGAAGCCCGTGCCTGCGACGCCTGGCTGGTGCATTATTCGACGGACTACGTGTTCGGTCACGGAAAGGGCAGTGGTATCGATGGCGCCTGGGTCGAGGACGACCCGACCGGGCCGCTGTCCGCCTACGGCCGTACCAAGCTCGACGGCGAAGCACGCGTCCGTGCGAGCGGGGTGCGTCATATGGTCTTGCGCACCGGCTGGGTGTTCGGACGGCATGGCGCGAACTTTCCGAAGACCATACTGCGCCTGGCGAAGGAGCGGGCGCAGCTCGATGTCGTCGCCGACCAGCACGGGGTGCCGACCAGTGCGGATCTGTTGGCGGACGTTACCGCGCTGGCCCTGTATCGCATCGCCTTGGAGCGTGAGAGAGCAGACGCGCTGTCGGGAACCTACCACGTGACGGCATCGGGCCGGACGACATGGCACGCCTATGCACGCCATGTCGTCGAGCTGGCGCTGGCGCACGGCGCACGACTGGCGGCTGCGCCGGACCGGATCGTGCCCGTCGCGGCGGTCGACTGGGGTGCCCCGGCGGCGCGTCCGGAAAATTCGCTGCTCGATACCACCAGGTTTCGCACCACCTTCGGCCTGGCGCTGCCGGAGTGGCGCGACCACGTCAATTGCCTCGTCGCAGAGCTGGCGGCAGGCGGCAACCCATGAGGAAAACAATGAACGAATCTCCGCGGCGCAAGGGCATCATCCTGGCAGGCGGCAGCGGTACGCGCCTGTATCCGGCAACGCTCGCGGTGTCGAAGCAGCTGATGCCGGTGTTCGACAAGCCGATGATCTATTACGCGCTCAGCACCTTGATGCTGGCCGGGATCCAGGACATCCTCGTCATATCGACTCCCAAGGACACCCCGCGCTTCGAGCAGTTGCTCGGTGACGGTGCTCGCTTCGGCCTGAACATCTCCTACGCGGTTCAGCCTACTCCCGGCGGAATCGCCCAAGCCTACCTGGTGGGTGCCGACTTCCTGTCGGGCAGCCCATCGGCGCTTGTGTTGGGCGATAACATTTTCTACGGCCACGATCTGCCCCACATGTTGCGCCAGGCCTCGGCGCGCAGTGAGGCAAGCGTGTTCGCTTACCACGTGCAGGATCCCGAGCGCTATGGGGTCGTGGAATTCGATTCCACTTGGCGCGCCATCGGCCTGGAAGAAAAGCCGCGCGTGCCGCGCTCGAACTATGCCGTGACCGGCCTGTATTTCTACGACGGCGATGCCGTCGCGATCGCCCGTTCGCTGACACCATCTGCGCGCGGCGAACTCGAGATCACGGACATGAATCGCATCTACATGGAGCTCGGGCGCCTGCAGGTAGAGATCCTGCGTCGCGGCTACGCCTGGCTCGATACCGGCACCCACGAGTCCTTGCTCGACGCCAGCCAGTTCATCGCCACCATCGAACGTCGCCAGGGGCTGAAGGTAGCATGTCCGGAGGAGATCGCGTTCCGCATGGGTTGGATCAGTGCCGGACAGCTGGCTGAACTGGCCGCGCCGATGCGCAACAATGGTTACGGACAGTACCTCTTACGAGTCCTGAGCGAAAAGGTGATCTGATGCGGATGACCCGCCTCGCTATTCCGGATGTCGTGCGGATCGAGCCGCGCGTGTTTGCCGACGAGCGCGGCTCGGTGTATGAAAGTTTCCAGCAGGCCCGCTTCGAGGAGGCAATAGGACGCAAGGTGGCTTTCGTGCAGGACAACCATGCGACGTCGGTGCGGAACGTGCTACGCGGCCTGCATTACCAGATACGGCAGACGCAGGGCAAGCTGGTGCGGGTCGTGGCGGGCAGCGTGTTCGACGTCGCCGTTGACCTGCGGCGTTCGTCGCCCACGTTCGGACAGTGGACGGGCGACCTCCTGAGCGCTGACAACAAAGCTCAGTTGTGGGTGCCGGAAGGATTCGCCCACGGTTTCCTGGTGCTGTCGGAGTCAGCGGAGGTCATCT
>NZ_JAIWIA010000051.1 GCF_020176695.1 Massilia sp. MS-15 | reverse complement strand
GCGCTGCAGACCGTTGGCCTGGCCATGCCGGTAGTAACGCTCGCAAGCGCAGGCAGGACAGCGGCGCTTGCCTTCCTTGACCTGGGCAATGAGGGCGATGATGCGGTCGAGTCCGGCGGACGGATGCAGGGCCGAGAGCGTTTGCAGGCGCTGCGGCACGTTCAGCGCGGGCAGCTGGGCGAACCACTTCCTGAAGCGGGGAGCGCGCATGATCGGGTCCTGTCGAGGGAGATAGGCGTTCGACCGCCGAACTGCTCGGCAGTTCGGTCCTCATCCATAGGTCCTGTTGACTGCGCCTTTTTTTTGGCGCTTTCCGCGTTCCCTAGGCGGAATAGAGGAAGGTGAACGCGTGGGCGGGGAACCCGCCCACCCAACGATGCTATTGCTTTACACCATGATTGTTGCCTAGGATGTGAGCAAATGTGACGGGGGTAAGCCTTTGTAAGCATGGTCAACAGGCCGGCGCCGCGCTTCGTTTGATGCAGAGGTGACACGATTACGTACGCCAGAAACCGAACCAGAAAGGATTTACCAATGAAGAAAACCATTGCTTCCCTGATCGTCGCTCTGTCCGCCACCTCGGCCTTCGCCCAGACCACCGCCCCGGCCGCTAGCGCTACCCAGGCCACGCCGCCGACCGCCGCGACGCCGGCCACCCCGGCAATCCCTGCTACTCCGGCCCTCCCGGCAACCCCGGCCACCACCACCATCGACAGCACCACCGGCGGCGCCGGCAGCACCGCGGCGACCGCGGCTTCGCCTGCAACCCCGGCAACGCCGGCGACGCCGGCCACCCCAGCTTCGGCAGCGTCGGCAGCCGATGCGGCCCATGCGGCCGACAAGGCGAACACCAAGCAGGACAAGCATGACAAGTCCAAGGCCTCGCGCAAGAACGCCAAGGACAGCACCAACAGCAAGTAATCCCGCGTTGACCGCATCACCGGGCAGCGGCGCTGCCCGGTCCTCGCACACGCCGCGTGGCCCCGCGCGGCGCCTACTGGATCGCCGGATCCACTGTTTCTACCCCGCTCGCGCGGCGGCTGGAACGCTTGAAGGTCCACATCACCCCCACCCCGCCCGATACCCCGCTGTCCTTCACGTGCAGGGGACTGCCGCGGTTCGCCGCATTCCGGTAGCTTTCATAGCGCAGGTAGCCGAACACCCGCATGTCCTCGTCGATGCGGCGCGAGCCGAACAGGCCCAGGCGCATCATCAGGAGGCCGGCACCGGCGGCATACGCCGGCCGCGTGGGCGTCGCGTACTGCGGCGCCACTTCGTAGAAATGGCGGTTCAGGCGGCGGTCGCCCAGCACCGCCGACAGGTTCGCCTCCAGTGTCCACAGTCCGCGCTCGCCCGCCATGTCATAGGCCAGGCGCGGCTCGAAGCTGGCGCCGCGCCGGTGCAGGCCGCTGCGCGCCTCGATCACCGCGCGCAACGGGAATTCGGCGCGCAGCCGGCGCTTGCCACCAAGGTCGGCCAGCAGCACTTTCAGGCGCGGACCGAATTCCAGCAGGGGCCCGAGGTCCGGCATGCCGGCACGTTCGTCGACATCGTCGGAATCCGAAGGCAGCGCGCCGGCGAAGCCGATGTCCAGTTCCGCCCTGCTGCTGCGGAACAGGCGCGCGGCGATCCCGGAGCGGTCGACGCGCAGGACCTCGCCCCGGTACACGATGTTGGGAAACACCAGCACCCGCGATTCGCGTTCGTCGGCGCCCGGATAGGACGGGGTCGAGAGCGCGCCGCCGGCCAGGCCGATCTCCCACAGCGGCAGGGCGCGTTCGGGGCTGGACTGGGCGGCGGCATCGCTCGCCAGGGCCAGGGTCAATGAAGAGCAGGCGGCGCAGATGGCGGCCTTGAGGCGAATGGTCATGGTAATGGTGATGGAACAGGGTCGGTGGTGGACGGCATTCTATCGAAGAGCGCGGCGCCAACGCGCCGCGCAGGCACTGATCCGGCGCAGCTAGCGACCGGATGACCGCACCTGGTCGCTCTCGATGCGGCCGTCGACCAGCGTAATGGTGCGGTCGCACTGCTCTGCCATGCGCGGGTCGTGCGTCACCAGCAACACCGCGCAGCCGAACTCGCGGTTAAAGCGGCGAAACAGCGCGAACACGTCGGCCGCCGACTTGGTGTCGAGGTTGCCGGTCGGTTCGTCCGCCAGCAGCAAGGCCGGACGCGTCACCAGGGCGCGCGCCACCGCCACGCGCTGCTGCTGGCCGCCCGAGAGCTGGTCTGGCTTGCGCTCCTCCAGCCCGGCCAGGCCCACCTGGGCCAGCAGGCT
This sequence comes from Massilia sp. MS-15, assembly GCF_020176695.1. Classification (GTDB taxonomy): domain Bacteria; phylum Pseudomonadota; class Gammaproteobacteria; order Burkholderiales; family Burkholderiaceae_D; genus Telluria; species Telluria hydrophila. The sequence goes on along the minus strand of NZ_JAIWIA010000051.1, from coordinate 9,545 downwards.
GCGCGCGTGGTCCACCTGCTGCGCGTTCGGCTTGCCCGAGGCGACCATCAGCGGCATCAACACGTTCTCGAGCGCGCTGAAGGCTGGAATCAGGTGGTGGAACTGGAACACGAAGCCGACCGTGCTGCCGCGCAGCGCGGTGCGCCCGGCATCGAGCATGCGCGAGGTCGGCGCGCCCAGCAGGAACAGCTCGCCGGCACTCGGTTGGTCGAGCAGGCCGATCAGGTTGAGCAAGGTGCTCTTGCCGGAACCGGAAGCGCCGACCAGCGCCGCGAAATCGCTGCGCCGCAAGCGCAGGTCGATCCCGTGCAGCACCTCGATCTCGGTCGGCTTGCCGACGTTGTAGCGCTTGCGCAGCCCTTCCAGACGCAGCACTTCCTGCTCGCCGTCGTGGGCGGACATCGCGTCAGACATGGCGGATCGCCTCCACCGGATCGAGGGCGGCGGCACGCCGCGCCGGCACCGCGGCCGACAGCACACCGGTCAGCGTGGCCAGTGCCGCCGCGGCCAGCGGCAGCACCGGGTCCACCGGAATATAGAACAGTTTCGGACCGAAGGTATTGAAGGCCGCCACCAGGCCGTAGCCGGCGGCCCCGCCCAGCACCGAGCCGGCCAGGCCGAACACCGCGCCCTGCACCAGGAACACGCGCAGCATCTGGCCACGCGTGGTGCCCATCGCGCGCAGGATGCCGATCTCGCGGGTGCGCTGCACCACGCTGACCGACAGCACGCTGGCGATGCCGAGCGCCACGCTCAGGGCCACGAACACGCTGATCATGCGGGTCGACAGGCTTTGCGAGCGCAGCGCGTTCATCAGCTGGCCATTGGTCTCCATCCAGCTTTCGGCCTTCAGCCCGGTCAGGCGGGCGACGCGTGCGGCGACCTCCTGGGCCGCGAAGATGTCGTCCACCCTGAGGTCGATGACGGTGGCGGCACCGGCCAGGTCGAGGAGGGACTGGGCCTGCTTCATGTCGAGGTAGACGTAGCGCGCATCGAGTTCGCGCACGCCGAGTTCGAAAATGCCGGCGATGTTCACGACGCTATCCCTGCCCTGCCCGCCGTCCAGGCGCAGCTTGTCGCCCACGCGCATGCCCAGGTCGCTGGCCAGCTGCCTGCCGATCACGGCATTGCCGGCGCCGACCCGGAACACGCCGGCCACGATCTCGTCCTGGACCGGGATGATGCGCCGGTAGCGCGCCGGATCGATGCCGACCAGCGCCACCGACTGCAGGGCCTCGCCGCGGCGCGCGAAGGCCGGGCCGGAGATCAGCGGCGACACGGCCGTGATGCGCGGCAGCGAGTCGAGCACGTCGCGCACTCCCTGCCAGTTATTGATCGAACGGAGGCGCTGCACGCGCTTGCTTTCCAGGACCAGCTGCACGGCCCCGTCGGCCGGGGCCAGCACCCGGTTGCGTTCCTCGAGCGGCTGGACCTTGATATGGGCCTGGGTGCCGAGGGTGCGCTCGATGATGTTGGACTGCAGGCCCGTGATGAGGGCGGTGAGGAAGACGATCACCGCCACCCCGACCGCGATCCCGACCAGGATCAGGGTGCTTTGCGCCTTCCCTTCGCGCAGGAAGCGGATCGCGATGGTCCACTCGATCCACATCGGCGTCAGTCCAGCTTGACCGGCAGCTCGTTGCGGGTGGCGGCGCCGTCCCTCGGCCCGGCCGCGACGGGGCGCACGCGCTGGCCTGCTTCCAAGGCGGCATTGGCATCGGCCAGCACCCAGTCGCCGGCGCGCAGGCCGGAGACGACCTCGGTACTGGCAAGGCCGCGCAGGCCGAGCTTCACGCGGCGCCGTTCGGCGCGGCCATCGACGACCACCCACAGCGCGCTGTCGTCGCTGTCGTCACCGTCTATCCGGGCCAGCGCGTCGTTCGGCACCACCAGCGCGCGCGCGCGCCGGCCGGTCTCGATGTTGACCGACACCGTCATCCCCTGGCGCAGGAAACCCGGCACCGGGTCCACCGCCAGGCGCACGTCGGCGCTGCCGCGCTGCGGGTCGACCGCGGGCGCGATGAAGCCCAGCCGCGCCGGGAACGGCCGGCGCGGGAAGGCGTCGGCCACGCACATGGCGGCCTGGCCGAGCGCCAGCACTTCGAGATTCTTTTCGTCGACCGGCACCAGGATCTCGGTATCGCCTTCGCGCGCGATCTCGAACAGCACCCGCCCCGGCTGCACCAGGTCGCCCGGCTCGGCATTGCGGCTCAGGACGGTACCCGCCACTTCGGCGCGGATCGTGGTTTTTTCCAGCTGCGCACGGGCGCTGGCCAGGCGCGCGCGCGCCGCCGCCTCGCCCGGACTGCCTTCGGCCAGGGAACGCGCCGCCAGGCGCGCCTGCTCGAGCGCGCTGCGGGCGACGGTCTCGGCCTGCACCGCCTGTTCCATCGCCTCGCGCGTGATCATCTGCTGGCGGAACAGTTCGCGCCGGCGCGCCGCCTCGCGGCCGGCCTGGGCCAGGCGCGCCTCGGTTTCACGCAGGCTCGCCTGGGCCTGCGGCCGGGTCGACTGGCGCAGCTCGGCCAGCGCGGCCTCGGCCTCGCGCACGGCGGCATCGAGTTCGGCGGCGCGCAGCACGGCCAGCACGTCGCCGGGACGCACCCGGTCGCCCTCGCGCACGCGGCGCTCGACCAGCACCCCGGTGACGGCGCTGCCGACTTCGGCGCGCGAGACGGCGGCCACGCGGCCGGTTGCGACCACGGTCTGCACCAGCGGCTGCGCCACCACCTGGTAGGCAGGCAGCGCGGGCCCGCGCGCGCGCGCGGACAGGATCCAGGCCGCGAGGGCCAGCAGCAGGAGCGCCAGCACCAGCCAGCGATGGCGTTTCAGCTTGTCGAAGAAGGTTCGCATCCGGGATCCTGGAGTGGTTGGGCGGCCGCAGCCGGCCGCCCTGGACGCCGGTCCTTAAGCCTTGTCCGGGAAGATCGCCTGCAGGATGGCAGCCAGATTGTAGCCGCCCTTGATCAGTTGCTGCTTGGCGAGCTCGGAACTCGGAACCGGATAGTTCTGCGGCACTTCCAGCGCGAAGCTGTAGTAGGTCTCGCCTTTCTTGCCGGTCTGCTGGATCAGCGCGCCGGCGCTCACGCCCTCGAAGGCCTGCTTGGCGACATACAGCGAATGGTTGGCCCAGGCGTAAGGCGCGGTGATCGGATCGCCCTCGATCAGCGGCAGCACATGCTTGCCGGCGATGACCTTGTCCGCGAACTGCTGCGGCGTGCGCGCCTGCAGGCGGCGGAACGCGTAGTCGACCGTGGTGCTGTCCCAGTACGAGTGGAAGGGTTTGGTCAGGGCCTGGGGCACGCCTTCGCGCACCGGCACCGGCTCGCCCGGCGGAATGCTGGCCGCTTCCAGCACGCTCAGGCGCGGCACGTCGAGCAGCAGGCTGTTGCTGCCGCGGGTATCGAAGATCGCGCGCTCGTCGATCTGTTCCTGGGCGCTCGGCGCCACGAACTTGCCGTCGCGGCCGACGAAGGCGGCGCCCACGTGCAGCGGCTGGTGGATGTCGCCGGCGAAGTGGGTCAGCAGGATCAGCGCCTGGCGCTTGGTGAACTTGTGCGGATTGAGGGCCGGATCGGTCTTGCCCTGCAGGACTGCGATGCACTGGCGCAGGGTCTGCACGATGTCGACGCCGGTGCGGCCCGGTCCATGGTTGTCGTAGTGGTCGTGCTGGAAGGGCACGTTGGTGTAGTGGTACTTGTCGTGCTCGGGGTTGGCCTTGACGTAGTCCAGCATCTCCTGGGTCTGGGGGCCGCAATAGCTGCCCTTGACGCAGTCGGCCCAGTTGGCGATCGACTCCAGCGTCTCCCCCGGCAGCAGGAGGGCCTGGATCTGCTTCTGGGCATACGAGCCCTTGAGCAGGCGGTCGGCGATGGCGCCGACCGCCTTGTGGCCGTCGCGGCCCCAGGCCGCGGCGTCGAAGGATGCGAAGGCGCTGGTCAGCGCAAGTACACAGGCGAGTTTTTTCATGGTTTTCCTTGCTAGATAACGGAGCTGGGAAGCGCAGGCTCAATCGGCCTTGATGACGCGCGCGCCGGCGGCGAACGAAGGCTGGGCCTCGCCCTGTCCTTCGATGCTGCGCAGGTAGTCGATGAAGGCATCGAGGATCGGCACGCCGGTATCGACCCGGTTCGCGCCCTTCACGAATTCGGGATAGTTGTCGCCGCCCTCGGCCAGGAAGTTGTTCGCCACCACGCGATAGACCTTGCTGTCCTCGAGCGCGGCGCCGTCCAGGGTGACGGCGCTCACGCGCTGTCCGGGCGGACGCTTCTCGTCCCACTGGTAGCGGAATCCTTCCGAGACCTGCAGGCGCGACGGCGTGGCCGCGGCCGGACGCGCCCACTGCTGCTCGAGCAGCCTGCGGATCTGGGCGCCGCTCAGGTCCATCACCACCAGGGTATTCCCGAACGGGAGCACTTCCTGGGCCTGGCCGAAGGACACCACCTTGTCGGGGCCGGCCTCCAGGTCCTTGCGGATGCCGCCTTCGTTCATGAAGCCGATCTGCGCGCCCAGCTTGCGGGTGGCGGCCAGGCCGGCGTCGGCGATCAGGTTGCCGAGCGGCGCTTCGCCGGCGGGGTTCAGCTTGCGCAGCACGGGCGCGGCGGCCACGCGCGCGATCGGACGGCCGAGCGCGGCGCGGCTGCTTTCCTTCACCTGCGCGACGAAGGCCGCCATCTTCGCGTCGGCCGGATGGTCGCCCCCCTTCATCAGGACGTTCTCGACCTTGATGTCGCCGACGTGGCCCACGCCCTTCTGGACCGTCATCTCGATGCGGGTCAGGAGGTGGCCGTAGGAGGCGGCCTGGGTCACGGTGCGGCCCTCGATGCTGCACAGGTAGCCCATGTGGGTATGGCCGCTGATCACCAGGCGGATCGCCGGATCGAGCTTCCTGACGATGTCGACGACCGGGCCGGTCAGCTGGCTGCAGCCCGGCGTCATCGGATTCTCTTTCGTGGTGCCGCCTTCGTGCACCAGGGCCACGATCACGTCCGCACCCTGGCGGCGCATCTCGGGGATCGCGCGGTTGATGGCCGCCGCTTCGTCGCCGAACTCGAGGCCGGCGATGCCCGAGGCCATCACCACCGAGCGGGTGTCCTGCAGCACCACGCCGACCAGGCCAACCTTGATGCCCTTGACCTGTTCGATCTTGAAGGCCGGGATGAAGGGCTTGCCGGTGGCGCTGTCGATCACGTTGCCGGCCAGGTAAGTGAACTGCGCGCCGCGGTAGTCCTTGCGCATCTGGCAGGCCTTGTCGGGCCGCGGCGAATCGCAGCCGCCGTGCTGCTGGCGCAGCAGTTCCTTGCGGCCGGCGTCGAATTCATGGTTGCCAACCGCGGAGACGCGCAGGCCGAGCATGTTCATCGCCTCGATCGTGGGTTCGTCCGCCCACAGCGAGGACATCGCGGGGCTGGCGCCGACCAGGTCGCCGGCCGAGACGAACAGCAGGTCCTTGTCCTGCCTGCGCCAGGCCTGCAGGGCGGCGGCCACGGCCTCGATGCCGCCGGCGCGGATCGGCTCGGCCTTGCTGCCGTCCGGATTGACCGGGGTATACCGGCTCGGTTCCAGGTTGCCGTGGAAGTCATTCATGGCGACCAGCTGGATGGTCACCGGGCCGGGCGCCGTGGTGGCGCAGCCGGCGAGCGCCAGCGCCAGCGCCAGGCAGGAAAGGCGTGCCGGGGCACGGAGGAAAACGGTCATGGTGTTCTCGGTAGGTGGGACGGGCTTCGCGAGCCCATCCGCATTATCCCACGCTGCCATGCAGGCCCGCCATCTTTACGGGGACAGGCACGGGACAGGGGACGTGGGAGACAAGGCCTTCAATCAATGAAAAAACGGCCGGTGTCGCCACCGGCCGTCTTGCGTATCGGCGCATCATGCACCGACACGGAGCGCGTTCAGACGCGGCTTAGAACTCGTAGCGAGCGGTGACCTGCACTGCCCACTGCGATTCGCCCTTCGACTGCTTGGTCACGAAGTTTTCGACCTGGTCGCGGACCTGGTAGACGTACTTGCCGTCTTGCATACCAGCGTAGTCCACGAAGCTGCGCGAGTTGCCGCCGGCGCTGGCGAAGCCGACTTCGTTGATACGGCCCCAGCGCTTGTTGATCATGTTACCGACGTTCATGAAGTCGAACACGATCGCGCCCTTGTGACCCTTGAACAGGCCCGGGACTTCCTGGCTCAGACGCATGTCGAAGCTGTTGACCCACGGTCCCTGGCTACGGGCACGGCCGATCACGCCGCCTGCGGCGCGCAGCAGGTCCTTCTCGTTGTTGACCACGTCCCAGAACTTCTGCTCGTTGGCCTTGCTGGTCGCGGTGTCGCCACGGAAGATGACCTCGCCCGAACCGAAGGCTTTCGGGATGTACATCAGGTCGTTCGAGTTGACGCCGTCGCCGTTCATGTCGTTGTTGAAGGTCCAGCTGAACGGCTTGCCGCTGCGGCCTTCATAGAACATGCCGAAGCTGGTCTTGTAGGCGCCGAAGAAGGCCTTGTCCCATGCCAGCGACAGGGTCACGCGGTCGCGGATCATGTAGGCCGACTTGCCGACCACTTCCTCGTTCGGATCGAAGCTTGCGCGGCCGGTCCAGTTCGAGTTGCTGGTCGACGAGCTCAGGTTGCTGACCTCGGTGGCATCGGTCCAGGTGTAGGCTGCGGTCCAGCGCAGGCCACGCGAACGGCCGTTGCTCAGCGACAGGGTTGCCAGGTTACCGCCGCCCTTGCTGGTTTCGCGGGCCACGATCACGTTGGTGTAGGCCGCGTTCGACAGGGCGCGCGAGCGGAAGCCTGCGCAGGCGCCGGTGCTGCTGAAGCCGCCGGTACCGGTGGCGCACGAGGCGGTGTAGCCCTGCTCGGTCCAGAACAGCGGACGGCCGTCCGGGCCGACGCGGGTCGGCGCACCCAGGTTCAGGTTCTGGAAGTAGATGCTCTTGTTGACGTTGGTGTGCAGGTACTCCAGACCCAGGACCAGGCCGTACCATGGCAGTTCATGGTCGAGCGCCAGGTTGGCTTTCCACACCGACGGCTGGCTGATGCCAGGCGCCAGCAGGTCGACGGCGACCGCAGGCGGGGTGCCGGCGATGGCTTTCTGGTTGTCCGGATCCGGGCTGAAGATGCCTTCGGTGGTGCCGCAGGACGCGAAGCTGTCGCGGCCGCAACCGACCGAGTAGGTCGCGATACCGGCGTTGGCGAACGGGTTGCCCAGCCAGACGTTCAGTGCCGAGCCCGAGAACAGGCCGAAGCCGCCGCGGATCTGGGTCGGACGCTGGGTGTCGAGGCGGTAGTTGAAGCCAAAGCGCGGCTGGATCAGGTCGTCGCCGTCGATGGTGACGGTGTTGTCCATGCCGAAGCCGCCGGTTTCGCGGACCAGGGCGCTGGTGTTGCTGTTGTAGGCGCCGGCGACGCGCGCTGCGGCCACGGCGGTGTTGCGCAGCGGACGGTCGTTGGTGCCGGCCTTGTCGTAGCGCACGCCGTAGGTCAGGGTCAGGCGGTCGTTCATCCGCCAGTTATCTTGCAGGAACAGGCCGGTGTTGGCCAGGGTCCAGATGGCGGCTGCGTCCATCTTGGTGTAGCCCGGACGTGCGATCTGCGCGATGTACTGCGACGGACGGCCACGCGAGAAGTTTTCCAGCACGGCGCGTTCGATCACGTCGGCCGGCGAGGTCGAGCAGTTGACGGCACCGAAGGTGTAGGTGTAGGTCGCGCTGGTGTTCACGCAACCGAAGGTGTAGGTGCCGTTGACGTTCTGCAGGAACGCATTGAAGATCTCGTTGCGCTGGTAGTCGGCACCGAACTTGATCTCGTGGTCGCCCTTGATCCAGGTCGCGCCGGCATAGGCGTCCCAGGTGGTGGTGTCGAGGGTGTTGAACTGGCGGCTCGCCTCGGTACCGAAGTTGATGAAGCGGGTACCGGTACGCACGGCGCTCGAGGTGCCTGCCGGCAGCGGGCCCGGGAAGCTCAGTGCCATCGACGGCAGCTTGGCGTTGTTGGCGTTGTCCTTGCCCGACTCGCGCTTGGACAGCTTGAACTCGGTCGAGAAGTCCTGGGTCCAGTCGCTGAACACCTGGGCCACGGTCGACTCGATGTTCTTGCCTTCGGTCCAGAGGTAGGAATCCAGTGCGATACCGGTCGCGGAATAGCCCGAGAACTGCGGCTCCGACTGCTTGGTCTTCTGGTAGCGCAGGCTGGCGCGGTGGTTGTCGTTGATGTTCCAGTCGAACTTGACCAGGCGGTCTTCGACGTCGAACTCGAAGCCGGTCGGCACGTTGGCCGAGCCAGCCTCGAAGCCGTACTGCGACTTGGCGATGTTCTGCAGGCTCGAGATCGCCGACTGGGTGATGCCGACGTTGGTCAGGCTGCTGCCCAGCGGGCCGTATTCTGGCGAGTTACGCGAGCTCTTGGTGTTCTCGGCGCTGGCGAAAATGAACAGCTTGTCCTTGATCAGCGGGCCGCCGACGGTCAGGCCGGTCGTGTTTTCCTTGAACGGCGCAGGTGCGGTGTAGCTGTCGTTGGTGGCGTTGTAGCGGTCGCCGGCCAGCTTGTCGTTGCGGAACACCTGGTACACGCTGCCGTGCCACTCGTTGGTACCCGACTTGGTGATGGCGTTGATGTTGGCGCCGGTGTAGCCCTTCTGGGTCACATCATAGTTCGAGACGTTGACCTGCACCGACTGGATCGAGTCGATCGAGATCGGCTGCTTGTTGGTCGGCAGGCCGTTCGATTCCAGGCCGAAGGTGTCGCTGATCGACACGCCGTCGATGGTGATCGAGTTGAAGCGCGAGTTCTGGCCACCAACCGAGATTTCACCGCGGTCCTTGTCGGTCTGCGACAGGCGCGGATCCTGGCGTGCATAGTCGGCCAGGTTGCGGTTGATCGATGCGTGGGCTGCCAGGTCGGCACGGTTCAGGTTGGTGCCCGAGCCCATGTTGGCGCTGTTGAAGGTATTCGAGCGGGCCTGGCCGGTCACGTTCACGACCGCCACTTTCGGGCCCAGGGTGCCGTCCACATTCGAGGTTTCAGCCAGGGTGGTGAAGACGTTGCTGATGGTCTCAACGCTGCCGTCCTTGGCCATGGTGATCGTGAACGGACCGCCGACGCGCAGGCCGCGCGCGGTGTAGCGGCCTTCGGCGTCGGTCGTGACCGTGCTGACAGAACCGGACTCGGTGTGGCGGATGGTGACCTGGGCGCCTGCGACTGGCTTGCCGTCCGGGCCAGCGACGCGGCCGCTGACGGCGGAGGTGGTGTTCTGTGCGATGGCCGGCGAAGCGGACAGCACAATCGACAAAGCCAGGGCCAGCTTGGTCAGCCGGATCTGTTTCTGAGTGATCATTGTTAAAACCCCAAAATAGACTTAATAGTTATCGAACGCCGGGAGACGTTCCTCTTCACAAGTACTGCAACCCTCTTGCCGGAAACGGCAACATTGACCGTCATGCAGCGGCGATTATCGGAAGGAAATCTTTCATCGCCGTGACATGCACCCGCACGCCCTTACCAAAACTTCAAGCATATTTGTTAACAGCAATAAATATGCATGAGCTTCCACC
>NZ_JAIWIA010000050.1 GCF_020176695.1 Massilia sp. MS-15 | reverse complement strand
ATGCACCCGCACGCCCTTACCAAAACTTCAAGCATATTTGTTAACAGCAATAAATATGCATGAGCTTCCACCATCCTACAAATACGTTTTTCCAAGCAAATTTATAGGAACAGCCTATAAATACATCGAAAAAGGGGGGAATTTGGGGTGGGGGACGATGTTTCCGGGCAAATCACAAGGCGCGATTATACGGAAGTGATACTTTTATGAAATATTTAGATAAGTTTTTTCGCCAAAGCACGGAGAGAGCTTGGTGATCTGTGGCGAGCAGACCACAAAAAATGTACCAATATTAATTTTTGACTGGCGCGTGCGGAGCAGGATGGCCCATCCGCCGCGTCAACGGATGGACCTTTCGCCAAGGCACCCTGGTGGGCAAGCGCGTCCCTACCTGGCGGCGCCTTGCTTGGCCATGCTGGCCACCTCGTGCTCGAAGCGGGCGAAGCGTTCGTCGAGCTGGCGGCTCAGTCGCGCTTTTTCTGCTGCCGGGAGGAAAGCATACCGGATGCTGTTGTAGGACGCCCTCTTCACTTCGGCATAGTCCGGCTTGTAGCGGCTGGCAAACAGGACGTACTCGTTGGTCAGCGTGTGGCGGGTCACGCCGGCGTCGTCGGTCGAGATCACATAGGGCACGCCGTACTTGCGGTACAGGGTGACCGGATGGTTGGCGCCTTCGATGCCGCTGATGAAGGCGTTCGAGGTCAGGTTGATCTCGACCGGCACGTCGTCCTTGCGCATCTTCGCCATGATGGCCGGCGCGTTGGTCTCGTGCGCCAGGTCGATGCCGTGGCCGATGCGGTTGGCGCCAGCCACCACCAGGGCCTGGTCGATGTGGAACTTCAGGCCTTCCGGCGGCACGTCGCCCAGCGCCAGCTCGCCGGCGTGCAGGGCCACCTTCACTTCCGGGAAGCGCGACTTCAGGAAGCGGAACATCTTCATGTGCAGCGCATAGTCGCGCATCGCGACCATGGTGCTCTCCTGGCCAACGATGTTCACGCCCACGATCTTGTCGCTCATGGCGGCGGCCTTGAAGCCCGACACCATCGAGGAGAACACCTGCGAGGGATTCATCAGGCGCACCACATAGGTCTGGTAGCGCATGGTGAAGCGCTCGTCGTCGATGCCTTCGGCCGCTTCATGGATCTTGTTGACGAAGTCCTCGGTGGACTTGCGGAAGCCCGCATCCTGCTCCAGCACCGCCAGCCAGGCCCCCATCTGGGCATCGAAGGCCTTGTCGTCCTGCGCGTTCTGCCAGGCCTGGGCGTCGAATTCCTTGTTCACGACGAAGGGCGACATCTTGAACATCGTTTCGATGTAGCTGACGTTTTCCAGGATCGCGCGCTGCTTGAGCTCCTGCAGGCCCTCGCGGAAGTTCGCGTTCGAGACCGGGCCGAAGTAGCCGAAGGTCTGGAAGAAGGCGCGGTCGGGCGGCGGCTGCAGCGCCCCGTGGTTATAAAAATCCTTGGTGGACCAGCGCTGCAGCAGCTCGCGGTAGCTGTGGTCGTCGGCATGGACCTCGGCCGTGGACAGGCAGCTGCGCTCGGCGGCCGGCTTGGCGCGCTCGGCCTCGACCACTTCCCGCTTCGTTTCGATGCGGTAGGTCTGCCGGTTGACGCAGTAGCCCTGCTTGTCGAGGAAGTCGACATAGGACTCGGCGTATACCGAACCCGAATAGTGGTGGTGCAGGTCGCCGCCCTTGGGCATGCGGGTGAAGAACAGGGTCAGCTCGGACAGTTTCGGCTCGCTGGCGATCAGGCCCGCGTAGTGACGGGCAGTGGCGGCTTCGTTGGCATTGGCCTTGGCCGGGCCCTTGGCCAGGGCCTGCGGGCTGGCTGCGACAGCCAGGGCCAGGGCAAGGCGCGGCAGCAGGCTGCCACTCGGTGTATTGGTCATGGATCGGGACTTTCTGGTGCGGGTTGAGCGCCGGCAAGTGTCGGCGGGAACCGCGCAACTCTATACGCTTGGGTTAGCGTTGGCAATATCGCAGGTCGTACGCATGGCGTAGGGTGGGCAAGTTCCTTGCCCACGCGTTCAGTCAGTGCCAGCGCTGCTTGGACGCGTGGGCGGGAAGACCCGCCCACCCTACAAGCTCAGGCGCGACGGACATGCACCAGCGCCCCACCGGAATACGTCGCCCGGATCGCCCGGTCGTCCCCCAGCAGCGCCAGCGCGAACAGCAGCTCCTCGAGCGACTCCAGCTGCGCCGTGCGGCGCGCCAGGAGCGGGGTCGACTTCGGGTCGAGCACGACGAAGTCCGCTTCCGCGCCCGGCTTGAAACTGCCGATCGTGCCTTCCAGGTCCATGGCGCGCGCCGCGCCCAGGGTGGCGAGGTAGAACATGCGCAGGGCCGGCAGGTGGCTGCCTTTCAGGCGCGCCCCCGTGTAGGCTTCGTTCATGGTCTGCAGCATCGAGAACGAGGTGCCGGCGCCGACGTCGGTGCCGAGCGACAGCAGGGTGCGCGCCCCGTCGGCGCGCTCGAAGTCGAACAGGCCGCTGCCCAGGAACAGGTTGGAGGTCGGGCACACCGACGCCGCCGAGCCGGTGGCCGCCATGCGCGCGAAGTCCTCGTCGTCCAGCCAGATGCAGTGGCCGAACAGCGCGCGCGGACGCATCAGGCCGAAGCGCTCGTACACGTCGAGGTAGCTGCGCGCCTGCGGGTGCAGTTCGCCCACCCACTTGCATTCGTCCTTGTTTTCCGAGACGTGGGTCTGGATGAAGGTGTCGGGATAGCTGCGCGCCAGCTCGGCCGTCGCCTGCAGCTGGGCGTCGCTCGAGGTCGGCGCGAAGCGCGGCGTGATCGCGTACAGCTGGCGGCCGCGCTTGTGCCACTTCTCGATCAGGGCGGCGCTCGCGCCCACCCCGCCTTCGAGGTCGCGCAGGAAGTCCGGGCAGTGGCGGTCCATCAGCACCTTGCCGGCCACCATGCGCAGGTTGCGCGCTTCGCTGGCCTCGAAAAAGGCCTCGACCGATTCCGGATGCACGGTGCAGTACACGACCGCGGTGGTGGTGCCACAGCGCAGCAGCTCGTCGAGGAAGAACTCGGCGGTCGCGCGCGCATGGACCGGGTCGGAAAAGCGCCGCTCGGTTGGGAAGGTATAGGTCTCCAGCCAGGGCAGCAGGCCCTCGCTGGGCGAGGCGATCATGTCGGTCTGTGGGTAGTGCAGGTGGGTGTCGATGAAGCCCGGGGTGATCAGGTGGCCACGGTAGTCGTGCGGCACCAGGCCGGCCGGCAGCGTGCCGGCCAGCGTCGCATGGTCGCCGGCGGCCTTGACGCGGCCGTCCTCGACCACCAGCAGGCCATCTTCATGCCAGGCATGGGCGTCGCCGTCGAAGGCCGGGTCGGCGTGGAAGTGCAGCAAGCTCGCACGGTAGGCTTGCACGTTTTGTGGTGCGGTGGACATTAGTGTGATTCCGTTGAAACGTCAGGTTGGCGGGCCGCCGCTTCCCATACGGTCAGCAGCTGGGCCGCCACGGAGGCCGCGATCACGGCCGGGGCCTTGCCCTCGATGCCGGGGATGCCGACCGGGCAGACCATCGCAGCGATGCGCGCGGCGGCGATGCCGCGCTCGCGCAGGCGGTGCTCGAACTGGCGGCGCTTGGTGCACGATCCGATCAGGCCGAACCAGTCCGCCGCAATGTCGTGATCAGGCGCGCCGGGGCGCGACAGTATCGCGTGCGACAGGTCCAGGTCAAGGGCGTGGCTGTGGGTCATGACCAGGAAGGTGGTTCCCTGTGGCGCTTTTTCAACAAGGGCCCGCGGCGTGTCGGTGGCCTCGACCGTCACGTTGCCCGGCAGCCCGGCCGGGAACAGGTCGTCGCGCTCGTCGACCCAGGTGACGCGGCAGGGCAAGCCGGCCAGGGCGCGCACGATGGCGGCGCCAACGTGGCCGGCGCCGAACAGCATCAGGTGGGCGCGCGGGGCCAGTACCGCGTCGACCAGCCACAGGCGGCCAGTGTCGTCCTGGAACATGTGGGTGCCGGCGCTGCGGTCGAATGCGGGAACAGCCGCGCCGGCGAGGATGCGCCCGCTGCCGTCGATCAGGGACGTCGCGTGGGCGGCTTCGCCGCCTACGCGTTCAACTGGCGGCAGCGCAGCCGCAATGCCATCTTTCGATGAACGCGTGGGCGGGAGACCCGCCCACCCTACGGATACCATGCGCCAGGTGTCTTCGTTGCGGCGCCTGTCGAGCAGCGCGAGCTGCCCGGCATCCGCGATTTCAAACGCCAGCCACGCGATCCCGCCGCAGCACTGCCCCAGCTTCGGCCCCAGCGGGAAGCGCTCCAGCCGCGCCTGCCCTCCTGCGGCCAGCAGCGCGCGCGCGATCTCCAGCGCCCGGTGCTCCAGGTGCCCGCCGCCGATGGTGCCGCGAAAGCCTGCCGCGTCGACCAGCATGCGCGCGCCCGGCTCGCGCGGCACGGAACCCTCGACGCGCGCGACCGTCACCAGGACGGCCGGCGCGCGCAGCTCCCCGGGCAGCCAGTCGTCCATCAGGCGAGCGCCGCTTCCACGAAGGCCACCGCCTTGAGGATTTCCTCGCAGGTCGCCGGCGCATTCAGCGGCGGCTGCACCCGGTGCCCGCCGACGCTGGACACCGCGTCGCGGATCGCGAAGAACACCGAGAACGGCAGCAGCAGCGGCGGCTCGCCCACGGCCTTGGAGCGGTGGATGCTGTCCTCCACGTTGCGGTTCTTGAACAGGCGCACCCGGAAGTCCTGCGGGCAGTCGGACACGCCCGGGATCTTGTAGGTCGAAGGCGCATGCGTCATCAGTTTGCCGTCGCCGTTCCACCACAATTCCTCGGTGGTGAGCCAGCCCATGCCCTGGATGAAGGCGCCTTCGACCTGGCCGATGTCGATTGCCGGGTTGAGCGAATTGCCGGCGTCGTAGAGCGCATCGGCGCGCACCAGCTTCCATTCGCCGGTGAGGGTATCGACCACGACTTCCGACACCGCCGCGCCATAGGCGTAGTAGGAGAACGGACGGCCGTTCATGGTCTTCGGGTCCCAGTGCAGGCCGGGGGTGGCGTAGAAGCCGTCCGACCACAATTGCACCCGCGCCAGGTAGGCCTTGGCCACCACTTCGCCGAAGCGCAGCGCTTCTCCGTTCACGAACACGGTGTCGTCGGCAAAACGCACTTCCGATGGATCGCCGCCGAACTGCGATGCCACGAAGGCTGCCAGCCGGTCGCGGATGGTGCGCGCCGCGTCCTGCGCGGCCTTGCCGTTCAGGTCGGCGCCGGTGGATGCCGCGGTGGCCGAGGTGTTGGCCACCTTGCTGGTGTTGGTGGCGGTGGCGCGCACCCGTTCCAGGTTCACGCCCAGCTCGTGCGCCACCACCTGCATCACCTTGGTGTTGATGCCCTGCCCCATCTCGGTGCCGCCGTGGTTCACCAGGATCGAACCGTCCACGTAGACATGGACCAGGGCGCCGGCCTGGTTCAGGTGGGTGACGTTGAAGGCGATGCCGAATTTCACCGGCGTCAGCGCCAGGCCCTTCTTCAGCACCGGGCTGGTCTTGTTGAAGGCCTCGATGGCGGCGCGGCGGGCGCGGTAGTCGCTGCTGCCTTCCAGCTCGTCCACCAGTTCGTGGATCACGTTGTCGACGATCTCCTGGCCGTAGGGCGTGAGGTTGCGCTCCTGCTTGCCGTAGAAATTCAGGCGGCGGATGTCGAGCGGGTCGCGGCCGAGGTGACGCGCGATCTCGTCGATCACGTACTCGATCGCGATCGCGCCCTGCGGCCCGCCGAAGCCGCGGAAGGCGGTGTTCGACTGGGTATTGGTCTTGCCGCAGGCGGCGCGGATCTCGACGTCCGACAGGTAATAGGCATTGTCGAAGTGGCAGACGGCGCGCGTGGCCACCGGGCCGGACAGGTCGGCCGAATAGCCGGCGCGGCTGACCATGTCCACCTTCGCGGCCAGGATGCGCCCCTGCGCATCGTAGCCGACTTCGTATGCGTAGTGGAAGCAGTGGCGCTTGCCGGTGACCAGCATGTCGTCGTCGCGGTCGGCGCGCAGCTTGACCGGGCGGCGCATTGCGCTTGCTGCGATCGCCGCCGCCGCCGCCCACAGGGCCGACTGCGATTCCTTGCCGCCGAAGCCCCCGCCCATGCGACGGCATTCCACCGTCACGTGGTGCGAATGCAGGCCGAGCGCGTGCGCCACCACGTGCTGCATCTCGCTCGGGTGCTGGGTCGAGCAGTACACGTGCATGCCGCGGTCCTCGCCCGGAATCGCATAGGCGATCTGGCCTTCGAGGTAGAACTGTTCCTGCCCGCCCACGTGCAGCTCGCCGCGCACGTGGTGCGGGGCGCCGGCAAACGCTGCCTCGGCGTCGCCGCGCGCCAGGCGCATCGGCGGCAGCACGAAGGACCGGGCGGCGCGCGCCGCCTGCGGCGTCAGGATGGCGGGCAGGTCTTCGTAGTCGATGTTCGCCAGCCGCGCCGCGCGGCGCGCGTTGTCGTGGCTGTCGGCGATGACGACGAAGATCGGCTGGCCCACGTACTGGACCAGGCCGTCGGCCAGGATCGGGTCGTCGTGGATGATCGGGCCGCAGTCGTTCAGGCCGGGGATGTCTTGCGCCGTGAGCACCGCCAGCACGCCGCGGCTGGCGGCGACCGCGGCGAGCTCGATGCCGCGGATGCGTGCATGCGGACGGCTCGACAGCCCGAGCGCGGCGTGCAGGGTGCCGGCCAGTTCCGGGATATCGTCGGTATAGGTGGCCTGGCCGAGCACGTGCAGCACGGCCGATTCGTGCGGGCGCGCACGGCCGACTTCGCTCCACGCTTCGCTGCCCTGGGCAGCGGCCTGCCCGGCGAGGATGGGGGTGCCTGCGTCGTTCATGGTGTGTCCTTTCAGCCGGCCGCGAAGGCGTTGACGGCGCTGGCCGGCAGCGGATCGTCGACCCGGGTCTCGAGCCAGAAGCGGCGCAGCAGGTTCTGCGCCGCCCGCATGCGGTAGGCGCTGGAGGCGCGCATGTCGCTCAGCGGCGCGTAGTCCTGGGCCAGCGCGGCCATCGCGGCGCGCAGCGCCGCCTCGTCGAAGCGCTCCCCGCGCAGCGCGGCTTCGGCCGCGGCCGCGCGCTTCGGGGTGGCGGCCATGCCGCCGTAGGCGATGCGGACATCGAGCACGGTGGCGCCATCGAGCGTCACGGCAAAGGCGGCGCACACGGCCGAGATGTCCTGGTCGAAGCGCTTGGCCAGTTTGTAGGTACGCAAGCGCAGGCCTGCCCTGGGCAGCGGCACCTGCACGGCGCGCACGAACTCGCCCGGGTGCAGGTCCTTCTTCTGGTAGCCGAGGTAGAAGTCTTCCAGTGCCAGCGCGCGTTCGCCGTCGGGGCCGCACAGCAGGACACGCGCGCCGAGCGCGATCAGCCAGGGCATCGAGTCGCCGATCGGCGAACCGTTGGCGACGTTGCCGCCCAGGGTGCCGGCCTGGCGGATCGGGAGCGAGGCGAAGCGCTGGCGCAATTCGCCCAGTTCGCGCGGATAGTGGCGGCAGACGGCGTTGTAGGCGTCTTCCAGCGTGACGCCGGCGCCGATCTCCAGGCTGTCCGCGCCTTCCGCGACGCGCCTGAGCGCATCGACCTGGCCGATATAGATGATGTCGTTCAGCTCGCGCATGTGCTTGGTGACCCACAGGCCGACGTCGGTCGAACCGGCCAGCACCAGCGCATCGGGGAACGCGCTGCGCAGGCGCACCAGTTCGTCCAACGTGCGCGGCACGTGGAAGCGCCCGCCCTGCGCTTCATATGTAAACCCGTGGGCGCGCTGCAGGGCCTGCAGGCGGCCGGCCAGCGCGGCGCGGTCGAAAGCCACCGGTGCCAGCTCGGTCATGCAGCGGGCGGCGTCGATGATCGGGCGGTAGCCGGTGCAGCGGCACAGGTTGCCCGAGAGCGCGTCGTCGATCTGGCAGCGCGAGGGAGCACGTCCTTCCTGCTTCAGGTACATGCCCCACAGCGACATGGCGAAGCCGGGCGTGCAGAAGCCGCACTGCGAGCCATGGCACTCGACCAGCGCCTGCTGCACCGGATGCAGTGCGCCGCCTGGCGCCTGCAGGTCTTCCACCGTGAACAGGGCCTTGCCGTCGAGCGTGGGGGTGAACTGAATGCAGGCATTGACCGCCTTGAGCGCGAGCTGGCCGTCTTCCAGCGAACCGATCACCACCGTGCAGGCGCCGCAGTCGCCCTCGGCACAGCCTTCCTTGGTACCGGTGCAGTGCAGGTCTTCGCGCAGGTGCTGCAGGATGGTCTGGGTCGGGCGCGCATCGCGTACTTCGCGCAGGGCGCCGCGGTAATAGAATCGGATCGGGTCTGGCATCGTTGCCTCTCAGTTTGCCTCTCGGTCGAGCAAGGGCGGAAGGCTACCACCCGGCGTCAACGGACTTATAAGAAAATTCTTATATTGCTTATCTATAAATAAGCATATCTTATGGATCCCGCCATCCATTCATTTTATGAAAGGATGCACGGTTTTCCAGTGCTGTGCGATATCGATGCGGCGCGCGACCCAGACCCGCTCGTGGCCTAGCACGTAATCGAGGAAGCGCGCCAGCGCCTGCGCCCGTCCCGGGCGCCCGACCAGGCGGCAGTGCAGGCCGATCGACAGCATCTTCGGCCGGTCCAGGCCATCCGGGTCGCCCTCGGCATACAGCAGGTCGAAGGCATCCTTCAGGTAGTCGAAGAACTGGGTGCCGGAATTGAAACCCTGCATGGCGGCGAAGCGCATGTCGTTGCTGTCGAGCGTATAGGGCACGACCAGGTGCGGCACCTGCCGTCCGCCCACGTCTACCTCCTGCCAGAACGGCAGGTCGTCGCCATAGTGGTCGGCGTCGTAGGCGAAACCGCCGTGCTCGACCAGCAGGCGGCGGGTATTGGGCGAGTCGCGTCCCGTGTACCAGCCGAGCGGCGCTTCTCCGGTCAGTTCGCGCATGATGTGCACCGCCTCAATCATGTGGGCACGCTCAAGGGCTTCGTCCATGTTTTGATAAGAAATCCAGCGCAGGCCGTGGCAGGCGATCTCGTGGCCCAGCTCGCGGAAGGCGCTGACCGCATCGGGGTTGCGCTTGAGCGCCATCGCCACGCCGAACACCGTCAATGGCAGGCCGCGTTCCTCGAACAGGCGCAGTACCCGCCACAGGCCGGCGCGCGCGCCGTATTCGTACAGCGACTCCATGCTCATGTGGCGCATCGGGAAGGCCTGGGCGCCGATGATCTCGGACAGGAAGGTTTCCGAGGCCGGGTCGCCATGCAGCACGCAGTTCTCGGCGCCCTCTTCGTAGTTCAGCACGAACTGCAGGGCGATGCGGGCCCCGCCCGGCCAGCGGGCGTGGGGCGGGTTGCGGCCGTAGCCGGCCAGGTCGCGCGGGTAGTCGGAGTAGGTGTCCATGGCATGATCGAAAGCAGGTATATCGGCGATCATATATTGCAGGAAGCACAAGGGTATATGATTGCCCAGATACTCCAACTCATTCTTCGCATATGGGAACCGCATGGGCAAACTGAGCACCCACGTCCTCGACACCGCGCACGGCCGCCCGGGGGCCGGCCTCAAGCTGGCGCTGTACGCCGTGCATGGGGACGAACGGTCGCTGCTGAAGACGGCGCACACCAACGCGGACGGCCGCTGCGATGCGCCGCTGCTCGAGGGCGACGCGCTGCAGCCGGGCCAGTACGAACTGGCGTTCTTCGCGGGCGACTATTTCGCTGGCATAGGGGTGGACCTGCCCTCCCCGCGCTTCCTGGACCGCATCGTCATCGCCTTCGGCATCGCCGATGCCACGCAGAACTACCACGTGCCGCTGGTAATGACGCCCTGGTCCTACTCCACCTACCGCGGCAGCTAGCATGGGAGCCGTCGTGCATGCCACTGCCGAGCCGGCCGATGCGCGCCCTGGCCTTGCCGCCGCCCGGATCGGGATCGGGCTGGTGCAGGGATTGCTGCTGTTCCTGCTGTACCGCGCCGGAACCGCACTGCACTGGCCCGCCACCGCGCCGCGCCTGTTCGTGCCCCTGCTGCTGGTGTGCGCACTGGTGCCGGTCATCGCGATCAGCGGGCTGGGCCAGCTGTCGCGGCGGCGCCTGTTGCTGTGGTGCTTGGCGGCAGCGGCCGTGCTTGCCGTCCTCGCGCTGCACGACGTCCGGCGCATGGAAGGCGCCTACCGGCCGCCGGAAGGCCCCCGGCCGCGCGCGGCGTCGCCCTCGCCGCATCTGTGCCTGTCGCTCGTGGCCGGCTTATTCATCGCCCACGTGCTCGTGCTGGCAGGCGCGCATGAGCGCCGCCGCATCGCTGGCTATGCCAGCTATTTCGAAACCGCCTGGAAGCTGGGCGTGCAGCTGGCCTTCAGCGCCCTGTTCGTCGGCACCGGCTGGCTGGTGCTGCACCTGGGCGCGCAGCTGTTCCTGCTGGTCAAGCTGAGCTTCCTGCAAGACGCCATCCGGGAACCATGGTTCGCGATTCCCGTTACCACCTTCGCCTTTGCGAGCGCACTGCACCTGACCGACGTGCGGCCGGGCATCGTACGCGGCATCCGCAACCTGCTGCTGGTACTGCTGTCCTGGATCCTGCCGGTGCTGACGCTCCTGGTGGGCGGCTTCCTGGCCAGCCTGCCCTTCACCGGACTAGACGCGCTGTGGGGCACGCGCAGCGCCGCCTCCGTCCTGCTCGGCGCGGCGGCCGCCTTCGTGGTCCTGATCAACGCGGCATGGCAGAGCGGCGAGACGCCAGCCGCGCGACCAGTGGGCGTGGCGGCGCGCATCGCCGCCTTGCTGCTGGTGCCGGTCACCGCGCTCGCCATCTACGCGCTCGCACTGCGGGTCGGCGAGCACGGCTGGACCGACGACCGGATCGTTGCGGCGGCGTGCATGCTGGTGGCGGCCTGCTATGCGGGCGGCTATGCGGCGGCGGCACTTCGCCGCGGCTGGCTGCCGACGCTGGCGGGCGTCAACATCGCGGCCGCATTCGTGGTGCTGGCCGTGCTGATGGCACTGCTCACGCCGCTGGCCGATCCGGCCCGGCTTGCCACCAGGGACCAGCTGGCGCGGCTGGCGGCCGGACGCGTGACGGCGGCGCAGCTCGACGTCGGCTACCTCCACTTCGGGGCAGCCCGCTACGGCCGCGCGGCGCTGGCACAGCTGGATGCGTCCAGTGACCGGCCGGACGCGGCCGCCCTGCGCAGCCGGATCGCGGCGGTGCGCAAGCTGCGCTTCCCGTACGAACTGGACCAGCTGGATGTCCCGGCCAGGCTGTCCGACAACCTGCGTGTCTGGCCGAAGGGAAGCCGCCTGCCAGACAGCTTCCTGAACATGGACTGGCTTGCCACGGCCGGCCAGCACGACGCCCACCGCACGCCTGCCTGCCTGCTGCGGCGCGGTGTATCTTGCGATGCGATCCTGCTCGACATGGGTGGCGATGCGCGTCCCGAAGTCCTGCTGTTTGGCGGCAGCGCGTGGCAGACGGCCTTTGCCACCGAAGAAGATGGCGGCCGCTGGCGGATCGTCGGCGCCTTGCCTGGCCTGGGGTGCCGGGAACTGGTGCAGGCGGTGCGGGATGGACAGGTCCGCACCCTGGCGCCGGCCTGGAACGACCTGGAAGTGGCGGGACGGCGGCTGCCGGTCGATGCCACGCCGCTGTGGACAGATGGTTGCCCGCCCGCCACTCCCCCGCTGCCGGACGCTGCGCCCAGGTAAATCTTGCTATGCTTGGGCCTACCCCGTCGGGAGAGCCCATGGCCTTGCACATCGTTCATTTCATCGGACCGATTAACCACAGTTCCGCCAGCGCCATCCGCAACAATTGCCTGCAGGCGCTGCAGAACGGCGCCACCGAGATCGCCCTGCACATGTCCAGTGAAGGCGGCAACATGACCGCCGGCTTCGCCCTCTACTTTTTCCTGAAGTCGCTGCCGGTGCCGCTCACCACGCACAACATCGGTAGTGTCGAATCGGTGGCCGTGGTGATCTTCCTGGCCGGCCAGCAGCGCTATGCCTGTCCCGGTACGCGCTTCCTGGTCCATCCGCTACATTGGGGCTTCGGCAGCCTGGTCGCGGCCGACCATGCGCGCGTCTCGGAATGGCGCGACTGCCTCGACTTCGATGCCGAGCGCTACGCCAGCATCTTCCTCGAGGCGACCACGGCGGCGGGCCAACCGACCGATATCCGCAGCCACCTCACCGGCAATGCCCGCCTGTTCGATGCCGGCCAGGCACGCGCGGCCGGTATCATCCACGACGCCGTCCAGGCCCGTCTCCCTGCCGCAGGAGCAACTTGTCACTGGTGGAACTAATTCTGACAAGAAGCTGTTTCAAATTCGCAACGGTTAGCGCACTCCAACAACTAAACATCACCAATTCTTTCATTTAAGTTGCATAAAAAATTACCAGATGGATAGAATCATTGCCAGGGTCTAACGGTGCTGTCCTGCTTGCTGCTTACGCCAGCACCGCTTTTTTCAGCAGCTCGTAATAAGAATGATGATGAAGAAACGTGTGATTGCTACCTTGCTGGCGCTCCCGCTGGCAGCTTCGACGGCCCAGGCGCAGGACAGCGCCGGCTTCCCTCCAATCAAGATCAGCGGCTTCGGTACCGCCGCCCTGACCTATGCCAACAGCGAGGGCGCCGAATTCGTGCGCCCGAACCAGGCTGCGGGTTCGTCCAAGGACTTCCGCACCGGCATCGATTCGAACCTTGGCCTGCAGGCCGACATGGTGGTCAACAGCTGGCTGTCGCTGACCGCCCAGGGCCTGGTGCGCCGTGACGCCGAAGAAGGCTATGGCGCCGAACTGAGCTGGGCCTTCGCCAAGGCCCGCATCTCGGACGAACTGAGCGTGCGCGTCGGCCGCGTCGGCCTGCCGGTATTCATGATCTCGGACTACCGCAACGTCGGCTACGCCAACCACATGCTGCGTCCGCCGGCGGAAGTGTATTCGCAGGTGCCGTTCAACAGCATCGACGGCCTGGACCTCACCTGGCAGCACGGCTTCGGCGACACCAGCCTCACCGCGCAGCTGGCCTACGGCGGCGTGAAGGCTCCGCTGTCGGGCAACATCCACGCCAAGGGCAAGAACGTGGCCGCGCTGAACATCAGCGCCGAGCACGGTCCCTTCACCCTGCGTGCCGGCCATGCGACCACCAAGGTGAGCGTCGAGGATTCGGTCTCGCTCAACACCCTGGTCGGCGGCCTGCGCGCAGCCGGCGCCGGCTACCGCTTCAACCAGCTCGTCACGCTGGCCAACGAGATCGAAGCGCACGACAAGCGCGCCAGCTTCAGCTCGCTGGGCCTGGCGATGGACTGGAACAACATCGTGCTCCAGGCCGAGTACGCCAAGCGCAAGACCAAGACCTACATCAACGACACCAGCGCCTGGTACGCGATGGCCGGCTACCGCATGGGCAAGTTCATGCCCTACGCCAGCCACAGCGTGCTGAAGATCGACGGCGCCATCGTCAACACCGTGCCGGCAGCCTGCCCGGCCGGCTATCCGGCGGCCTGCACCCCGACCATGCAGCAGCTCGGCGCCGGCGTGCGCCGCCTGCCGAACACCGGCGTGGGCCAGGGCGAACAGTCGACCACTACCCTCGGCGTGCGCTGGGACTTCGCCAGCTCGGTGGCCCTGAAGGCGCAGGTCGACCGCGTCACGCCGAAGAACGGCACCGGCCTGTTCGTGAACGCCCAGCCCGGCTTCCGGGACAGCGTGACGGTCGGCGCTGTCGCCCTCGATTTCGTGTTCTGAGGAGACGGCCATGAACAACAAGATCGCTACCCTGATCGCCGCCGCCGCCTTCGCCGCCAGCGCCCCCGCGCTGGCCGAAGTGGTCGTGGTGGTCGGCGCCAAGTCCGCGGAAAGCAGCATGACCAAGGAACAGGTCGCCCAGTTCTTCCTCGGTAAGTCCTCGAGCATGACGCCGATCGACCAGGTCGAGGCCAACCCGGTGCGCGCCGAGTTCTACAAGAAAGTCGCCGACAAGGACGCGGCCCAGGCCAAGGCCCTGTGGTCCAAGCTGGTGTTCACTGGCAAGGCCACGATGCCGAAGGAAGTCGCCGACAACGCCGCCGTCAAGGCCGCCGTCGCCGCCAACCCGAAGGCCATCGGCTACATCGACAAGAGCGCCGTGGACGGCAGCGTCAAGGTGGTCTACTCGGCGCAGTAAGCAAACCGCTGCGAGCCAGCACCCGCCGCCGGCCCGATGCCGGCGGCGGTTTCTGCATTCTGGAGACAACGACAATGAGCATCAAGCGCAGGATCTGGGCACTGCCCGTCATTTCCGCCATCATCTTCGGCCTCGGTGCCGGCGCCAGCGCGTGGATCGCGAACGGCGCGCTGGATTCGATCACCACCACCGCGAGCGTGGACTATCCGGTGCTGGATGCCTCCAAGGCGCTGATGCTCGAGGTCGCGGCCATCACCGACGGCCTGCAGGACGCGGTCGCGGAAGGCGACAAGGACAAGGTCGGCCAGGTCGGCGAACAGGCGAATCGCCTGCGCGCCCGTCTGGAGCAGTTCAAGCGGATCCCGGGCCAGGGCGAGACCGGCGCCCGCCTGGGCAAGGAATTCGAGGCCTATTACGCGCCGGCCCTGTCGGCCGCCCGCATCATGCTCGAGATGGAACAGGGCGACCCGCAGGCCGTGGTCGGCAAGATGCAGTCGACGCTGGCCGTCCTGAAGGGCGACCTGGCCAAGGTCAACGCCGCGGCCGAACGCCAGTTCGCGGCCGGCATCGCGGGCAGCAAGGACAGCGTCAACCAGGTGGTGATCTCGATGATCGCCACCGCCCTGGTCGTGATCGCCGCGCTGGCCGTGGTGTCGTGGTTCGTGGTGCGCGCCATCTGGCAGCAGCTGGGCGGCGAGCCGGAATACGCGCGCCAGATCGCGCAGGCAGTGGCCGGCGGCGACCTGTCCACCGAGATCCGCACCGAGGCCGGCGACAACGCCAGCATGCTGGCGGCGCTGAAGGAAATGCGCGGACGACTGGCCACCCTGGTGGCCGAGATCAAGGCCTCGGCCGACACCATCGCCATGGCCAGCTCGGAGATCGCGAGCGGCAATGCCGACCTGGCGCGCCGTACCGAATCGCAGGCCGCCAACCTCGACCGCACCACCCGTTCGATGGAAGAACTGACCGGCGCCGTGCGCGAAAACGCCAGCGCCGCCAGCCAGGCCAATGCGCTGGTGGAGACCGCCAGCAGCATCGCCACCCGCGGCGGCGAGGTGGTGGGCGGCGTGGTCAGCACGATGGGCGACATCAACAGCTCGGCCAACAAGATCGTCGAGATCATTTCCGTCATCGACGGCATCGCCTTCCAGACCAACATCCTGGCGCTGAACGCCGCAGTCGAAGCGGCGCGTGCCGGCGAACAGGGCCGCGGCTTCGCGGTCGTGGCGGGCGAAGTGCGCAACCTGGCCCAGCGTTCGGCGGCGGCGGCCAAGGAAATCAAGGAGCTGATCGGCGACTCGGTAGCCAAGGTCAGCGCCGGCAGCGCGCTGGTGGACGAAGCCGGCGTGACCATGGGCCAGATCGTGGACTCGGTGCGCAAGGTGCAGGCCATCATGGCCGAGATCAGCGCCGCCGGTGCGCGCCAGAGCGCCGGCATCGACGACATCGGCCGCGCCATCGGCAGCATCGACGAGATGACCCAGCAGAACGCGGCACTGGTCGAGGAAGCCTCGGCGGCGGCGGAGTCGCTCACCGGCCAGACCGGCCAGTTGACGGAGGCCCTGTCCGTGTTCAAGCTCGAAACCCAGGCGCCCCAGGCCGGGAACAAACAGCGACTCGCGCTGCGCTAGTCCGTCGAAATCATTGTAGAGTGGGCGGGTCTCCCCGCCCACGCGGTCGAGGCCGGCCGGGAAGCCACGCAGCCGGCTTCTCGCTGCCAGCGGAACGCGTGGGCAGAAACCTGCCCACCCTACAAACCATCCAGGTCCCCGCAATTTCATGCGTAACGGTTATTGCTTGACGCACACATTCCATTGTTGTGTAATCACAATATATCGTTGAGATGGCACGGTTTCTTATGACCTTACACAACAGGATTGCGCTGTTTCGCGCCGAGCGCGGCATGTCGCGCAAGGAGCTGGCCGAAGCCGTCGGCGTCAACAACCAGACCATCGGGTATCTGGAGCGGGGCGACTACAAGCCCAGCCTGGAACTGGCGATGAAGATCGCCCGGCACTTCGGCGTCAGCGTCGAGATGCTGTTCTCTTTCCAGCGCTTCGAACCGATCGCCATGAGCCTGAAACGGGCAGGAGACGAGGAATAAACATGAAACAGAAAACGGTGCTGCAGAAGATGGATGCCCTGGTCTGGTGGTCGGGCGCCGCCGGCCAGGTGGGCCAGGACATGGCGGACGACGCCAGCGCACGGCGGCACGCCCCGAAGCGCTGGCTGCCGCTGCTGCCGATGGCCGTCGGCGCCGGCCTGGTGGGCGCCGCGCTCGCCTTCCCGCTGCCGCCGCTGGCGGTTGGCGCCGCCGCCCCGGCCATGGCGTTCGCGGCCGGCATTGCCGTCGCCGGCCCGCTCGGCAAGCGCGCCTTCGACGACGACGAGCGCGAAGCCGTGCTGCGCAAGGATGCCTTCTTCTTCTGCCTGGCCATCCTGGCCTTCGCCAACATCGTAGGCGGCCCGCTGCTGCTGTTCACGGCCGGCCTGCAGGACTGGGGCGCGGAGCGCCTGTATGGCCTCGCCTTCGCCCTGTTCCTGGGGAACATGACCTGGTTCACTAGCCTGCCCACCCTGTATGCGAGCTGGAAGCTGCCCCGACTGGCCGACCCGGAAGCCTGACGCGCCACGTCAAGCCGTCGTCGACCGGTGGCGCAGGCCGGGCGGCGGGCCCTGAAGCGCGTCAAGCTGCTGCGCCGCGACCGTCAAGGCCTTTCCTTGTCGCTTGCACCATACTGCTTGTCACCCCGATCACAGGCGTTGTCGGACGGGCCATGAAAACGCCCGATGCCACCCTGTCCACGTGGCGCGCACGCATCTGTCCGGGACGGAATCCTTTACAAAGTTGATGCCTGTAGGCATCATCGAGCGTATCCTTCCCGGGTCATTTCTCCTATTCCACAGCCTCGTTTCCTATGGCAGCAGTCCTTCCCAACACGACCACCGGCGCTTCCCTCGCGGGACTGGCGCGCGCGCTCGTGCAGGCGAACCGGCTGAGCACGAACCAGGCCGACCTGCTGCAAAAGAAAGCGGCGGCCGACAAGACCGCCTTCATCGACGCCCTGCTCGAGAGCGGCATCATCGATGCCGGCGCACTGGCCAGCTTCTGCGCCGAGACCTTCGGCTATCCGCTGCTCGACCTGTCCAGCTTTTCGCCCGAAGCGATCCCCCTGGCCGCCATCGACGCCAGGCTGATGCAGGCCCAGCGCGTGATCGCCCTGGCCAAGCGCGGCAACAAGATGTCGGTGGCCCTGTCCGACCCGACCAATAGCCAGGCCCTGGACCAGATCAAGTTCCAGAGCGAAGCCTCGGTGGAGCCAGTGATCGTGGCCCACGACGCCCTGCTCAAGCTGCTGGGCAGCCTGGCCAAGAGCGCCGAGCAGAGCCTGAACGAGCTGGCCGGCGAAGAAGACGAGATCGAGTTCGCCGAAGAAGAAGCACAGACGGCCGCGCCGCCCGACGCCAGCAACGACGTCGAGGATGCGCCGATCGTGCGCTTCTTGAACAAGATCCTGATGGACGCGGTGTCGCTGGGCGCTTCCGACATCCACTTCGAGCCCTACGAAAAGTACTACCGGATCCGCATGCGCGTGGACGGGGTGCTGCGCGACCATGCCAACCCGCCGCTGTCGATCCGCGAAAAGCTGGTCTCGCGCATCAAGGTGCTGGCCAAGCTCGACATCTCGGAAAAGCGCGTGCCGCAGGACGGCCGCATGCGCCTGATCCTGGGCCCGACCCGCACCATCGACCTGCGCGTCTCGACCCTGCCCACGCTGTTCGGCGAAAAGACGGTCATGCGTATCCTGGACGCGACCCAGGCCCAGATGGGCATCGACGCGCTCGGCTACGATCCGGACCAGAAGGCCCTGCTGCTGGACGCGATCACGCGCCCCTACGGCATGGTGCTGGTCACTGGCCCGACCGGTTCCGGCAAGACGGTGTCGCTGTACACCTGCCTGAATCTGCTGAACAAGCCCGGGATCAACATCTCGACCGCGGAAGACCCGGCCGAGATCAACCTGCCCGGCGTGAACCAGGTCAACGTCAACGACAAGGCCGGCCTCACCTTCCCGGTGGCGCTGAAGTCGTTTCTCCGCCAGGATCCGGACATCATCATGGTCGGCGAGATCCGCGACCTGGAAACGGCCGACATCGCGATCAAGGCGGCCCAGACCGGGCACATGGTGTTCTCGACCCTGCACACCAACGACGCGCCCTCGACCCTGACGCGCCTGATGAACATGGGCGTGGCGCCCTTCAACATCGCGTCCTCGGTGATCCTGATCACGGCCCAGCGCCTGGCGCGCCGCCTGTGCGCCTGCAAGCAGCCGCTCGAGACGGGGCGCGAGGTGCTGCTGGCGGCCGGCTACCGCGAATCCGACCTGGACGGCGACTGGAAACCCTACGGCCCGGTCGGCTGCGACCGCTGCCTCGGCTCCGGCTACAAGGGCCGGGTCGGCATCTACCAGATCATGCCGATCTCGCCCGCGATCGAAGCCCTGATTCTGGCCAGCGGCAACTCGATGCAGATCGCGGCCCAGGCCGAGAAGGAAGGCGTGAACTCGCTGCGCCGCTCTGGCCTGATGAAGGTGAAACAAGGCCTCACGAGCCTCGAAGAAGTGCTCGGCTGCACCAATGAATAGGAAACTCTGACGACATGGCTAGCCTCCTCCCCACCAAGAGCCGCGGCGGCGCCCCGGTCAAGGAAAAGGTCTATGCCTGGGAAGGCAAGGACCGTTCCGGCAAGACCGTGCGCGGCGAGTTGCGCGCGGGCGGCGAGGCGATCGTCAACGTCACCCTGCGCCGCCAGGGCATCCTGGTCACCAAGGTCAAGAAAAAGGCCTACCGCAGCGGCAAGAAGATCACCGACAAGGATTTGAGCCTGTTCACGCGCCAGCTGGCCACCATGATGAAGGCCGGCGTACCGCTGCTGCAGGCCTTCGACATCGTCGGCAAGGGCCACGGCAATCCCTCGATGGGCAAGCTGATCATGGACCTGCGCAACGACGTCGAGACCGGCACCAGCCTGAACAATGCCTTCCGCAAGTATCCGCTCTATTTTGACCCGCTGTTCTGCAACCTGGTGGGCGCGGGCGAGCAGGCCGGCATCCTGGAAGACCTGTTGACGCGCCTGGCGATCTACAAGGAAAAGACGCTCGCCATCAAGGCCAAGATCAAGTCGGCCCTGACCTACCCGATCGCGATCATCGCGATCGCCTTCGTGGTCACGGCCGTGATCATGATCTGGGTGGTGCCGGCCTTCAAGGAAGTGTTCAAGAGCTTCGGTGCCGACCTGCCGGCGCCGACCCTGGTCGTGATGGGGATCTCGGAATTCGTCGTGGCCTGGTGGCACGTGATCTTCGGTTCCATCTTCGCCGGCCTGTACTTCTTTTTCCAGGCCTGGCGCCGCTCGCGCAAGGTGCAGCAGGCCATGGACCGCATCCTGCTGCGCCTGCCGATCTTCGGCGCCGTGATCCGCAAGGCGACCATCGCGCGCTGGACCCGTACCCTGTCGACCATGTTCGCGGCCGGCGTGCCGCTGGTCGAGGCGCTCGACTCGGTGGGCGGCGCTTCCGGCAACGACGTCTACCTGGAAGCGACGCGCAAGATCCAGAACGAAGTCAGCACCGGTACCAGCCTGACGCTGTCGATGCAGAACGCCAACGTGTTCCCGAACATGGTGATCCAGATGGTGCAGATCGGCGAGGAATCCGGCTCGCTCGACGCCATGCTGGGCAAGGTGGCAGATTTCTTCGAAGAGGAAGTCGACGAGGCGGTGGCCTCGCTGTCCTCGCTGATGGAGCCGCTCATCATGGCGGTGCTGGGCGTGCTGATTGGCGGCCTGGTGATTGCGATGTACCTGCCGATCTTCAAGCTGGGTTCGGTGGTGTAAGGGCCGCGGCCCCGCATGCTTGCAGGGCCGCGATCCGGTCTTCAGGATGTCTCCAGGCAGCGCCCGCCTGCGTCCGTGCCGGCAGCTGCGGGCGCCGCATCAATGCCTTTCGTCCGGGCCGGCACTGTCGACGCGGCGGATCGATACCTTGGCGATGCGCCGGTCTTCGACCACCAGGATCTCGTAGCGCAAGCCATCGACTTCGACGAACTGCCCCGCTTCCGGCAGCGTCTCGAAGCGCGCCAGCAGGAAGCCCGCCAGCGACGTGTAGTCATCGTCCTCGCTGACCAGTCCCGTGGTGTCCAGCACCTGCTCGAGCTGGTGCAGGTCGGCCGCGCCATCGACTTCCCACAGTCCAGGTCCCTTCGGCTGGACGGCGAGTTGCTCGTCCTCGTCCGGGAACTCGCCGGCAATCGCCTCGAGCAGGTCGACCGGCGTCAGCAGGCCCTGGATACTGCCGAATTCATCCGCCACCAGGACCAGCTGTCCGTGCGAGCGCTTGAGCGTTTCCATGGCCTTGAGCACGCCGGCGGTATCCGGCAGGACGATGGGCTTGCGCAAGGACCCGTTGTCGGCGGAATCGTCGACACGCTGGAGCAGGAGCAGGTTGCTGATCAGGTCCTTGGTGCGCGCGATACCGATGATGTTGTCGACATCGCCCCGGCACACCGGCATCAGGCTGTGCGGCGTTTCCTGCAGCTGCGCGAGGATATCGTCGGCGCTGTCCTCGAGATCGACCCAGGACATTGCCGAGCGTGGCGTCATGATCGAACGGATCGACCGGTCGGCCAGCGTCAGCACGCCACTGACCATGTTGCGCTCCTCGAGCGCGAACGCGCCTTCGTCCATGGCCTGGGGCGCTTGCGCATCGGATGCGGTCTCGCCGGCGTTCCGGCTGCCCAGCAGGCGCAGCACGGCTTCCGCGGTCCGGTCGCGGAAGGGCATGCGGGCCTCGCTCTTGAGCAAGTTGCGGCGTGCAAACTGGTTCAGGGTTTCGATGAGGATCGAGAAGCCGATCGCCGCGTACAGGTAGCCCTTGGGAATGTGGAAGCCCAGGCCTTCGGCCACCAGGCTCAGGCCGATCATCAGCAGGAAACTCAGGCACAGCACCACGACGGTCGGATGCGCATTCACGAAGCTGGTCAGCGGCTTGGACGCCAGGATCATCACGCCGATCGAAATGATCACGGCCGCCATCATCACGCCGAGCTGGTCGACCATGCCCACCGCCGTGATGACCGCATCGAGCGAGAACACGGCGTCCAGTACCACGATCTGGGCCACGACGGCGGAAAAGCCGGCATAGGCCTTCGACTCGGAGTGCTTGTGCACGACGCCTTCCAGCCGCTCATGCAGCTCGACGGTCGCCTTGAAAAGCAGGAATACGCCGCCGCCCAGGAGGATCAGCCCGCGCCCGGAAAAGCTGATCGGTCCCACCGAGAACAAGGGCGTGGTGAGTGTCACCAGCCACGACACGATGGTGAGCAGACCGAGCCGCATGACCATCGCCAGGGACAGTCCGATCAGGCGCGCCTTGTCGCGCTGATGGGGCGGCAGCTTGTCGGCCAGGATGGCGATGAAGATCAGGTTGTCGATGCCCAGAACGATTTCCAGGATCACCAGTGTCAGCAAGCCCACCCATATCGTGGGGTCAAATAGCCATTCCATGGCATTTCCTTCTTGATGTAGTAACGATGATTGTTTGTCCGTGGCCGTGCGTGCTTGTACACCGGCGCGGCGTCCAGGCACAGGAACCCAGCAGGAAAACTGCCTGATCCAGGCTCGGCCCGGAGCGCGTGACGATGGCTTTGCGCCGCCAGCGCAACGCCGGATGAGCGCTCAGCGCACCCGGGGCGGCTCTTTTGACGGGAATGGGGGATGGCTGCGCCACGCTGCGCGGTGCGCCGAGGGCGCCCTGCCAGGGACCAGCGCAAGTTGCAGTCCTGCCTCTCCATGCACGACATCATGGAAGTCGAGCCCGGCAGGCGCCTCATCGGGATCGTCGTCGAATGCGCTGCCGTGACGGGAATCGTCGGCCACCGCGCATGATGGTTCGGATGGTTCGAAGTGTTCGCTCGCACCAGCCTGCTGCAGCGACGATGCAGGCATGGACAAGGCAAGGACATTCAGGGGAAACAGCAGAATCAGGAAGATGACGAGTACTCGTCTCATAAGGATGTCGTGGAACGGGACCTGGCCAGTATAGCATGCGGCTTTCCGGCTGCCGCCTCCGGCGGACAGCCTCAGTCGCCGCGCGCGAACACCCGCCCCGCCCCTTCGAGGATGCGGCGCACCGCCGGGTGGCGTTCGCGCCGCTCCACCGACACCGCATAGAAATGCTCGACGATGCTGTCGATGACGCCCACCGGTTCCAGGCCATTCTCGGCCTGGACGATGTCGGACAGCGCGCTCGGCGCCACCATGAAGCCGGTGCCGGCACAGGCGAAGGACTTGAGCAGCGCGCCATCGTCGAATTCGCCGACCGTGATCGGGCGCAGGTCATGGCGTTCGAACCAGCTCATCAACTGGGTGTGGACCGCCGCCTCCTGGCCAGGCAGCAGGAAAGGCGCGTTCCTCAGGCGCTGCGGGAAGGCGCCCGGCCAGGCCTGGCACAGCGTGGGGTGGCCGAACACGGTCAGGGTGCTCGATCCCAGCAGCTGGGTGTAGCCGCGCACCGCGCCGCCGGTCGCCAGCCCCTGGTCGGCGATCACCAGGTCGAGCTTGTGGGCGGTCAGGTCGAGCACCAGGTCCTCGAAGCGGCCCTCGCGGCAGATCAGGCGCATCGCGAGGCCCGCTTCGCGCGCCGGCTGCAGCAGGCGGAAGGCGAGCGTCTTGGCGATCACGTCGCAGATCCCGACCCGCAGCGTTTCCTCGCCGGTGAACACGCCGCGCCGCACGGCCTGCTCCAGTTCGTTGCCCAGGTCAAAGATCTGCTCGGCATAGCGCAGCACCGTCTTGCCAGCCTCCGTCAGTTCCAGGCCTCGCCCCTTCTTCTGGAACAGCGCTTCGCCCAGCTGCTCCTCGAGTACCTGCAGTTGCATGCTGATCGCCTGGGCCGTCACGTGCAGCTGCTCGGCGGCGCGCGCCACGCTGCCATGCGTGGCGACCGCATGAAAATAATGCAGGTGTTTGTAGTTGAGCATAAATACTTAAATTTAATTTACGTATTTAGAAAGATTAATCGATTTTACTTTGGTTTTTCCGGCTCTTATAGTGATCTCACATTCTTTTTACGAGGTCAGCATGCACGCTTATATTCCCAACAGTCCCGAAGCAGTCAGCCGTATCCTGGCGCTGAGCATGATCGTCGACGGCCATGTCAGCCCGTCCGAACTGCGCATCATGCACGGGGCACCCTTCCTGGAACAGTTCAAGGTGGACGACGATGTATTCGACCGCACCCTGCGCGAACTGTGCGAAGACCTGCTCGATGCGGCCGCCAACCGGCGCGCCGGCGTGGTCGAGATCGACCCGGCATTGCTGGACGCGCTGATGCTCGACATCCGCGATCCGCTCCTGCAGATCTGCTTGTGGAAGACCATGGTCGATATCGTTCATGCCGACGGCCACCTGGACGAGCGCGAGACGACGCTGGTGCGGCGCGCGGCGCGTGCCTGGTTCGGCCAGGCCCACGCCAGCGACGCCTTCAGCACGGCGGCGCTCGCTTCCTGACCCTGTCGCGGCCTGCACTGATCTCGCATGCATCCCTGTAACGGCGCCTGGCGGCGCCCTGTTGACTGGAGACCCACATGGACCTGCTGAACGCACTCTGGCTTGGCACACCGGCCTGGACCTGGCTGGTGTTCCTGTCGATCGTCGTGATCTTGCTCGCCTTCGATCTCGGCGTCCTCAACAAGAAAGACCACGTCATCGGGGTCAAGGAGAGCCTCAAGCTCTCAAGCCTCTACCTGGCGGCAGGGCTGCTGTTCGGCCTGTGGGTCTGGCATGAACTCGGCAGCGAGAAAGGCCTGCATTTCTATACCGGCTTCCTGATCGAGAAGAGCCTGTCGCTCGATAACATCTTCGTGATCTCGCTGATCTTCGCGACCCTGGCCATCCCGCCGCTGTACCAGCACCGGGTGCTATTCTGGGGCATCGTGGGGGTGATCGTGACCCGCGGCATCATGATCGGCGCCGGCTCGGCCCTGGTGCAGAGCTATTACTGGACGCTGTACCTGTTCGGCGCCTTCCTGGTCATCACCGGTATCCGCATGTTCTTCGTCTCGACCGACAGCGACGACATCCGCGAGAGCAAGCTGCTGTCCTGGCTGAAGCGCCACTTGCGTGTCACGCCTGAACTGCACGGCAACCATTTCCTCGTGCGCCAGCCCAACCCGGCGGGCGGCAAGCCGCTGCTGTGGGCGACCCCGCTGTTCCTGGCGCTGTGCATGGTCGAGCTGACCGACGTGGTGTTCGCGGTCGACAGCGTGCCGGCCATCTTCGCGATCACGAGCGACCCCTTCATCGTGTACACCTCGAACATCTTCGCGGTGCTGGGCCTGCGCGCCCTGTACTTCGCGCTGGCGGCGATGGTGGAACGCTTCCACTACCTGAAGTACTCGCTGGCCGCGGTGCTGGTCTTCATCGGCTCGAAGATCTTCCTGGGCGACTTCGTGTTTGGCGGCAAGGTGCCGGCGGAACTGTCGCTGGCGGTCACTGGCGTGCTGATCGGCGCCGGCATCCTGTACTCGCTGTGGCGCACCCGCGCCGCGCCGCCGGTGGCGAACAAGGGCTAAGGGCGACGCTGCGGCGGCGCGGGAGCGGCTCAGCGCGCCGCCTGCAGCCGGCGCGCCGTCCGCGACTTCAGGGCGTGCCACAGGTAGGCCGCCATGGCCAGCGGACGGCGCTGGTCTATCCCACGCCCTGCCATGCGCTGCGGCAGGAAAAAGCGTCCGAACACCGACAGCCCGCTCCGGCGCAGGGTCTGGAAGCAGCCGCCGGCATAGACCTTGTCGAAGCCATCGTCCGTGCGCAGCAGCTGCAACAGGGTGCCGGAAAACAGCGCCACGTGCGCAGTCGATGCGCTCCCTCCTCCCGCCGGCCGCAGCCGGAATCCATGGCGGTAGGACAGCGCCACGTTCTGGCGCAGGTCCGGCAGGTAGACCAGGAGCGGACGCAGCAGCCCGGCCGTCTCGAGCAGCCATGGCAGCGCATGCAGCGCCGCGCCAGCGCGCTCGCGGTAGCGCGCAAAGGCCGCCTTCAGTTCGCCCGGCGAGGCCCGTGGCGGACGCGGCAGGGGTGGTGGACGGGCCTGCCAGCAGGCGCTCCAGTGGTCCAGCGCCAGCGCATGGGCGCAAGCCAGCCGGGCGGGCGTATCGCGCTGCAGGTCGACCGTCACGCCAGGCATGAGGAAGCGTAGTACGCCGCGCAGCGCTTCCAGCCGAGGAAGTTCGAGCAGTTCGGCAGGCGCCAGGCGGCCCCCACGCAGCCAGGCGTTGTCGGCCCGTGCGGGACGCGCGAACGAGGCGATCGGCACGACCAGCTGGGGGCGGAAACATTCGGCCTGGGCCGCCAGGCGCTCGGCCGCGGCGCCGGCGGCCGCCTCGCGCAGCGCGGAGTGTTCCGAGTTGCCGCACCAGCCCAGGCCGCCAAATCCGCTGAGCAGCAGGTCGATGCGCGGCGCCGCCTGCCGGATGCGCGCCGCCGCGGCCTGGCAGGCGGCGGCCGTCGGCAAGGCGCGCTCGCCCAGGTTCAGGATGTGGCGCCCGCCGCAGCTGATCAGGCAGGCACTGTCGCCGTCGCCGCTGGCCAGCGCGGTCAGGCGCAGGTCGCCGGCCAGCGCCACCGTGGCGCCGTCGGGGCATTCCGCCAGCGGCAGCCGGTGGCGCCGCAGTTCCTCGCCGATGCGCAGGTCGCGCCCCGGACGGTAGAGGAAGGTGGCGATGCCGCGAAATTGCGTATGGAACAGGCGCATGAAGGCAGACGAAAAACGGTCCGGCGTGGCGCGCGAACACCAGATATAGACCGGCACCCCGGCGCCGTTCAGGAGCTCGACCAGGGCCGCGTTGCTGCTCGACTCGTCGACCAGGCGCCAGGCGCCGTCCAGGATCGTTCCTTCGAGCCAGGGGTCGGCCACCAGCACGGCGCCGTCGGTGCGGAGCATGAAGCAGGCATGGTTCAGGAAAGTAAAACTGGCGCGGGGCATCGCTGTTCACCGGGTCATCGACCGACCCAGCGTAGCCGCGCGCCGCGCTGTGCGCATGATCAGCCACAATCGGGCGCCATGGCGGCGCAGGACAGCAACAGGCAGGCGCCCAGGCTTCGCCAAATCGCAGGAAAGCTCTACAATAGGTTGATACGAAGAATTATTTTCGCTTCACCGTCAACCACCGGACCCCGCCCCCATGCCCCTGGACTCCTTCCTGTTCGCCCCGCCCGCCACGCTGGCCGCCACCCTGGTGGCCGCCCTGTTCGGGCTGCTCGTCGGCAGCTTCCTGAACGTGGTCATCCACCGCATCCCGAAGATGATGCAGCGCGAATCGGACAACTACGTGGCCCAGGAAAGCGGCAGGGAGCCGCCGCATACCGACCGCTACAACCTGATGGTGCCGCGCTCGCGCTGCCCGCACTGCGGGCACGGGATCACGGCCATGGAAAACATCCCGGTCATCAGCTGGCTGGCGCTGCGCGGCAAGTGCCGCAGTTGCAAGGCGCCGATCTCGGCACGCTACCCGGCCGTCGAACTGCTGACCGGTTTCCTGGCGGGCGTGCTGGTCTGGACCTTCGGCAGCGGCCTGGCCGGCCTGGCGGCGCTGCTGTTCCTGTTCCTGCTGGTGGCGATGACCTTCATCGACATCGATACCCAACTGCTGCCCGACGACCTGACCTATCCGCTGCTGTGGGCCGGCCTCCTGGTGAACCTGGACGCCACCTTCGTGCCGCTGGCCGACGCCGTGATCGGCGCCGCCGCCGGCTACCTGGTACTGTGGGCCGTGTACTGGCTATTCAAGCTGGCCACCGGCAAGGAAGGCATGGGCTATGGCGACTTCAAGCTGCTGGCGGCCCTCGGCGCCTGGCTCGGCTGGCAGATGCTGCCGGCCATCATCCTGCTGTCCTCGGTGGTGGGGGCACTGGTCGGCATCGGCCTGATCGTCGTCGCCAAGCGCGGCCGCGACAAGCCGATTCCCTTTGGCCCCTACCTGGCGGCGGCCGGCCTGATCGCCATGCTCTACGGCAGCACCATCAGCGCCGGCTTGCAGTCCGTCCTGGCCGGCTGACATGGACGCCCCCCGCCCGCCCGCGTTCAGCGTCGGCCTGACCGGCGGCATCGGCTGCGGCAAGACCACCGTGGCCAATATGTTCGCCGCGCTCGGCGCCGCCGTCATCGACACCGACGAGATCGCGCATGCGCTGACCGCCCCGCAGGGCGCCGCCATGCCGGCCCTGCTGGCCGAGTTCGGGCCGGACTTCGCCACCCCGGAAGGCGCGCTGGACCGGGCGAAGATGCGCGCCCTGGTGTTCGCCGATGCCGGCGCGCGCGCCAGGCTGGAAGCCATCCTGCATCCGCGCATCCGCGCGGCCACCGCGGCCGCCGCGGCCATCGCCACCGGCGACTATGTGATCTTCGTGGTGCCGCTCTTGATCGAATCGGGCAGCTGGCGCGAGCGCGTCACGCGGGTGCTGGCGATCGACTGCCCGGAACAGGTGCAGGTGGCGCGCGTGATGGCCAGGAACGGGCTGTCCGAGGACCAGGTACGCGCCATCATGGCGGCCCAGGTCACGCGCGCGCAGCGGCGCGCGGCGGCCGACGACATCATCCTGAACGACGACGGCCTGGAGACGCTGCGGCCCCAGGTCGAGGCGCTGCATGCGCTATACCTGTCCCACAGCAAAGTGATGTGAGACGTCCTTGACTGCGTTAATGTGACATTTGTAATTTTGCGCAGCATGGTTCAGAATCACGGAGTTGCTCGCCAGCCCTACATTCAGAGGAATGTCATTTTGATCGTCTACGAATATCCTTTCAACGAGCGGATTCGCACGTTGTTGCGGCTGGAAGACCTGTACGAGAAGTTCAAGTTTTTTGTACAACAAGAGCATCCGATGCAGCACCACGTGGCCCTTGCCACGATCTTCGACATGCTGGAAGTGGCCGGCCGCGCCGATTTGAAGTCGGACCTGCTGCAGGAACTCGAACGCCAGAAGCAGAGCCTGCTGTCCTGGCGCAGCAATCCGAACGTGGCCGCCGAGACGCTCGACGCGGTGCTGGCCGAGCTGGACGCGGTGAGCGGCGCCCTGGTCGCCTCGCAGGGCAAGACCGGGCAGAACGTGCGCGAGAATGAATGGCTGATGAGCATCCGCGGCCGCACCATCATTCCCGGCGGCGCCTGCGAATTCGACCTGCCCTCCTATTACGCCTGGCAGCACCGCCCGGCCGCGCAGCGCCAGGCCGACGTGATGGGCTGGTTCGCCCCGCTGGCCCCGCTGTTCGAGGCGCTGGCGCTGGTGCTGCGCCTGCTGCGCGATTCGGGCGGCCCGGTCAAGATGATCGCCTCCGGGGGCAGCTACCAGCAGATGTTGCAGGGTAAGGTGTACCAGATGCTGCGCCTGTCGATCGACGGCGCGCTCGATGCGATCCCCGAGATTTCGGCCAACAAGTATATGCTGTGGGTACGCTTCACTACGCAGGGCGGCGACTGCAAGCCCAAGGCGCTGGAAGAAGACGTGCCCTTCAACCTGACCCTCTGTAATTTTTGACTGGTTTTAAGATGACTGTCGTCGCCTGCCCGACCTGCGGCAAGAAGGTCGAATGGACCCCGGCCAACGCCTACCGCCCGTTCTGCTCCGAGCGCTGCAAGCAGATCGACCTGGGCGCCTGGGCCGACGAGAAATACACGATCCCCGGCGCCCCCCAGGGCCAGCCGCAGGGCGAGAAGCCGTCCGACGAATAGGCGCATGCGCGGCCCGGTCTCCGTCGTGTCGCGCCTGGCGCTGTGGGCGATCCGCCTGTACCAGCGCCACCTCTCTCCCATCAAGGGCTATTCCTGCGCGCTGCGGGCAGCGACCGGCGCCGACAGCTGCTCGGCCTACGGCTACCGCGTCATCGCGCGCCACGGCCTGCTGCGCGGACTGTCCCTGCTGCGGCGCCGGCTGCGGCGCTGTGCCACGGCATGGCGCACAGCGGCCGCGCCGCGCAACCCGCTCCTGCATCACCAGCGCGGCGACTGCGACATGCTGCCCTGTGATGCTTGCAACGGCTGCGACCTGCCGTCCCCGCGCACGCTGGGACGCTGCCTGGGCAGCGGCAGCGGCGACTGCGCCTGCGGCCTGGCCGACCTGGTGGCCGGCCTGTTCGATTGCGGGAAGGAAGAGCGGCGCCGGCGCCGCCAGGAGCGGAGTCGGGAGCCGCGTCAGGCGCGCGGATAGCGTACCAGGTCGAGCCACTCCAGCAGCGGGATGGTGGCCGGCAGCAGCGGACTGACGCTATAGCCGCCCTGCCAGGCAAAGGCCTGTCCTTCCAGGCTTTGCGGTTCCCCTTCCCACTCCCGGCAGATGTAGAAATACAGGCGCACGTGGGCGTGCTCGTACACGTGCTCGACGCAGCACCAGGCTGCGCCGCTGAGCACCTTGATCCCCAGTTCCTCGACGAACTCGCGCTGCAGCGCTTGGAAGATGTCTTCGCCCGGTTCGACCTTCCCGCCCGGGAATTCCCAGTAGCCGGCATACGGCTTGCCGTCCGGACGCTGGCCCAGCAGCACGTCGCCGTTCGGGCGCATCAGGATACCGACCGCCACGTCGACCGGTTTCGCTGTCGATTCACGCATTGCTTGCCCCATCCGGCAGCCTGCCGGCATGGTCCTTCGCAAACTGCCAGGCCACCCGCCCCGAGCGCGAGCCGCGCTGCAGGGCCCATTGCAGGGCTTCGGTGCACGCCGCATCGATCTGCTGCGGCGTGCAGCCGAAGCCGGCCAGCCAGTGCGCCACGATGTCCAGGTAGTCATCCTGCTTGAAGGGATAGAAGGACAGCCACAGCCCGAAGCGCTCGGACAGGGAAATGCGCTCCTCCACCGTCTCGCCCGGATGCAGGTCGCCATCCTCGCCGTGCGTGTAGCCGGCGTTATCCGACATCTTCTCGGGCATCAGGTGGCGCCGGTTCGAGGTCGCGTAGATCAGCACATTGTCCGATGGCGCCGCGATGCTGCCGTCCAGCGCCACCTTGAGCGCCTTGTAGCCCGCCTCGCCCTCTTCGAAGGACAGGTCGTCGCAGAAGATCACGAAGCGCTCCGGC
The DNA here is from genome assembly GCF_020176695.1 of Massilia sp. MS-15. GTDB lineage: Bacteria > Pseudomonadota > Gammaproteobacteria > Burkholderiales > Burkholderiaceae_D > Telluria > Telluria hydrophila. The sequence continues at coordinate 17,512 of NZ_JAIWIA010000050.1, read as the reverse complement.
CTGCCGGCCACCAGGTCGACGATGTCGGGCAGGTCGGCCAGGTCGGCCTTGTCGACCTCGATCAGGCGCAGGCCCTGGGCGGCGAAGCCGTTCAGGCAGGCCTTGATCAGGGAGGACTTGCCGGTGCCGCGCGCGCCGGTCAGCAGCACGTTGTTGGCCGGGCGGCGCAGCACGAACTGCCTGGTATTCTGCTCGATCGCGCGTTTCTGGGCGTCGACGTGCTGCAAATCCTCGAGCCGGATGGTCGAGGCATGCAGCACCGGCGCCAGGTAGTTGCCGGCGCCGGTGCCGCCCGGGCGCCTGCGCCAGCGGAAGGCGAAGCCGCGCTTCCAGTCCGGCTCGCGCGGCACGCCAGCGGGCAGCAGCGCCTCCACCCGCGCCAGCAGGGTTTCGGCGCGGCGCAAGAACTGTTCCAGGGAGCTCATCGGGCCTGGACCGCCAATCAGGAGCGGTAGTCCGCGTTGATCGAGACGTAGTCGTGCGACAGGTCGCAGGTCCAGACGGTGGCGCTGGCTTCGCCGCGGCCCAGCGTGGCGCGCACGGTGATCTCGGCCTGCTTCATCACGCGCTGGCCGTCCTCTTCGCGGTAGTCCGGGTTGCGCCCGCCCGCCTTGGCCACCCACACGTCGTCCAGGTAGAGGTCGAGTTTGCTGGTGTCGAGGTCGTCGACGCCGGCATAGCCGATCGCGGCCAGGATGCGGCCCAGGTTCGGGTCCGAGGCGAAGAAGGCGGTTTTAACCAGCGGCGAGTGCGCGATCGCATAGGCGATTCTCCGGCACTCTTCCACGTTCCTGCCCTGCTCGATCGTGATGGTCATGAACTTGGTCGCGCCTTCGCCGTCACGGATGATCTGCTGCGCCAGGTTGCGCGAGATATCGGTCACGGCTTCCTTCAGCGCCTCGTATTCGGCACCGGTGGCGGCATCGACCGCCAGGCTGCCGGCGCCGGTAGCCACGACGATGAAGGAGTCGTTGGTCGAGGTGTCGCCGTCGATCGTGATGCTGTTGAAGGAGTGGTCGGCCGCGTGCTTCACCAGCTCGTCCAGCACCGGCTGCGCCACCTTCGCGTCGATCGCGAGGTAGCCCAGCATGGTGGCCATGTTCGGCTTGATCATGCCGGCGCCCTTGCTGATGCCGGTCATGGTGACGCTGTGGCCGCCGATCGTGACGGTGCGGGACGCCGCCTTCGGCTGGGTGTCGGTGGTCATGATCGCCTCGGCGGCGTTGAACCAGTTATCCAGCTTCAGGTTCGCCACCGCGGCAGGCAGGCCGGCGATGATCTTTTCGATCGGCAGCTGTTCCAGGATCACGCCGGTGGAAAACGGCAGCACCTGCTGCGCGTCCAGGCCGAGCAGCCTGGCCACCTCGGCGCAGGTGGCCTGCGCATTGGCCAGGCCCTGCTCGCCCGTGGCGGCGTTGGCGTTGCCGGTGTTGACCACCAGCGCGCGGACCGGCTTGCCGCCATTGGCCATCGCCGCCAGGTTGGCCTTGCTCACCTGGACTGGCGCGGCGCAGAAGCGGTTGGTGGTAAACACGCCGGACACGGTCGCGCCTTCGGCCAGCTTCATGACCAGCAGGTCCTTGCGGTTGGGCTTCTTGATGCCGGCTTCGGCAAAGCCGATCTCGATGCCCTTGACGGGTTTCAGGTCGGCTGCGACTGGCAGGGGGGAATTGACGGCCATGGTAATCTCGCTGGAAAAATTGTCGAATGCATGATTGTACCGTCAGCGCCATGCGGATGCGGCGGCGCTTCAGCGCGGAATCGACAGCGCCAGCGTTTCCTTCAACTCTTCCATCACCACGTAGCTCTTCGACTGCCCGGCGTCGGCCACGTGCAGGATCTCGCCCAGCAGGCGCCGGTATTCCGACATTTCCGGGATGCGCGCCTTGATCAGGTAGTCGAAGTCGCCCGACACGAGATGGCATTCCATCACTTCGGGAATGCCGAGCATGGCGCGCCGGAAGCGGTCGAAGGCCTTCTCGGACTTCTGGTGCAGCGTGATCTCGACGAACACCAGGATCTGCAGGCCCATCGCCTGCGGGCTCACGCGCGCATGGTAGCCAGTGATCACGCCATCGCGCTCCATCCGCCGCACCCGCTCGATGCAGGGCGTGAGCGACAGGCCCACCTGTTCGGCCAGTTCCTTCATGGCGATCCGGGCGTCGTCCTGCAGCACCGCCAGGATGTGGAGGTCGATCTTGTCGAGGATGCGGTTGGAAGTCTTTTGGACGCGCATGAACTTTCACTGAAAACCTGTGTAATAACAGAAACCATTATTCCATCATGGGCGGTATGATGGCAATCTTTTCTAAATCTGGCTTCATTACTTTATTACAGGACCTAGGCACATCATGCGCGTTCTCGTACTGGGCAGCGGCGTGGTCGGCGTGACCACCGCTTACTATCTGGCCAAGGCAGGCCACGACGTCACTGTCATCGACCGCCAGGCTGGCCCCGCCCTGGAAACGAGTTTCGCGAATGCCGGCCAGATCTCGCCGGGCTACGCCTCGCCCTGGGCGGCGCCGGGCATTCCGCTGAAGGCTGCGAAATGGCTGTTCCAGGAACACGCGCCGCTGGCGATCCGTCCGGACGGCTCGCTGTTCCAGCTCCAGTGGATGTGGCAGATGTTCCGCAACTGCACGGCCGACCGCTACGCCGTCAACAAGGAACGCATGGTGCGCCTGGCCGAGTACAGCCGCGACTGCATCCGGGAACTGCGTCTTGATACCGGCATCGAGTACGAGGGCCGCGCCCTCGGCACGATCCAGCTGTTCCGCACCCAGCAGCAGCTGGAGGGCGCGGCCAAGGATATCGAGATCCTGCGCGAGGCCGGCGTCGACTACGAGCTGCTGCAGGGCCGCGAGCTGGGCCAGGCCGAGCCGGCGCTGGGCGAGCACGCCGGCCTGGTGGGCGGCCTGCGCCTGCCGAACGACGAAACCGGCGACTGCCAGCTGTTCACCACCCGCCTGACCGCGATGGCGCGCGACCTCGGCGTGCGTTTCGAGTTCGACACCGAGATCCGTGCGCTCGACATCGGCAACGGCCAGATCACCGGCGTGCGCACCGACAAGGGCCTGCTGACCGCCGAGCGCTACGTGCTGGCGCTGGGCAGCTATTCGCGCCTGCTGCTGAAGGAGCAGTTCGCGCTGCCCGTGTATCCGCTCAAGGGCTACTCGATCACGGTGCCGATCACCGATGCGCAGCGCGCGCCGGTGTCGACCATCCTGGACGAGACCTACAAGATCGCCGTGACCCGCTTCGAAGACCGCATCCGCGTCGGCGGCATGGCCGAGATCGCGGGCTACAGCAAGACCCTGAACCCGGCGCGCCGCGCGACGCTGGAAATGGTCGTCAACGACCTGTTCCCGGGCGCCGGCGACACCCGCCAGGCCGCCTTCTGGACCGGCCTGCGCCCGATGACGCCGGACAGCACCCCGGTGGTGGGCGCCACCCCGCTGCGCAACCTGTTCCTGAACACCGGCCATGGCACGCTGGGCTGGACCATGGCCTGCGGCTCGGCCAGCGTCATCGCCGACCTGGTGAGCGGCAGGAAGCCGGCCATCCGCGCCGACGACCTGGCCGTGTTCCGCTATGCCGGCACGCCGCGCCGCGCGCCGGCGCCGGAACTGGCCGAAGCCTGAACGTCCGCCAGCCGATGCTGCATTCGGTGGAGGCGGCCCGCGCCGGGGCCGTGCTGACGGTCGACCTGGGCGCGGTGCGCGCCAACTACCGCCAGCTGGCCGGCATGGCACGCGCGCGCTGCGCGGCCGTGATGAAGGCCGATGCCTACGGGCTCGGCATGGAACAGGTGGCGCCCGCGCTGGCGCAGGAAGGCTGCACGGTGTTCTTCACCGCGCACCTGGACGAAGGCATCCGCCTGCGTCCCCTGCTTGGGCCCGGCTGCGCCATCTACGTGCTGCATGGCCCGCCGCCGGGCACCGCCGGCGACTGCGCCGCGCATGGCCTGATCCCGGTACTGAACGACCCCGGCCAGCTGCACGAATGGCGCGCGCTGGCGCGCGCGCTCGGACGTGAACTGCAGGCGGCGATCCAGCTCGATACCGGCATGTCGCGCATGGGCATCGCTCCGGCCGACCTGGCGGCCCTGAGCGCGGACCCCGGCTGGCTGGACGGCCTGCGCCCGGTACTCGTGATGAGCCACCTGGCCTGCGCCGACGAGCCGGCGCATCCGATGAACGTGGCGCAGCGCCAGCGCTTCGACCGCCTGCGCGCCGTCCTGCCCGGCGTGCCGGCCAGCCTGGCGAATTCCTCGGGCATCTTCCTCGGCCCGGACTACCGCTACGACCTGCTGCGCCCCGGCGCCGCGCTGTACGGCATCAACCCGCAGCCGGGCAATCCGAACCCGCTGCGCCAGGCGGTGGCCCTGCATGCGCGCGTGGTGCAGGTGCGCACGGCGGGCGACGGCGACGTCGTTGGCTATGGCTGCCACCACGTGGTCGCGGGCGCGCGCCGCATCGCGACGGTGTCGATCGGCTACGCCGACGGCTGGCTGCGCTCCCTGTCCGGCCGCGGCCAGGCCCGCATCGGCGGCCAGGTGGTGCCGGTGGTCGGCCGGGTATCGATGGACAGCATGGGCCTCGACGTGACTGGCGTGCCGGACAGCCTGGTCCAGCCCGGGGCCGAAGTCGAGCTGCTCGGCCCCACGCTGACGGTGGACGACGTCGCCGCCGCCGCCGGCACCATTGCGTACGAAGTGCTGACCCGCCTGGGCAGCCGCTTCCACCGCCGCTACCGCTAGGCGCCACGCCTGGCAGAGTGGCCGGCTGTGCCGGCCGCGCGCGCTGGTGCACCTGCACGCATTTCCTCCTCCCTCCCGTAGCGCCCTTTCCCCGCTCGCAACGAGCCACCTCCGACACCGCCCGCCGCCCGCGCAGGCGGTTCTGCAACGCTTGCCTTCCTGTCTCGCAGGCAATTGAACCACATCAACAATTGCACAAAACCAAAATGCTACTTTGAAACACCTTCTGGTTGGAAACAGTCACAGTTTAGAAACGGAAAGCACATGCTCAAACGCGCCGTCGTACTTGCCTGTAGTGCGGTCTTGGCCGGCTGTGGAACCCAGCCGGCCGCCATCTCTCCCACGCATGTCAATCGTCCCGCGCATCCGCAGGGAGCGATCCCCGAGCCGGTGCGGCAAAGCCGGGTCTTGCCCCCGCCCGCGCCCATCAAGAAAGCGGAAACCTACAGCGTGACCGTGTACCGTCTGCCGGTCCAGTCGCTGCTGTTCGCCCTGGCGCGCGACGCCAGGATCAACATCGACGTCCATCCCGGCATCGAGGGCGAGGTCACCCTCAACGCGCTCGACCAGACCCTGCCCCAGATCCTGGAGCGCATCAGCAAGCAGGTCGACCTGCGCTATTCCCTCAACGGCCAGAACCTGGTCGTCATGCCCGACACGCCTTTCCTGCGCACCTACCGGATCGACTACGTGAACGTGGCGCGCAGCACGGAAACGAAGGTGAGCATCGCCACCAATATCTCCACCCCGGGCACGCTCGGCAATGCCATGGGCGGCGCCGGCGGTGGCGGTGGCGCAGGTGGCGGCACCGGCGCTGGCGCGGGCATGGGCATGGGTGGCAGCGGCGACAACAACTCCACCACCACCGTCACCAACACCTCGACCAACCACTTCTGGGAGCAGCTCGAAAAGAACGTGCGCGACATCCTGGACGAACCGGAACGCGCACGGGCCGCCACCCGTCCCGCCGCGCCCGTGGAGCCGAACGCGGCCGCACCGGCTTCCACGCCGCCGCCCGCGGCCGAGAAGGCGGACAAGGGCCGCCAGAGCGCCGTCATCGCCAATCCCGCCAACGGCCTGCTGGCGGTGCGGGCCACCGCGCGCCAGCACGACCGGGTGCAGGAATTCCTCGACCTGCTGCTCTCGAGCGCCAGGCGCCAGGTGCTGGTCGAAGCCACGGTGGTGGAAGTCCAGCTGAACGACAATTACCAGCAAGGCATCAAGTGGGACAGCCTGCGCCTCGGCGCGGAAGGGACCAATGTCTTCATCGGCTCGCCCAACCTGCCGACCGGCACCTTCCCGACGAGCGGCCCGGACGGGATGCTGGCGATTAACTACCTGAATCCGACTTCGCGCCTCGGCAACCTCGCCGTCAGCCTCAAGCTGCTGGAATCCTTCGGCAAGGTCCGGGTGCTGTCGAGCCCGAAGATCAGTGTCCTCAACAACCAGACGGCGATGCTGAAGGTGGTGGACAACCACGTCTACTTTACCGTCGCCTCGTCCATCACGAGCGGCACCGCCGGCTCCCCCAGCCTGGCCACCTACACCTCGACGCTGCATACGGTGCCGGTCGGTTTCGTGATGAGCCTGACGCCCCAGATCTCGGCCGCGGGCGAAGTCACCTTCAACGTCCGGCCCAGCATTTCGCGCATCGTCGGCTTCGTCGAGGACCCCGCGCCCGCCCTAGCCGGCTCCGGCGTCAAGAACCGGATTCCCGAGATCCAGACGCGCGAAATGGAATCGGTCATGAAGGTAAGCAGCGGCCAGATCGCCGTCATGGGCGGCCTGATGCAGGACACGGTCAACAAGCTGCGCGACGAGATCCCCATCGCGAGCCGGATTCCGCTGCTGGGCAACCTGATCACGGCCAGGAACGAGACCACCACCAAGTCCGAGCTGGTGATCTTCATGCGCCCGGTCGTGATCCGCGACGCCAGCATCGAGGGCGACTACAAGGACTACCGTTATCTGTTGCCGAAGGGGGCAAGGCCGGACCGCGACGCATTCACCGGCGTGGACGACGCCCGTGGCACCGCCGTTTCCGGGATGGAGGAATCGTGAGCAGCTTACTGATGCAGGCCCTGCAGGACGCCGAACAGGCACGCAACCCCGGCCGCGGCGGCGCGCCGGCCGATCCGGACCGCGCGGACCTGCGGCGCGCACCGAACGACGCCGCCGTGGCCGATGCCGGGGCCGATGCCGGGGTGAATGCGCATTATGCGCGCGAAATGACGCTGGAGCCCTTGAACTTCATGGAAGCGGTCCCGGTGGCCAGCGCGGCCGAGCGCGGCGACGATACCTGCTTCGCCGAGTCGGTGCCGGATGCCCCGCTGCCGACCGTGCACCCCGGCAGTGTGCCGGCCTCGGCCGGCCCGTGGCAGCTCCCGCCCGTGGCGCGCAACGACCTGGTGCTCGACGCCACGCGCCTGGAGCGTTCCGGAGGACGCAGCGCGCCGGACGAGCTCGCCGAGCCCGACACCTACGGCAGCGCCGCCGCCCGCCCGGGCCCGGACCAGGATCCGGACCTGGAGCAGCCGGCCAGGCTGGCGCCATCGAGGGAGAACACGGAGCAGGCCGGCACCGACCTGCCCCGCCTGTCCGGCGACGACAGCCCATCCTACCTCCAGGCGCCAGCGCGTCCGGCCGGCGCGGCGCGCTCGACGTCGCGCCGGCTGGTGCTGGTGGCGGGCATCGGCGCCGTCACGCTCGCCCTGGCCGGCGTGTTCGGCTATATCTACATGCAGTTGGGCACGGATGCTTCCGCCCCCGACACACTGGCCCAGGCGCCGGCGCCGGCGCCGCTGCCGATGCCGCCGGGCGCCGGCGCAGCCAATCCGGGCGAACCGGCAGCCGGTGCCACCGCTTCACCGGGTGCCGGGGGCGAGGCCCGGACCGCGGACCCCGTCGCTGCCACTCCCTCGCCCGTCCAGCCCGTCCAGGCCAGCCAGCCCAGTCAGGCCAGCGCGCCGGACCAGCATCCGCGCCTGCTTCCCAGCGCGCCGGCGGCACCGGCGCCGGCGCAAGCACTGCCGGACGGCGAACGCATCGACATCCGGCGCGGCAGCGCCAGCAGCGCCGGCACCAACCTGCAGGCCGCCTACCGCGCCTGGCAGCAGGGCGACAACGCCAATGCCCGGCAGCTGTACCAGAAAGTGCTGGGCAGCGACCAGAACAACCGCGACGCCCTGCTCGGCCTGGCCGCGCTGGCGCTGGCGGAAGGCAAGGAAGCCCAGGCGCTGGCCCTCAACCGGCAACTGCTGGCGCTCGATCCGCTCGATGGCGACGCGCATGCCGCCCTGAGCGGGCTGCGCCAGGACGAAGCCGGCAGCGCGGAAAGCCGGCTCAAGCGGGTGCTGGCGCACGACCCGCAGTCGGCGCCGGCCCTGTTCGCACTGGGTAACGTGTATGCCGGGCAGATGCGCTGGGCCGAGGCGCAGGATGCCTACTTCCGGGCTTTCCACAACAACGCCCGCAATCCGGACTACGCGATGAATTTGGCGATCAGCCTGGACCGGCTGGGCCAGAGCCGCGCCGCGCTCGACTTCTACCAGCGCGCGCTCGCACTGGCCGCAAGCGGCCGCGCCAGCTTCACGCACGAACAGGCCAGCGCGCGCATCACCGAACTGCAGGCCGCCGCCGCGGACCAATGACGGGCAACTGCCACCGCAAGGAGTAGCGAGCAACCATGTCGGACAAGACCAAACTGCCGCTGGGCCAGACCCTGATCAAGAACGGCATGATCAGCGAGGACCAGCTGCGCATCGCCCTGACGGAACAGAAGCGCAATCCGCAGCCGCTCGGCAAGCTGCTGGTCGAGCTCGGCTTCGTGACCGAGGCCACGGTGCGCGAGGCCCTCAGCGCCAACCTGAGCCAGCAGAGCGCCGACCTGTCCAACATGGTGGTCGATGCCGGCGCGCTCAAGCTGATCCGCAAGGACGTCGCCAAGCGCTACCACATCTTCCCGCTCGTCTACGACCGCGCCCAGCGCGCGCTCACGCTGGCCATGGCCGATACCAGCAACATCATCGCGCTCGACCACATCCGCGCGATGCTGGGCAAGGACGGCAGCGTGGTCCCGGTGCTGGCCAGCCACTCGGACATCGCGCGCGCGATCGACCAGTACTACGGCTTCGAGATGTCGATCGACGGCATCCTGCACGAGATCGAAACCGGCGAGGTCGACTACCGGCAGATGCAGAACGTGTCGGACGAGTACAGCCAGCCGCTGGTGCGCCTGATGGATGCGATCCTGGCCGACGCGGTGCAGCAGAACGCCTCCGACATCCACTTCGAGCCGGAACAGTCCTTCCTGCGCATCCGCTACCGGATCGACGGCATCCTGCACCAGATCCGCAGCCTGCACAAAAGCTACTGGCCGGCGATGGCGGTGCGCCTGAAAATCATGAGCAACATGAACATCGCGGAAAACCGCGCGCCCCAGGATGGACGCATCTCGATCCGCTTTTCAGGCCGCCAGATCGACTTCCGCGCCGCCGCCCAGCCCACCACCCACGGCGAGAATATCGTGCTGCGCGTGCTGGACCGCCAGAAGGGCATCGTCCCGATCGATGGCCTCGGCCTGGGTGAACAGGAGCTGGCCCTGCTCAAGCTGATGATCGCCCGCCCCGACGGCGTGATCCTGGTGACCGGGCCCACCGGCAGCGGCAAGACCACCACCCTGTACTCGATCCTGAACCACATCAACGACGAGAGCGTCAACATCATGACGCTCGAGGATCCGGTCGAGTACCCGATGGCGATGATCCGGCAGACCTCGGTCAACGAATCGGCCAAGCTCGGTTTTGCCAACGGCATCCGTTCGATGATGCGGCAGGACCCGGACATCATCCTGGTGGGCGAGATCCGCGACGCCGAGACGGCCGAGATGGCGTTCTCGGCCGCCATGACCGGGCACCAGGTGTACAGCACGCTGCACACGAATTCCGCGATCGGCGCGGTGGCGCGCCTGCTCGACATCGGCATCCTGCCCGACATCATGGCCGGCAACATCATCGGGATCATCGCCCAGCGCCTGGTGCGCAAGCTGTGCCCGCACTGCAAGCGGCCGGTGATCGCCAGCGCCCTCGAGCGCCGCCTGCTCGGCCTGCCCGACAGCGCGCCGGCGGTCACGCTGTACCGCTCGCGCGGCTGCGAACACTGCAGCCACCGCGGCTACAAGGGACGCCTGGCCATCATCGAGCTGCTCAAGCTGAACGACGAGCTGGACGAGCTGATCGGCCGCCGGGCCACCGCGCGCGAACTGAAACGGGCGGCGCTCGCGGCCGGCTTCCAGTCGCTGCTGGCCGATGGCCTGCGCCGCGTGCGCGAAGGCGTCACTTCGATCGACGAGGTGGCGCGCGTGGTCGACATGACGGGCGGGGTGCACTGATGCCCCTGTTCGCCTACCAGTCGATGAACCCGGAGGGCAAGCTGGTGCGCGGCAGGCTGCGCGCGGCCAACCTGGCCGACCTCGAAGTGCGCCTGCGCCGCATCGAGCTCGACCTGGTCGACGGCTCGCCCCAGGAGCGCGGCAAGTTCAGCCTCGGCTTCGGCAAGGTCAAGCGCAAGGACCTGATCAACTTCTGCTTCCACCTCGAGCAGCTCACCAGCGCCGGCGTGCCGCTGCTGGAGGGACTGGGCGACCTGCGCGACGGCGCCACCAATCCCAGCTTCAAGGAAACGGTGGCCGACATCATCGAATCGATCGAGGGCGGCATGCAGCTCTCGGCCGCGCTGGAGCAGCATGACGACGTCTTCAACCAGACCTTCAGCAGCCTGATCCGGGCCGGCGAGCACAGCGGTACCCTGCCCCAGGTGTTCCGGCACCTGACCGAGACCCTGAAGTGGCAGGACGAGCTGGCCTCGCACACCAAGAAGATCATCATGTACCCGGCCATGGTCGGCACCGTGGTGCTGGGGGTGATGGTGTTCCTGATGATGTACCTGGTGCCGCAGCTGACCGTGTTCATCCAGAACATGGGACAGGAACTGCCGCTGCACACGCGCCTCCTGATCTTCGTGTCGACCATCTTCGTCAACTACTGGCCGCTGCTGCTGGCGCTGCCCATCGGGACCCTGGTCGCCGCCATCGTCGCCATCCGGACCAGCGCGATGGCGCGCTACCACTACGACCAGTACCTGCTGCGCGTATGGCTGATCGGGCCGATCCTGCACAAGATCATCCTGGCCCGCTTCACCACCTTCTTCGCCATCATGTACGGCTCCGGCATCACGGTGCTCGAATGCCTGCGCCTGTCGGAGCAGATCGCCAACAACAGCTTCGTCGGGGCCGGCGTGCACCGCGCGACCCAGCTGATCTCGGAAGGCAACAACATCACCGATGCCTTCGACCAGATCCGGATCTTCCCGCCGCTGGTGATCCGGATGCTGAAGGTCGGCGAATCGACCGGTGCCCTGGAAAGCGCCCTGCGCAACGCCGCCTATTTCTACGACCGGGAAGTCAAGGAGCAGATCGGCAAGCTGCAGACCATCATCGAGCCGGCCATGACCGTGGTCCTCGGCCTGCTGCTCGGCTGGATCATGCTGTCCGTGCTCGGCCCGATCTACGACACCATCAGCAAGATCAAGACCTGACCAACGCGAGGCCGCCACCGTGCCCAAGCACCTTCTTTACCTGAGCGACTGGGAAATGCATGCCTACCTGTACGACAAGGAAGGCCTGTCGCCCGTGCGCGATTTCTACGACAGCCCGGCGGGACGGGCGGCGTTCGGCCGCTATCTCGAGGAACACGCGGGCCTGCCGACCTACCTGCTGGTGGACCTGAGCGAGGAGAACTTCCAGCAGGAGACCCTGCCCCACGTGATGCCGAAGGCGCGGCGCGCCATGATCGAACGCCGCCTTGGCCAGCTCTACCGCGATACGCCTTACCGGCGCGCCGAAGTCACCGGCCGCCAGGCCGACGGGCGCAAGGACGACTACATCCTGTTCAGTGCCCTGACCAATCCGGCCGCCACCTCCGGCTGGCTGCGCGTGCTGCAGGACAAGCGGGTGCCGCTGGCCGGCATGTATTCGCTGGCGCTGATGGGCAAGCTGCTGCGCAAGGGACTGCGCCTGCCTGCGACCCCGCTGCTCTTGATCACCCACCAGTCGAGCGGCATCCGCCAGAGCTACTTCGAGCACGGCCACCTGGTGTTCAGCCGCCTCGCGCCCTGGTACGACAACGGCCTGGAGGGCTTTGCCGACACCGTGTTGCACGACGTCGAGCAGACCCGCGAATACCTCGCCACCGCGCGTCTGCTGGCGCGCGAAGAGCGGCTGGACGTGGCCGTCGTCGCCGCCCGCGCCTGCCTGGCGCCGCTGCAGGCCCGGTGCAAGGATACGACGGAAGCCCAGTACCGCCTGATCGACATTGCCGAAGCCGCCGGTACGCTGGGACTGGGCAAGTCGGTGCTGCCCACTGTCTGCGACACCCTGTTTGTCGCGCTGTTGGCCGGTCAGCCTCCTGCCCGGCATTACGAGACATTCGAACAGAACCGCATCTACGACATGCTGCGCTGGCGCCTGGCGTTGCAGGCGCTGGCCGGCGGAACCGTCGCGGTCGGGCTGGCCTGGGCCGGACTGAATGCGGACGCGAGCTGGCACCATTACCGCCGGATCGAGGCGCTGAATGCCGAGACCACACGCATCACCCTGGACTACAACGCCGTCCTGCGCAGCATGCCCAGGACCGAAGTGAGCGCACGCGACATGAAGGCGGCGGTCGAGATCGGCAAAATGCTCAGGCAGAACGTGACGTCGATGGAACCGGCGCTGACGCACCTGAGCCGGGCATTGGCGGCCATCCCCGGTTTGACGATCGACCAGCTCCACTGGAAGCTGCGCGCGCCACATGCGACTGCCGCCACTGACCCTTCCGGCCAGCCGCAGGTGAATGCCGCCACCCTCGGCGTGCCGCATCCGTCAGACCAGGTAGTCACGATCGAGGGCAAGGTCCTGCCCTTCGCAGGCGACTACCGCGCCGCGCTGGCGGAAGTCGACCGCCTGGTGGACCTGCTCGAGCAGCACCCGCGGCACGACATCAAGGTAACGCGCCTGCCAATCGACATCTCGCCAATGGCCACGCTGGCAGGTCAGGCCAGCGCAACGCCAACCGATCAACCGGCAGTGTTTGCCATCGAACTTGTCTGGAAGCCATGAGCATGGAGGCCAAACAAACACTCAGGAAGCCCGAGGCGCCGAAGCCAGCTGCCAAGCTGCGCTCGTCCCGCTCGTTTTTCCGCAATGACTTTCCCATCATCCAGGATGCGACGATCACCCTGATGCTCGGCCTTGTTCTCGGCGGCGGCGCCGTCTATGGGAGCCTGGAGCTGTGCAACCGGTGGCAGCAAATGGAAGAACTCAGAGAATCCGAGCGGCGCGAGGCGCAGGCCAGGCTCGACGAGGCCATCGTGGAACGGCGCGAAATCCTCACCTACCAGCCGCTGTTCGAGCAGATGAAACACGATGGACTGATCGGCGAGGAAACCCGGCTCGACCTGGTGGAAGGACTACGGCAGACCCGGGACCAGAAAAAACTGCTGTCCCTGACCTATACCGTGTCGCCCCAGAAGTCGCTGGCCGTCGCCCCCTCTGTCTTGACCGGATCGATGGAGCTGCGCGGGAGCCAGCTGGACCTGAAAATGCCACTGCTGCATGAACGGGACCTGCTCAGCCTGCTGGGTGAACTGAAAGGAAACGGCATCTTCGCGCCCGAGTCCTGCAGGCTCACGCGGCGTGAGATCGCACGCTCGGAACCGATGGCCGCCCGGCTGCAGGCCGACTGTTCGGTCTTCCTGCTCACCATTGGCCGGCGCGTCGGCGCCAGCCCCGTTTCAACGCCACTGATTGGGGGCTAGACCATGCGTACCCTGCCATTCATCTTCGCGCTCTTCTGCGCTGCCCCGGCCAGTGCCCAAACCGGGCTGGACCGCCTGTTTCTGACGCCGGCCGAACGCTACGACCTGGAGCGGATCCGGCAACAGGGAGTCGGCGCGAGCATCGAGCGCCCCGAGACCGAGACCCTGGAGCAGATTACGCTCGACGGCTATGTGCGCAACAGCCGCGGCAAGGCCACCGCCTGGTTCAACCAGGAGCGCAGCGGCGCACGCCATGTTCCCGCGCCATTGCAGGGCCTTCACCAAGGCCAGCGCGAGCCTGTGCACGTGCCTTTCCTGCGCGACGGGCATCGCATCCACCTCAAGGTCGGGCAGATCTATGACCTCACCAGCAATACCGTTCGTGAAAGCTACCAGGCAGTGCCCCAGCACGCTGTAAGTAACCGTTGAGCCAACCATGAACATGGTGCCGCGCCCAGCATTCTCTCGATCACGCGTCAAACGCGAGCGCGGCGCCGCGTTCCTGACACTGCTGGCATTGGTCTCCCTTGCCGCGATGACGGTGCTGATCAGTATGTTGCATGGCGCCCATCCTGCAGCCGCGCGCAGCGACGAGACCATGCGCGTCCTGGCCCAGGCGAAGCAAGCGCTGCTCGACTGGGCGGTCAGCAACGACACTTTGCCAGGACAATTGCCTTGCCCGGAAGACCTGTCGCTGATTGGCACGGCCGAGGAAGGAACGGCGATGGACACGTGCACGCTGCCAGCGATCGGCAGGCTGCCGTGGCGCACCCTGGGCTTGCCGGACTTGCGCGACGCCAACCGGGACAAACTCTGGTACGCGCTGTCGCCCGGCTTTCGCAGTGCGCCCATCAATAGCGCAACCCAGGCCCGGCTGTCCGTGGACGGCGTCCCGAACAGCGCGGTGGCCATCGTGCTTTCTCCTGGTGCAGCGCTGCCCGGACAGGCACGCCCTGGCGGCATCCCGATGATTGCCAATTACCTGGAAGCGCTGAACAGCTCGGGCACCGACGCCTTCACTACGCGCGCAACCGGTTCGTTCAACGACATCCTGTTGCTGCTGACAGGACGGGACCTCATGCGAACCGTCGAGGCAAGGGTGCATAACGAAATTGGACTGCGCTTGCGGGCCTACTTCCAGCAGAATTTCTATTTCCCGTATGCCGCGGCTGCGGACGACGGCGCATGCAAGGACCGCCTGGCCAGCGGCCGGCTGCCCCTCGATGCCGGCAACTGTACCCATCCGGCGTTTCCCGCCACCCTGCCCGCTGCGCTTCCTGCCTTCCCCCTCTGGTTTGGCGCCAACAACTGGACCGCCCACATCAGCTACCAGGTTGCTGCCGGCTGCGTGCAATCCACACCGGGCACGGCGGGGACGGATGGCGTGGCGGACTGCGGTGGCACTGGCCGGCTTACCGTGGGAAGCAATGCAGCAGTCAAGGCAAGTATCGCAACCCCCAATCGCCTTCCTTATACCCTGCAATAACCATAGACAATGGACGAGCGCGACATGAGAAAACAACAGGGCTTTTCATTGATCGAGCTGGCCATCGTATTCATCCTCATGACACTTGCGATCGGTGGCATGCTGCGCCCGCTGTCGAGCGAGATCGAGCGCTACAACATCGTCGAAACAGACAAGCAGCTAAAGCAGATCAAGGAAGCGCTGCTCGGCTACGTGGCAGCCAACCGGCGCCTGCCCTGCCCGGCCAGCGCGACTTCTGCTGGAAAGGAAAGTTTTGCCAGCGGTGGCTCGGCCGTCAATGGCAACTGCAACAGCTTCGCGGGTTTCCTGCCGGCGGCAACGCTCGGTGTGATGCCGGCCGATGCGGCCGGGTTTGCGCTGGACGCGTGGGGAACGACGCATAACCGCATCAGGTACGCCGTCTACGGCGGGACGATCAACGGGGTGTCCAATCCCTTCACCAGGACCGATGGCCTGAGGAGCGCCACCATGGCCAGTGTGGCATCGGCAACGCGCCTGCTGGTGGTATGCGCCGCCGTCAGCGCGAGCGGTGCCTCCAGCTGCACCGGCAGCAGTCTCACCGATATGGCGCCGTTCGTCGTGTTTTCCCTCGGGGGGAATGCGAGTTCCAACCCGGGCGGTGCCAGCGCTGCTGAAGGCTCGAACCTGAACAGCGACCACGTATTCGTGGCCGCCCCTGTGAACCGTACCCAGGGCAATGTGTTTGACGATCAGCTTGCCTGGGAATCCCCCCACACGCTGTTCAGCCGCATGCTGGCCGCAGGCAACCTGCCCTGATATCCCATGATACCTTGCGCCGCCAAGCCTGACTCGACCGCGTGCGCGAGCGCTGCGGACCGGCCGGCCTCGATCCTGCTGGTCGAGGATGATCCTGCCCTGGCCGGCTTGCTCCGTGGCGTGCTCGCATTGCACGGCCTCACCGTGATGCATGCCTACAATGGCGCCGACAGCCTCAATCTCCTGCACGCGAACCCGGCAATCGAAGTCGTTCTGCTCGACCTCGGGCTGCCGCCATTTCCTTACCAGATCTCGGAAGGGATCGGCACGCTCAAGACGATTCATTCCGAAACCCTGCCAGTCAAGGTGATCGTGCTAACCGGCCAGAACGAAGAAGAAGCCGCCCTGGAAGCGATCCGCGAGGGAGCGTTCGATTTCCTGGCCAAGCCGGCTCCCGCGGGGAAGATCCTCGATGCCATCGATCGCTGCCTACTGTTCCTGCGCAAGGAGCAAAGGCTCGAACAGCAGGGCGTCACGCGGATTGCGATCAACGCGCAGCTGGGCGAGGGTCTCAAGGGCGTGCGCGACAGTGCCGAAGGACGGCTGGTCCGGCAAGTGCTCCGCGAAACCGGCTTCAACGTCTATCAGAGCGCGAAACGGCTCGGCGTGAAGCGCGAGAACGTTTATTACTTGATGAAGAAATACGGTCTCGCGCGTGATGATTGAGCCGAGCTATCCCGCCTACCTGATCGTGGCTGGCACGACCATTGCCATGGTGCTGTTTTACCTATGGCGCCGCGCAGTGGGCGTCAACCGCAGCAGCCTGGCGTTGATACGCTTGAATGAAGAGCTCGGCTTCGACACCCCCGACTTCCTGCGCAAGGCCTGGCCCCTGCTGCGCAATGCCGGTCTGGCCGGGCTGGCGTGGCAGCTGGACTGGTTCGGCGTCGCTGTCTCCGAACGGCACGGCAGGACCAGCAAGCATTGCGTCACGCGGGTGTTAAGCATCGGCGAGATGCGGCTCGACGTCAGCGTGTACAGCCGGCATAACTGGGGTGAAGGACGCTACTTTGATCGGTGCGTAACAGAGACTTTCCTGTTGATGTTGCGCGCCGACATGTGGATCAAGGCCGGGGCTACGGATAAAGCGTTCAGCCAGATGGCGAAGCTGACCCTGTTCCTCCAGCACGACATGAAGAACATCGCACAGTTCATCCAGCTGATGGGAGACCAGCTGGAGCACGTACGTACCGGCCAGGAACAGCAGGTGCTCGACTATCTGTGTGCGACGGTGCCGCTCATTCGCAGGCGGGCCGATCGCATTGTTCACCTCCTTACACACTCCGCAGGACGCGATTCAGCCTCGACCTGCAGCATCCGTGACGAAATCCTGGCCTTGTGCCAGCTGCACCGGCTTCCCTGTACGGTCGCGGGCGACGCAGTCTTGCGATCCCCCAGCCAGGACCTGATCACGGCGCTCGACAACATCCTGAAGAACTACCGCGACCATACGACAAGACCACCACTCGAGGTGCGCATCGCGAAGGACGAACGGATGGCGACGGTAACAATTGCTTCTAATCAAACGTTGGCAGCGATCAAACTGGAACGCTTGTTCGAGCCCTTCTGGAGTACCGATCCAAATGGACTTGGTATTGGGCTTTATCAGTCCAAGCAGTTGCTCGAGCGTATAG